>QHBT01000056.1 GCA_003244185.1 Candidatus Dormiibacter spiritus | reverse complement strand
AAAATTGGTGCGCCCGGAGGGAATCGAACCCCCTGCCTTGCGGTCCGGAGCCGCACGCTCTGTCCGATGAGCTACGGGCGCGACGCGAAGCCAGTCTAACCTTGCCCAGTCATGCCACCCAGACCAACGAGCCTTCGGCCGGGACGCATCGTTGCCGTGGTCGCCGTCACGCTGACGATGCTCTCAGCCCTTGCCTGCGGTCCGCTGGCCTTCAACCAGGTCGAGCCCACTCAGGTGGGGCTGCAGGCACGAGACGTCTCGGCTGAGTTCAAGCCCTGCGGTCCGCCAAGCGACATAGAGACCTACCTCAAGCGTCTCCCGATCACCTCGCCGTGGCGGTCGCAACTGTCCAGCGGTTGGAAGCAGCTGCAGGGCGAGGGAGCCGACGCTTCTGCCGCAACCGAGTTCGCCACCGGCAGCGATTCGTGCACAGCCGAGCCCGGCTCAAGCTCGAGCCGGAGTGTCAGCTCGGTTGTCGCCCGCTTCTCCGACGACGGAGCCGCCCAGCGAGCCTTCCAGGTCGGCGTCTTCGGCTTCCCGACGCCAGGCGAGGACCAGCTGGAGCCAGGCCTTCGACAGGGAGTCGGGACGCAGCTCGGCGCTCACTCTTGGTTGCGCCAGCGGACAGTGGACAACCGCAATATTTCAGTGGCCCTCTGGCAGTCTCACCAATTTTGTATCTTCGTGCTGGCCTGGGCGCTCGACTCGGTCGAGCTGCAGCGGGCCCTGGTGGCCATTGACGGGCGGGCCGGCTGAGCCGAAGGCGTCAGTACACTAGGGGCTGCGCGTGCGCGCCTGTAGCTCACCGGATAGAGCGCTTGCCTGCGGAGCAAGAGGCAGCAGGTTCGATTCCTGCCAGGCGCACCACTAACCTCTCTGCAGTCGATTTCGAACTCTGAAGCAGCGTATGCTACCAAGCCGCAAGCATCTTCAAGCACTGCACAAATGGCCCTGATATGTCGCGAGCATGCGCTATAGTGGAGCGGCCTCGCCACGAGGCCGCTATGCTTGCCGACATAATGCCTGAACCGACCGTCGCGTCTTCCGCGCCCCTGGAGTCGCTGATCGGTGACTACTTGGCACACTGCCGCGCCCGAGGCCTATCCCCCAGCACTGTCAACCAGTCCTATCGCTACCCGCTTCATGGGATTCTCCTACCGTTCTGTGCGCGGGAGAACATCCGGGAGATCGGCAGTCTCACCGCGCGCAAGCTGGACGTCCTCTCGGCTGAGCTCCTGGAGAATGGGGGCCGGAACGGTTCCCCTCTCTCCAAGCACTCGGTTCACTCCTACACGCGCGCGATCAACCACTTCCTGACCTGGGCGCAGAAGGAAGGCGAGAAGGTGCCGGCCAAGGCTCAGCTACCCCGGTTGCCCAAGCGCCTGGTGGACGTGCTCAGCCGGGAGGAGATCCAACACATGGAGGAAGCCGCACGGTCTGAGCGCGACAAGCTGATTGTTCGCATACTGGCGGATACGGGCCTTCGCGTCGGAGAGCTGCTCGGCCTCCGCACCAGTGACCTCATTGAGCAGGGCCGCAACTACTACCTGCACGTTCGCGGCAAGGGCTCGCAGGATCGACTGGTGCCTGTACCCCGGCTCTACCGTCGCCTACGGATTTTCGCGGAGCGCGGTCGACCCCGTGACGCGGGCAGCACTCGGCTCTTTATCTCTCACCGGCGCCGACCCGGCGGAGAATATCAACCGCTCACTACGTCCGGCGTAGATCAGATGCTTCGCCACCTGGCCGAGGAGGCAGGTATCACGAAGCGGGTTTATCCGCACCTGCTCAGACACTCATTCGCTACCTGGCAGCTGACGCGCGGAATGAACCCAATCCAGCTTGCGCAGATCCTGGGCCACTCCTCGCTAGCCATGATCCAGCAGGTCTACAGCCACCTCAGCCCTGGGGACGCCTACGAGGCCATGCTGCGAACGCTCCAAGACGACTAACCTAGCGCGGACCGCCGACCCGACACTGTGCGTCACTGTCCATGGAGCAGAAAGATGCCGATTCTGCGGATTGAACAGGAGGCTCCCTACTTCAAAGCTGGAAGCAGGCCTTCGGCAGCGTCCCTGCCGACCTAAGAGGTTCAGCCGTTTGCCGGTTTCAGGCCGGACGATCGGTTCAGGATCCCAACTACGTCATGAGCGATTTGGAGTTCAACTGGATCGAAGAGGCCGAAGACCTCTTGACAACTGTGCGTCGAGTCTGAGGTGGCGACGACCAGAGGGTTACGACAATCCACGAGCCTGGCTCGTTGAGACGTAAAGAGCCAAGAAGCCTAACGCTGCCTTAGGTAGTAGTACAGCAGTCCGCTTCCAGGGACTCGCAGTCAACACGGGCCGCAGCCCAGGAGATCCTCCAGCCCCGGCACGAGCCTGACCCCCGTGAACTGGTCCACCTGATATGAAGGTTCCACCACAACCCGAAAGGGCCAGGAGGAACCATGAGACGCAGGAGACACACACCGGAGCAGGTGGTGCGCAAGCTCAGAGAGACGGACCGTTTGCTGGCCGAGGGAAAGAGCGTGGCCGAGGTGGCCAAGACCCTGGAGGTCGGCGAGGCCACCTTGGCACGCTGGCGCAACGAGTACGGCGGCATGAAGGCCGAAGATGCCAAGGAGTTGCGCCGGCTGCGCGACGAGAACGGTCGCCTGAAGCGGGTGGTGGCCGACCTGACGCTGGACAACCAGATGCTGAAGGAGGTGGCGCGGGGAAACTTTTGAGCCCGGCCCGCCGGCGAGAGGCGGTGGCGCACCTGAGGCAGCGCTACCAGGTCTCTGAGCGAAGGGCGTGCCGGGCGATCGGGCAGAACCGAAGCACACAGAGACGGCCGCGGCCGGTGCTGGCGCCAGAGGAGGCGCTGAGAGCCAGGCTGCGAGAGCTCTCGGCCTTGTGGCCGCGCTACGGCTATCGGCGAGCCTGGGCTCAGCTGCGGTTGGAGGGCTGGCTGGTGCACCGCAAGCGGGTCCAGCGTCTGTGGCGGGAGGAGGGGTTGAGAGTTCCAGTTCAAACCATCAAGCGTCGCCGCCTGGGCCAGAGCACGGTGCCCGCCAGTCGGCTGCGAGCTGAACGGCCGAACCAGGTTTGGGCGCTGGACTTTCTCTTCGATTCCACCGCTGACGGTCGGCCGCTCAAGGTGCTGTCACTGTGTGACGAGTTCACCCGTGAGAACCTGGCCCGGCGGGTGGGCCGCTCGGTCACCGCCGATGACGTGGTGGGGGCGCTGGAGGAGGCTCGGCTCCGGCGCGGCTCGCCGGAATGCATCCGCTGCGACAACGGGCCTGAGCTAATCGCTGCGGCCATCCGAGACTGGTGCCGCATCCAGCGGCACGGCGACCTCCTACATCGAGCCAGGTAGCCCCTGGCAGAACCCCTACGTCGAGAGCTTCAACAGCAGGGCGCGAGACGAACTCTTCGCGCGCGAGGTCTTCAACACCATCATGGAGGCCAGGGTTCTCTTCGAGGACTGGTGCCACGTCTACAATCACCAGCGACCGCACAGCGCCCTGGCTTACCTACCGCCAGCGGTGTTCGCCGCATCGTTCACCCCGGAACCTTCATAAGGGGTGGACCAGTAAATGGGGTCCGCTCAAGCCCTCTCCGGCTTCTTCTGTCGCTGCGCCGAGGCGAAAGCTCTCCCGGTGCCAACGGAAAGCGTCGAACTTTACTGCCATCTCCTTGACTCTGTCGACGGGCTCCATGAGTCCCTCCAACGTTAGGTCCACAGCCGCGTTACGGAGCCCCTCGGCGACCTCCTCCAGCGTCTTGTTGAAGCGACGGCGATACTCCTCGCTCATGTCTTGTTCAGGAGTCCAGGCTCCTCCATCCGATCCGCGCTGGAACGGCGAGGTCAAGGCCGCGTAGCTGTTCGCTGCGAGCAGAACCCGCTGAAAGCTGGAGTGAACCCGCTGTCTCTTCTCTCGGCGGTCCTGGCGTCGTTGGACATAAGCGGTCGACGCCCATACCGCCACGCCGCCGATCAGGGCACCCAGAAGGGCGGCAACTGCGGCGATGAGGGCTACTCGGGTCTCCACTCCGGTAGCGTAAGTCGCTGACCCTCGCCGGCGCGGACCGTGGCAACCGATGACTCACATATCTACTTGCGCGGGAACGGAATCCGCTACTTGTTCCAACAGGAACTCAGCCCCAACCTGAAAAGCGACAACGACGTTAGAGCCAGCGTGATCCCAGCTTCGAGCGCTCAGTCCCCGCAACCTTGGCGCTCGCAAGGTTTCCGGCGGACAACCCGTCTGGGCGTCTGGCCATTCTCAGCCCGCGGTCGTGTGGCGGTTGAGCGCTATCCGCCCCGGCCCGCGGTGAGCCGCGGGGAGTTGCCGGGAGAGGGCCTTCCGACGATTGTGCGAGCCACCCGCTCCAGATCCTCGGCTGTCCGTCCCCAGCGGTCATACAGCATCGAGCGCCAGGAGCCGGGAATCGCGGTTGCACCCCATCGAGCCCCTAGTAAGGCCCCAGCGACGGCGGCCACGGTGTCGGTGTCGTCTCCCACCCTGACGGCGGCTACGATCGAGTCCATCAGGCCACTCCCTGGAGTCTGCAGAATGGCGGCGAGGGCCGCCTGAAGGCAGCGCGGAGCATAGCCATTCGGCTTGAAGTTGGCGGCTGGCTGAGTCGCAGCCTCCTTCAGCCATCGAAACCACCGATCTCGAACCTCCGGCAGTAGGAGTGGCAGCGCTTCCCACACGCCGTCGAGCCTGTCCTCCCTGATCGCTCGGTCAATCGCCACGCACCAGATGGCACAGGCCTCGCCTGCCACCAGATCGGCGTGGGTTAGGGAGGCGACGGCCATCGCTGATTCGACCAGCCTGCGGTCGTCACCGAGGGCGGCGAGCGCGACCGGGGCGGTCCGCATGAGGGCGCCGTTGCTACCGCCCTGTCCAGTTCGCTCGAAGTGAGCGTGGGCCATAACCGGAAGATCGACTCCGCTCCCCGCGGCTGACAGGACTGCCCGAGTAGTGGCGCCGGCCCCCGGAGCTCCTTCGCGGAACCATGCCAAGAAACCCTCGCCGATCGCGGTGAGCGCCTCCGGCGTCCGCAGATCGGCTTTTCCGGCCGCAACCTCTGCAATCACGACTGCGAGCGATGTGTCGTCGGTCCACTCGCCTGCCCGAAATGCGTGCCCGTCGGACATCTCGGGTTGCGGAGGAGGGTTCCAGATCCCTTCGTAGGGCGCGCCCAAAGCATCGCCGCACGCCGCGCCCAGCAGAACTCCAACTGCCCGATCGGCGAGTCGCCCGCTTATGCCAGAGCCGCCATCAGCCGTTCGTCGAGGCGGCGTACTGCTGGCTCCTTGCGCCAGTTGCTGAGATGTTGACGACGAATACGGAGCACGCGCCTAACAAACTCGCCAGCACCTACCTTGACCCCCAGCTCAAACGACTCACCTAGTTTGTCGCAGGCCCCAGCAACGTCGCCTTCTGGATGAGCCAACGCGGCTCCTGTGTCCGCGAGCAGGATCGCTCGACCGGGCTGAGAGCCAGCCCGCACGAGAGCGGATTCGAGGAGATCCACAGCTTCGTGGCAACGGCCGAGCAGAACATCGCGACTACCGCGATAGCCATCGAGGTCGATGGTTCCCCAATGCCCGAACCGATCGCCGGCGGCAGGTAGTCGTGCCATCTCAGTCGCAGCGCAATCCAAGTCGGCATCAGCTTGAGCGGGCTCGCCAAGAAGTGCAACCTCCTCCGCTTTGCGCGCTAGGAGGCACGAGCGGACGCGCGGCGAACTATTAGAACCGGTCATGCTGTGCGCCTGGTCAAGGAGTTGCAGCGCTCGATCGCCTCTGACCTCACTGTCAATCGGAATCGCCGAGAAGAGTTGGCTGCGCGCAACCAGCACGTATGCTCGTAAGTCGTCGTCGGCCGCCTCATGGGCGTGGAAACTGGCTTCCGCCCAATCCGCTTCGGCATGACTCAGTTGGCCGCTCCGAAAATTGAGCATCCCTGCCAGCAATGCCGTCTCACCCGCGAGCGAGTGGAGCCGCCGTTCCACTGCCGCTGTTTGGGGGCGCGTCAAACTACCCACCAGCAATTCCTGGTGATTGCCTACCACCAACATGTGCTCGCGTGGATTGACCGTCGGCCAGCGAAGCACCAGATCGCGGGTGCGGGCTTCGAGGTCATCAACCGTTGGGCCATCACCGCCCCCCGATCCGGTGACGGAAAGCCCGTCCAGGAACCCATCACCGACGACCAGCGCACCCACACCAATCAGGCCGCGCAGCACGTCACGCCGGGTGGGCTTCATGTCGAATCCTGGCCCGGCCAACGTGTCAGCTGCGATGAAGATCTCAGTGTCGGGCAGGTCATAGCCGCGTAGCCAGCGGTTCAGTCTGTCGGAGGAGATCGCCTGCCCCACGAAGCTGCTCAGCCGGGCACAAAACTCCGCCTCGTTGAGGTCCGACGCCTCTAGCCGCCGGGCAAGCATCTCCGCGCCATGAAGGCAGAGGTCGTACTTGAAGCCGGGACGATCGCCGACCCAACCAGTGATAGCCATGACCGTGCTGGCATTTTGTCACGAGCCGAAGCGCAGTGGACATCTAATCAGCACACGTCCTCAGCGACTCGCGTGGGGGTGTCAGCCTCTTTTGCCCGTTGCAACTGCTTCCGGCGCCAGGCCCGACGCATCTGATCTTCGAGTATCGCCACTCGCTCTTCCAGACCCTCTTTCTCTGGCGGGAACGGGGTCTGTGGGATGCTCACCGCCCTCCTGACCTCGCTCAGGTTCTCGTGCAGAGCACTGACTTCCGCCGCCTCGTCCATTCCGGCCGGACGTGACCGCGGCTTAAGACCCAGCAGGTGACGGGCATCTGCCAACTCTCGGTGGAGCTGGTCAATGCGCTTCTTGACGTCAGCTGGCAGCGCGCCGTCTGCTGCGGGGGCCGGACCCGCCTTCGCGACGGCGGCACCCACCTTTCCGACAGCGACACGCAGATCGGCGATCTCGCGCTCATGCTCGGCCAGAAGCCGACGCGTGTCTGCCACCTCGTCCTCAATGTGATCCAGGCGCTCACCTAGAGATCCTCGTAGTCGGAGGACGTCGAGAGAGCCTCCGCCAAGTTCCGCCACCGCGAGGAGGACGCTGCTCATTGGTTCAGTTCGGCCTGACTCCCACTCGGATAGCCGCGACTGCTTAACCGGATGTCCTAGAACCTGGCTCAAGGCCCGCGCGAACTCGGTTTGGCTCACGCCGAGACGTTCCCTAGCCTTCCTGATGATCATCCGAATTTCGCCTCGGAGCGGCTCGGTTTCCGCCATCTCGGTAAGCGTATATGGCGGCCCGGGCTGCTGATCTTTTCCCCTGCTACGACAAGCGGTAGTCGAGCCGGTTGACTTATCACGAAGTCGTGATAGTATCCCAAGTATGGGCCGCTTCCATTCCATGGGCACTAGGTTCGCAGTCCAGAAAATCGCTAAGTCGAGGGCCGCCCGCTGATGGCGCTCTCCAACTACCCGCCCGGCGTTACCGGCTTCGAGTACGAGATCGCTGGCCCCGACTTCGAATGCCCGGACGAGCAGTACTGCGAACGCTGCGGCAGCGATCAGAAGGGGATCGTGGCGGGCTACCGCGGGGATCAGTGGTTCACGTGTGACCGCTGCGATGAGGTCACCGATCTCTTTGAGGAGCGGTTCTAGTGGCCGTCGCCTCGGCAACTCATACCCTCGACGAGGCGGTTAGGCGCCTAATCGCTGCCCGAGTTGAGCAGGGACTCCCGCCGACGATCAAGGATCCCGCCGCCCTCAATCAGATCGCGACCATTCTCCGGACGCCCTTAGTGAACGGCGGCGCTCGTCCCCCAACGCGACGGAGGGCGCGGGCAGTGGCCGCTGGCGTCGAGGAGGCCAAATGATGGCCTACGCCGACGTGAGCGTGGTCGTGAACGGGGCGCTCGATGAGGAGCGCACCTTCACTGACCAGCTCCTCCTTGACGACTACGTTGCGCAGGTCGGCGAGGAAGCAGGCGGAGACGGCTACCCGACCGAAGTTTTCGTCGTCTGGCACGAGCACGATCCGGATGTCGAGGAGTGCGAGTGCGCTCAGTTCCTCACCAACCACCACCCGTACGCGGCTTGGAACACCGGGAAGGGCGTCGATGGCTGACGTCACCTGCCGTGTGTGCGGTGAGCCGTGGAATACCTTCGGCGCCATCGCTGGCGAGGCCGACCTGGACAAAGAGGTTGAGCATTACGCGAGCCTCGCCCGGGGCCCGGAGGTAGCGGCCATCAGCAACTCCCTGCTCACTGAGCTTGAAAGCAGCTGCCGTCCGAGTCTCTGCGCGCTGGGCGACCGCGCCCACGCCCACTGCGCTTGCGGGCTGCCGATGCAGATCGGCGCGAAGCGCTGCTCGCTTTGTGGGTTTGAGCAGTTCGATCCGACGCCGGAGCAGCCCTCGCGTCGGCGACATCGGATCAGCGATGGCGACGGGCTGCTGGCCCTCGTCTCCGCCGTATTCGATCGCGATCGGACGAGAGGTGTAGCCGCGTGAGCGCGGTAACCGATGTGGTCGGCTACGCCTACCGAGCCGACACCTACTGCCCCTACTGCATCGCAGGAGTGATGGACGCGTACGGACTTTGGACCCCTCCCGAGGCCGGCGAAGAGCGCCTCGATGAACTGCTGTCGAGAGCCTCTGGGTCGCTCGGCATAGACCGCTTCCATGAATCGAGCTACGACTCCGACGACTTTCCCAAGGTCGTCTTCCGCGACCAGGCGGCGAACGATCGCTGCTGCGAATGCGGCAAGCGGCTGACGGACATCCCGAGTGGGGTGGGGGCGTAATGGCGAAGGCTTTCGACCGCCGCACGTCCCCATCGGAGATGCTCAGCCACCGCAAAGCGTGGCGCGTCGATGACTGTCAATATCAGGTATGTGGCCGCGATGGCCACCGCTACGACCTGTCGCTCCAGTCGGACGGTGAGCTCAGCTGCAACTGCCCGGCCGGGATCTACGGACAGCCGACATGTTGGCACCGCGCAACGGTAAGCCGCCGCCTCCTCCGCGAGGGTCTGCCGGACTTGGTCTTCCAGCCGGACCTCAGCGTGGTCGAATCAGATGAGCTCCAGGACGAGGAAACCTTGTGGCCGCCGGCATCGTGATCCCGTTCAAGGCCGCCAGGGAGCGGCAGTTAACCGAAACTCACCTCGCGCTCAGGCTTACTCCGTCTGAGTGGCAGGCCGGTCGGGGCGGCCAGATGGAGGACCTCTTGGTCCAGGTCTGGCGCTGCGAGGCCGTCGCCCGCGCCGAAGATCGCCTCGCTCTTGCCCTCCGCCTGCTCCCAGACCCCGATCGGGAGCGCACCCAGTGAACCCCGACGTTGCCGGGTCTGCGACATGCACGCTGAACAGTCCTGCCTTCGCCACAGCAGCTGACACCCGTCGCAGGTCCGGCAGCGATCCGGTGGCCCGGGTCGTGGAGAGAGCAGGTCGGGGCGGGGGTAACCCCTGCCCTGACCCCGACTTCAACAGATTCCCCTTGCCGCCGCAAGGTTCCTGGCGCGACGAGCAGTTCCAAGCCAGCGGAGGGCGCGGCGGCGCTCTCTTCACCTCGCGAACTGGAGGACGAGTCATCGTGTCCCGACTGACTTTTGAGATCCCCGACGACCTAGCCGAGGTCGCGTTCGAGCACGTTAACGACCTCGCCTACGTGCGCGACCTCCGTGTGGTGGAAGGCAATACGGACTTCCGCCTAAGCGAGACTCGCTGCGCCTGCGGGCGACAGCTCCGCGAGAAGCGGTGGGGGCCTGTCGGGACGTGGATCAGCTATTGCCGCGCCCACGACTCCGAGGGTGCCGCATGAGCCCGAAGTCTCGTGAGTACGGCGCGGCAATCAAAGTGGCGCGCTGGCACCGCCACGAGCTGGCGCAGATGCCCTGGCCCGGCCCCTGCGCCGTCTGCGGGATCGCGACTCGCACCGAGATCGATGGACGGCGACTCTGCGCCGCCCATCTCCGCAAGGCGGCCTGATGAGCCACGATGAGGCGTTTTTCACGGCTCGCTGCCCTCGCTGCGGCCTCATTGTCAGCGGCGAGACCTGGGGCGATCCAACGCCTTGTCCAGTCACTGCCTGGTGCCTCGACTGCCACGAGTTCTTCGAGGCCCACGGTCCACCGGACGGCCCCAACCCGCAGTACGGACGGCGCGCGGGCGCGCCCTACGACTGGTCGGAAGAAGTCGCAGCTCATAACCGAGAACGATCGGCGCAGCTGCAGTTCGAACTCGACGGTGGATTCTGATGAGCACCCGAATCGTCGGCGGTCTGGCGGTGACCCTACTACTGGTCGGCTGCGCCGATGCTGGAGGCCCAAGCTCACCGGCCCGGCACCAAGGCAGCGGCGCCGCTTCGAACGGCCAGTTGGCGCAGGCGTCCTCCGTGCCCGGCGCGGCCTGTCACTACCGTCAGGTCGCTGGAAATCAGACCCTTCCCGACTCGTCTTGCACTCCTGGGGCGACTAACCCGGCCGTAACCCAAGCCGATATCGGATCAACCATCTGCGTTCGTGGCTGGACGAAGACAATTCGCCCTCCGGCCTCCGAAACCGAGCCCCAGAAGCGGAAGTCGATGCGCCGGTACGGTGCCACCGGCTCCGCCGGGGACTTCGAGTTCGATCACCTGATCTCGCTCGAGCTGGGCGGGGCACCGGACGATCAGCGCAATCTTTGGCCCGAGCCAGGAGCTTCACCCAACGCCAAAGATGGTGTTGAACGGGCGCTGAACCAAGCCGTCTGTACCAGACGCCTGACCCTGATCGAGGCGCAGCGGCGCATCACGGCTGACTGGACCACAGCGACCCAGGGGGTGGCGTGATGGCGCGGTACCGCACTCTCGAACGGGTCGAGGCCGACCACTCTCTCAGCGGAGCGGATCGCCAGCAGATCCTGGATTTCGCTGCCTATCTGCGCTCTGAGTCCGAGCGGTGACGGAACTGCACGGTTGGGGTAGCGGACACGGCCGCGACGCCTGCGGCGGAAAACAGCAGTGAATAGAGCCGGCACCTCGTGGGGCGCCATCGCGGACTGCGATCACGAACAGCTGGTGGCCGAGGTCGCCACGCTGATCCGCCCTTGGCTGCTCGCAGGCGAGGAGTGGGGCAGCAGGAGCGCGCAGGGGCCGCCGCTCGACCAGGTAATGAACGCCCTTCTGCGGGTCTGTGGGATGCGCAGATTGCGACTGGAGCTGACCTTCGACGGCTGTACCTACACGTTGGCCGAACACGGGCGGGCTGTCACCGAGGACTACAGGCTTGAGGAGGCCGCCCTGCGCCTGCTCCAACGAGAGCTGCAAGAGATCACGCGCGAGAACCAACCTGGATTTGCACGCCACCGCCAGTCCTCGGCCGTGTTGGCCGCCGCAGGAGGCGCTCGATGACTCCGATTGCTGCCACCCGGGGCATCTTCATCGACGTTGGAACCTGCCCGGGCGCAGTTCCGGTTCTACTCGCCCAGTGTGAGCCGGGGGTCCGGACGGGCGTCGAGCCTTTCGGTGGCTCACTAACGGTCACTAGCACGTTCGAGCTGGTTGAGGCCAGATTCGATCAATGCCTTGATGAGCACCTGATAAGGAATCCCGCGAGCCTCGGCTACCACCCTGGTCCGCGCCAGCACCGACTCTGGGAGGCGCAGCGAGACCGGCTTCAAACGATCGCGATCCAATGCCGCAAAGAAGTCGTGCTCGAACTCCTCATCAGACATGTGCTCATAGGGATCTCTGTACTTCATCTTCGCCATCGTCTTAACCACCTTTCCACGCCACGCTCGCTGGCCGACCGCGCTAGTAACGAACTATTCAGTCGTAACCCCAGCACGTTGCTGCGCGACTTCGGCGGACGCAAAGTCCCCATGCAGCACCTCGGGGTCGAGCCCCAGGCCGTTCGGCCAGACCACGGTTCGCGACTCTGCATCGACTCCCACCTGCCGGAAGAAGCCGGGGTCTTTGAGCGGCTCGAACATCTCGCCCCAGAGGTTGTCAGAGAGACTGATCTCGCGGGTCATCCCATCGTTGAAGGTCAGCCGGAGCCGGTATTCGGGCAGCGGCTCGACAGCGGTGATGCGGAGTACCACGGCCTTAGCCTACGGCAGCGGATCGATGGGATCCAGCTGGCGCCGTTCGCGGGCCTGGCGCCAACATTGGTCAAGCTCGGACTGCCGGAGCCGCGCCCATTCGCGCACGAGGCGCAAGGCCCGCGGCGGCAGGAGGCCCTGAGTCACCTGCCCGCTCACGATCGTCAGCTCGGCCCAATGCTCGCCGTACTGCGCATGGAAGTGCGCGGGAAGGTGGTCCTTCCAGTACATCCATATGACCGAAAGGAAGTCCGCGCGCCACGTCCTTCAGGGCGGGGTTAAGGCGTCGTAGCGATGGCGCACCGATACCGACTCGACCCGACCGCGGCACAGGAAGTCGTGCTTCATCAGCACTGTGGTGAGGCGCGCTTCGTCTGGAACCTGGCCCTGGAGCAATTCAAGCAGTGGCATCCCGGTCGCCGCTCCTCTCCCCGCCCCGCCGAGCGGTTCCGCCAGCTGGCAGAGGCGCGCCGGGAGACCTGGCTTGGCAACGGCTCAAGCAGCGTGCAGCAGCAGGCGCTGCGCGACTTCGATCGGGCGCTGCAAAACTGGCACAAGGGTTCGCATCGCCGTCCGAGATGGCGGAAGCGGGGCCAGAGCGAGGGCTTCTGCGTGCGTGACGTTCGGGTGCGGCACCTGAACAAGAAGTGGTCCGCGATTCAAGTCGCCAAAGCCGGCCGGATACGCTTTCGGGTCTCGCGACCCCTGCCCGCGGAGTCTGGCATGGCGCGGATCACGCTAGATGGGGCCGGTCGCTGGCACGTCTCATTCCCGGCTCCACAGGCGCCCGTAGATCGAGAACCGACCGGCTCCCGAGTTGGGATCGATCGCGGCGTCACGACCACCTTGGCCTACTCAGACGGCACCTTCTTACAGGCTCCGCAGTGGTCGCAGCGTCGAGCGCGCCGACTTACGCGGCTTCAACGACAAATGGCCCGCCAGCGCAAGGGCAGCAACCGGCGCGGACGCACCAAGACGGCGATCGCCAAGCTTCACCAGCGACAGCGCGATCGCTTGAAGAACTGGACGGAGAAGCAGACGACGAAGCTCGTCCGCACCCACGATCTGATCGTCGTCGAAGCGCTGGAAATCCGCAACATGGTGCGCCGGCCAGCGCCGAAGCCGGACGGCATGGGCGGCTACGAGCACAACGGTGCCCGCGCCAAGGCTGGCCTGAATCGCGGCATTCACCGCCAGGGCTGGGGGCAGTGGGGGCGGCGCCTCCGAGAGAAGGCCGAGGCGTCCGGCGTCACGGCGATCGAGACGCCCACCCACTTTACGAGCCAAACCTGCCGCGCCTGCGGCGTCATCGCAACGGAGAGCCGCGAGAGCCAAGCGGCTTTCCATTGCGTCGCCTGTGGGCATCAGAACCACGCCGACCGCAATGCGGCCGAGAACATCCTCGCTCGAGGGCTGGCATTTCCAGCCCTCGCGCAGACCCCCGGACCGGGGGCATGCCGGCCTAGTGCCGGTGCCCGCAGAAGTCGCCGCCGTGGCGCAGCGGGAACCCCAGGAGGGCTCGGGTGAGCCCTCGGGAATCCCCTTCTCTTGAAAGGAGGGGAGGAGGTCAAGATGCCGTAGAACTCGCAGACCCTGGGCACGGCTCACCGCGTGTCCGGCTTCTCGGTGTCCGGCTTCTCGGTGCCCGGCTCCGGCCCACTGATCCGACGGAAGCCGACGACGTTGCGCACCTGCTCCAGGTCGACGAAGGTTCGACGGTCGCCCTTCCGACGGTAACTGGCGATGCGCTCGGCGCGTATCCAGTTCCAGACCGTCCGCACGCTGACTTCCACCTCGGCGGCGGCGTCCTGAACGGGCAACAGAGGCATCGCCGCCATTGTGAACGCTCGCGCTTCGGTGGCCGCAAAGGTCGGGGTCATGTAGGCAATTCTAACTTGACAAGTGTGCAGAAGTGTGCAAAGATAGGTAAGACGGCCGCTCGGATTGGGGAATCGGGCAGCGGCCGCCAGAACCACACAGGAGGCTCCGCTATGAGTTTGGCATACAGACAACCCGGTTTCCAGGCGTCCATCCGATGAAGGCCGGACGCACACTTCAAGAGCTAGCCGGCGAGATCCGACGTCAGTCGGAGACCAAACGTGACTTCCTGGCCGACACGCGCGAGCTCACGCTGCTGGACGGCAGCGAGCTGCACATCGGGAGCCAGGGTGAGTTCGCGCTGCGGCCGCTGGCTCACGATCAGATCGCCGACCACCTTGAGATCCCGCGCCGCTATTACGACCGTTTGCGGAGCGGTCACCCGAGTCTGCTGGACGCCAACGTCAACGGGCTCATGCGGGCAACTTCGACTCGGCGCTTGGTCCGCACCCTGGATGGGCAGGCCCGCGCCTACCTCTCGGACCGTTACCGACGGCTGGACAACGAGGAGCTGGCCGAGGCGGTGCTGCCGGTGCTCGGAGATATCCCGGGCCTTGAGGTCGTCAGCTGCGAGATCACGGAGAGTCGGCTCTACCTCAAGGCGACCACAGCGCGAGTCGTCGGCGAGGTCAAGAAGGGCGATCAGGTGCAAGCCGGCGTCCTCATCAGCAACAGCGAGGTCGGGCAGGGCTCGTTGCTCGTACAGCCCCTCGTCTATCGCTTGGTCTGTCTGAACGGCATGATCGCCGGCGATTCCGTCCGGCGCTATCACGTCGGTCGCCAGATCGACTGCGACGACGCGCTCGGCGTCTATCGCGACGAAACGCTGATCGCCGACGATCGGGCCTTCTGGTTCAAGGTCCGGGATGTTGTCCGGGCGGCCGTAAGTGAGGTCCGCTTCAGCGCTCTGCTTCAGCAGCTGCGCCTCAGCAGTGAGGGACCTCGGCTGGAACGGCCGCAGCTCGGCGTCGAGGAGCTGGGCCGTCGCTTCCAACTGAGCGAGGGCGAGCGGGACTCGATTCTCCGCCACCTGATCGAGGGTGGCGATCTCAGTCAGTACGGCGTCCTCAACGCTGTGACGCGCGCTTCCCAAGACGTGCCGGACTACACGCGGGCGACTGAGCTGGAGGCGCTGGGCGGAACGGTGCTGGCAATGGACGGCCCGCAATGGCGAACGGTGGCGGAGGCGCGACCGCCCATTCCAGCCCCCAAGGAGGTTTCCCGATGACGGCGAACGCGGTCAGCGCCGACTACGAGCTGCCCCAGCCTGAGATAGCACCGCCCACGGCTGCGGCAGCCGACACGCCGACCGCTCAGAACGGCCTCGCGCCCGCGCGCGACCCACAGAACAGCCAGACGGCTTCAGGTCCCCGACCAACGGTGGAGACGCTCACCGTGAACCTCAAGCGGTCGTACTGGACTACTCAGCCCAATGGCTCCTATGAGGTAGCGGTTGAGGCCACTTTCCAGCCCGATCGCGCGTTTTCGTCCGCCCGCAACTTGGATGCCGTTCATCGCCTGCTGGCACAACGGCTCGATGTCTACTTGGGCTCTGCGCCCTCAACCCCAAACGGAGGGTCTTAATGGCTACCTACACCCCGCCCCCACCGCCTGCGCCTGCGCTGGAGAATCCGGTCGCTCCCGATCGAGTCAAGAACTACGAGGCTTATCGGGCGCGGATCGCTGACCTGTACTGGACCCGAAGCCGCCCGGAGTACGGCAACGAGCGGCAGCTGGTCGTCGATCTGGAGCTCGTCGATCATCGTGGTGCCTCCCTCGGCAACGCCCGAACCTGGCTAAGCCCTCGCTTCGGACAGCACCCCAAGACTGGCCAGGTCTCCAAGATGACCACCTTCCTCAACGCCCTGGCTGCGCAGCCGGAAACCACGGTGGTCGCCTGGTTCAACGACGAGGAGGGGGACGAGAACCGTGAGCACCCGATGAGCTGGGGCTACGACGAAACCCGGACGCCCTACCTCTCGCTCAAATCAGGGCAGGAAGTCACCGTCCGCGGGAAGGTCGTACCTCGCGCCAATGAGGAGGGGCTGAAGTACCGCGTCGAGGTCTTTGAACCGGCATCGGCGAGCGGGCAGCCAACCACGGCCACGCAACCCACGGCTGGCGAGCGGAGGCTGGATCAGGCGGTCGCCACGGCGGCACCGCGTCGGGTCGAGTCGGACTCCGACGACTCGATTCCGTTCTGAGAGAAATTACGATGGCCCGCTACTCTCGCCCGTCCGGTCCATTGGGTTCCTCCCTCAGCTGGTCCCAGGTCGCGATGGTTGAACCAAGCTACAAGTTCGCTTGCGGCCGCAAGTGGGGCTACAGCCGCATCCTTCAGCTCAGGGAGCCTCCGGGCATTCGCTTGATCGCCGGCCGGGCCTATGACGAGGGCATCAATGCCCTGCTCGGCGCCCGCATGGCCGCACTCTCGGCGTCAGAGGCGCTGAACACCGCCTGGAAGGTGGCCGCGGTCAGCTTCGACCAGGGGATAGAAGGCTTCCGGGAGCCGCTGGAGAAGGCGCAGGCCGACAGCTATGCGGTCATGGTCGAGGCGGCAATCGCCTGCTTCCACCGCGAACTGCCTGGACTGGTGCCAGCGGCGCTTCAAAGTGACCACTCCTACACGGTGCGCACCGCCGACGGCGGCAGCGTGAGCGTGCGCGGGCGCTCTGACTACATCGAGCCCGACGGCACCATCGTCGAGAACAAACTCTCCGGGCTTGCCCGCTGGAACCGCGAGGGTGAGTGGGATGAGGCATGGGTTGCCGAACACCGCGATCAGCTCGTCCTTTACTGGCTGGCGCGACGTGCGGAGGAGCGGCGAGGGATCGCCCAGCCAGCTCCGGTTGTGCCGCGCGCCCGCTTCGACGTGATCCACGCGCATGTCGGACTCAAGGAACCGAAGCTGCGCTCCCTCGTCCTTGAGTTCGATGTCGAGGACGAACGCCGGGCACTGGCTGCGGTCCGGAACGCCAACGCGATCATCCGCGATGGGCGACTGTCGGCTCGACCTGGCCCGGCCTGCGACTGGTGCGGCTTCCGCGATCGCTGCCGAGCCGACGAAGTGGCGCGGGGAGCGTCGTTCAGTGATCTGGTCGGTCTGCGCAAGGAGGTTGTCGCCTGATGAAGAAGAGTATTCGGGCCCTCCGCCTTGATGCGGACGGCCATCTCACCCCGACCACGCTGGAGGAGGATGCCCGAGGCACCCACCTGGAGGCGCTGGATCGGAACCTCGGTTGCGATCTGGTTGAGTGCGTGTCCCTCCGCGGCGACCTCGGTATGTGGATCGACGAGGAAGGCAAGTTGAAAGATGCACCGTTCAACAGGGGCGCCACCAAGGCCATGTTGTCGGCTGGCTATCCCGACTCCGACTTCATTGCCGGCATCGCTGTTTTCACTGGTGGCCCCGACGCCGACGGCAACATGACGGACCTCGACGATCCGGCGGCCGCCTTTGTTGAGGAAATCGTCAACCGCAGGACACTGCCGTGACGACGGATGAGCGGGAGGATCGTTGGACTCACGCCATCTGCGAGCGCTGCTGGGTCGCACGGGAGGGAGGGCGGCCGCCGGTCACCGTAGCCGGCGCAGATTGTGAGGAGTGCTGCTTCTGCGGCGCCTCGACTCGGGGCGGCATCTTCGTCCGCGCCCACCCTATGACCGCTCTCTGCGGAGGCAAGCACTCAGGCGACCAGGCCGGCGCGCTTGCGGTGGTTGAAGTTGCCTGCCCGGCTTGCTCGCAGATCGGAGGCGGCTTCGGCCCTAGCCACGAGGGCAGTCCGCTTTGCCGATGCGGCTCGCTGGCGGCGGGCGGCAGCCGGGCTCATTGCACCTGCGACACCTGCTTCTGATCGCCATGAATGCCAGAACCAGGTGCGTGACCCATAGATTCGCGCGCATGGCGCGGAGCAGGTATCGCGTCCGGATGAGAACCGTCGAGGTGGGGGGGCAGGAGCTCTGCGCCAACGGAAACCTGCCCCTCCTCCTCGGGGGTTCTTTGGCTGGAAGTGGTCAGCGAGGCGTGGCGGGCACTCCTGGAGGCCTTCGATGAGTTCAGATCGAATCACCTTCATCCGAGATGGCGCGGAAATCACCTGGGACGGTTACTGCGAGCGCACCGGCCTCAACCTACTCCCCCAGCACCACGCCCAACTCATCTCCTCGAGTGTCACCCTTGAGGCGGCCGCCGAGCGTGGTTACTTCTCAATCAG
This sequence comes from Candidatus Dormiibacter spiritus, assembly GCA_003244185.1. Classification (GTDB taxonomy): domain Bacteria; phylum Chloroflexota; class Dormibacteria; order Dormibacterales; family Dormibacteraceae; genus Dormiibacter; species Dormiibacter spiritus. The sequence continues at coordinate 44,683 of QHBT01000056.1, read as the reverse complement.
CCACAAGGTGGAAGCGGAACGACTCGGCTTCGCGCCCAGCCAGCGGCTTGTGCCAGCCATGGTGTTACCGCTCTGGACGCCGGACGGCGAGATCGCTTTCCACCAAATTCGACCGGACAATCCCCGAGCAGCTCGCGACGGCAAGCCGATCAAATACGAGACGCCGAAGGACGCTCGTATGCGGCTCGACGTGCATCCTCGGATGCGCGGCTTTCTCGGCGACCCCAAGCGCCCGCTCCTCATCACTGAGGGGATCAAGAAGGGTGACGCTGCAACCACCCTCGACCTCTGCTGCATTGCCCTGCTCGGGGTCACAGCCTGGCGCGGCCGAAACCAGGACGGCGGCGCCGTCAGCCTGGCCGACTGGGAGCAGGTGGCGCTTAAGGAGCGCCGCGTCTACCTCGTCTTCGACTCCGATGTGATGTCCAAGGAGCAGGTCCACATCCAGCTTGCCCGGCTGCGTCGCTTCCTGGCGTCCCGCGGCGCCGACGTGCGCGTGATCTATCTGCCCAGCGGCGAGGGCGGAGCCAAAGTTGGACTCGACGATTACCTGGCCCAGGGCCACAGCCGAGACGATCTCCTGCGCCTCGCCGATCCCGGCCTCCGCCGCCCCGAACATCAGGAGTCCGGCGAGCACAAGTGGGCGCTACCTGAGAACTACACGATGAGCCCGGACGGCATCTTCCGCTACGAGCCGCGTACGGAGAAGACCTGGCAGATCACCGACTTCGCCTGCCGCATCTGGCGCAAGGCGATCGAGGACGACGGCCAACAGCAGCGTCTCCGATACGACCTTGAGCTTCAGCAGGAGAACCGGAAGGACACCATCTCGGTTCCCGCCGATGAGTTCGACTCCATGCGTTGGCTCAGGCGGGTCGTCAGCCTTGATCCCTGGATCACGGTCGGGCCTGCTAGCCGCGATCACGCCCGCTCGGCAATCGAGCTGGCGAGCAAGGACGCCGAGCGTAGGACCGTCTACATCCACACCGGTTGGCGGCGGCTGGCCGAGGGGCGCTGGGCCTATCTCCACGCCGGCGGCGCGATCGGGGCCGAGGGCATCGTTCAGGAGGTCGAGGTCGCACTCCCGGCCGCGCTCAATCGCTACCAACTCCCCGAGCCGCCGACCGGAGACGCTCTGCGTGATGCGGTCCGGTCGAGCCTGGCGATAGTTGAACTGGCCCCTCGTGTCGCCTACCCGGTCCTCGCCTTCACCTATCGGGCGGCTTTGGGTCCTGTCGACTTCGCGCCGCAGCTCTTCAACCGCAGTGGCTATGGCAAGAGTGAGATGGCTGCTCTCGCTCAGCAGCACTGGGGTCCGACGATGGACCGCCTGCACCTGCCTGCCAACTGGGGATCCTCCGCCAACTACCTGCGCGGCCTCGCCTTCCATGCCAAGGACGCCCTCCTCACCATCGACAACTTCAAGCCCGAGGGCTCCCGCTTCGACCGCCAGCACAAACACATGGAGGCGAACATGCTGCTCACCGCGATCGGCGACCATGCCGGCCGCGGACGGGCCGACATCACGGGAGCCCCCCGCTCTCCCCAGGAGCCTCGGGGCTCAGTGATAGTCACCGGCGAGGAGGTCATCGAGGGCTTCTCGGCGACCGCGCGCTCGCTCGTCATCGAGATCGGGGCGGGCGAGGTCGACGGCCTTGGACTTCGTCCTGAACAACCGGGCTACAAAGCCCAACACCCGCGCCTCGACGTACTTCAAGCGGCGGCAAGAGAAGGGACCCTCGCCCAAGCGATGGCAGGCTTCGTCCGCTGGCTCGCTCCATACATGGAGACCATGGGTAACCGGCTGCGCAACCGCGCCCGCGAGCTGCGACCACAATTCGCTGGCGATCACGCCCGAATGTCGTCCAACCTCGCCGAGCTGGCCGTGGGCATGGAACTGCTCACCGAGTACGCAGTCAAGACAGGGGCACTCGATGAACGCTCACGCCGCCACTGGCTCACTCGTGGCTGGCAGGTGCTCCGCCAGATAGGCGGTGCCCAGCAGAGCCAGCAACAGGAGATGCAACCTGAGCGGCGGTTCCTGGAGCTGCTCGCTTCCGCGATCGGCGCTGGCCGTGGACACATCGCCGATCTCAAGGGCAACCCGCCCGGAGAGCCCGCCGCTTGGGGTTGGCGCTCCTTTGGGGGTTCATCGGGCCCCGACGAGAAGGTCTGGGCACCCCAAGGACTCCGTGTCGGATGGCTGGACGGCGAGGACCTCTTCCTCGACCCCGCCTCCAGCCTGCGAGCCGCCAACGAGATGGACGTTGACACCGGGGTTGGAGTTCGGCGGGAGACTCTGGCTCGAAGGTTGCGGGACGCTGGCCTGCTGGCGAGCATCAGCGGGGAGCAGGACTGTCGCCTGACACTCCGAAAACGGGTTGAGGGAGCGCTGCATCGAGTTCTCCATCTGCGGTCCAGCATCCTCGCCGACGACAGCGGGCCGCACGGCCCGGGCCCACCACAGGATCACCATCCACCAGGTGATGGAAATGTTCCCGGCGTTCCCGGTTTTCAGCCCGAAGGGGAAGAACCGGGAACATCCCAAAACGCAAATTTCGAATACAAACCGGGGTCCCGGTTCCCGGTTGTCCCGGTGTTCCCAAGACATAGAGAAGACACACGTATATACACGAAAACACCGCGTTCTAATGAAGGTCGCAGCAACGGCAAACTAAATCACTCTATCGATATAGAGGGAACACCGGGAACACCGGGAACAAAGAGAGAAGAAGAAGGTCAAACTGAACTCAAAATCAGCGGCGAGGGCTGTTCCCGGTCGGAACGGCTCGCCGAGGATGGTCGGGAACATCGGGAACAGGGTCACTTCAAAGCTGCTGCTGAGCAGTGGGAAGAGTGGTGAGCGAGACCGCCCGACTGCTCGGCGCGCTCGGCGCGCTCGGGATCAGGGTCGCCCTCAGCCCTGACGGTCGCCTGCGTACCTCGCCGCCGGGAGCGGTGCCGGTTGAACTTCGGGCGGCGATTCGCGAACACAAGGCTGAGTTGACTCACCTGCTCGCCATTCAAGGCCGGCCTCCGGTCGCAGACATCCGCTGCCGGAGCTGCCGTCGCATCGACTACCTGCCACTGGAGAACGGCTGGAGGCGCTGCTGGGCATGTGGGAATCGTTGGGGGCCGGGAGGATCGGTCGATCCGGGCGACCCGCCCGATCTGGCTGATGTCGCGCCTAGGTCAAGATCGAGACCCCCCGGCAGGACATAAGCTGAACCCCAGGCCGGACTCGGTCGCGACCGTGCGAACAGGCAAGGCGTCGAGTCACTTCAGCGAGTCAATTACCGGGAGGGGCTCGCGTACTGCCTGCAGGGCCTGGCAAGCCTCGCGGCGCAGTCCGGGGAGCTGTCACGCGCCGCCCAACTGCTGGAGGCCGCCGACGCCGTGCGCCCGCAGATCGGCGTCCCGATGTGGCAACAATATCGTGCGGCGTACGAAACCATGCGTCTGCACCTGCAGGAGGGTCTTGGAGACGAATTTCCCAGGGCGTGGTCGGCCAGCCAAGCGACCGACCAATACACGGCACTCGACAGCGCACTTCGGATCGGGGATCCGGGCCGGTAGACTCACGCGGCAGCCTAAGATATCGAGGTGATCGACCTCAGGTTCGACACCGTGACAGTCCCCACTCCGAAATGCGGCGCGTAATGGCCGCGGCGGAGGTCGGAGACGACGTCTACGGCGAGGATTCCACGGTAAATAAGCTCCAGGAGACCGCCGCACGGTTGATGGGCAAGGAAGATGCCCTCTTCGTGTCGAGCGGCACGATGGGAAATCTTCTCGGAGTCGTCGTAAATGCGAGTCCCGGAAGCGAAGTCATCGTGGATTCCGAGTCGCACATGTTTCTGTACGAGGTGGCCGGTCCCGGGGCCGTCGCCGGTGTCCAGCTTCTCCCCGTGATCACTGAGAGAGGAGTGATTTCGCCCCAACAAGTGGAGGCTGTCCTCCGGCCGGCGGACGAGATCGACGAGCCACTCACTTCGATGGTCAGTCTGGAAAACACCCACAATCGTCATGGGTAGGACGTGCTGGGCCCTGGAATCCATCGACTCGGCAGCTCGTGCAGCGCACGCAAACGGGTTGAAGGTCCACCTTGACGGTGCTCGGCTGCTGAACGCTGCGATCGCGACGCATGTTGCGCCGGCCACACTGGCGGCCCACGTGAACACTCTCAGCTTCTGTCTGTCCAAGGGCGGCTGCCCGGTGGGCAGCCTCTTTTGTGGTTCACGAGAGGCGGTCGAGAAAGCGAGGCGCTGGCGGAAGAGGCTCGGTGGCGGCTGGCGTCAGGCCGGGGTCATGGCGGCGGCGGGACTGTGGGCGCTGGAGAACATGGTGGACAGGCTCGACGAGGACCATCGCAACGCGCGCACCCTGGCCGAGGGCTGGGCCGAGCTGGACGGGATCGACATCGACCTGTCTCGCGTCGAGACCAACATCGTGATCTTTTACTTGCGGCAGGGAGCAGCCAGGCCTTCCTCGCTCGGTGCAGAGAGCAGGGCCTTCTCGGGGGGCGGTTACGTCGCCGGGCGGTGCGCTTCGTCACACACATCGGCATCACTCCCGCGGACATAGGAAGGGCGCTGGACGTGTGCGCCGAGGCGGTGGCGGAGACGGCATGACCTCGGACTTCGACCTCGGCGTGGAAGGCGGGTTGCTGGTCACGTCTCGGGGTCGGCGGCGAGCAAACATCTATGTCCGCGACGGAACCATTGCGGCCATCACCAACGAACGGCAGCCGGCCAGGGAGGTCGTCAGCGCGGTTGATCTACTCGTGATGCCGGGCATGGTCGATGCGCACGTACACCTGATGGATCCGGGCGCTCCCGAACGGGAGGACTTTCCGACCGGCACCGCGGCGGCCGCGAGAGCCGGCGTCACGTCGATCGTCGAGCATTCGCACATTACGCCGGTGCGGACGGACGACCGGCTGAAAGAGAAGATCGACTACGTGGGAAAGAGGGCTCGCATCGACTACGCGCTGGCGGCCCATGCCTGGCCCGGCGACGTGGAGGCCGCCGTCGAGGTCTGGCGCGCGGGAGCGGCCTTCGTTAAAGCGTTCACGTGCAGGACGCATGGAATCCCCGCCCACGACGCCGCGGAGCTCCACCGGCTGTTTGCCGGACTCGAGGAAGTAGACGGCGTCTGCCTGGTGCATTGCGAAGACGAATCCCTCACAGCCGAGGCGGAGCGCGTGCTGCATCTGGCGGGGCGGTCGGATGGCGCGATCGTCTTCGAATGGCGCAATCGGGATGCCGAGCTGCTGGCCACGTCGACCACCGCACTGATGGCGCAGAGGACCGGCGCTCGTGTGGTGATCGCGCATGCCAGCAATCCAGAAATAGCGGCGATCGCGCATCAACATCGTTCGGCGGGCGCCCGTCTATGGGTCGAGACATGCCCTCAGTACTTCATGCTCTTCGAGCACGAGGCGATCGACTGGGGCGCGCTGCGAAAGTTCACTCCGCCGGCGCGCGCGCGAACCGACGCCGACCTGGCGCAGATGTGGCGGTGCCTTGCAGAGGGCCAGTTCGACATCGTCTCCTCCGACCACGCGCCCTCCACCATCGAGCAGAAGCAGGAGTCGATCTGGGAAGCGCACTTCGGACTGCCCGGTCTCGACACCACCATATGCGTGCTCCTCGATGCCGCGCATCGCGGCCTGATCAGCTACGAGCGAGTGGCGGAGGTCTACTCCGAGCGGCCCGGCGAAGCTCTACGGTTTGTACCCCAGCAAAGGCCGACTCGCGCCGGGATCGGACGCCGACCTGGTCCTGGTGGATCCCCAGGCCCGCTGGACCGTCGCCGACGAGGACATCATCTCCAAGGCGGGCTGGTCTCCGTATTCGGGTCGCGTGATGCGCGGTCGCGCGGTCGCCACGTACTCGAGAGGCAGCCTGGCGGCCTCGGAAGGGCGGGTGGTCGCCGAGCCGGGCGCCGGCAGGTTCCTGCCGGGTGCCGGTCTCTCGCCGCGCCCTGGCAGGTGATGGAAAGGGCTGGCAAGCCAATCGGGGAGCTGGAGAAGCTAAATGGCGTCGTCCTGATCATGGAAGGTGACTCCGTCACCTTTCAGCACGCTGCCGGGATGGCGGAGAGGTCCAGTGTTATGAGGTGCACGCAGGACACGCGCTTCCAGCTCGCGTCGGTCAGCAAGCAGTTCACTGCGGCGGCGATTCTCATGCTCGTGGAAAGAGGCGTGCTCTCGGTCGCGATCAGGTCGATCGCTGGATCGCGGGCTGTCCACCAGCCTGGCGAGCGATGACCATCCGTCATCTACTGACGCCCAACCTCGGGTCTCGGTGGCATGACCTGCCGGAGATCGACCTGACCGAGCCCATGGAGGCGGAGGAAGAGCTTGCGATTTTCCAGCGAGCGGCCCTACGGAGTCCACCCGAAGCCACTTGGTACTACAGCAGTCCAGGGTATGCACTCCTTGCGCACATCGTCAGCGGGCCGCCGACCGGCCATACGGTGCCTACCTGGCGGAGGAGGTCATTCGTCCGCTGGCCATGGTGTCCAGCTTTGCGGGGAACGCCACCGGTCAGGAGCGGATCGCCCAAGGCCATACCCAAGGCCTGCCGGTGCGGTCGTTCGAGCTGGACACTGTCGGCATGGGGGCCGGCGACGTGTGGTCCCACCACCGGGGACGTCGCGCGGTGGGACGCTGCGGTTGCATCGGGAACGTTCCTCAGCCCGACCTCCCGGCGAGAGATGCTCGCCATCCAGGCCCCGATTCGCGGCGCCGGCTTTCTGGGCGCCGAGGGTTACGGATATGGCTGCTTCATGGGCAGGATGTCTGGGCGGCGAGCCTTCTACCACCCTGGTGCTTCATTGCACTGAACGCGTGGTTCCCGGACGATGACAGACGCCTCGTCGTGCTCGCAAACGACGACAGCATCGACAGCGAGCTCGTGATCAAGGAGCTTCTGGTGCGGATGTTCCCCCTGCCGGATCCCTGATTCGCCCACCCCGCGGTCAGCGGTCAAACCGCCAGCGAGTCGCTCCGTGCGGCTCCTTGGTCGCGACTCCGACGGCTGTGGTTGCAGTGACCGCGTAGAGATCCCACGGTCCCCGTCCCGCGCTTGCCGTGATCGCTCCGCCGCCGGCGCTCGCCGGCCAACCCCGGGAGGCGTAGACATTCGCGCACGCGCTCCAGCGTCGGCATGTCCGTCACCTTGCGAGCCCTGCCTTCGACCACAAGGTCGATGCCGTCCAGCGACACCGAGACCGCGCAGCTCGCATTGGTGGCGAGGTTCTGGCTCTTTCGAGTTCGGGGGCCGCTCGTGAAGTAGAACTGGTCATCGACCCACAGCGCGCCCCACCGCCGCGACGTGAGGGCGCCCGTCCGGGTCGGTTGTGGCGAGCCAAAAGGTCCGGCCAGGCCCTCCTCGAGGGCCAGCGCCTCGAGCTCCTTCAGCGCCCGCGATCCGGAATCGGCGCGTGTCCGTAGATGTCCAGGTTCTGCGCGTCCATTTCGAACTCCTTGCGTGTGATGGACCCTTATGACGATCGAACACCCCGCAACTCATCGGTGGGGCGCCGGGCGACCAGGGTCATGGCCGAACCATGAGGTTGGCGCGAGGATGAGGCCGGCTGCGCCGGCGCCGCCGGCGCGGCTCAGCTCAGAGTTCGAGGGCCGCCAGGGCGGACGCCATCACCTCGACCGCAGTGTCGACCTCCGCCCTGGTCAGTATCAGCGGCGGCACGAAGCGTACGGTGCGGTCGCCGATCACATTGATGAGCAGACCCATCTCCAGACACTTTTCCTGGAGCGCGCGTGCGACCGGTCCGCGCAGGTCCATGGCCAGCATCAACCCCGTGCCCCGCACTTCCTGCGGCGCAAGCGTCCGCAGGCCGGCCGCCAGGTACGCTCCCACGGACGCGGCGTTCTCGACCAGGCTCTCGGATTCGATGGTCTGGAGCACTGTGAAGGCGGCAGCGCATGCCAGCGCGTTGCCGCCCACTGTGGATCCGTGGTCTCCCGGAACGAATACATCTGCAGCCGGCGAAGCCAGACAGGCGCCGATCGGTACTCCGCCACCGAGACCCTTGGCGATGGTGACGATGTCCGGCTTAACCCCGTACTTCTCGAAGGCGAACCAGGACCCGGTGCGTCCCAACCCGGTCTGCACCTCGTCGAAGATCAGCAGCAGGTGGTTCTCGTCGCACCACTGCCTGACCTCCCGAAGGTAGCCGGCCGAGGCGGGGATCACTCCGGCGCTCCCCAGAATCGGCTCCAGCATGACGGCGGCGGTGTTGCTGTTGGTGACCCGACGAATTCCCTCGATGTCGTTGAAGGGCACATGCAGGAAACCAGGGGGTAGAGGAGTGAAGGGGTCGGAGTTCCTGGGCCGGCCGCCGGCTGTCACCGCCGCCAGGGTGCGGCCGTGAAATGAGTCGACTGCGGTAACGATCTCGTAGGCGCCCGCTTTCCGGAGCTTTCCCCACTTCCTGGCCAGCTTGATGGCGGCTTCGTTTGCCTCGGCTCCGCTGTGACAGAAGAAGGCGCGCGAGGGGAAGGTCAGCTCGACGAGCTGCCGCGCCAGCTCGATCTGGGCCTCTGTGTGGACCATGTCGCCAGCGTTGATCAAGCGGCTCGCCTGGCTGCAGATCGCCTCCACCAGGGCGGGGTGAGAATAGCCGAGGAGGTTGACAGCAATGCCGGCCACCAGGTCTAGGTACTGCTTTCCCGACGCCGATCGCAGCATGCAACCCGAGCCCGAGACGACCGTTATCGGTAGCCGCCTATCGACGTCCATGAGAAATTGCGCAGCGTCGGGGCGCGGATCGAGCCCAGAGGCGGCGGCAACCTGGCCTGGCTCGCCCTTCCGGCTCACACGATGCCCCTGTAGCTGTCGAGTGCCACGGGGACTTCGACCACGAGGCTCGAGTTGGACCTGGCGGCGGCGACGACCTCGGTCACCAGGTGCTCCACGCTGTGGACGCGCAGTCCCCGAACTCCGCAGGCCTGCGCGGTGACCACGGAGTCGATCGGTCCAAAGTCGACTCCGAAGTTGGGGAGCCGACGTGACTCCTGCGCGAGCCGGATGAGCGAGTAGGACTGGTCGGCGATGACGATGACAATCAGCGCCGTGCCCAGGCGTTTGGCCGTTTCCAGCTCCTGGCTGGTCATGGAGAACCCACCGTCGCCGATCGCCAGCAGAACGGGGCAGTGCTCGCAGGCCAGCTTGGCACCGATTGCGGCGGGCAGTCCGTAGCCCATCGCCGACAACCCGTTGGAGACCAGAAAGGTGTTCGGCAGCCGGCTGGGCCAGAACTGGCCAAACACGTACTTGTGCGACCCGACGTCGGTCACGACTATCGATTCCGGGGGCATGACTCGCGCAAGCTCGCTAATCATCAGAAGTGGATCGAGGAACCCGTTCTGCCCCGCATCTTCGGCCTTCGACGGCGGCCAGCGGCTCCGCCGGAAGCCGTCGAACGAGTCACTCCAGGTGCGCGGCGGTCCCTGGCGGATCAGCGCCTGCAGCAGCTCATCGTGCCGGCAGGCGATCACGTCGGCATCGGGGACGACCCCGGTGGCGAAGGGCGTCTCGAGGATCCAGGAGATGGGTACCTCCGCGTGCCAGGTCTTGTCGATTTCGACAGGGTCGAGGCCGAATCCGATAACCAGGTCTGCGTGACGGATCGCGTCGGTGACCACGCGGTCCATGGCCATGCCGCCGACCACACCCACGAACGCGGGCTCGGTCTCGTCAACCAGACCCTTGACCTTGGGAGTGACGCCAACCGGCAAGGACCACGTGTCCAGCCACTTCCGCAGCTGCTCGGCATTGCTCGAAGCGGCACCCAGACCGAGCAGAACGAGCGGCCGTTCGGCGGTCATGAGCAGCTCCCGCAGGCGCGCCGCGGCGACTCCCGCGTCCAGCAGCACCAGCGAGCCGTTTGCTTCAGCGGGCCTCGGTAAAGAAGCTCCGGCGGCGACAACCTCTTCGATGGCCTCGTCCGCGCTCAGAGTGAGGTACGACGGCCCCATGGGCTCCGAAGTGCACGAAGACACCGCCTCGCGAATGGATTGCCGGATGTTGGTTCGCGTCACGGTACCGGTGTATTTCGTGATGGGCCGGAAGACGTCGCCCAGCGGTAGCCGCTGGTGGGTGTGGATCGGCGCGCGGAGATCCGGTATCTGTGCCGAGATCGCGAGAAGCGGCTCCCGGTCGAGGTAGCTGTTTGCGAGCGGGAGAAGGAGGTTGCTGGCTCCCGGTCCGAGGGTTGTCAGCACCACGCCGACCGTTCCGCTGAGCTTTCCGAATACGGCCGCCGCGATCCCTGCGTGGGCTTCGTGGCGGAAGAGAGCGAACTGGATGCCCCTGCGCCTGAAGGCGTCCATCAGCTGCAGGACTTCGCCTCCCGGCAGACCGAAGACCCGCGTGACGCCCGCCTGCGCCAGTTCATCGCTTATGACGTCGGCCACGGTCCGACCTTGATTCACGCGCTGCCTCCCAGAGTGCTTGACGCCGGACGATTGTCGACGATAGACTAGGTCGTCGACAGTATGCTAGATTCCCCTGACGACTATCCAGGCGTGTCGGCGGTAATGCTCGAAACCTCCGTCGACCTTGTCTACGCCAACTTGAGAAGGGCGATCACCAACGGCACTCTGATGCCCGGCCAGCGCCTCGTCGAGACGCGGCTCGCCGAGCGGTTGGGTGTCAGCCGCGCACCCCTTCGTGAGGCCATGAGGGTCCTGGCCAGCGAAGGACTCGTCAGCAACGTCCCCCGAAGGGGGGTCATGGTTGCGATCCTACGGAAGGCTGACGCCGCCGAGATCTACGGGCTCCGGATCGCCCTGGAAACCTGGGCGGCCGGGGAAGCCTGCCGCCTCGCGACCGAGACTGACATCGCGGCGTTGAGAGCCCTGGTGACCGAGATGGAGCGGTCCTCAGAGTCCAACGACGTGGAGGTCCTCTCAGGAACCGACGTCATCTTTCACCGGCGAATCTGCGAGATCGCCGGCAACCACCGCCTCTTGCGAGTCTGGACGGGGATCCTCAGCCAGATCCGGCTGCTATCCCGCCAGGTGATCGTCACGTTGTACGCCGACCTGCACGACGTGCCGAAACGCCACGAGCTCATCGTGGAGGCGATTGCGCAGCGAAACCCCGTCCGTGTTGAAACGCTCGTAAGAGAGCACATCGAGTCGGTAGCGGCTCGCATATTGGCCCAGATGACCGAGGCTGAGGCCAAAGGCCTGGGTGGGGAGGTGACAGTGTGAGGTTGGTTGGCTTCCGGGCGGCCCTCGTGGCACTGCTGGTGGTGCCGGTTGCGTGCAGCAACGGCTCGTCGCAGTCCAGTTCAAGTTCCAGCTCGAGCAAGACCGTGGTGTACGCGACGCCGTCTCTGGCGCTCACCATGGACCCCTGCTTCCTGCCGGGGCAGCAAACGGCGGAGATACTGCAGAACCTGTACTGGGAATGGGTTAACTACAAGGTGCAGCCCGGCCCCAATGGAATTCAGGTGGACAACACCCAGGACGGTGAAGCGGCCATGACCAGCGGCGTGCTGGACTCCTGGAACATCTCGACAGACGGCACCGTCTACACCCTTCACCTGCACAAGGGTGTGATCGACAGTACCGGCAACGAGCTCAAGGCCGACGACATGAGGTGGATCCTCGATCGGACCGCCCATTCCGCCGGATGCAACTTCGTGACCAACACGGAGTCCATCACCGACGTCTCCAAGCAGGTGAAGGTGATGGATGACTACACGCTGCAGGTCACGTTGCCCGCTCCGGACGCGCAGTTCTTGCGTGCTCTCAACGTCAACAACGGCATGGCCTTCGGCGCCGCCACCGCTCGCAAGCACGTCACTGACGCCGACCCCTGGGCATACGAGTGGATGAAGCGCAACGCGCCCGCGACCGGACCGTACATGCTGCAGAGCTGGACGCCCGGCGTCGAGCAGGTGCTAGTCAAGAATCCGCACTGGTTCGGTCCCAAGCCGAGCATCGACAAGATCATCTACCGGCAGGTCCCCACGGACTCCAACAGGCTGGCGCTGATGCTGAACGGCTCCGCCCAGATCGCCCGTGACCTGACTCAGGACGAGCTGGACAACATCAGCAAGAACTCGTCCAAGGGCGTGAAGGTGCAGTGCATCGCCGCCAACCAGTTCATGTACGCCGCCCTGAACTTCGCCAACGGCCCGACCTCTCAGCTGGCCGTTCGGCAGGCCCTCGCGTACGCGACTCCTTACTCAGACATCCTGTCCTCCGTGTACCACACCCGGGCCAAGCGGCTCTACGGGATGGTGACCAGCAACTACGTCGACTACCTTGGCGACTCCGCCTACCCGTACAACACTGACGTGAACAAGGCCAAGCAGCTGCTTGCCTCGGCGGGCTATCCGAACGGCTTGACCGCCACCGTCCTGGTCGACGCCGGCCAGCCGATCCACTCGCAGATCGCGGTCCTGTTGAAGGACGCCTTCTCCAAGATCGGCGTCACGCTCAACATCGACCAGAAGCCCACGGCTGCTTTCCAGGACGCGGCCTTCGGCCGCAAGTTCGGCGACATCGTCCTCGATCAGAACTACTCGTTCATCCTGGACCCTGACTATCACTCGCAGGTGTGGGTCGGCTACGGTCCGCCCCCGAGCTTCAACTTCGGCTCCTTCGTCAACGACGAGTTCATAGGCCTGCAGAAGGCCGGCGTCACCACTCCGGAAGGGCCGGCTCGCGCCACCGCGATGAAGCGGCTGCAGCAGATCTTCAACGACCAGGTCGTGTGGCTCTCAGTGGCGAACGCACCGACGTGCTTCGCCTTCTCCAACAACGTCTCAGGTTACGTCTGGCATACGCACAACCAGATCATCTTCAGCGACCTGAAGGTGGCATGACACCAGGCTGAGAGGGGGAGGCGGCGTTACATGTGCCTGCCGTGCGCCGGAGACTGCTCGCCTTGCGGGTAGGGCGAAATGCACACGGGTAGGTTGCTGTTGCGCCGGCTCCTGTACCTCATCGTGCAGCTGTGGGGCGTCGCCACGATCGCGTTCTTTCTCGTCCACCTGATCCCCGGCAACCCAGCGCAAGCCCTCGCGGGAAGCGGGGCGAGCGCCCAGAGCATCCACGGGATCGAGCGCCAGCTCGGCTTCGACAAGCCTCTGCCGCAGCAGTACGTGCTGTACCTGTGGAACGTCCTCCATGGAAACCTGGGCGACTCGATCTTCACGGGCCAGACCGTGCTGCACGACCTCGAGCAGCGGATTCCGGCCACGGTGGGGCTGGTGACGGCCGCGATGCTCATCTCCGTCGTCATCGGCGTGCCGCTGGGCATCTATGTGGGGTTGAAGCGGTCCGGGATACTGAGCCGGATCGCATTCGTCTACGGGATGCTGACCGGCGCGCTGCCCGACTTCTGGCTGGGGCTGGTTCTGATCTTCGTCTTCTTCTATCTGCTTCGCTGGGCGCCCGCGCCGCTCGGTCAGCTTGACGCAATTCAGAGCGCACCACCGCACGTGACCGGCCTCTCTTTGATCGACAGCCTGCTGGCCGGGGACTGGGTCCTCTTCGCAAGCGCGCTGGGCCACCTGGTCCTCCCTGCCCTGACGCTGGTGCTCGTCTACATGGGTAACATCGTCAAGATGGCGCGCTCCAGCATGAGCGAGGCCATGCAGTCGGGGTACGTCGAGCACGCGAGGGCGATGGGCCTGCCCAACTCCGTGGTCCTGCGCTACGCCGTGCGGAACGCGCTGGCGCCGGTGGTCACCGTGATCGCCTTCACCTACGGCTTTCTGCTCGGTGGTGCCGTCCTAGTCGAGACGATCTTCTCCTGGGGTGGACTTGGACAGTACGCCGTGCAGTCGATAACCAACAGCGACTATTTCGCGATCACGGGCTTCGTGCTGGCCGCCGCGCTGTTCATGGCGGTCATCTACCTGGTCCTCGACCTCGTCTACGCGGTGCTGGACCCGCGAATTGAGTATTAACAGGGCGCCGTCGAGGATGGGGGGGACCCTGGCACTAGGACAGAGGGTTCGCAACAGCGGCCTTCTGAGATTCGCGATCCGTCCCGGCCCCATGCTGTACGGCCTGATAATCGTCGGCTTCTGGCTGTTGATCAGCCTGCTGGCGCCCATCATCGCGCCCTATTCGCCGACTCATCCCTTCCCGGACGCGGTCCTCGCACCGCCAGGCAGCCGGTTCTTGCTGGGTACCGACCGGGACGGTCTCGACATCCTCAGTCGGCTGATGTGGGCCCCGAGGATAGACCTCGGGATCGCGGTGGCATCCACCGTCCTGGCCCTCTGCATCGGCGTCCCCGTGGGCGGGTTTGCCGGCTATTTCGGTGGCAAAGGTGGACTGCAGGGTGCGCTCGCCACCGCCGCCATGAGGATCGTGGACGTCTCGCAGGCGTTTCCGGTCTTCGTCTTCGCGCTGGCCATAGTGGCCGTGCTCGGACCCCGCGCCGGCAATCTGATCGTCGCGATGGCGTTCGTGAATGCGCCGGTCTTCATCTGGCTCACCAGGAGCCAGGTGCTGGCGGTTAGAGAGCGCGCCTTCGTCGAAGCCGCGCGCTGCGCCGGCAACAGCGAGGTCCGGATCGCCTTTCGCCACGTGCTGCCGAACGCGCTGGCCGCGCCGCTGACCCAGCTCTCGGTGGTGCTCGGGTTCTCGGTGCTGCTCACGGCCGGACTCAGCTTCATCGGGGCAGGCGTCCAGCTGCCGACGCCGGAGTGGGGCTTGATGGTGTCCGAGGGCGCCTCGACCATGATCACCGGCCAGTGGTGGATCGCGCTGTTTCCCGGAATCGCGCTGGGCTCCGCTGTCTTCGGGTTCGCGCTCCTGGGCGACGGCCTGCGGGTGTACCTCGACCCCGTGCTGAGGCAGCAGGCGGTGCGCGCGCAGATCGGCGGTGGCGGCATTCTCCACTCAGAGGGTGCCGATCCCTCGGCGCTTCCGGCGCTGGTGGAGAGCCTCCCCGGCGCGCTGCCGATCGAGTCGAGAGTCGTGCCGGTTCCGGCTGAGAACCCCGACCTCGAGCCGGAGCCGGCGGCCGCCGGCCACTCAGCCTTCGCCACGACCGGCGCCAAAGAGCCGACTGGGCGGGCGTCGATCCTCGCGATCCGCAACCTTCGCGTCGACTTCTACGGCGAGTCGGACGTGCACCGCGCCCTGGACGGCGTGTCTCTGAACATCGACTCCAGCGAGTCGGTGGGAGTTGTGGGAACGACCGGGAGCGGCAAGTCGGTCATGGCCAGGGCCATCATGGGACTCATCCAGCCGCCCGGCCACGTCGCGGGCGGCAGCATTCGATTCGCCGGCCGGGAGATGATCGGCCTCGAGGACGCTCAGCTGCAGCCGCTGCGCGCACACGACTTCGGTTTCATCGTCGCCAATCCGCGAGCTCGACTCAATCCCGTCCTTTCGGTCGGGGCGCAGCTGGTCAACGTGATACGCGCGAAGCAATCGTCTCTCAGTCGCAAGGCGGCACTGCAGCACGCTCTCGACCTCCTCGACATGGTCTCCATCGCAGACGCTGCCCGCATCGCGAACTCTCTTCCGCATGAGTTGAGCGGCGGTATGTGCCAGCGAATCCTGATCGCCATGGCAATTTCCAGCGAACCGAAACTCCTGATCGCGGACGAGCCGACCGCGGGGCTGGACGTGACGGTCCAGATGCAGGTGCTGGACCTGATCAAGGGCTTGGTCGACCGGTCGGGGGCGGCGCTGATCCTCATGACCAGAGACCTCGGCATCGTGGCTCACTACACCCAGCGCGTGGTTGTGCTGAGAGAGGGCAGGATCGTGGAGGAGAGCGAGGTCAAGCACTTCTTCGAACGGCCTGAAGCTGACCACAGCGCCCGCCTGCTCGAGGCCGCCTTCGCCTCGGTGGGAAGCCGGGGCTAGCACGGCAGATGAAACGCGAGCCGGTCCTCACCGTGGATGGCCTCGTGAAGCACTTTCCTGTGCGCCGCTCGAGCAAAGTCGTCCACGCCGTCAACAGCGTGAGCTTCACCATCGGCAGCGGCGAAACGCTGGGCCTGGTCGGAGAGAGCGGGTCCGGGAAGACGACCGTGGGCCGCTGCATCCTGCGCCTGATCGAGCCCACCTCCGGCCACGTCGTTTTCAACGGGACCGACCTGACGACGGTGTCGAAGTCGAGGCTGCGCAAGCTGCGCGGCTCCATCCAGATGGTGTTCCAGGAACCGTACGAGTCACTCAACCCACGGTTCACGAGCAGGGCGATCATCGAAGAGAATCTGCAGCTCGCCGGCGTCGCCTCGGGCAGTGAGCGACGCCGGCGCGTCGGCGAAGTGCTGGAGCTGGTGAGGCTCCCGGCAAGAGTGGCCAACACCTACCCGCACGGGCTGACGGGCGGCGAGCAGCAGCGGCTCAGCATCGCGCGGGCTCTGTCGACCCGCCCCGATCTAATCGTTCTCGACGAGCCGACTTCCGCGCTCGACATCACCGTGAGAGGCGACATCATCCGCCTGCTGAGAGACCTTCAGCACCAGACCGGGGTGGCCTTGCTGTTCATCTCCCACGACCTGACCGCCGTCAAGGAGATAAGCCACCGGGTCGCGATCATGTACCTCGGCGAGATCGTCGAGGTCGCCGAGACCGACGACATGTTCTCGCGGCAGCTGCACCCGTACAGCCTCGCCTTGCTGGCGTCGGTCCTGTTCCCCGATCCGACTGGCCCGCTGGGCAGGGTCAGGGTCGCCGGTGAGATTCCCAGTCCGGTCGACCTGCCGTCCGGTTGTCACCTGCATCCGCGCTGCCCCTACTCCATAGAATTGTGCAAAGAGCAGTGGCCGCCGCTGCGCGAGGTGGCAGGCCGGCGCGTCGCCTGCCATCGTGCCGAAGACATACTCCGGGGCGCCGAGCCCAGGGCGATCGATGAAGTCGCTTCCTGAGCAGGGCACGGCGCCCCGATGAACCGGCTGGAAGGCAAGGTCTGCCTGGTCACAGGAGCCGCCGGCGGCATCGGCATGGCCATCGCCGACGCTTTCGCCAGAGAGGGCGCGACGGTCGCGGCGGCCGACGTCGACAGGTCCGGGAAGCTGGCGGCGGCGGCCGGGGACGCAAAGGCCGACGGGCATCGTGTCGAGGCCTTCTGGGTCGACGTGGCCGACGAGGCCAGCGTCGAGCTTCTGGTCTCGGCCGTCCGGGACCGCTTTGGCCGCATCGACGTGCTCGTCAACTGCGCCGGCGTGACTCACCGCAGCAGGTTTGTCGAGCTGTCCACGGCCGAATGGGACCGGGTGCTCGGCGTCAACCTGCGCGGCACCTTCCTCGTCTCACGGCACGTGGTTCCGCTGATGCTGGAGAGGGAGTCCGGGCGAATAATTAATGTGGCCTCTCAGCTCGGCCAGATCGGCGGCGCTCTCCTCGCCCACTACTCCGCTTCCAAGGCCGGCGTGATCGGCTTCACGAAGGCGCTGGCGCGCGAGTTGAGTCCCGCCATCTCTGTGAACGCAATCGCGCCGGGCCCGATCTTGACGGACATGATCCGGGACCGCGATTCAGCGTGGTTCGAGGAGATCCGATCGCAGCTGCCGCTGGGTCGCATCGGTACATCTGAGGAGGTCGCGCCAACTGCTGTCTTTCTCGCGTCGGCGGACTCCGCGCTGTACACAGGCCAGACCCTGGGCCCCAACTCGGGCCACGTGATGCTCTAGTGATCACTTCGCGGCGAACCGGCAACTACATCGACGGCGAGTGGCGGGGTGCGCACGGCGGCGGCACCTTCCCCACTTACAACCCGACAGACGGAACGGTGATCGCCCAGATCGCCCGCTCGGACGCAGCCGACGTGGACGCTGCAGTAGGGGCGGCTGCGGAAGCCTTTCCCGCCTGGAGGGCGACCCCCGCTCCGCTCCGCGCCAACCATCTCTTCCTGATCGCCCAGATCGCCCAGGAGCGCGAGGACGAGCTGGCCCGGACCATCTGTGAGGAGCATGGGAAGACGCTGGTGGACGCCCACGGTGACGTCCAGGAACTCATCCACGTGGCGCTCTACTGGGCCGGAGAGGGCCGGCGTCAGTTCGGGTCGATGGTTCCCAGCGAGAAGGTCTCCAAGCTCGGCTTCAGCCGGCGGGAGCCGCTCGGAGTCGTGGCGGCGCTGCCGCCGTGGAACTTCCCGTTCACCAAGGTGGCGCTCAAGGTCTTCCCGGCCATGGTGCTCGGCAATACCGTGGTGTTCAAGCCTGCGCACGAGACGCCGCTGATCGGCTCTGCGGTGCAGCAGCTGATCCACGACGCGGGCGTCCCTCGGGGCGTCGTGAACATGGTTCAGGGCTACTCGCAGGAGATCGGCGACAGCCTTGTCGAGCATCCCGGGCTGCGTCTGATCTCGTACACGGGCGCCACCGAGGTCGGCCGGGCCATCGCCACCAACGCGGCCCGTCGCCTGGTCCCGGTGTCCCTGGAACTGACGGCGAAGAACGCGCTGATCGTCAACTTCGACGCCAACCTCGACCTCGCACTCGACTGGGCGGTGCTGAGCGCCTTCGCCACCAACGGCCAGCGCGAGACAGCGGCCTCCAGGATTCTCGTCCACTCGGAGATTGCGGATCGGTTCCAGAGTGAGTTCGTCGGGCGCGTGGAGCGCCTCAAGGTCGGCCACCCGCTCGACGAAGCCACCGACGTCGGCCCGCTGATCAGCGCGGAGCAGCTGGCGGAAGTCGAGGACTACGTCCAGCGCTCGATCCGGGTCGGGGGCAGAACGCTGTGCGGAGGATCCCGACCGACCTCCCCCGCGCTCGCGGGTGGATTCTTCTACCTGCCGACGGTGCTGACCGGCGTCGATCCCGGCGCCGAGGTGGTGCGGCAAGAGGTCCTGGGGCCGGTCACCATGCTCTTCCAGGTACCGGATCTCGACACCGCGATTCGCTACGCCAACGACACGCCCTACGGACTCTCCATGTCCGTGTTCACGCAGGACATCGACACCGCGCTCGGCACCGTGGACCGGCTGGACAGCGGCGTCACCTGGATCAACGCCGGGACTGTCGGCGCCGAGGTCGGCCTGCCCTTTGGAGGGACCAAGGACACCTCGATCGGCACCACGGAGTGGGGGCAGGGAGCTCTCGACACCTTTTCGAGGTGGAAGACGACGTACGTCAACTACGGAAGCCGGCTGCGGATGGTCTTCGAGGACACCAGGCTGCGTTGACCTGGCTCACTGGCGCCCCGGCGTACGTGGCCGTCCACACCCCTGAGACAGGGGGTGTTTGCTGAGTTGACGTATCGACTGGGTGTCGACGTCGGCGGAACCTTCACCGACTTCGCGTTGGTGGACGACGTCGGGGACGTCATCGAGGCCAAGACGCCGTCCACGCCGGACAACCCCGGCGAGGCCATCGAGCGCGGGCTCGTCGAGCTGTCGAACCGCCTGGGTCGCCCGATGGACTCGTTCCTGGCTGATTGCCGGCTCCTGATACACGGCACGACCGTGGCCCTGAACGCCCTCCTCCAGCAGAAGGGCGCACGCACAGGACTGGTTTGCACAGAGGGCTTCCGCGACACTCTCGAGATAAGGCTTGGATACAGAGACCGCAGATACGACTTCAGGTATCCGCCGCCTCCGATCCTGGTGCCGCGGCATCTCCGCCGCTCCGTGCGCGAGCGGGTCGACAAGCTCGGCCGCATAGTCACGCCACTCGACGAAGACGACGTCCTTCGCGCCATCGAGGTCTTCAAACGCGAGCAGGTCGAGGCGGTGGCCGTATGCCTGCTATGGTCCTTCTACAACGAGGAGCACGAGCGAACCATCGGGCGGCTCGTGAAAGAGGCAATGCCGGAGACCTACCTGTCTCTGTCAGTGGACGTCGCTCCGCAGATACGCGAGTACGACCGCGTCTCCACAACCGTGCTCAACGCGTACGTCGGCCCGCGGCTGTCGGGCTACCTCGAGGACACGGAGAGGTTTCTTCGCGAACTCGGATATGGCGGTCCGATCCGCTACATCCAGTCGAACGGCGGCCTGGCCGCCGGCGACGTGATTCGCAAGCGCGCAGTCCTCGCCATCAACTCCGGCCCCGCCGCCGCGCCGGCCGCCGGCGTCTTCGTCGGCGCGAAGCTGGGGGCCGACAACCTGATCACGATGGACATGGGAGGCACCAGTTTCGACGCCTGCCTGATAGACCACGGGCGGCCGGACGTCAAGGGGATCACCGACGTGCATCGCTACCGGCTGGCGGCGCCGATGGTCAACATCAACACCATAGGCGCGGGCGGAGGTTCGATCGCCCGGGTCCATCAGGGCATCCTGGCTGTCGGACCGCAGAGCGCCGAGGCCTATCCTGGGCCGGCGTGCTACATGCGCGGCGGCACCCAGCCGACTGTCACGGACGCCGACGTCGTGCTGGGCTACCTGAACCCGAGCGCGCTGCTCGGTGGCAGGTTTCCGATCGACCACCGCCTCGCGGAGCAGGCGATCGCCGACGTGGTTGCTAGGCCGTTGAACCTGAGCGTCCCCGAGGCAGCGCTGGGCATTTTCGAAATCGTCAACCGCAACATGGCCAACGCCATCTCGGAGATCTCGCTGGAGCGTGGCTACGATCCGCGCGACTTCATCCTCGTCGCCGCCGGAGGGCAGGGTGGGGTGCATGCGGGGGAGCTCTCCAGGGAGCTGGCGATTCCCCGCGTGATAGTGCCCACGTTCGCTTCCACCTTCTGCGCCTTTGGCGCCCTCAGCACAGACGTCCGCCACGACTACAGGCGCAGCTTTGCCTATCGGCTGAGTGATCTCGATCTGAGCTCGCTCGCCGATGTTCTGCGGGACATGGAGCAGGCCGGGTATGCCGACCTGGCGTCCGAGGGCATAGAGCCCGAAAAGGTCGTGGTCCTCCGGCAGCTCGACATGCGCTACGCCGGCCAGGTGTACGAGGTGCAGGTCGACGTGTCCGGCGTGGACTGGTCACACGTGGACAAGGGCGAGATCGAGGAGCTTCTCCACCGCCAGCACGAGAAGGAATACACCTACCGCCATCAGGACGGGATCGGCGAGGTCATCAACGCGACGGTGACCGTCATCGGGAAGCTGCCGCCGGTTCACCTCCCCAGCATCGAGCCTGCCGGTGCCGACGCGTCGCACGCGCTGAGCGGTGAGCGGCCGATGCTGTTTCGGGGATTCTCCGGTTACGAGCAGTGTCCCGTTTATGCCGGTGCGGCCATGCAGCCCGGGAACCGCGTGTGCGGGCCGGCGGTGGTCGAGGAGGTGAACACGACGATCGTCATGTTCCCGGACTTCGAGATGGAGCTCACAGCCTCCGGCGCCTTCCTGATGACGAGGGTCGATTGACGTGGGTGACGCTGTCGACCCGGTCACGCTGGCGGTGATGAGCGGAGTGCTGGACAGCAGCATCCGCGAGATGACGATCACCATGCGGCGCGCGGCGATGTCCCCAGTGCTGGCCATCGGCAACGACTTCTCGAACTCCATCTTCGACGGACAGGCGCGCATGGTCCTGCAGGGCCAGGACCAGCCAGTTCACCTCGGGGCCATGATCTTCGCCTGCAAGGAGGTGGCCCGCTACTTCGGGTCCAGCCTGGCAGCTGGCGACGTCATCTATCACAACGACCCGCGCACCGGTGGCAGCCACCTCCAGGACATGACGCTGTACAAGCCGGTCTTCGTGGCTGGCGAGCTCGCCTTCTGGACGGTGAATCGCTCACACATGGACGAGACCGGCGGCCCTGTGGCAGGTGGGTACAACCCGATGGCGGAAGAGATCTGGGCCGAGGGCCTGCGCATCTCGCCCGTCAAGATCTACGAGGCGGGACGGCCGCGTCAGGACGTGATCGACCTGCTGTCGACCAACTTCCGAACACGTCGACAGTTCCGCGGTGACCTGGGCGCCCAGCTGGCGGCCTGCACTCTGGCGGAAAGGCGCCTGGTGCAGCTGGTCGATCGCTACGGACTGACCACAGTCCGCTCGTGCCTCGACGCGCTTCTGCACCGGGCGGAGGACCTGATGCGCGAAGAGATCCTCGGCATGCCCGACGGCAGCTACCAGGGCCGGGCGATCGTCGAAGACGACGGGCACGGAAGTGGCGAGCTGGAGATCGCGGCCACGGTGCGGATCATTGGAGACCGGATGGACATCGCGCTCTCCGCCCCGCCGCAGGTTCACAGCTATATCAACTCCTACGCCGCCAACTCTCTGGGCGCGGTCTACCTCGGCGTCATCACCTACGTCGGCCCCGACAAGCCTCACAACGAAGGCCTCTACAGACCGTTGACGGTAGATCTGGGACCAACCGGGACGCTGATCAACGCCCGTGAACCGGCGGCCTGCAGCATGAGCACTTCGACGCCATACGGGCACGTGGCGGAGGCGGTTCGAACAGCGCTCTCGTCTGCGCTGGCCGAGCGCAGCGGCGCCGGTTGGGCCAAGATCTGCATCGACTGCTTCACCGGCACCGACCCCAGAGACGAGCAGCCGTACGCGTATCTCTCGCACCTGACCGGCTGGGGGGGAGGTGGCGCCTTCTGGGGCCAGGACGGCGAGCCGGTGGTCGGGCCGATCGAGGTCGCGGGGGCGGCGATGACCGGCGACGTTGAGCTGCTCGAGTACATGCTGCCGCTGCACATCCACCGCTACGAGCTGAGGACCGATTCAGCCTGCCCGGGCCGGTGGAGGGGAGGGCCCGGAACCGTGGTCGAGGTGAGCCCGATCGACCATGAGACGACCGTCTCCTTCCTCGGTGACGGCATGAAGTACCCTCCGCCCGGGGTCCGCGGCGCCGAGAGACGAGACAACCGAGAGAGGGTTTTTCGGAAGTGGATAGTGGAGCCGGACGGCTCGGCCGAACTGGTCCGGCTGCATTCGGTGCATCCGCTTGGACCCCGGCAGAGGCTGCGCGAATTCACCGCGGGCGGGGGCGGCGCGGGGAATCCATTCGACAGGCCGGCTGATCTCGTCTTCGCCGACTGGTGCGCGGACCTGGTCTCGCTGGAGTCATGCCGCACCGACTACGGAGTGGTGATCGACGCTGCCGACGGTCGGGTGGACGACATACAGACGGCCGCACATAGAGAGCCGACAGGAGGTACTGCGCCATGACGGTTGCTTCAGCAGCGGATCGCAGGCAGCAAGTGGTCTGGAAGGGACCTCCGAGGCTTGACCTCAGGTATGAGGTCACCCATCGCCCCACGCAATCCATGTGGGAAGCGATGATGAAGGTGACTCCAGGGATGGCCAGCTCAGGAGAGGACCCGATCGTCCGCGAGCTGGAGGACTACGTGGCAGAGCTCACCGGCAAAGAAGCCGCCATGTACCTGCCCACGACCACCAATGGCACAGTTCTCGCCTGCATGGCCCGCGATGTTCGGGGCAAGCAGGTGATCATGGAGGCGCGCTGCCACATCTACTGGGTGGAGCGGCTGCACATCAGCCACCTGGCGGGCGCCGCCCCGAAGCTGATACGTGGCGACAAGTACGGCGCCATGGACCTGCAGGCCATCGAGGACGCGATCAATGAGACCGCTTACGGGTACACGCCTCCGACAGGAATGATCTGCCTGGAGAACACGCACAACGTCTATGGAGGGACGGTCCTCACGCCCGCGTACACCGAGGCGGTGGCCAAGCTGGCGCACGACCACGGCATCGACCTCTTCCTGGACGGCGCGCGCGTCTTCAACTCCGCCGTCGCACTCGACGTGCCGGTGCGGGCGCTGACAGCCCCGGCCGACCACCTGGTGCTGTCGCTGAACAAGGGTCTGGGCGCCCCGCTCGGGGGCGTGCTCTGCGGCAGTCGCGAGTTCGTCGACGAAGCCAAGGTGCTGGCCAAGCGCATGGGCATGATCGCCATCCACAAGGCGGGACTGTTCGCGGCCGCCGGCATGGTGGCACTGAAGACGATGTACGCGGGGCTCGCAGACGACCATCGACGGGCCCGGAGGCTGGCAGAGGGTCTGTCTGAGATCGATGGGCTCTCGCTCGACCTGGAGACGGTCCAGACCAACCTGGTCCGCGTGTCGACGGCCGGGACGGGCATCTCCGCGCTGGAGCTGGCGCATCGCGTCGCGGAGCATGGTCTCGCCATACACGTGATGGAGCCAGACGTTTTCAAGATGGCGCTCTGCTACGACGTCGACGACGCCCAGGTCGACGAAGCGCTCGCCATATTCGCGAAGGTACTGGCGTGACGTTGCGCCTCACTCCGCGCGAACAGACGCGCAGCCTTTCCGCACCAGTCAGGAGGCAGAGATGCCCGTAGAACCCGTGCTCGAACGCAAGGTCGAGCTCGCGCGCATGACGCACCTAGAGGTGCCGCTGGCCTGCGCCGAAGCCGGCGGCGTGGTGGTGATCCCGATCGGCGCCACGGAGCAGCACGGCAGGCACCTGCCGATGTCCACCGACACCATCACCACCGAGGTGACCGTCTTGAGAGCGGCCAAGGAGGCGAAGGTGGTCGCTGCTCCGGCGATCCCGTATGGCAACTCGCGCCAGAACATCGGCTTCGCCGGCACCGTCTCGGTGCGCCCAGGAGTCTTCGGCGAGTTCGTGAAGGACATCTGTCACAGCCTTCACCGGCACGGATTCGACAAGTTCGCCGTGGTCAACGGGCACGGTGGCAACGCAGCCCCGCTGACGGTGGCGCTCGAAGAGTTCCACCTCGAGACCGGAGCGACGACCGCGCTGGTTAAGTGCTGGCAGCTGGCGTCCATCGAGCCGCCTCCCGGCGCGCCGCCCTGGGAAGGTCACGCCGGGCGTCAGGAGACCGAATTGATGCTGGCGCTGACCCCCGAAGACGTGGACACGGCGGAGTACTCCGTCTCCGAACCGACCGTGGAGCTCGGGGATATGGCCACGCTGGCGCCTCCCCAGTACAGTCCGTTCGACGCCCCGATCACCGTGATGATCACTGCCTGGGAGTCGACGGTGACCGGTCACTATGGCGATCCGTCGATGGCCACCGTCGAGCGCGGCCAGCTAATCCTCGACACCTGGGCCACGAACCTCGCCGCGTTCCTGAGCCGCCTGAAGGCGGGGGAAGTCAAGCAGTCGCTGCGTGAAGGGAGGATGCCGCCGCATTGAGCACTTTCAAGTCCGGACACAACGACGCGCAGGTGAGCCTCATCGAGGGAGCGCGCATCATCGTCAACGTCTGTGCCAGCGTACAGGCGGGAGAGGACGTGCTGGTCGTCACCGATAAGGCCACGTCGCTGTCGATCGCCCAGAACCTGGCCTCGGCGGCTGAAGAGAAAGGGGCCTCGGCGGCGATCGCCGTGGTCCAGGCGCAGCGCACCGGCACCGAACCGGTGCGGCCGGTGGCGGCTGCGATGCAGGCCGCCAACGTCGTCATCGCTGCCACCAGCGCGAGCCTGTACCACACCGACGCCGCCAGGAACGCGGTGGCGGGCGGCGCACGCCTGCTGTCGATGACCGAGATCTCCGAGGAGGTCATGACCAGCGGCGCCATCACGGCCGACTTCGAGGCTCAGGGTCCGATCATCGAGTCGGTGCGCGCGCTGCTCACCTCCGCGAGAGCGGTGCGCGTGACCGCGCCGGGCGGCACGAGCCTCGACATGTCTCTGGAAGGCCGCGAGGCCATGCAGATAACGGCCCTGGCGCGCACTCCCGGCACGCGAAGCGCAACTCCCGACCTGGAAGCGTTCATCGCGCCTGTGGAAGGCACGGCCGAGGGCGTCCTGGTCGTGGACGGAAGCGCTTCAAACCTGGGGCTGATCCGCACGCCGGTGATGATGGAGATCAGCGGCGGTCGTGTCACGAGCATCTCGGGAGGCCAGGAGGCGGACCGGATATCCGCAAACCTGAGGGAGGCAAACCACGAGGGCGCGTACGTCATCGCCGAGCTGGGGATCGGTCTCAACCCCAACGGTCTGGTCCGCGGACACATCATCGAGGACGAGGGCGCTTATGGCACCGCTCACGTCGCGCTGGGCAACAACACCAACTTCACCGGTGGAAAGAACTGGGCTCCCGTTCACTTCGACCACGTGTTCCACCGCCCCACCATCACGCTGGACGGCGTGGAAGTGATGGTGGATGGAGTGCTGACCGAGGCTGCGCGTCCAGGCCGGGGATGAGCAATCCCAGGCCGCTGAATCCGCCCATCGACGCTGTGGCAGTGCGTCTGATGTGGGACAGGCTGGTCTCGATCGTCGACGAGGCGACGGTGACGCAGTACAGGACCGCGTTCTCGACCGTCGTCCAGGAGGCGAACGACTTCGCGTGCTCGGTGATGGATCGCCGAGGCGGGACCCTGGCGAACTCGCGCTTCGGCCTGCCTTCGTTCGTCGCCACCCAGGCCGTCACCTTGAGGAGCCTGCTCGCCCGATTCGACGCCGGCGAGATTCGCGACGGAGACGTCTTCATCACGAACGATCCCTGGATCGGTACCGGCCAGGTGATGGACCTGACGCTGCTGCGACCCATCTTTCGCGACGGGCGGCTGGTCGCATTCGCAGGCTCGGTAGCGCACGCTCCTGACCTGGGGGGCGTCCAGCGGTGGAACACCTCCACCGACGTCTTCGAGGAGGCCATCTTCATCCCGTTGATGAAGCTTTACGAGGGCGGGTCGCCCAATCGCACTCTGCTGGACCTGATCGCCGCAAACACCCGCATACCTGATCTCACGATCGGCGACCTGGAGGCTCAGCTCGCGGCCATGCGGCCCATCACGTCCAGGCTGGTCTCCTTGATGGACGAATACGGGCTGGAGAGCCTGGATCCGCTCGCCGACGACATCTACGTCCGCTCCGAGACCGCCATGCGCTCAGCGATCGCGGGAATCCCCGACGCCACTTACACCGGTGAGGTGGTGAGCGACGGATTCCCGGATCCGCTGGACCTGGCGAAGCCGCGCGATCCCATCCTAATACGGGCAACTGTCGTCGTGGCCGGCGAAGAGATGCGCGTCGGTTTTGCCGGTTCGAGCACGCAGCAGCCTGGATCGTTCAACTCGATCTGGACCTTCACCGAGGCCTACACGCTCTACGGCCTGCGTTTGATCCTGGTTCCGGACCTACCGAACAACGCGGGCTTCTACCGACCCATCTCCGTCGACTGCCCCGAAGGAAGCGTGGTCAATGCCAGGTTTCCCGCGGCTACGCTGAGCCGGCACGCGGTGGGCCACCAGGTGGTCGACGCCGTCTACGCCGCCCTCGCGCCGGTGCTGCCGGGAGCGGTCATCGCCCAGGGCGGCTCGGCGCCCAGCTGGGACCTGATCCTGATGGGCAAAGACCTCCGGGGCCGCCCCTTCAACAGGCTGGTCATCATCAACGGCGGCAGCGGCGCCCGAGCCGCGGGCGACGGCTATACGTGGTGCTTCCCGGCCAACATCTCCAACACGCCCATAGAGATACTGGAGACCTCCGTCCCGGTTCTCTGCGAAGAGAAGGCGGTGATCGTGGACTCCGCCGGACCGGGTCGCCACCGCGGTGGATTCGGCCAGCGCATCTCGCTCCGAGCTCGGAACGGCTTTGGCTTCTCGCTGATCAACGCCCGCGTTGGTCATGCGCCCCAGGGCCTGCTCGGCGGGCAACCCGGACGGCGGGGGCGGGCGCTGCTGGATGGGCAGGAGATCCCGCCAGGCACCGACGGCGAGGTGCCGGCCGGCCACCAGCTCGTCATCGAGACGCCGGGAGGCGGCGGTATGGGGCCGGTGATTGAGCGCGACCCGCGTCGCACCGCGATAGAGATGGAGGACGGACTCGTCACCGCGAGCTGGGGATCGCTGCAGAGTGACTGACTCTCGAGATGTCGCCGTCGACGCCATAACGCTGGCGGTAGTCGGCGGCGCGCTCGACAGCAGCATCCGAGAGATGACCATCACGATGCGGCGAGCCGCGATGTCTCCCGTGCTCGCCATCGGCAACGACTTCTCCAACGCCATCTTCGACGGCCAGGCGCGGCTGGTGATGCAGGGGCAGGACCAGCCAGTCCACGTCGGCGCCCTGATCTTCGCCTGCAAGGAGGTGGCTCGGTACTTCGGTGACGACCTGTCTCCAGGCGACGTCATCTACCACAATGACCCTCGAACCGGCGGCAGTCATCTCCAAGACATGACCCTCTACAAACCGGTCTTCATAGGTGGCGAGCTGGCGTTCTGGACAGTCAACCGCTCGCACATGAACGAGACCGGCGGGCCGGTGGCCGGTGGCTACAACCCAATGGCAGAGGAGATCTGGGCAGAGGGACTCAGGATCTCACCCGTGAAGCTCTACCAGGCCGGGCGGCCGCGGCAGGACGTGATCGACCTGCTTGCCACGAACTTCCGCACGCGGCGGCAGTTCCGGGGCGACCTCGGGGCTCAGCTGGCGGCGTGCACCCTGGCGGAAAGGCGGCTGGTCATGTTGGTCGACCACTATGGCCAGGAGACGGTCCAGGCCTGCCTCGACGCGCTGCTGGCCCGCGCGGAAACGCTCATGCGAGGCGAGATTCTCCAGATGCCGGACGGCGACTACCACGGCCACGCCGTCGTGGAGGACGACGGGCACGGAAGCGGCGACCTCGAGATAACCTGCGACGTCACGGTCCGCGGAGGCGACCTTGACATTCGCTTGAACGCGCCTCCCGCGGTTCGCCGCTATGTCAACTCGTACGCGGCGAACTCGATGAGCGCCGCCTACCTCGGCGTCCTCACATTTGTCGACCCGACTCTCCCGCACAACGAAGGTCTCTACGGGCCCGTCCACGTCGACCTGGGGGCTCGGGGCAGCTTGATCAACGCGATCGAGCCGGCGCCATGCGGCCTGAGCACCAACACTCCTCTGGAGCACATCGCGGACGCCGTCAGGGCGGCCCTGGCCGAGGCGTGGCCGCTGCGCGCGGGGGCGGCCTGGGCGCACGCCTGTGTCAATTCGCTGGCCGGCACCGATCCTCGCTACGGCGAGCCCTACGCGTACTACCTGCACGCCAGTGGGTGGGGTGGAGGGGGGGCGTTCTGGGGCAGCGACGGCGAACCGTGCATCGGTTCGATCGGCGCTGCCGGTGCCGCCATGATCGGCGACATCGAGATGATCGAGCAGGCCGCTCCGATTCACGTCCATCGCTACGAGCTGATCACCAACTCGGGGGGAGCCGGACGCTGGAGAGGCGGCCTCGGCTGTGTCTTCGAGTTCGGCATCGAAGATCACGACGCAACCATGAGCCAGTTCGGGGACGGGATGAAGTACCCCGCGGCGGGCGTACTGGGGGCGGAAACGCAGTTCGACGGCGAGCGGGTGTTCAAGAAGTGGATATTGCGCGGGCCCGACGGCGAACCTGAGCCGGTCCCTCTTCACTGGGCGGGGGAGGTGAAGGCCGGCGAGCGAGTGCTCGTGCACTGCGCGGGAGGTGGGGGAGTGGGGCCGCCCTCCGAAAGGGATGTCGACGCCGTGGTCGCGGATGTCCGCGGCGGCCACATCAGCGTCGATCGCGCCAAAGCCGAGTATGCCGTGGTCCTGGACCGCGACAGCCTCGAGCCCGATCGCGCTGCCACAGAGAGCCTCAGGGCCAGAGTCGCGGCGAGCCCCGGACCAGTATGAAGCGCGGCGAGCGGTTTCGGGTTGGGATCGACGTCGGCGGCACCTTCACCGACCTGGCGGCGCTCGGCAACGACGGCCAGGAGGTCATGGTCGAGAAGGTGCTCACCACGCCGGGCCACCCCTGGCTCGGCATCCGCGCCGGCCTGGGACGAATGGCGGCCCGCGGTCTCGACATGGAGCAGGCGTCCGGCGTCATCCACGGCACCACCCTGGTCACCAACGCTGTGATCGAACGGCGAGGCGCCAGGGTCGGGCTCATCTGTACGAAGGGTTTCCGGGACGTTCTCTACTTCGGGCGCGAGTTCAGGTACGACGTGTACGATCCCGACCTCGTCCTGCCGGACCCCCTCGTGCCGAGGGCCTCGAGACGCGAGGTCGACGAGCGCATCGCGGCCGACGGGACGGTTGTGAGGCCGCTGGACACCACGCAGGCTCGTGTGGTCATTCGGAGCCTGCTGGCTGAAGACGTGGAGTCGATCGCGATCTGCCTGCTGCACTCGTACCACCACCCTCAGCACGAGATAGTCCTCAAGTCACTGGTCCGCGAGGAGCACCGATCCATCCCGATCTCGGTCTCGCACGAGGTGCTGCCGCAGGTTCGGGAGTACGAACGCGCGTCGGGGACCGCGCTCAACGCCTACGTCCAGCCCATCGTCCACGAGTACCTCCAGCAGCTGGAGGACGGTCTTCGTGCGCTGGGCTGCCGCTGCCCGCTGTACCTGATGACGTCCAGCGGAGGCACCATCACCGTGGATACGGCCGTCGCGTTCCCGATTCAGCTGATGGAGTCCGGGCCTGCCGCCGGCGCGCTGGTCGCTGCACTGATAGGCCGGCAGGCCGGCCACGCCAGCGTGGTGTCCTTCGACATGGGCGGCACCACAGCCAAGTCCTGTGTCATTCAGTCACACCGGCCTCTCATCAACAAGGCGCCAGAAGTGGCGAGACAGCACCGAATGAAGAAAGGCAGCGGCATTCCAGTGGGTGTGCCGATGGTGGATCTGCTGGAGATAGGCGCCGGGGGAGGCAGCATCGCCGAGCTCGACCCGGTCGGGCTTCTGCGCGTGGGCCCGCGCAGCGCGGGCGCAGAGCCGGGGCCGGCCTGTTATCGGCTGGGCGGCCAGGAGCCGACCGTCACCGACGCCAACATGGTGCTCGGTCTCATCAGCCCGGACTCATTTCTCGGCGGATCGATGCAACTCGACCCTGAAGCCGCCTGCCTGGTGCTCACGGAGAAGATCGCACAGCCCATGGGGCTCAAGCCGGTCGAAGCCGGTGCCGCGATCCATCGCGTCGTGACGGACAACATGGCGGAGGCCACGAGGGTTCACGCGGCCGAGCTCAATGTCGACCTCCGCAGCTACTCACTGGTGGCCTACGGCGGAGCCGGTCCATTGCACGCCTACGGGGTGGCCGAACGCCTGGGCCTCTCCACGGTCGTCTTTCCGAGAAACGCCGGCGTCCTCTCGGCGACCGGCCTGCTGGCGGCTCCGCTCGCTTTCGAGTTCGTGCGCAGCTATCCCGCGGAACTCGACGCCATCGACCTGGCCACCGTGAACGCACTGCTGGGCGACCTGGAAAGCAAGGCGCGCGGGCTCCTGCAAAGGAGTGGGGTGTCTGAGGACATCACGCTGGAACGGACGGTGGACATGTGCTATTCGGGTCAGCGCTACGAGGTGGCCACGCCGCTTCCCGAGCCGCCGCTGACGCACGACTCGATCCGTGCGCTGAAGCTCATTTTCGACGTGACGTACGAATCGGCGTACGGAAGGCGCCTGGCGCAGCTGCCCGCCTCCTGCCTCACCTGGCGGGTCCGCGGCAGCGGACCTGCGGCCGACCGCTGGTGGCGGACGCCACACGAATCGGCGGCGCGGACCGGCGGCGGTTCGGCCGCCGAACAATCGCCGCAGCGGACCCGCCAGGTGTTTCTTCCCGGGCACGGTCCCATCGAATGCCGTGTCATAGCCCGCGAGGCGCTGACCGTCGCGAGCGACGTCAGGGGACCGTCCCTGGTCGAGGACGGCTCGTCCACCATCGTCATCCCGCCGCGGGCGGCCGGCGTGGTGGACCCGTGGGGGAACCTCGTGGTGGAGCTGGCTGCCTCGTGCTAGTCACTCGAAGCCTTCTGAGCACGCCGGGCAACAAACCCCGGATGCTGGAGAAGGCACTCGGTTCGGGGGCGGACGCCGTCATGTTCGACCTCGAAGACTCGGTCCCGGCCCCGGAAAAAGAGCTGGCCCGGGGCCTCGTAAGCCGGCAGCTCGAGACCGCCGGCACGACGGCGGCAGCCATGTATGTGCGGGTCAACTCCTGGGAGAGCGGGCGTGCCGAGGACGACCTCGCGGCGGTGGTCACGCCGGCGCTCCGGGGAATCGTGCTTCCAAAGGTCGAGACCGTCGACGCTGTCAGGCAGATCGATGCCCTGCTGGAAAGGCTCGAGCAGCGAGCCGGCATGGGCTTCGAGCAGGTCGACCTGGCCCTGGCGCTGGAGACGGCCCGAGGGGTGTGGTTCGTCTTCGACCTTGCCGTGGTAACGCGGCGGACGCGCACGGTACTGATCGGCACGGCCGAAGGCGGGGACCTCCAGACGGACCTCAGAAGCTCATGGAGCGCCGCGGGCCCCGAGCTGCTCTATGCGCGCAGCAGGGTTGTCATGGGTGCGCGGGCCGCGGGCGCGGACAACATCCTGGACGGTGCGTATTCGAACTTCAAAGACCAGGAGGGCCTGGCGGCGGACTCCAGGCTCTCCCGCAGGCTCGGGTATCGCGGCAGGATGCTGATCCATCCGAGCCAGGTCGAGACGGCGAACCGGATATACACGCCCACGGCCGCCGAGATCGAATTCAGCAGCCGCGTCCTGGCGGCTCTGGAAGAGGCGGCGGCCGCCAACCAGGGTGCGACATCGATCGACGGCGTCATGATCGACTCGGCCATGGCGCGGCAGGCGAGGGCCATCCTGGATGAGGTCGATCAGCAGGCGGAGAGCTCGCCGAGGGGGAGCCGATGACCGCGCAGAGCGGAGGCCGTCTGCCACTCACCGGACTCACAGTGATCGACTGCGGGATGGTGGTGGCCGGACCCATGATCGCCACGCTGCTCGGCGACTTCGGCGCCGACGTCATCAAGGTCGAGAACCGGGCCGGCGGGGACCAGATGCGCTACTTCGGCCGCCAGCGGGATGGCCTCCCGCTGCACTGGCAGCTGCTCGGTCGCAACAAGAGGTCGATAACCCTCGCGCTCAGCAAGACGGCCGGACAGGAGCTCTTCCTCGCGCTGGTTCGGGCGACGAAGGCTGACATCGTTATCGAGAGCTTCCGTCCCGGCACGTTCGAGAAGTGGAACCTCACGTATGACCGCCTGCGCGACGCCAGCCCAGGAGTTTGCCTGATCCACGTTTCGGGCTTTGGACAGACCGGCCCCTACCGCGATCGGCCCGGTTTCGGCACGCTCGCGGAAGCGATGAGTGGGTTTGCAAACGTGCTGGGGCCGGCCGACGCTCCACCGTCGCTGCCCCCCTTCCCGCTCGCCGATTCCGTGGCGGCGCTGTACGGCGCGCTCGGCGTGATGATGGCCCTCTACCATCGCGACGTCCACGAAGGTGGTCCGGGCCAGTCCCTCGACGTCAGCCTGCTGGAACCGCTGTTCGCGCTGCTGGGACCGCATCTCGTCGAGTACGACCAGCTGGCCGTCGTCGCCGTCCGCAAGGGCAACCGGACCGGCTCGGCGCCGCGCAACACCTATCTGACCCGCGACGAGCGCTGGATCGTGATAGCGGCGTCGACGCAGTCGGTCGCCGCGAGACTGTTCGAGGCCATGGGGCGGCCGGACCTGCTCGACGACCCCAGGTTCAGCACCAATCCAAAACGGGTCGAGAACGTCGAAGTGCTTGACGAGATCGTCAGTGCGTGGGTCGGCGCACGCTCCGAGGCCGAGGTGATGGACCTGCTGGAGGCCGCCGACGTGGCGGTCGCGCCAATCCTCGACGTGAGCGACCTCGCCACGGATCCCCAGCTGCAGCAACGCGGAACCATCGCCACCGTCAATGACCCGGAGCTCGGCGACGTCCGGATGCCGAACGTGCTGCCGTCGCTGTCTGAGACACCCGGGTCGATCCGGTCCTCCGCGCCACGACTGGGAGAGCACAACCGAGAGGTCTACGGCGGATTGCTCGGCCTCAGTGAGGCCGACATCGACGCCCTTCGGAAGGAGGAAACGATCTAGTGCCGGATCCCGTCTACCACAAGACCTGGGGACGCGACTACGCCGTGGCGGCCCGGGCGGAGGGCGTGTACGTCTTCGACGCCGACGGACGAGCCTACCTGGACGCCGTGGGCGGGTCGTTCGTGGTGAGCATCGGCCACGGAGTCCGCGAGGTCACGGACGCGATGATGGAGCAGGCACGCCAGGTCAGCTTCCCCTACGTGGGCGATTTCACAACCGAAGCAGAGCTGGAGCTGGCTCGCCAGGTGCTGTCGATGGCGCCGCCCGGCATGGCCAAGGTGTTCGCGGTGTCGGGGGGGTCCGAGGCCAACGAGGTTGCCATCAAGCTCGCGCGCAAGTATCAGCTCGCACGCGGGCGAAGCAGCCGCTGGCGGATCGTGGGGAGATGGCAGAGCTACCACGGGGCCACCCTCGGAGCGATGTCAGCCAGTGGACACAGCAAGCGTCGCAGTGACTTCCAGCCCTATCTCCTCGATTTCCCTCACATCGGACCTCCGTACTGCTACCGCTGTCCATGGCATCTCGAGTACCCCTCCTGCCGGCTGGCCTGCGCCGACGACCTTGAGGTCGCCATCAACCGCCACGGAGCCGACTCCATCGCCGCCTTCATCTGCGAGCCGATTGGAGGCGCTGCTGATGGCGCCGTGGTCCCGCCGAAGGAGTACTTCGGGCGTATCCGCGAGATCTGCGACCATTACGACATCCTGCTGATCACGGACGAGGTGATCACCGGCTTCGGACGGACCGGAGCCAACTTCGCGGTGGACCACTTTGGAGTGGTGCCAGACCTGATCACCTGCGGCAAGGGGCTGGGTAGCGGCTACGCGCCGATCGGCGCCGTCGTGATCCATGACAAGGTCGTCTCCACCCTCGAGTCGACGCACGGCTCCCTCTTCACGGGATACACGTACTCGGGCCATCCCATCGCCTGCGCGGCCGGCACGGCGGTTCTGCAGTACGTGAAGCGGCACGGACTGGTGGAGCGGGCTCGCCGCGAAGAGCCCTGGCTCCGCGAGCTGATCGGGCGCATGGAGAGCCACCCAACCGTCGGTGATATTCGCGGCAAGGGCTTCTTGATCGGAATCGAGCTCGTGGCCGATGAGCAGAGCAAGCGACCGTTCCCGGTCGACGCCCAGTTCGGCAAAAAGGTGGTGAAGCACGCGTGGGACCTCGGCATGGTCATGAGATCCGAGTCGGGGACTGTCGGCGGCGTCGCCGGGGACCATCTGCTGCTGGCCCCGCCACTGGTGACCTCGCGTGACGATCTCACAAAGATGTGCAGCATCCTCGACCAGGCTTTGACCGCCGCAGAGCACGAAGTGAGCCTGGGTAGCTGATTGCGCTCGGCATCCAGCGGTGGGCGTTCGGGAGGAGGTGCGAGAGTGGCTCAGTGGGTTCTGCCGGCGATCGGGTACATCCTGGCGCTGGGCACGATGGGCATCACGAGCAAGATCGCAGTACAGCGAGTCGGATGGCAGGAGCTCGTGCTCTGGACCGCAGGCGTCTACGTCGTGGTCGCCACAGCCCTGGTCGCCAGCGGGCAGATCAAAAGCGTCCACTGGGGCTACGGCAGCTTGATGGCGGTCGTCAGCGCCGGGCTGGCGGCCAGTGGACTGATCCTCTTCTTCATCGTCGTGAAGCAGACGAACGTAAGCCGTGCAGTCCCCTTCATGGCCGCCTACCCTCTCGTCACCATCATCCTGGCCTATCTGGTCTTCTCAGAGAGGTTGAACCTGGCCCAGGCTGCCGGGGCGGCCCTGGTGGTGGCGGGGGTGGCCGTGCTGGCATCGCAGAGTGGATAGGCGCAACGATCGCCGGCGCGGGTCGCTGAGGTACTAGATGGCAGGCGCCACCGTCGAACTGGACGTGCACAAGAGCGCGGCACAGCAGACGGCCCCGCTGCACAACAGGTGGCACCCGCGGATACCGCCGCTGGTTGAGGTCGCGCCTGGCTCTGACTGCAGCCTTCAGTGCCTCGACTTCACGGGCGGTCAGATCGACCGCTCGGGTTCTGCAAATGACGTGCAGAACCTGGCCTTCGACTCTGTCCATCCTCTCACGGGGCCGGTCGGCGTCAGGGGAGCGGAGCCCGGAGACCTGCTGGTCGTCGATATCCTGGATCTCGGTCCTGTAGAGGCGTGGGGCTTCTCGCTGATATTTCCCGGTCATCTGAAAACGGGCCTGCTCTTCGAGGACTTTCCAGATGCGGCGAAGGCCATCTGGGAGTTCGCTGCCGGAGCTGCCACGAGCCCGCAAATCCCGCGGGTCACCCTGCGGCCGAAGCTGCACCCTGGACTGATCGGCTGTGCGCCCGACGAAGCGATGCTGCTGGAGTGGAACCGGCGAGAGCTCGAATACGGGAAGAGGGCTGGCTCCGGCGTGAGCACGCTTCCTCCCGAGCCGCGCGGCGCCCTCCTCGGAGGCCTCGCCCCGAGTGAGTGGCCGGTCGCGGGCGCCGAGGCAGCGCGTACCACCGCTCATCGGGAGAACGGTGGCAACGCGGACATCAAGGAGCTCGGGCCCGGTTCCAGGCTCTATCTTCCGGTCCGGGTGGACGGGGGCAACCTCTCCGTCGGCGACCTCCACTTCTCGATGGGGGACGGTGAGATCACGGCAGCAGTCGAGATGGCGGGCTGGATCGAGGTGGGCGTCGATCTGATCAAAGACGGGATGCAGCGCTACGGTGTCGAGACCCCGATCTTCAAGCCCTCCCCGGAGCCACCGGAACGGCACGACTACCTGACATTCCAGGGACTGTCCGTCGACGAAAGCAATCGACAGCAGATGCTGGACGCCACGCTCTCGTTCCGCCAGGCCTGCCGCGCCGCCATCGCGTACCTCGAGAGGCAGGGTTACTCGCGGGCCCAGGCCTACATGCTGCTTGCCTGCGCGCCAATTCAGAGCCGCATAAGCTGCATCTGCAACCGGCCGAACGCCTGCTGCACGGTCGCGGTGCCGATGGACATCTTCGACTTCGACATCAGTCCGCAAGCCTGATCAAGGTATGAAACGGAGGACCCAGAGGCTGTGAAACCCAGCACCAATGTCGGCACCGAGCTGCTGTTCGAGAACGACGTCGTCAGAGTCTGGTCCCTGGAGCTGGCGCCGGGCGAGCAGTCCCCGTTTCACAGACACGACCTGGACTATGTCTACGCGTACGTGACGCCGAGCAAACTTGCTTACATGGGCGAGCCCGGCCGGGTGGAGCGCGTTCACGAGTACGGCGACGGCTACGTCCGGTTCACATCAGTGGGGGACGGCATTCAGCACCAGATAAGAAACGTCTCCGACACCGTCCATCGCCAGGTGCTGGTGGAACTCAAGGGATCGCACGGGCAGGCCCCGACCACCGACAACGGAAGGCTGACAGAGCTGGAATCCAACCAGTAAGTGCAGGGCAGGTCCCGGAGGGCGTGGTGAGCGCGGCCGGACGGGGGTGATCCGGCCGCCTTGCGTGCGCCTCCCTCTGGATCAGGAGATCGTGCTATTGCGGCCGGTCAGGGGTCTTGTCTGCGAAGCGCCTCGTCCATGGCCTTCGCCGCTCACGGCGACGTTTGCTCCTCTATCGCATGCGCATAGATGGTCAGCGTGGTAGTGACCGACGAGTGACCGAGGATGCGCGCAACCTCTAGCGGAGGGATGCGCATGTGCAGCAGGAAGGATGCAGAGGAGTGGCGGAGGGTCGTCGAAGCGGAGCCGCGGCAAGTCAGACGCGACCATCGCTGCCGGGAAGCCTTTCGAAACCGTGGTCGGCAATTACGGATCACCAGGCCGGCCGGATGGCCGACGGCCGGGGCAGCGTCGGTCCACCAGTGCCATCACGGTGAAGATCAGACCCTGCCAGCTCTCCGACCAACCTGAGCCGGCTGCCAGCCGCGCCTCAGGCCGGCGAGCTCGGTAGCGGCGCAGCACGTCCACTGCACCTCAGGCAACCGGATCGTGCTCTCGCCGCGCTCGCCGGTCTTGATCGCTTCGAGGTACCAGCGGCCGTGCAGCCGCTTCAACTGCCGCTCGACCCGGATCTCCTTGCGTTCCCAATCGAGGTCCTGCCAGCGCAGCGCGAGGAGTTCCGACTCCCGCCTGGCCCGTGCAGAGCGCGAGCATCCAGAGCGCGCCCATATCTTGGTTTTCGCACATCTCCACGAAGGCTCGGAAGTGCTTGCGCTTGATGATGACCGTTTTGGAGACGTCGTCCAGGGGCAGCGGTTTCGTCAGCTCCGCTACGTTGCGGCTGACGGGACCGTCGCGCATGGCGTCGTTGAGCATGTTCCTGAGCACATCGCGGACCCGGTTGCAGGATCGCGACTTGAGGGCCTTCGGCGTCGTCTTTGCGCTGCCGTCGTGGAGTGCCGCCAACAGCCCCTCGGATGCTGTGGCCTGACCTTCGACAGCGGCAGGTTCCCGAGCCGTTCATCGCCCGTGACGTGGGCCAGCGCCTGACGGTACCGCGCTCGGGTGGTCGGCCGCTTCCTCAGGCCGGCGAGCCATCGCCCGGCGTACTGGCGCACGGTCAGCTCCGACCACGACCCACCAAAAGGGTTCCGTCCTGGCGAGCGGCCAGTGCCTTGATCAGCTTCGCGCGCGCCTCCTGCTCCGTGCGCCCGTACACGGCCTTGCGAACCGCGAGCCCAGTCTCAGGGTCCTCGGTGGTGTACCGGCCCATCCATCTCCAGGTGCTCTGGTTGAAGTAGACCCCGCCAGCGCCGTTGGGTCTCTTCCGCCGGCGCTTGCGAGGCATCCGCGCCGAGTATGTGGAGGTCTCGGTCCGTCGTCTCAGCGAGAGCCCGATGGAGTGGGCAAACTGCTGCAGCGTGGCGATGCCGATATGTCGTCGGCGTGGATCGGACATAGGGCGGCTACATCAGCGCCAGTGTTACAAGCCTGCATCTGCTCGATTTGCGTGGCATATCTCCGTAGGGGAAATGGTCCTCCATTTCACCGTCGAGCCGGCGCGTTGAACCAGGCAAGCGGCGACTACCGGGTCGTGTCGCGCAACGTGGTGTAAATCCAGCCGCGCAGTTCCGTTGACACTTTAAGCGCTTTGCAGTTCGAGCAGCGCCTGAACCACCTCCTCATGGCTGGGCTCGTAGAGCTTGTTCATGGACTCGGTGCTGAAGTAGCGGCGGCCCACGGCCCACTCGTCGTTTTGTTCCTCCAAGAGTGCTCCCGTCAGGCGGAGGAGGGACTGGCGGCTGGGGAAGATGCCGACCACATCACAACGCCGACTGACCTCCTTGTTGAGGCGCTCCAGGGAGTTGGTCGACCAGACCTGACGGCGATGCTCGACGGGAAAGCCGTAGTAGGCCAGGATGTCGGTCTCTGCCTCGCTGAGCACCTCGACGAGTTTGGGGTAGCGCTTCTCGAAGAGCCTGGAGATCCGCCCCACGGCATCCCGGGCGGTAACCAGGTCGGGCTGGGCGAAGATCGTGCGCAAGGTGGCAGCCACCATCTGCTGGGCGACCTTGGGGACGGTGGCCAGGGCGTTGCGCATGAAGTGCACGCGGCAGCGCTGCCAGGTAGCGCCGATCAGCACCTCGGCCACTGCCTGCTTGAGGCCCAGGTGGCTGTCGGAGGTGACCAGCCGAACGCCGCTCAGACCGCGGCTGACCAGTTGCCGCAGGAAGGCGCGCCAGAACTCCAGGTCCTCGGCCGGCCCCACGTCCACGGCGAGCACTTCACGTTCGCCGCTGCGCTTGACCCCGACCGCGATCAGCACCGCCATCGAGATCACCCGACCGTTCTCACGGACCTTCTCGAAGGTGGCGTCCAGCATCAGGTAGGGGTACTCGCCGTCGAGGGGTCGGCTCCGGAAGGCGTGGACTTGGGCGTCCAGCTCTTTGCAGATCCGGCTGACCTGGTCCTTGGAAATGCCCTTGAGCCCAAGCGCCTCAGCGAGGGCGTCCACAGCTCGGGTGCTGACACCGTGGATGTAGGCCTCCTGAACCACCGAGAGCAAGGCCCGCTCGTGGCGGCGGCGCGGCTCCAGCAGGCTCGGGAAGTAGCTGCCCGCTCGAAGCTTCGGGATGTCCAACTCGATGCTCCCGACCCGGGTGTCCCACTCCCGCTCCCGGTAGCCATTGCGGTAGGTGAGCCGGTTGTCGGAGCGCTCGTGCAGCCCGGCGCCAGCCAGCTGGGTTACCTCGGCGTCCATGAGCTCCTGAGCCAGCAGCTTGAGTCCGTCACGTAGGAAGTCGGGGTCGGCGCCCTGCTCGGCCTTGCTGAGCAGGTCCAGCAGTGTCATCCTGGGGTTGGCCATCGTTGTGTCCTCCAAGGGGTGGTTTGAACAGCTCCACTCGGAACCACACGGTGGCCACCTTCGTCAAGTGGCCCTGGATTTACACCACTACTCGCGACACAACTGACTACCGCCAACGTGACCACCAAAGTTGGGGCTATGCGACATCCATCGGCGGAGCGGCAACCCCCGGCCGGGACGGAGGCCACGGTGTGGCTGCCTGAGCTGGAGGCGGGCGCCCAGTTAGAGCCACGTCTGACCGGGAACCCACATGCCGTATTGGGCCTGAGGACGAACGGGTCGAAGGCGACGAACGAAGAGATCATTGCCGAGTATCGGAGCACCGGAAGCGTGTGGCAGGCGGCCAAGCGCTTAGGCATGGGGGGACAGTCGGTTCACGAGCGTTTGGTCGCCCTCGGTTATCCGCTCGCAACCAGGGCGTGGTCGTCTGCCGAGGTTGCTGAACTCAGACTCTTGGTTGGGCAGTGCACGATCGGCGAGATTGCGAGACGCCTGGGACGGCCCTATGCAGGCGTTGCGCTGAAGATTTCTCAGCTTGGTCTTGCAGGTACTGGCCGAGGCCGAATTCGGCCGATTCCTCGAGGTGCCGGTTATGACAAAGCGACCCTGCGCCAGCACATGAAGCTGCTTGGCCGGTATGGGGGGCAAGCTCACTCAATACTGTCGAGCGCATGGCCTCGACGTAGAACTGTTCGCGCAGGCCGCGCAAAAGGCGGACGCTGCTTGGTGGCGCGAATACGTAGGGACGCACTCCGCGCTGCCGGAGAAGCAGTGCCCCTACTGCGAGCGCCAGTTCATTCCAATGAGTGGAAAACAGCAGTACTGCTCAAGGGCTTGTGCAAGCGATGCTCGCCGCGATCACTCGTATTTCGGCGGTAACCGACGGCAAGCGATCGGAATGGCGACCGGAATTTGCCAACTGTGCGGTCGGCGGGATGCCAAGGGTCTGTCGGCGCACCATCTGATCGGCAAGGACAACGATCCGACCGACCAACTACTCATCGCGCTGTGCCCGGGATGTCACCGCCTAGTCGGCGTGCTCGCCGGTCGTGCTTTTGTGGAATCCACAAGTGCCTGGGAGACCTTAATCCATCTCGTCTTGCTGCGGCGAAAGGGAAATGAGGATGCCGATCGTTTCGCCGCGGTCCACTCTGATGTGGATATCAAGTGGCTGACCACTGAGGAACTGGAAACCTGGCGCGAGTTCGAAGGTGAGGCGGCCACCCCATGAGCGGGCGTGACCAGAAGAACCGGGCGGGTGTCTGGCGTGACGAAACCCAGGTGGCTGAGCTGATGGCGACCAAGGCGTACAACGAACGGGCGGCCCTCCGGGTCCGCGTAACTGAGGCGGCTGCCACATGAGCGAGAGGGTGAAAGTTCCCAGCGAGGCCCTAACCTGGCGCCGACTGAGGTGCTCGGCAAAGGTCAGCCGGAGGCCATCTCGTTGCGGCGATGGAGATGCTCCAGGATGCCGCTGCATGCCCAGCCAACAGTGAGAAACGGCAGGAGTGGGATAACCGCCAACCCTGTCACGAGCACGAACGCATAGGCGAGACCAAGACCCACAGCACCCGGGGTAAAGACGACCAGCCAAGAGGTACCTCGCCTACGCCACTGCTCGGCCAAGGCCGTGAGGAGCAACAGATCTCCGATGCCAACGTTGACTGCTCCAAAGGGGAGTAAGAAAAGCAAGTTGCCATAGAGATCCGGTCCGGAGAAGTTGGCCGGCGCCGCGCTGGCACGGTAGGTTCGCACGATGTTGGCCACATCCGCCGCACTGAGAAGGACCATCACGAGGAGGATCGGCCAGAACCAAGTGGGTACGCCGCGCCCCAGGAGCAACCCGCCGGTCAATGCCACCAACAGGACGACGACGTCGGTCCACGGGTAAGGAGCCACGGAGAAGGCCGAGCCGAGGATCCCGAGGAGAAGTCCGATCCCCAGGCCGGCTAGGAGCCACCAATTCGACAGGCGCTGAGCTAACCGGGGGACTGCAACGCAAGGCAACGCCAATAGCAGCGACAGGCCAATCCTGAGAGCAAGAATGAAGGACACTTCTCAGTCTGGCAGCAGCTTGCCATCTGGTTCGTCCTGGCGGCCGCTGCCATCTATCGCAACACCGACCGCAGCCTGACTTTCCGCATCACCCATGGATGAATCACCGACCGCAGGCTGGCCCCTCATGGGGGTTGAGATAGCAACTGGACAGAAACCAACGCGAATAGCGGTATGAGCTTGCTTCTGAGACTCTTGACCTTGACGTAACGGCAAGGTGTTGACTTCCCGGTGATGAATCACCAGCGCTCCCACAACCTCCGCATCGGGAAGCTTGCTGACCTAGCCGGCGTAAGCCCACGGGCCATTCGGTACTACCAGGAGGTGGGCCTGCTGCTGGAACCGAAGCGGCGAGGCGGGAGCGATCAACACCTACCGTCCGGAGCTTGGCCTCCCGCGGGCGGTCAGCGGCGAGCTCAGCTATTACTACTGGCGCCCGGCGCGGCTTGAGGGGCCGGTGATCGCTGTGGGCCTGGACCCCGCCTTCCTCCGCACCCTCTTTGCCGCCTGCACACCGGAGGGCACTATCTCCAATTCCTATGGCCTTCACAATGAGGAGTTCGGGGCGCCGGTCTTGGTCTGCCGCGGTCCGACGCTACCGCTTGACGCGCTGTGGCCCCGGCTCTTCAGTGAGCCGCGACGACATCGGCCCAAGTCAGGACAGTTCCGGCGAGAAGGATGGTGCCGACCCGGTTGGCGATTATGTCGGACCGACCAGGGGTGGGGCCTGCAGGTCCGCTGTGCACACGGCTGAGGACGTAGGATCTAAGCATGAGCGAGGCCGCCGACCGCATCGCTTGGGTGCGGCTGCCATCAGTGGAGGAGATAGCGGCCAAGCTTCCGCCTGGCTACCCCTACGACTGGGGCTTCGTACCGGCAATGGCTCGCCTCAATCGCGCGCATTGGCGTATCGGTCAACACTTCGGCTCTCTGTTCCGAGCGATCATGTTCGAAGCGGGCCACCTGAGCAGGCCCGAGAAGGAAATGGTCGCGGCCGTCGCCGCCGCAGCGCAGGACTGTCACTATTGAACGCAGTCTCACGCAGAGTATCTGCGTGCCGAAGGGGGCGATCCCCAGCTCGTGGAAGCGATCAAGCAGAGGCGTTGGCGTCAACTGCAGCTGAGTCCGAGGCATTGG
Source organism: Candidatus Dormiibacter spiritus (assembly GCA_003244185.1). GTDB lineage: Bacteria > Chloroflexota > Dormibacteria > Dormibacterales > Dormibacteraceae > Dormiibacter > Dormiibacter spiritus. The sequence goes on along the minus strand of QHBT01000056.1, from coordinate 1,537 downwards.
GCGCTCTGCGAGGTGGCCGAGAAGATGAGCGCGACACCCACCCGCATGACCGAGGCCGACTGGGGGCCCCTCCGCGGCCTGGACTTCGAAGATGATGCGCTGCTCGAGGTCGGCCACATAGTCGGCATCTTCAACTACCTGACTAGGCTCGCCGATGGCTTCGGATTGCAGCTCGACGCAGGCACCGAAGAGGCCTCGCGGACAGCTGTCGCGTTGAGACGCGATACCAGCCACAAAGACGTCGTTCAGCCGGTCGCCGAGGTGGAGTAGCTCTCGGCCCCGCCTGCTTCGATCTAGCGGGCCCGAAGAAAGGGGACGCGGTGGACCGCCGGCGCTCGAATGCCTGGGCCTACCCGACCACTGAACCGGGAGCCCCCAGTGTCGCGTCAACGCTGTCTGCCTCCGGCCTTCTTCAGACTGGAGTTGACCCGGTTTGGTGGACACCTCCACACTTGGGATCGGGAGTCCCGAATGAAGGAGGTGAACCGTGCCGACGAGATACACGAAGCCCTACCCGCCCGAGTTCCGCACCGAGGCGGTCCGGCTCGTCCGTGAGGGCGGACGCTCGACCTGCGGGCCACCGCCGGCGGCGAGGACGTGCTGGAGGCGGTGGAGCTGCTGCACGAGCTCAACTCCTCGGGCCGGCGGCACGTGCCCCCGGATGCGCCTCTGAGATTCGTGGCCGAGCGCTGGCGGCCCTACGTCGTCGAGGACGACGTGCGCATCAGCCGGCGCTACTGGGAGCTGAGCCTGCTCGCCGGGCTGCGCGGCGCTCTCCGCTCGGGCGACATCTGGTGGCTGGCAGCCGCCGCCATGCCGACCCGGAGACCTACCTGATCCCGCGCTCGAGCTGGCCTGGGCGGCGAGAGGAGGTGGCCAAGCAGACCGATCAGCCGCTCCACGCGGAGCAGCGGCTCGCCGCCTGCGAGTCGGAGGACCAGCGGCTGTCCGACCTCGACCGGGTGCTGGCCGGCGGCGGCGAGGTGCGGATCGAGGACGGCGACCTGGTGCTGCGGCCGCTGAGCGCCCGAGGATCTCCCCGAGGGCGTCCGGACCCGCTGCCGCCAGCTCGCTGAGCGGCTGCCGCGCGTCCACCTCACCGACATGCTGATCGAGGTCGACGGCTGGACCGGCTGTTTCCGCCACCTCACCCACGCCGGCGGAGCCACCTCGCGCGGCCAGGACCTGACGGTGGCGCTCTACGACTCGGTGCTCGCGCAGGCCTGCAACCTGGGCCTCACCCGCATGGCCGAGGTCTCCGATCTCTCATACAGGCAGCTGGCCGGGGCCACCGAGTGGTACCTGCACGAGGAGACGCTGAACGCCGTCAGCGCCGAGATCGTCAACCACCACCACCGGCGCTGGCTGGCGCAGGCCTGGGGCGGCGGCACGCTGTCCTCCTCGGACGGCCAGCGCTTCCCGGTCGCGGTCAAGAGCGCCAACGCGGCGTCGTTGCCACGTTACTTCGGGCAGGGTCGGGGCATCACCGCCTACACCCTTGTCTCCGACCAGCTCACGGCCTACGCCACCAAGGTGA
>QHBT01000012.1 GCA_003244185.1 Candidatus Dormiibacter spiritus | reverse complement strand
CGGCGGCGATCGCCGCCGCCGTCTCCCGCCGTTCTGCAGCCAGGCGCTCGATCCAGGCCAGGACGCCGCCCTGCTGCTCCGCTTCACTCACTTGCGACTCAAGCTTCTGATAAAGCGGCTGGTCGTCCCCCCTCTCCAACGCGTAGGCAGTCTGAGCCCGATAGCGCCGCTCCACGAGCAGGAGATGGGCAAGAGCCTGGCGCAGCGTCCATTCCTGCCCGCCCGGCTGGGCGTCCAGCAGCTGGTCAGGCACGCCTGCCAGAAGACCGCGCAGCTCGCCGAAGGCCCGCTGGCCTTCCGTGATCAGCCGCTGCGCCTGGCCGCGCAGCTGCACCTCAGCGGCCAGCTCGGCCTCATGCGACAGCAGCAGCGCGTCCCGACCACGCAGTTCTTCACCCTCTTGCTCACGCCAGGTCCAGGGAGCCTCGCACCGCTCAGCGCTGACCTGAGCCAACTGCAGGAGCGCGGTGACGAACTGGTGGCTCATGGCCAGAGCTTAGTGCGCGTCGAGAGATGGAGGCCAAGCTGCCCACACGTCGATGGTGATCCTGACGAAGGGTCCAGCCGGTGCCTGCGCTGCGTACTGCGGGTACTTGGCTTGGAGCAATTGCAGCGCGCTAGCCTGCTCCGGCCCCGCTTCGAGGACCGTGGCGCGGCCCTGGATGCGAACCCACCAGAGGCGGTCCCAGTCGGCCTCATAGTGGTCGACGAGCAGGCTGACGCGGGGGTCCCTGAGCAGGTTGGCGAGGCGGCGGAGCTGCCGAGTCCGCTTCGGCTTCTGATCGACTGCCCAATAGATTCGAGCTTGAGCGAGCACGAAGCAGAGCGGCACGACATGGGCTGAGCCGTCGGGATTGAGGGTGGCCAGCCGGCCCACCGGCGCAGCCAGGACCTCCGCCTCGCGCTGCCTTTCGCGCATGAGGAAGCAGGCTACGACCGGAAAGGCGACAGGGCGCGTTCTCTAGACAGGATGCATGGATGGCGCTGATCTGGATAGCCGTCGCTCTGGTGCTGGCGGTGTCGGAGGTGGCGACGGTGGCGCTGTTTGCCGGCTTCCTCGCGCTGGGTGCTTTCGCAGCGGCCGTTGCCGCCTATCTCGGCGCCGGAGTCCCGCTCCAGGTGGGGGTCTTCGGCGCGGTCTCGATGCTCGGCATCATCGCCGTGCGGCCCGGGCTGCTGCGCTATTTGAAGCGCCGCAGCGAGCCTTCCCAGCAGTCCGGCGCCTGGGGCATGGTGGGGCAGACTGCGCTGGTGATTGACGCCATCAAAGGCCCTGATGAGCGCGGTCACGTGGAGATAGCCGGGGAGAGCTGGCCGGCTCTGGCTGTCGACGGCTCCGCAGTTGCCGAGGGTCGAAGAGTGTTGATAGTGGACATTCACCGGACCACACTGGTGGTGGATCCGAAGGTTAGAGGTTGAACCAATGAACCTAGTTCTTGCCGTCATAGTCGGACTGGCGCTGCTCTTCGTGGTGGTGGCGATCATCCGCACGATCCGGGTGATCCAGCAGGGCTACGTGGGGGTCGTGAAACGCCTCGGCCAGCTGCATTCCGTGCGCAATCCCGGCGTCGCCTTTCTCGTCCCCTTCGTTGACGTCATGGAGTTGGTGGACGTGCGGGAGGTGCCCCGCACGGGCGACCGTCAGGACGTGATCAGCAAGGACAACGTGTCGCTCCAGGTCAACGCCACGATCTTCAGCCAGGTGGTCGATCCCCGGCTGGCGCTGTTCGGCGTCAGCAACTACTTCGTGGCGGTTGATCAGCTCGCCCGAGCGTCGCTGCGCGCGGTCTTGGGTGAGATGAGCCTGGACGACGCCTTGAGCCAGCGGGAGGCGATCAACGCCCGCCTCCAGGAGCGGATGGAGCGCGAGACCGACAAGTGGGGCGTCAGGATCAATCGGGTCGAGATCATCGACATCGTGCCGCCTGCGCCAGTGCTGCAGGCGATGGCACTGCAGAAGCAGGCAGATCAGGAAAAGCGGGCGGCCATCCTGCAGTCGGAGGGCCAGCAAACGTCGGCCATCAATGTCGCCGAAGGCCAGAAGCAGTCGCAGATCAAGCAGGCGGAAGGCCAGAAGACGGCGGCCATCCTTTACGCCGAAGGTCAGCGCCAGGCGCAGATCCTGGAGGCTGAGGGCCGGGCGCAGGCGGTCAGCACCGTCTACTCCGCCATCAAGGCCGGCGCCCCCACGCCCGAGCTGCTGGCGGTGCTGCAGCTGGACACGCTCTCCCGCTTTGCCAACAGCCCCAACGCGAAGATTGTGGTACCGGTGGAGACCGCCGGACTGCTGGGGGCGGCCCAGGCACTGCGCAGCGTGCTCGACGGCGTCCCAGCAGCCGGCGCCGGCAGGTGAGACCCGGCAGCAGGCGGTAGCCGAGCTGGCGGCTAGCTAGGGCGTCGCCGGCAGGACGTCGAGCTGCTCGAAGCCCGACGCGGACCGGGTGGCTCCGGGACGCCAGCGGACCTCGTGCGAGAACACAGGGCCTTGGAACGCGAATGAGTGGTACTCGCCGTTTTCGCCACAGGGATCGATCCCGGTGGCGCCAATCTCCTCGAGGAAGCGCTCATCGATGATGCGGCCCAGCCAGGCAGCATCCAGCCGGCTCAGGTCCACGCAGGTGATGACTGCGCGGCCGCCGCTCTCGACGAATTCTCGGACCAGCTCCATCGGCGACCGGCCCCAGATGGGCTCTACGTGCTTCAACCCGGCGGCCGTCACGCGCTCCTCGTACCAGGCGCGAACGTCGGCCAGGTGGATGTCACCCAGCACGACGCCGGCGAAGCCCTCCTGCCGACACTGATCGAGCTGTTGGAGCAGCCGTCCCTCCATCTCTGACCAGCTGCTGCCGATCCCGCGCAGCTCGATCCCCATAGCGTCCGCTTGGGCCTGCAGCATCGCGATTCGCGTCGCATGGAACCGGACCCGGCCGGTCGCGGCGTCGTGGAAGTTGAGCAGACGATCGACCGCGATGCCTGAGCTGGTCGCTCGATCCAGGGCCAGGGCGCTGTCCTTACCGCCCGACCACATCAGGACATAGCGGTCCGCCACACGGTAAGAATGACCGGCGCCTTTGTGGTCTGCTTGATGCGATGAGGATCGTATCCCTGCTGCCGAGCGCAACCGAGGCGCTTTTCGCCCTGGGCCTCGGCGACCAGCTGGTGGCGGTGACTCACGAGTGCGACCACCCACCGGCGGCGGCGGCGCTGCCGGTGGTGACTCGGCCCAGCCTCCACCTGGAGGCGGAGGACAGCGGCGGCATCGAGATGGCTGTGTCACTGGCCGCAACGGAGGGGCGCTCCCTCTACGAGATCGACACCGAAGCCATTCGGGCGTTGCAACCCGACCTGGTGGTGGCGCAGGATGTCTGCCGCGTCTGCGCGGTGTCGGCCGCTGAGGTCGCGCCAGACCTGGAGGACATCTGGTTGCTCCGCCAGCACCCGCATTCGCTGGAGGACGTCCTGGGCGACATCGAGCGCTTGGCAGTCGCCTGTGGCAGCGACCCAAAGCCGCTGCTGGGCCGCCTCCGCGCCCGCCTGGAGGCCGCCTCGGAGACTGCGCGGCGACTGCCAAGGGTTCGTGGGGTCTTCCTGGAATGGCTCGATCCGCCCTACCTGGCCGGCCACTGGACCCCTGACCTGCTGGCGCTGGCCGGCATCGAAGACCCTCTGGCTCGCCCCGGCGTGCCCTCAATCGCTGGCTCTTGGACCGAGGTGGCCGCCAGCCGGCCCGAGGTCCTGATCCTGGCGCCCTGCGGGTTCAATCGCGATCGAGCGGCCACGGAGGCCGCCAGGCTCCGCCCTCAGATCGACTCAGTGGGTGCCGCCCGCGTGGTAGTCCTCGACGGCTCCGCGTACTTCAACCGGCCTGGGCCTCGACTCGTCGATTCGCTGGAGGTGCTGGTCGCCAATCGCTGAGGAAGTGGCCGGACAGCACAGTCGCCTGGGCCACCAGCCGGCTTCACGCTCCGAACGAGGTCCACAGTCGATTCCGGCCGGACGACTCGGGCGACGAGACGTCAAAGCCGGCGGAGCCGGACTTCGCTGACTGAATGGTCGGGCTGTTGGCGCAGCACGAGCCGGGCGCGGTCGCGCGTCGGCACTATGTTCTCGCGCAAGTTAGGGCCGTTGATGTCCGCCCAGACCTGCCGCGCAAAGTTGACAGCCTCTTCCTCCGAGAGGGCGGCGAACTGGCGGAAGAAGGAGCTGGGATCCCTGAACGCGGTCTCGCGCAGCTTCAAGAAGCGCTCGGTGAACCAGGCGAGGATGTCCTCCTCTTCGGCGTCGACGTAGATGGAGAAGTCGAAGAAGTCCGAAACGAAGGGGGCGCTACTGCGCTCCGCCCCCGGCGTCTGCAGCACATTGAGGCCTTCCAGCAGCACTATGTCAGGCTGATTCAAAACCGTCTCCTCGCCGGGCAGGATGTCGTAGATGAGGTGCGAGTAGACAGGCGCCCGCACCTCCGCCGCTCCCGACTTCAGATCCGAGAGAAAGCCGAGCAGGCGGCGCAGATCGTAGCTCTCGGGAAAGCCCTTGCGGTTCATCAGGCCGCGCGCTTCGAGCACCCGGTTGGGGAAGAGGAAGCCATCGGTGGTGACCAAGTCCACCTTGGGGTGGTTCGGCCAGCGCGCCAGCAGCGCCCGCAGGATGCGGGCGAAGGTGCTCTTGCCGACGGCGACGCTGCCGCCGATGCCTATCACATAGGGCACCGGTGTGGCGGGCTGGCCGAGGAAGAGATCAGCCACTACGTGGAGGCTCTGCGCGGCGCCCACGTAGAGGTTGAGCAGCCTGGATAGAGGCAGGTAGACGTCGCGCACCTCGTCCAGCGAGACATAGTCGTTCACTCCCCGGAGCTGGACCAGGTCTTGGTCGGTGAGGGTCAGAGGGGTTGCCGCGCGCAGCCGCGCCCACTCCTCCCGCGTGAAGCACACATAGGGTGAAGAGTCGGAGGGCGGCTCACGCATGGGCACCCGCAAGCTAATCAGATTTCAGGCACCCGACGCCAAAAGCCGGTGCAGCGGGCCCAGTCGGCCCGCTCTACCTTCGGAGGTGCGCCGCTTAGGTTGAACAGCGCACAAGATCCCGCGACAGCAGCGGCTCATCGGGGGCGCATCTTCCGAGCACCATAAACCAGCTCGGTGGGGGTGCGGCCGGCGTCGCGGCGGCCGGTGTGGGCGCGCTCGAAGTTGTAGTAGCGCAGGTACTGCTCCAAGTCTCGTTTGAGGGCGGTGTAGCGCGCCACCAACGGAGCGGGCGAAGGTCGGTCGCCAGCACTCTTCCAGGATTGAACTCAGAGCCGGACGGCCTCGACCTGGAGGGCGTGGTTCGCGAGGTGCTGCGCCGGCTGAGCCCAAGGTCTTGATCCACGCCGTGCTCGACACCGGAGCCCGCTCGACCGGCCCTTCGGGGCGCCTGATCGCCAGGCGCTGGACCGCGGCTTTCGAGAGAGGTCTCAAGCGGACAGCGGCGGGCCGAGGAAGGTGATCCCATATTTGGCCGCCATAGCCCCCAAGACGTCTTCGTCAGGAGGGCCGGCCAGGGAGGCGAAGTACTGCTCCTGCTCCTCGAAGAACCTCTCCACATCCGGTGGCAGGAACACCCCGAATGCCCACGCGGGCGTGGTGGACAGGTTGGAGAACGAGTGAGGACGCTCTCTCGGCATCCAGACGAAAGCCCCTGGGCCCGCCTCGAACCGCCGCCCGTCAACGTCGAACGTCAATGTGCCCTCGATGACATAGATCGCCTCATCCTCGTTCTTGTGAACATGACGCGGCGGCCCGGGGACCTTGGGGCCCATCTTCGCGTCACCGAAGAGGGCCTGACCACCGGTTCTGTCACCACCGGCCAGGACTTTGAAGGGCCCCGTTCGTGGGCCAGGCTCGACGACGAAGGGCTCGCTGAGGGTCATCTCTTCACTCCTTGGTTGTCGCACGAGGGTGGGGAGGACACCATTCCCCCTTCCCTTACCTTCAGGTATCCTGAAGTTCATGCATCCTTACCTTATGGGAATATAGGAGCATTGTCAAGCATGTGCGAGCCGCGCGAGCTTCAGCCTCCGGAGCACAACACAACCGCACTCCTGGGCCAGGCTTACAGCCGCCTCGGCCACCGGATCGTCGAAGGAGTGGTGGCGGCCGGCTACCCGCAGCGGCCGGCCCACTCGGGTGTCTTCGCCCACATAGACATGGCTGGTACGCGATTGACCGACCTCGCCGCCCGCGCCAACATGACGCCTCAGGCGATGGGCGAGCTCGTCGACGATCTGGAGCAGCGGGGCTACCTCAGCCGGCACCCGGACCCCGCCGACCGCCGAGCCAAGCTGATCGTCCTCAGTGAGACCGGTCGGGGCTGCATGCAGGCTGCCTTCGACACGATCGGCCGCCTCGAAGGCGACCTCGAAGCGCTCCTCGGCGCTCGCGCGCTGAACCAGCTTCGGCGCTCGTTGCAACGCATCCTCGCGGAGCCCTGGGAACGCCCGGCGAGAGGCCGCGCCCTGGGCGGCGAGCCGTGAGCCGGAGCTCATTCATGGCCGCGGCTGCATAGTGCGACCTCCGACGACGCGTGGGCCGGGGCCTTTGTCGGTGCTAACCGCGGTCAGCTTCCAGCCCGCCTCGGCGAGCTCGCGGGCGACTCGACGAACCAGCCGTCAAGCACCCAAAGGATGGGCCGCCGCTCTTACGTCTGGGAGGACCCCAGTTGTCTACAGATCCTGTGAGCCGTTCAGCTTAGGTGGCGGCCGGCGGGGCAGCCTCGGCCGCGGTAGAGGACTGGAGGGCTGACTTCACCCGCTGGGCCAGGCCGTCGGGGTCGAGGCCGTGCTGAGAGAGGATCGCCGCCTGCTTGCCATGGGCCAGGAACCCATCTGGGAGCGCAGCCACGCGCACCTTGCCAGCCAGCCCGTGGGGGGCCAGCGCCTCCAGCACACCGGCGCCGAAGCCTCCCGTGCCCAGGTTGTCCTCGACGGTGACCAGCAGTGGATAGCGTTGGGCCCATTCACTGATGAGTCGGGGATCCATCGGCTTCAGCCAGCGTGAGTTCACCACTCCGCAGGAGATGCCCTCGACTGCCAGCTGGTCAGCAGCCACAGTCGCGACCTCCACCATTCGGCCCGTCGCCAGCAGGCAGGCGTCACTCCCCCGCCGCAGCTCCTCCCAGCGGCCGACCGGAATCGGCTCGACCGGCAGGTCGGGAGTCGCTGGCACCGTCCCGCGCGGATAGCGGATGGCGATCGGCCCATCCGCCGCCAGCGCGGTGGCGAGCAGCGCGCACAGCTCAGTGGCGTCGGACGCCGCCGCCACCTTGAGGTTGGGGATGAGGCGCAGGTAGGAGAGATCAAAGATGCCGTGGTGCGAGGAGCCGTCAGGCCCGGTGACGCCTGCGCGGTCCAGGATGAAGACGACAGGCAGCTTGTGCATCGCCACGTCGGTGATCATCTGATCGAACGCCCGCTGCAGGAAAGTCGAGTAGATGCACACCACAGGCCGCATGCCGGCCAGGGCCAGGCCGGCGGCAAAGGTAACCGCGTGCTGCTCGCAGATGCCGACGTCGAAGAAGCGCTCGGGGAACTCCAGCGCAAACGGGAGCAGGCCGGTGGACGAGCCCATGGCGGCCGTGATGGCCACCACTTTGGGATCGCGCGCCGCTGCCGCCAGGAGGGCCTCGCCGAAGACGTCGGTGTAGGTGAGCTCGGTGCTGCGTGGGCGGCCGGTGAGCGGGTCGCTCTGGGCGCTGACTGCGTGGAGGCGGTCGATCTCGTCCTCGGCCGCGGGTCCGTAGCCCCTGCCCTTCTCGGTCACGGCGTGAAGAACCGTCGGCGCGCGCAGCCGCTTGGCCCGGCGAAGAAGGTCTTCCAGCGCCCGAATGTCGTGGCCGTCGACAGGCCCGGCGTACTTGAGCCCCAGGCTGTCGAACACAGTGTTGGGTTGGAGCAGCTGCTTCATCGACTCCTTCAGCCGGAAGGCCGCCTGATCGGCTCGCGAGCCCACGGCTGGCAGCTGCTTCAGGGCGTGGCTGACCTCTCCCTTGAGGCGCTCATAGCGGGGGTCGATCTGCAGCTGAGCCAGATGCCGGGCCAGACCGCCCACAGTGGGCGCGTAGGAACGGCCGTTGTCGTTCAGCACCAGCACCAGGTTGGGCGGCTGCAGATGCGCTATCTGGTTCAGCGCCTCCCAGGCCATGCCGCCGGTCAGGGCCCCGTCGCCGATGACCGCCACTACGTGGCCGGGCGTTCCGGACTGCAAGCGGGCCTGGGCCAAGCCCAGGGCGTAGGAGAGCGAGGTGGAGGCGTGGCTGTTCTCGATGACGTCGTGCGGTGACTCAGCCCGGCTGGGGTATCCGGAGAGGCCGCCGGGCTGGCGCAGGGTGTCGAACGCCGCCGCCCGCCCGGTGAGGAGCTTGTGCACGTAAGCCTGGTGGCCGGTGTCCCAGACGATCGCGTCAGCCGGGCTGTGGAAGACTCGATGCAGGGCGATTGTCAGCTCGACCACGCCGAGGTTCGGCGAAAGGTGGCCGCCTGTGCGGGCGACCTTCTCGATCAGAAAGCTCCTGATCTCCGCCGCCAGCGACTCGAGTTCGGGCGGCTTCAGTCGGCGCAGGTCGGCCGGTGAGGTGAGCGACTCCAGCACTGCCTAACCTAACTGTCGCCGGCGGCCAGGAGTTCCGCCAGCTTCACGACCAGCCGGGCGCCGCTGCCCAGCGGGCCTCGAGGGATGCTCGTCAGCTCGTCGTTGTCGTTCCAGCTGCTGGCGGCTATGTCGAGATGGACCCAGGGCCGATTCTCCACGAACTGCTCCAGGAACATGCCTGCGCAGATGGCGCCGGCCTCGCCATAGCCGGAGTTTCGCAGGTCGGCTATCCGGCTTCGCAGCAGCCCCCTGTACTCCGGGTAGAGCGGCAGCCGCCAGGCGCGGTCGCCGGCCAGCTCGGCGGCCCGCTCGGTCAGGCTCCAGAGCTGGTCGTCGTTGCTCATGGCGACAGTGCCAGCGTGCCCGAGCGCGACGCCTGCAGCACCTGTCAGTGTGGCCAGGTCAACCAAATGGGTGGCGCCGCGGCGGAGGGCGAGCGTCAGGGCGTCAGCCAGGACCAGGCGGCCCTCGGCGTCGGTGTTGGTGATCTCGACCGACTTGCCGCCGGCGCCGACCACCACGTCACCGGGCCGCTGGGCCGCCGGGCCTGTCATGTTCTCGGTCGCCGCGACCACCGCCATAACGTCCAGCGGCAGGCGGCGCGCGGCAATGACGTCCAACGCGGAGAGCACCACTGCGGCTCCCGCCATATCGGCCTTCATGTCCTCCATGCCCGTCGCCGTCTTGAGCGAAAGGCCGCCCGAGTCGAAAGTGATTCCCTTGCCAACCAGCGCCAGGCGCGGACCGCTGCCGCCCGCTCCGCGATGTTCCAACCGCAGTAAACGGGGCGGCTGGGCCGAACCGGCGGCCACACCGAGCAGGAGCCGGTAACCACCGGCGCGGAGCTCGTCGGGGCCAAGCACCTCCAGGTCCAGTCCATGCCTGCCGGCGACCTCGCGCCCAATGCCGGCCAGCGCTTCCGGCGTCAGCTCGTTGGGCGGCAGGTTCTGCCATTCGCGGACTCGGTTGGTCGCCTCGCCCATCTGCAAGGCTGCGGCCACATCGTCTTCTCGACCGGCTCCGAAGCCGGTCACCTGGAGCTCGTCCAGGCTGGTTGCGCGGCTGCCTGTCTGCCGGCTGCGGCGCTCCCAGGCGCCCATGACGCAGCCTTCAACCACCGCACCCAGTTGGCCGGCGCTGAGCGGTGGCGCGCAGACCACGCCGAGCCGGCGGTAACCATAATTGCGGGCCGCCCGCACCATCTCATGGTGGGCGTACCGCAGTCGCTGGCCGTCCAAGTCGGACCCCGAGCCGACGCCGTAGAGCAGCAGCCGGCGGGCGCTGATCCGTCCGCCGGTGGGCAAGGGCAGCACCTCGTTCGGGCGCCCTCGATGCTCGCCCGCGCCGAGAACCTCCGAGATCAGCCCCCCGAGGAGCCGGTCCAGCTCCAGCGCGGCGCCGCCGAGCGGCTGGCCGCCCGCAAGGGGCATTGCCACCGCGTCCACTCCGAGCTGCTGGGCGGGGACGTCTAGGGCCAGCGCTCTCATCGGCCAACCAGGCTACAGGCTGGCCCGGCCAGCCTGTCCGACTAAGGCTGGCTGATCACCGTGTCGCCGATCTGAACCCAGTCGTACAGCTTGTTGATGGCGTAGCTGGGGACGTGCACGCAGCCGTGGCTGGAGTAGCCAGCGTTCTGTGAGCCGGGGCCGTACGCCGAGTCAGGCTCCCAGGGTGCGTCGTGCAGGAAGGTCCCGTCGGAGACGAACTCCATGACGTGGGGCACCATCGTCGTCGGGTACCAGTAGGGGCTGCCCTTGGGCCAGGGGGAGATCATCTTGTAGTTGGTGGTCTTGTAGAAAACATGGAAAGTGCCCTGGTCGGTTGGCAGCGCCGGTCGACCGCTGGTGATGGGAATCGACATGAACAGGCAGCCGTTGTCGTAGGCGTCAAGATGCTGCGTCGCCAGGTGGATGATGATCACGTGGCCGGCGCTCAGGTCGGCCAGGCAGCCGCCCGTGGCGGCCGGCGGCGGCGGGGTGTCGGCGGCCTTGATCTTCTTCTGTAGCGAGGCGCTCTGAGCGTCGATGCTCGCCCCTACCGCCGCTGCCTGCTGCCCGGCCTGATCGGGCGGCAGGTCCTTCAACGCGTCGTAGGCGGCGACTGCCTTCTGGGCGTCGTCGACAGCGATGTTCTTGGCCTTGGCTTTGACGATCAGCGCTGCCAGCGCATCACGCTTGGTGTGCAGGTCGGCCAAAGTCTGTCGGCCTCCCAGGCTGGCAGTTTCGGCGTCGAGCTCCTGGCCGACCGCGGCTGGACGCTGGCCGATCTGGTCGGCCGGCAGCGCGGCCAGGGCGTCGTAATCGGCCACCGCTTTTTGGGCAGCGTCAACCTGCAGGCCGCGGCCCTTCGCCTTCTCAATGGCGGCGGCGAGGGCGTCGCGCTTGGGCTGCAGGTCGCTCACGCTCTTGCGGGCGGCCGTGGCGAAGTTGGCCTTGTCGCGCAGCTCGGAGGCGAGCTGGACCAGAGCCGCCGGGCTGGCCGCTCCGTCGATGCGCTGCTGGTAGGAAGCCTTGGTGGCGGCCTGGAGGTTGGGGTCCGCCTGGGCCAGGGCCTGCAGCGACGCCGCGGCTAGCGGCCGGTCCTGCGCGATCGTGCGGTCCCAAATTGCGCGTGCGTCCCGGGCCACCGCGTCTATCTGGGCACTGGGGCTGCCGTAGGGGAGCCAGCCGGCGGGGACAGGCCCGAAGCGGGCCTGCTCGATCCCGTGCAGCTTGTCACGAAGAGGGCTGAGAGCCTCCGCCGGCACGCCGCCCTGCTGCTCCTGGTCCAGCTGGTGCTGGGTGGCGGCGACCTTGACCTGAAAGCCAGTCTCCGCGGCGTGGGCGGTTACGCCGCCGGCGGCGAACACGACTGCCACCACGCCCACCAGGAGCGCGAATCGCCTCAAATGATAGGTCCCCCGTGGAGGCCATTCGAGCAGCCAGGCCCGGACCGCCCGCAGGCGGATGGAAGCGCTGGTCCGAGGACCCCCGCGCACATGGTACGGATTACCTATGCCGGCTGGCAAGTCGCGGGTGCTGTAAATCGTCCCAGTTGCCTTGCGCCGGCTGGGTGGCTATGGGCTCTGGCTTTCCAACCTCTCCGCGACAAGCTCGAGCACGTGGGCGACGCGCAACTCCAGGCCGCGCTTCTTGGCAGCGGCGGCGATGTGCATGAGGCAGCCAGGGTTGTCCGAGGCGAGCACAGTGCAGCCGGTCTTGGCCACTGCGTCCAGCTTCCACTCGGCCAGGCGGTCGGCGACCTGGGGCCAGTCCATCATGAAGGTGCCGCCGAAGCCACAGCAGTTGGCGATGTCGGGAAGACCGATGACCTCGTATCCGGCCAGCTCCAGCACCCGGCGCGGCTCCTCAACCAAGCCGAGCTGGCGCTTGCTCTGACAGGAATCGTGGTAGGCGACCTGCAGCCTTTCTTCAGGCGAGCTGGCGACCAGCTCCGGTCGCTCCTCCAGCAGCTGCAGCACGAAGCGCGTGGAGTCGCGCATCCGCTCGGCCACCTGCTCCGCCTGGGGCGATCTTTCGCCCCACTCACCCGCGTCCATGGTGAAGGCGCCATAGCAGGAGGCGGAGGGGGTGATGATCGGTCCCTCGGACTCTGCCAGAGCCCGTGTCAGCTGCCGGTCGAGCCGGCTGCCCTTGACGAAGTCACCCGCATTGGCGCAGATGAGTCCGCAGCACCACTGCTTCTTCGGGAACTCGACCCGGTAGCCGGCCGCTCGCAGGATGCGGTTCAGCGCCAGCCCCGCTTCCGGCAGAACGCGGTCGACCAGGCAGGAGGCGAAGATGGTGGCCGGCGCCGCTGCTTCGGGGCCGCCCGGAAGAAGGCGGCGACGCAGCGGCGGGCTGGCCAGCTGGACAGGGCCGGCCGGCACCAGATGGCTGAGCGGCGCCGCCAGCCCGATCGACGCCTGACCCAGGGCACCGGCCGCCCAGGTGGTGAGGAGCGCGCGCTTGGTCATCGTTTTCCGATGCGTGTGGCGGCGATGCTCCAGGATCTGGCGCGGCAGGGGGATGTCGACAGGGCAGATCTCCTGGCAGGCGTTGCACTGGGTGCAGAGCGACTGCGGCAGCTCGTCAGCTTCCAGGCCGTGATGAAAGGGGGTGAGCACCAGTCCGATCGGCCCGTTGTAGATGTGGCCGAACTGGTGGCCGCCGACTGCCATGAAGCTGGGGCAGGCGTTGGAGCAGGCGCCGCAGCGGACACACGTCAGCGCCGTCGCGAACAGAGGGTCCGCCAGCATCTCGCTGCGGCCGTTGTCGATGACAACGCAATGCATCTCGTGGGGACCATGGGCGCCGGTCTGGAGGATGCCGCCGATGTCGGCGGAGCGGGAGGGACCTGTCACCCAGTTGACGTAGCTCGTCATCTTCTGACCGGTCCCCGAACGGGGCAGCATGCGGAGCATGGCGACCGCGTCGTCCAAGCTGGCGGTCAGCTTGTCAAGGCCGAAAACCGCTATGTGAACGCGAGGCAGCGTGATGGTGAGATCGGCGTTGCCCTCGTTGGTGACGATCATCACGGTGCCGGTCTCCGCGATGGCCGCGTTGGCACCGGAGATGCCGACTGCCGCGTCGATGAACTTCTGCCGCAGCAGCGTCCGGGCCTCCCTCAGGATGGCCGCCTTGTCAGGCTCGGTGCCCAGCTCGTCCGCCCAGTCCTGCACAGTCAGGTGCAGCGCGGGAGCGATGAGGTGGGAGGGGTGCTGGTGGAGCCGCTGGACTATGAACTCACCCAGGTCTGTCTCCACCACCTCCATGCCCAGCGCTTCCAGGTGTTGGTTGAGCTGGATCTCTTCTGTCGCCATCGACTTGGACTTGGTGACGATCCCGGCTCCGGCCGCCTGGCAGATGCGGGCGATGGTCGCGCGCGCCTCCGCCGCGTCGCGGGCTCGATGGTAGACGCCGCCGACCGCCTCCAGGTTCTCCCGAAACTCGCGCGCCAGCTCCTCCAACCGGGGCAGGTTGGCGCGGCGGCGCGCCTTGAGATCGGCCCGCCCAGCCTCGAAGTCCTGGGAGAGGAAGCCGACGTCCCGCCGGTCGCGCATCCGGGGCAGGGAGCCGGTCAGCGCCTCCTGCAGACGCGGGTTCTCCAGCGCTTGCTCCACCCGCTGCCGGAAATGCCGCCGGCTCTCGCGCTTGTAGGTCGACCGGCCGACGTCGCTAGCCAACTGGGGAGCCGATCTGGGCGAGGCGTTCGTTCAGTTCCGCCACCGTCGAGGCAGGTGGCAGGCAGCGGCTACCGACGCAAACCACCGCGCCTTCCGCCTCACCTGATGCGAGCATCGCGTAGGGGTAGGCGTTGAGAGCTGCCCGAGCCAACTCCGGGCGGGAAGTGCTGACCTTGACAACCTCCCGGCCAAGACGGTCAAGGGCCCGCGCGAACACTGCGGACATCAGGCCGTACTGGCGGGAGAGCGGGGCAACCGACTCCAGCGCCTGGCGCGCAAGGTCGCCTTCGCCCATCTCCGCCAACGCCAGGGCAGCAATCGCGTTCTCGCCCAGTGGCTTCTGGCGCTGCGCCAGGCGGGCTGTGCTGTCGACAGCCGCGTGGTCAAAGTAGCCGCCCAGCTCGGCGTCGGCGTAACGCGCCCGCAGGACCTGAAGCAGCTGGCTCGCGCGCTCCGCCTGACTGGCCCGCACGCAGGCGAGCAGGCCCCAGACTTGGTCGCCCAGCTGGCCGCCCACCCCGTCGGTGTGCAGGAGGCCGCCGGCAGGGTCGCTGAAACGCTGGAAAACGGTGTCGAGCACCTGCAGCGCGCGCTCCCGCAACCGCGGTCGGTCGAGGCGCGCGTCAGCATCCAGGTAGGCGACCGCGAGCGCGCAGTTCCAGGCGACGTAGACCCGGTGGTCGACGTAGGGAGGCCGCAGCTCCTGGCGGCCCGCCGCATCCCGGGCGTAGTAGTCCTCGTCGGCGTCCTGGCTGCCGGCGTAGAGACCGGTCTGCTCGTCGCGCAGCACAGCCTCCAGGTAGCGGACGGCGTCGTCCAGGATCTCGGCCTGGCCGGTCAGCGCCAGCGCGGAGAGGAGGCCCGTGTGGTCCTCCAGCATCTTCTCGAAGTGGGGCACCGACCAATCTCGCGTCGTCGAGTAGCGAAAGAAGCCGCCCTCCACGTGGTCGTAGGTGCCGCCACCGGCCATCTGCGCCAGGGTGTGGCGGGCCATCGCCAGCAGCCCCGGCTCGGCCCGCAGCAGCGACTGCTCCGCGAGCAGCGCGAGGGCGTCGGTCTGGGGGAACTTGGGCGCGTCGCCGAAGCCGCCGTACTCCGGATCGTAGGCCTGTTCCACGTTGCCCAGGATCCGGTCGACCAGCCCAGGCTGCAGCTTGCCGGCGCTGGTCGCCGCCGCCTGCTGCGCTTTTTCGCGACCCCTGATCACCTGCGCATCGATCTCGGCCCGGTTGTCCCGGTAATAGCCGGAGAGCTTGCTCAGAGCTGAAGTCATCTGCTCCGGCGGTAGATAGGTCGCGCCGGTCAGGATGTCACCCTCCGGCGTGAGGAAGGCGGTGGTCGGCCAGCCGCCCATGTTGTAGCGCTGGTTCACATCGGGCCTGACGTCGTTGTCGACGCGGATTGGGACGTACTCACGATTGATGAGGCCGATGACGCGGTCATCGGAATAGCTGGTCTCGTCCATCACGTGGCACCAGTGGCACCAGACGGCTGAGATGGAGAGCAGCACAGGTTTGTCCGCTCGCTGGGCCTCCCGAAACGCCTCCTCACTCCACGGTCGCCACTCGATCTCTGCGGCGCGGTTGGGTCGCGGCGAGAAGTGAAACTCCATGGCCCTCTGGCTAGAGCCTACCGGTGCCACTCTCCGACCGCCATTGCCGCCAAAGCGGGTTGACGGGGCCGTGCCCGGCACCTATCTCGAGCGCATTCTCCACCGCGCCTTGGATGTACTCCTTGGCCTCCCGCGCAGCCGCGAGCGGGGAGCTTCCCAGCGCCAGGCGGGCGGCTACGGCGGCGGCGAAAGCGCAGCCGCTGCCGTGCGTGTTTGCCGTCGATACGCGGCGGCCGGGCAGCTCGACGAGCTGTTCTCCATCGCAGTAGAGGTCGAGCGCATCCTGCGCATGACCGCCTTTCAGCACGACCGCCCGGCAGCCGAGCCGGAGCAGGTCGCAAGCGGCCAGCCGTCGATCGGCCACGTCCTGCCCCAGCGGCCGGCCCAGCAACACCTCGGCCTCGGGGAGATTTGGTGTGAGCACCATAGTGAGGGGGATGAGCAGCTTTGTGAGCGCGGCGACCGCGTCGTCCTGGAGCAGCTTCGAGCCGCCCTTGGCCACCATGACCGGATCGACCACCAGTGGCTGCAGAGACCTCTGCGCCAGCTCCCCCGCCACCAGCTCGATGATCGCGGCGCTGGCCAGCATGCCGGTCTTGACGGTGGCCGGCCGCAGGTCTTCCGCCACCGCCATCAGTTGGCTTCGAATCAGGTCAAGCCCGACCTCCTCGTAGCCGGCCACGCCTTTGGTGTTCTGGGCGGTGACAGCCGTGATGACGCTGGTGCCATGCAGACCGAAGGCTGCGAAGGTCTTGAGGTCGGCCTGGATGCCGGCGCCGCCGCCTGAGTCGGAGCCGGCGATGGTCAGGGCTATGAGCGCCTTCAAGCCTGCACCGCTCGGCGCCCGACCCAGAAGCACGCTGCTGCCACGGCCACGCTGACGGCGCCGGAGAGATCGGCCCCGTGCAGCGCTGAGATCACCTGGTAGTTGAAGGCTTGGGCGCCGGGGTAGATGTTGCCGTAGTTCACGAAGCCGAAGCTGACGGCGGTGCCGAGCGCCCAGGCGCCCACGGCGAGAGCCGGGCGCGGGCGGCCCAGGTTCAGGCCCAGCAATACGATCGCCGCCCAGGCCGGCGCCCACAGGTAGGTGAGGGTCAGGAACTGCTGATAGGCGTTGTGAAAGTCGCTCACTGTGACGGCGTAGGCCGCCAGCGCCGCTCCCAACAGTCCGCAGCCAAGCGCTGTCTGCCAGCGGGGCAGCCTGAGCCCCAACGTCTGGGTGACGAGCCCCGCGGTGTAGACGTCGAGGTAGTTGGAGAGCAGCTCACCGGCCACAACCAGCAGGAAGAAGAGCAGAGCCAGCCAGGCCGGCGCGTGTTTGCTGATCACTGCGAGCACGCCGCCGTTCGGGTCTGCCGCCAGCTTGGCGTCGATGCCCGGCAGCAGGAGACCCAATAGGCCGAGCAAAACCATCGGCACGGCGACTCCCACCACCGGCCACCAGGTGAGGCCGCGCGAAGGTATGTCCGGGCGGAGGTAGCGGGAGTAGTCGCTGGCGAACGGATACCAGGAGGCGACCAGCGCGAAGCAGGTCATGAAGCCGAGCACGAAGGCGCCCGGATAAGCGGCGCCGGACACGGTCGGGCCAGCAGTGAACTTGAACTGGGGTGCTAGCGCGATGACCAGCACCAGAACGAGACCGCCGAACACCAGCGCTCCCCACTTCTCCAGGACTCGGATCGTGCCGTGGCCGTAGATGGCGACCACCACCGAGAGTCCGGCGATGAAGAGCACCAGCGGCAGGGTGAGCTTCTGGGCCAGCTCGCCGATGCCGGCGACCTGGAGCAGCTGGGCGCCGGCTTGGGCCGCGATCACCGTGTCGACGGCAAACCAGCCGACCGCCAGAAAGAGCGTGAGCAGGGCCGCCAGCTTCATGCCGGCCCTGCCGAAGATGCGCTCGGTGAAGGCGACCTGGGGCAGGCCCGAGCGAGCGCCGCTGTGGCTCAGGAGGCCCAAGAGCACTGCGCCCGAGACGGTTCCCAGCACCAGGGCCAGCAGGCCGTCCCAGACGCCCAGGCCAAAACTGGCGGTCAGATAGCTGGCGGTAAGGACGCTGACGAAGTCGAAGAAGGCGCCTGCCCAGATGAAGGCCAGATCCCGAGAGCCGCCCCGACGCTCTGAGCGGGGGATCGGATCGATGCCGTGCTCCTCGACCTGGAGGAAGCCGTCGCGGGCTCCAACTGTTTCGATCGTCGCCATCTTTTTCCCTCCGCCGGCATTACCCGGATCAGGTATTGCGGTCGGACTTCTCAGGAGAAGTCCCTCTCAGCCCTGGCGAGCTCCCGCTGGTCGGCGCTGATTCTACCGGCGGCCAAGCGCGCGCCGATAGCTCGACTAGACTGGGCGCCGTGACCGAAAAGCTGACCGACAAGCTGTTCAAGAACCGCTATGTGGAAGACAGCGGCCACCCTCACATCGAGATCGCCAATCAGGACGTTTGTCGGGACAAGTGCTCAGGCAAGTACTGCAACTATTTCTGTCCGGCCGGCGTCTATGAGTGGGACGAAGAGAAGCAGCAGACGATAGTCAGCTTCGGCAACTGCATCGAGTGCGGCGCCTGTGCGATCGGCTGTCCGTACGACAACATCCTCTGCCAGACGCCCCGCGGCGGTTATGGGGTGCAGTTCCAGCTCGGTTAGCGCCTGCGGGGCGACGGGGAATCGCTGTCAGGACTGGGTGGTTGGAATAAGCGTGACCGAAGATTTCGACCTCGCCATCGTTGGCGGTGGCCCGGCAGGGCTCGCCGCCGGCCTCTATGCGGCCCGCATGAACCTCCGCACAGTGCTGCTGGATCGCGGCCCGCTGGGCGGTCAGCTTCTCAACACTGAGCTGATCGAGGACTACCCAGGCTTCGAGTCGATCCTCGGCCATGAGCTGGCGGCCAAGATGGGTGAGCACGCGCGCAAGTTCGGTCTGGACCTGCGCGAGTTCCAGCAGGTCACCGAAGTCGATGTGGAAGGTGAGCGCAAGATCGTCCGCCTGGAGGATGGCGGCCAGGTTCGAGCGCCCGCGTTGATCCTGGCCTCCGGCGGTCTGCCCCGCAAGCTCGAGGTCCCGGGCGAGGCGGAGTTCGCCGGCCGCGGCGTCTCCTACTGCGCGGTCTGCGACGGCGCCTTCTTCAAGGGCCAGGAACTGGCGGTGGTGGGCGGCGGCGACGCGGCGCTGGAGGAGGCTGACTTTCTCACCCGCTACGCCTCCAAGGTGTATGTCATCCACCGCCGGTCTGAATTCCGCGCTCAGCCAGTACTGCAGGACCGCGCCCGCTCGAATCCCAAGATCGAGTTCATCCTGGAAGCTCAGCTGCAGGAGATCATCGGCGAGGCCCAGGTGACCGGGGTGCGCTACCTCCAGAACGGCGAGCGCAAGGAACTGCCGGTTGGCGGCGTGTTCATCTTCGTAGGCTTTCTGCCCAACTCAGATCTCCTGAGACCGCACGCCGAGCACGATGAGATCGGCTACTTCATCACCAACCGGGATCTGGAGACCTCGATCCCGGGCATCTGGGCGGTGGGCGACGTGCGCGCCCAGCTCACCAAGCAGATCGCCACGGCAGTGGGTGACGGGACCACCGCCGCCGTCGGCGCGTCCCAGTACCTGGACCGCCTCCGGGACCGCGCCACCGCGACCGCCTGACGCGCCTGGGGCTGGCCGGCTACACGCCTATGGGCCCGGGGCCAATGAGCGCAGGTGCCGGAACGTGTAGATGCCTGTCGCGTGGCCGCTGGCGAAGCCGAGCTGCAGCGCGTAGTGGCCGACCAGCTCCACACTGCTCAGCCGCATCTCATCTGCTGGTAGGTCCTGGATCCGGTCGAGACGGCCGGGCAGCCCCGCCTCGCCCCGGCAGTCGGCGCAGGGGCAGGCCCAGCGCAGCGCGGCCCCCGCGTAGGCGCTGCGGGCCCCGTCCTCCCAGCTGATCTCCAGCCGGTTGTCAGCCCGGATTAGATCGACGCTGACGGGATACGGATCAGGTGAGTTCAGGCCCAGAAGCCTAGAACTAGCGGACGTTGAGGACGGGCAGCTTGCGGAAGGACTGAACTGATGTGCGGGCCGCGATCTGGGAGGCCATCGCACTGAAAGCTCGGGCACCCACCGAATCCGGCTGGGCGACCACGATCGGAGCGCCGCGGTCGGCCTCCTCGCGAATCTGGCCGTCGAGTGGGATGGAGCCCAGATAGGGCACGCTCAACCGCTCCGCCGCCCGTTCGGCCCCGCCGTGACCGAAGGGGTGATGCTCATGGCCGCAGCTGGGGCAGACGTACCAGCTCATGTTTTCGATCAGGCCGAGTGGGGCCACGTTGAGCGTGCGGAACATCTGCAGCGCCTTCACGGCTATGTCGAGAGCCAGGTCCTGCGGTGTCGCCACTATGGCGACGCCGCTCAAGGGGATGCGCTGCGCCACAGTGAGGGAGGCGTCGCCGGTGCCTGGCGGAAGGTCGATGATCAGGTAGTCGAGCTGGCCCCAGTGCACATCGGACATGAACTGCTCGATGGCGCGCGAGACCATCGGCCCGCGCCAGACCATCGCCTTGTCCGAGCCCGCGAGGACGCCCATCGACATCAGCTTCAGCCCCCAGGCCTCGAGCGGCTTCAGCTTCTGCTGCATTTCTCCGTCGGGCCCGAGAACCTGCACGAGTTGGGGCTGCTCCAGGGCGCCGGTCAGCCCGGGAACCGAGGGACCGTAGATGTCCGCGTCCAGCAGCCCCACCGCGGCCCCTGACTTGGCGAGGGCCGCGGCCAGGTTCACAGCGACCGTGGACTTGCCGACGCCGCCCTTTCCGCTGGCCACGGCTATCGTCTGCTTCACGCCGGGCAAGAGCTGCTGCCCCTGCCGGTCCCGAACCGGGGAGCGGACGTTGGCGGTCATCTTGACGCCGACTCCTGACACGCCCGGCAGAGCGCCGACTCGTTCTTCAGCCATGGTCTTGAAGCGGTCGCGCACCGGGCAGGCGGGAGTCGTGAGTTCAAAGACGAAGTCGACCCGACCTGAGTCCTGGATCTGGAGATCCTTGATCATCCCCAGCGTCACCACGTCCCGACCGAGATCCGGGTCGATGATGGTGGCTAGAGCTGATAGGACCTGTTGCTGGCTGGGGATGGGCATACGCCTCTCGATTGTAGGAAGGGCCTGTCAGGTGGCCGCCGCGGTTGCCTCCTGAGCAGCCGTGTCCGAGCCAGTCTGCGGTCAGGCGAGCTTGACCACTTTCCGCTTCAGCTCCGCGGTGCCGGCCTGCAAGGTGAGGATGCCCAGCGTGCGCTCCTGGCTGAAGCTCGCGGTGGGAGTGGCGACGTTGATGAAGCGGGTGCGCCCTGCCATCTCGTCTCGCCAGCGGTGAGTATGGCCGTGGATGACGATGTCACACTCCTCCACCCAGGCATCACCAGGCTTGGGCGGGCGGTGCACCATGCCCAGCTCCAATCCTTCCAGGCGGCGCCTGACGATCATGGGGAAACGCGGATCGTCGGGCGCATTGCCGTTGACGACTTCCAGCGGCTTGGCGAGCGCCCGCAGGCCTTCGAGAATCCGCTCCTCCTGCCAGTCACCGACATGCCAGATCTCGTCGACGTCCTGAAACTGCCTGGCCACGAAGCCGAGCAGCCGATCCACGCTGTACCTTCCCTGGGTGTCCCCGATCAGCCCCAAGCGGACCATGACTGACGAGCTTAGCGATCTCCAGGCTGCCTGCTCAACCTGCCGGATCTGCGCCGATCAGGGCCTCGTCGCCGAGGCGAAACCAATCTTCGAGGGCCGGCGCGATGCGGAGTTCTTCCTCATCGGCCAGGCGCCCGGTCCTGTGGAGCACGGTCTGCATCGGCCCTTCATGGGTCGCGCTGGCCGGGAGCTGGAGCGCTGGATGCTGCGCGCCCGCTTCAGCTCCGGCGAGGAGTTCCGCCGGCACACCTATATCGCCGCCATCATGCGTTGCTTCCCCGGCCCCAACGCCTCCGGCAGCGGCGACCGGCCACCTCCCGCGGCAGCCATCCGCAACTGTTCCCATTGGCTCGAGGCGGAGCTGAAGCTGGTCCGCCCGCGAGCTGTGCTCTTGGTCGGGCAGCTGGCGGCTGGGCGCTTTCTGGGACCTGCGCCTCTGGACGAAAGGGTCGGTCAGGCGTTTGGCTCCAATCCTGTGCTGCTGCCGCTGCCGCATCCCTCTGGAACCTCGCGCTGGCTTAACGACCCCGCCAACCGCGAGCGTCTGACAAGAGCGCTCGACACGTTGTCCCGCTTGCGAGAGCGCTGCATCGGCGGCTGATGCCCCACTTCTTCGCCGAGCGCGACGGCGACCAGGTGAGCATCAGTGGAGCCGACGCTCGGCACCTGGCAACCTCGCTTCGCGCCCGCCCCGGACAGGTGATCGCAGTAGTGGAGCCGGTGGGGCGCCTGCTGCAAGTCCGCCTTGAAGCCGTCACTGCAACCCTGGTCACCGGTTGGGTGGAGGAGGAGCGGCCGCACCGACCGGAGCCTGAGCGGCAAATCACACTCGCCGTCGCGGTGCTGCCGGCCAGCAGCCTCGATCTGGTGCTGTCCCGCTGCACGGAGGCGGGGGCGAGCGCCTTCCGTCTTGTCGCCGCGTTGAGGAGCATGGGGAGGGGCGGGCGTCCTGAGCGGTGGGCGTCCGTCTGCCGTGAGGCGGCCATGCTCGCGGGCCGGCTCCGGGTGCCGGAGGTGAGCGCACCCGTCCGCCTCGCCGCCGCCTGGCGGGAAGCTGCCGAGCCCTACCTGCTCGACATGTCCGGTGAACCGATGCACGGTCTACCAGACGGCGCGACGCTCTTCATCGGACCGGAGGGCGGCTGGACCCCGGAAGAGCGGCAGGTGGCCGCCGGCCGCACGCTGTCACTGGGACCGCGCAACCTCAGAGCGGACACCGCGGCGCTGGTTGGCCTGACGCTGGCGCTGAGCTGACGGGGAGGAGGCGGTGGGCGTGGTCGGCGTCAGTGGCTGTTATAGCGGTAGGCGGCGCGGGCGATGTCGCGGATCGCCTGGATGCCTGTCGGCTGGTCGGCCGTCCGGGTGAAGACGCAGATGGTGAACGCGCCAGTGGCGGCGTACACGATGCCGCAATCGTTGATCACGTTGCCGTCGATGCCTATCTTGTGCGCGATGCTGACGCCGCTCAGGTAGTAGTTGATCCGATCGTTGAAGACTGTCGTCTCCAGCAGCTGGATCAGGCGGTCGGTGGAATCACCGCTCAGCAGGCCGCCCCGGCCAAGCTTGCTCAGCAGCTGGCCGGCCTGCCGGGCTGTGCACTGGTCGCTGAGTTGATGGCAGTCAGGCGCGCCCTGGGCAGCGGCAAAGCCGTCGATCTTGGCCGGGTCCAGCACCCGCTGCAGCGCCTGCCAGGCTGTGTTGTCGCTCTGCCGGACGAGGTCGGCGAGTAGGTCCTGATAGGGGATCTCGTCGCCTGCCTTGGCTGACCCATACAGAATGCCTGTACCACCCATGAAGTCCTTGGCCTCGAGCTTGACCTTGTCGCTCAGCTTCACCTGACCTGCGTCGACTTGGCTCAGAAGGTAGAGAGCCACGGGAATCTTGATGACGCTGGCGGCCTCCATGCTGGCGTCCTGGTCGATTGCGAGCGTCCGCCCGCTGCTCAGCTGCTCGAGGTAAACGCCGAAGGTTCCCCCGGTGGCCGTCAGGTAGGCCTGCAGCTCGGTCAGGAAGGTGCCTGAGTCCCCAGGAGTCACGGGATGCGGCCCCAGCGTCACCTCGGTCGCCTGCTGCCACTGCACCTGGACGTCCGCGCGGTAGGGCCAGGTGGCCGCTGAGCGGTACGTGAGTGTGTGCTGGCCAGTGACGACATCCGCGTTGAAAGCCCCTGTGCCGATCTGACTGCCGTCCAACGCCAGCTCGCCGGTGCCTGGCACGTTCACCTTCAGCCGGCCGAGCCTGCGGACCAGGGTGGCGGCCACGTTCACGGCGCCGTCCTTCGCCAGCCTGGCGCTCGCCAACCAGGGCACAAAGACCGGATCGTCAACTGACACCGTGTGGTAGCCGACGGGCAGCGAAACCTGACAGGGCGTTGCCTTGCAGGAATCGAGATGCCGGGTGTCGATCAGGGGGTTGACGCCGGCGGGATCGGTAATGATGGTCAACGTGCCCAGCTGCCGCGCCAGCTTCGGCGCGAGCGTCGCTTCCCGGTCGAGCTGGAGGACGGCGCTGCCTGACCAGCCCTCATGGCCTAGGGCTCCGACCGTCGCCTGCACGCTGTCCCCACTGATCGGCAGGAAGAGGGCGAAGCGACCCTCGCTGTCGGCGCTTGTGCGCCAGCTGCGGCCCTGAGCCGTGAGGGTCAGGTCGGCATCCGGCACTGGGTCGCCGATCTCGTCCACGACCACACCCATCAACTGGGGCCAGCGGTGCAGAACCACCTCTCCGCCCCGGGTCTCGGCTGGCTGAAAGCCGTCGGCCCGAACCTGCGCGGGCAGGCCGAGAGGCCATGCGTGGGTGCCGGCGCGGTACGTGCCGCCGGAATCGCTGCGAGCCAGGTCCGCGGCCGGTCCGTGGGGCGTTATCGATGCTCCTGCGATGGGTTTGCCCTCAGCGTCCCGGACCCGGCCCGAGAACGGTACAGGCACTGCCAGCCAAGCGGTCAGCAGTGAGCTTGCAGCCACGAGGCCGACGAGCCAGCGGAGGCGGTGACCCAGGCTCAGCCGCGTTGGCTGGGACCGGTCCGGGGCTGACCCGCCGAGAGGGGGGTTCTTGCTAATGTGTCGCTCGTGGCCGAAATCAGTTCTCACGGCGTGCTGAGCGTCATGATGCCTATTTACAACGAGGAGCGCACCTTGGAGACCGTTTTCAAGCACGTGCTGAAGCGGCCTGAGGTCGGTGAAGTGATAGCTGTCGACGATGGCTCCCAGGACCGGAGCTGGCAGCTCCTACAGCAGATCGCCAGTCATGATTCCCGGGTGAAGGCGTTGCGGCAGGAGGTCAATGGCGGCAAGGGCCTGGCCCTTCGGCGTGCCATCTCCGAGCTGCGTCTGCCGTTCGCGCTGGTCCAAGATGCCGATCTGGAATACGACCCGCGCGACTACGGTGAGCTCCTGGCGCCGCTGGTGGAGGGGCGAGCGGACGTGGTGTACGGTGTGCGCGGTTTCGGCGCCCACACGGCCTACAGCTACTGGTTCGTGATGGGCAACCGGCTCGTCACACTGGCCTCGAATCTTCTGTTCGACGCCTACATCGGCGATATGGAGACCGGCTACAAGGTGCTCCGCACCGAGTTGTGGAAGCGGCTGAATTTGAGCGGCCATCGCTTCGACATCGAGCCTGACATAACCGCTCGGGTGCTGCGTCTGGGCTATCGCATTCATGAGGTGCCCATCCGCTACTACGCTCGGAGCCGGGAGGAGGGCAAGAAGCTGACCTGGAAAGACGGCGTGCACGCGCTGACGACGCTGGCACGGCTGAGGGTGGCCAGGGATGAGCGCCTTTTCGGGTCGGCCCTTGACGCTGACTATCATCGCGAGCGGCAGGTGGAACTGGCCCGCGTCCACCCGCTCCTCGAAGAGTGCTAGCCGAGGGCCTCCCATCGCGGGAAGGGCTGGCGCTCAGACGCCGAGGATGCGGTGGAGGATGTCACTGCCGCGGGCTTCGGCGGCCGGCATCTCGGCCACGATGCGGCCCTTCTCGATGAATGCGGCACGGTCGGCCACCCGGAGTGCGAGGCGGTGGTTCTGCTCCGCCAGGAGGATTCCCATGCCCGTTCGCTTCAGGTCGAGCAAGAGGCTGCCCAGCCCCTGAACGACAACCGGCGCCAGCCCTTCGGTGGGCTCGTCGAGCAGCAGTACTGTCGGGTTGCTCATGAGACCCCGGCCCACCGCCAGCATCTGGCGCTCACCGCCGGAGAGTCCGCCAGCCTGGTTCGAGCGCAGCTCTCTTAGCTTTGGGAAGCGCTCGAACACGCGAGCGAGCGTCCAGCCCCCCGCCGCAGGCCGGGCGGTCAGCTCCAGGTTCTCCTGAACCGTGAGGTTGGGGAAGCAACGGGCTCCCGACGGCACGTAGGCCACGTGGCCTTTGGTCCGGCGGTAGCTGGGCAGTTTGGAGACTGAGCGGCCGGAGACGTAGACCGAGCCCGAGGCGCCCGGCACGAGGCCGACGATGCCCAGGATGGCGGTGGTCTTGCCGGCTCCGTTGCGGCCGAGCAAGGCGAGGAGTTCGCCGCGGGCCACCTCCACGGCGAGATCGAACACCACGTGGCTCTTGCCGTAGCGGACGTCGAGCTGGCGGACCTGCAGCGCCGGCATGGTCGCGCCCGCCGTCGCTGGTGGCGCCGGGGCCGGGTCCACGATCACGCCGTTTCCTCCAGCTCACCCAAGTAGACGCGCTTCACCTCCGGGTCGTTGCGGATCTCCTCCGGCCGCCCCTGGGTCAAGACCTGCCCCTGGTTCATGACAGTCACCGTTTGCGCCGTGCCGAAGACGACCTCCATGTCGTGCTCGCAGAAGAGCAGTGTCAGGCTCTTCTCCTGCGCCACCCGCCGGACAAGCTCCATGGCCTTCTGCGTCTCGAAGGCGGACATGCCCGCCGTTGGCTCGTCCAGCAGCACCAGCCGGGAACCGAGGGCGAGGGAGATGGCCAGCTCGATGGCGCGCTGGTCACCATGGGAGAGAAGGCCTGCCGGCAGTTCGGCGTAGGGGCCCAGGCCCACGGCGGCAAGCAGGTCTAGAGCTTCATCGCGGTACATGCGATCCGCCCGCCCGAACGGGCGCACGGTGCGGCCCCGGTGAGCCAGCATCGCGTACTGCAGGTTTTGCAGCACCGTCAGCTTCGGGAAGATCATGGTGATCTGGAAGGTTCGGCCGATGCCCGCTTTGGCGATCATGTGCGGCGGCTTGCCGGTGATGTCCCGGCCGCCGAACCTGACCCGGCCGGTGGTGGGCTTGAGATGCCCGGTGATGAGATTGAACAGGGTCGACTTGCCGGCGCCGTTGGGGCCGATGATGGCGTGGCGGTCGCGCGCGTGAACAGTGAGGTTCACCCCTGAGACGGCACGCAAGCCACCAAAGTGGCGGGAGAGCCCTTCGATGACGAGCAGCGGCTCGCGCGTGTCGGCTGGTAAGCGATCTGCCTGGATCGCCTTGATGCGGGCCGCCCGCCCGGGATCGCTGGCTTCGATCGCGTGACCGGAGCTCTCAGCAACGGCGCTTTCGGCCTGGCGCGAGAAGCGTCGGCGGAGCTGGCCGATGAGATCGGGCACGGAGGCAAAGCCGCCTGGGGCCAGCAGCACCACGGCCAGCACGATGCCGCCCAGGAGAATGTCGAACTGATACGCGAAGTTCTTGCTCAGCTGGTTGTCGAGCTCCGTGTAAATGAAGGCGCCCAGCGCCGGACCCAAGAACGAGCCGATGCCACCCAGGAGCGCGATCACCACCGGCTGAGCGTTGGCCGTCCAGTACAACTGCTCCGGATAGGCCTGCTGCTCGAACAGAGCGTAGAGGCCGCCCGCCATGCCGGCGAACGCGGCCGCGATCGTGAAGACGGCCAGTTCGTAGGCGCGCACGTTGATGCCGACCGAGCGGGCGCGCTCGCGGTTCTCGCGGATCGCCAGCAGCGCCGCACCAAAGGGGGAGCGGACCAGGCTGAACATCAGCACCAAGCAGACACCGACGGCGGCCGCGACGAAGTAGTAGAGGATCGAGTAGTCGCTCAGGAAGTCAGGCAGCTCCAAACCGTGGATGCCGTTGTCACCACCTGTCACCGAGTACCAGTTGAAGGCGATGGCGTAGAGCAGTTGCGAGATGGCCAGCGTCAGCAGGGAGAAGTACAGGCGCACCGCGCGGAGCGCGACCAGGCCGCTCAAGAAGCCGACCAGCGCCGCCACCACCGGCGCCAGGGCGAGCCCGGCCAGCACCGGCACGTGATAGCGCTGAAACAGGATTGCCACGGTGTAGGCGCCCACGCCGTAGTAGGCGGCGTGGGCGAAGGAGACGATCCCCGCATAGCCAAGCATCAGGTTGTAGGAGATCGCCCAGAGCGACAGGACCAGCGCCGAGGTGCCCAGGAAGATGGGGAACTTGGCGCTCGAGTCGGGGTTGAGCTGCTCGCCCAGGCCGGCCAGAGGCGGCACGAGGAGCGCCCCCACGATCAGGATGCCGGCAGCCGGCCAGCGCCAGTGGCGGCGCTCCAGGACCCGCATCAGGTCTGCTCGGCCTTACCGAAGAGACCCCAGGGGCGGATGGTCAGGACGATGACCATGATGATGAAGACGAAAGCGATGGCGTAGGGATTCGTGTACTGGTTCTGAAGCCCGAACGACAGCACCTCGCCCACGATCAGCGCTCCCACCAGCGAGCCGATGATGCTGCCCAGGCCGCCGATCACGCTGATAGCAAAGGCCAGGACCAGCACATCGGTGTCCATGCTGGCGTTGACCGCCTGGCTGGGCGCCACGATCGCGCCGCCCAGCGCCGCCAGCGCCGCTCCGATGACAAAGACGACTGTGTAGAGCCGGGCCACGTTCACTCCCGAAGCGCTCAGCAGCTCGGGATCGGAGACGGCCGCCCGAATGTTGCGGCCGAGGGTCGTCCGGTACATCAGGACGTAGACGCCGGTTCCGATCACAACGGCGGCGCCGATCATGAAGAAGGAGTAGGCGGCGTAGCTGTTGCCCGCCAGCGTGACTGAGAAGTTGATGGCGGCGGGTGGTTTGACAGTTCGGTAGTTTGCGCCGAAGACCGTCCGCACCACTCCGGCGATGACCAGAGTCAGCGCGTACGTGGCCAGCAGCTGGACCAGGTGTTCCTCCCCATAGACGCGGCGCAGGACCACCACCTCGATCAGCGCGCCGACGAGGCCCGTCACTATCACCGCCACGACCAGCCCGCCCCAGAAGCCAAGGGTGAGGCCGAGCTGGTTGGCGACCACCACCGTCACGAAGGCAGCGATCATGTAGAGCGAGCCGTGGGCCATGTTGATGACCCGCAGCGCTCCGAAGACTAGGGAGAGCCCGGCGGCCACGATGAAGAGGTAGGCGGCGTTCGACAGCCCGCCCACCACGAAGAGGAGGAGCTGACCGCCGCTCACGCGCCTACCTCCCTTCGGCGATCGCTGTTAGCCCTGCTTCCACGAAGGGCAGAGTGCGAAGTCGGTGGTCGTGGGGTTGCCGTCCTTCTCGCACTTGCCGTCGCGCAGCTCTTGCATCAGCTGCTTGGGCATGATGAGATCCGAGCCCTTGAGGTTCTGAGTGTCCTTCAGAATGGGGAACTTGTACTTGCCCCCGCTGTCGGCGGTGGTGCCGATCGTCTCCCCGACGTCCGCCTGCTGATCGCCGGCGCGGATTGTGAAGCTGTAGCCGCGCAGGCTCTGGAACGAGTGGCCCACGATCTGCTTGATCACCTTGTCGGCGTCGAAGCTCTTGGCCGCGTTGGCGGCCTGCCCCCACATCATGGCCGCGTCGTAGTCCAGCACCGCCCAATCCGAGGGCTCCTCGTTGAAGCGCTCCTTGTAGCGCTTCACGAAGTCGTTCATGCGCTGGTTGTTGATGGCGAAGAACGGTGCCCGCATGTAGAGGTGCATGCCGAGGGGGTAGGCGTTGCCGAGGGCCCGCAGCTCATCCACGCTTGAAAGGTCGACGAAGGGATACTTCTTGAAGAAGTCTGGGTCCACCTGCTGCGCCTGCTGGACGAAGTTGATCTCATCGGCGGCGAAGATGTTCGTGTAGATCAGGTCGGGCTTGAAGGACTGGATGGCGTTGATCGTCGAGTCCCAGCGCGGGTTGGTGGGGAAGGGGACGTACCAGGTGCTTTCGGGGTTGACGATCTGCGCGCTGGGGTTGGCGCGCTTCAGGGAGGCAACGAAGGCGTTCGTCTCAGAAACGCCGAACAGGTACTTGGGCGAGACGATGAAGATGCGCTTCGAGCCCAGCTTGGCCACGAAGCGACCGGCGGCCGTCCCCTCCATGTAGGTGTTCGGCACGACCGAGACGTAGTAGGGATTAATGAGGTCTGGCTCGGTGGTCAGCTGGTAGGTGTTGCAGGTGGCGGCCAGGAACAGGGTCTTGTTCTGCTTTGCGATCGGCGAGGCGGCCTGGCACTGAGCGGAGGTGACCGGTCCGAACAGGGCTTGGACGTTGTCCTGCAGGATGAGCTGCCGGGCATTGGCCGTAGCCTTGTCGACGGTGGTGCCGTCGTCGTAGATGACCGGCTCCATCTTGTACCCGTTGACACCGCCCTTGGCGTTGAGGTCGTCCATCGCAAGCTTGAGCGTCTGGCTCACGGCCTTGCCGTAGAGGGCGGACTGGCCTGTCAACGCGCCGGAGTAGCCGACCTTCTTGGTCCCCTTGAAGCCGCCGCCGCTGTTCTGCTGACCGCCGCCCCCGCCGCAGGCCGCGGCCAGGACCAAGGCCGCCAGAGAGAACGTGAGAATTGAAGGGATCCGTCCCAGTCGAGGGGAATTTCGTGTCATGTCTCTTCCTGAGTGATGGATTTGCCGATTTGGAGGCGCGAGAGGCCGCTCCTTGGTGGCCGAGATACTAACACCGCAGGATGGACTTAAGGAGCGCCCCAACCGCTGCCGCCCAAACGGCGTCGGGTCGTCCGGCCGGCACAGCCCTTTCCCACAGCGCGTCAGCTGCGTGACGGCCGACCAACCGGCCGCACTGTCAGCATGAGGTCCATTGACTGGTAGACAGGTCTGAAGGGCAGGGGAGGCGCGCCTCCCCTGCCGGCCGATCTACTTCTTGGCTCTCCTGCTTGCAGGCTTAGCTGCTGTCTTGGGCGATCGTGTCTTCGCAGGTGAAGCGTCCCGCTGGATCCAGTCCCGAGTGCGCTGCACGGCTCGCTGCCAGTTGGCATAGCCGCTCTCCCGCCGGTCCTTGCTCCAGCGAGGCTCCCAGGTCTTGTCAGCTTTCCAGTTCTTACGCAGCTCGTCAAGGTTGGCCTGGCAGACAGGTCTGAAGGGCAGGGGAGGCGCGCCTCCCCTGCCGGCCGATCTACTTCTTGGCTCTCCTGCTTGCAGGCTTGGCTGCTGTCTTGCGCGATCGTGTCTTCGCAGGTGAAGCGTCCCGCTGGACCCAATCCCGAGTGCGCTGCACGGCTCGCTGCCAGTTGGCATAGCCGCTCTCCCGCTGGTCCTTGCTCCAGCGAGGCTCCCAGGTCTTGTCAGCTTTCCAGTTCTTACGCAGCTCGTCGAGGTTGGCCCAGAACCCGGTCGCCAGGCCGGCACCGTAAGCCGCCCCCAGCGCGGTCGTCTCGTTCACTGTCGGCCTGACTACAGGCGTGCCCAGGATGTCAGCCTGCAGCTGCATCAGTGGCTCACTCTTGGTGGCCCCGCCGTCGGCCTTCAGGGTTGTGAGCTTGACGCCTGAGTCCTTCTCCATCGCGTCGGCCACATCCCGGCTCTGGTAGCAGATCGACTCCAGCGTGGCGCGGGCGATATGGCGCTTGTCGACGTAGCCGGTCAGCCCGACCAAAGCGCCGCGGGCGTACATGTCCCAATGGGGAGCGAAGAGACCAGAGAAGGCGGGCACGAAGTAAGCGCCGCCGGAATCCTCGACCTGCTCTGCGAGCCTGTCGCACTCCGGAGCGTTCTTGATCAGCCCGAGATTGTCGCGGAGCCACTGGATGGCGGCGCCGGTGACGGCGATCGACCCCTCCAGCGCGTAGACAGCCTTGCCCTTGCCCAGGCCGTAGGCGGGCGTGGTGAGGAGGCCGCTCTTCGAGGGGACCGGCTTGGTCCCTGTGTTGAGCAGCAGGAAATTGCCAGTGCCATAGGTGTTCTTGGCCTCGCCGACGTTGTAGCAGGTCTGGCCGAACACAGCCGCCTGCTGGTCGCCCAGGTCTGCGGCCACCGGGACCTCGCCGCCGACCGGGCCGTCGGCTCGCGTCATGCCGTAGGTCTCGGGATCGCTGGAGGGCCGGATCTCCGGCAGCATGGCGCGCGGGACCCCGAGCTTGCCCAGCAGCTCATCGTCCCAGTCCAGCTTCCTCAGGTCCATCAGCATCGTGCGGGAGGCGTTGGTGTAGTCGGTGATGTGGACGCCCCCATTGGGGCCGCCGGTCAGCCACCAGATGACCCAGCTGTCCATGGTGCCGAAGGCCAGCTCGCCATTCTCCGCCCGCTTGCGGGCCCCCTTCACTTTGTCGAGCATCCAGCTCACCTTGGGACCTGAGAAGTAGGTGGCCACCACCAGCCCTGTCCTCTGCTTGACCAGCGGCTCGACGCCCGCGTCGATCAGCTTTTCGCAGAGCTGGCGGGTGCGAGTGTCCTGCCAGACGATGGCGTTGTGGATGGGCTCGCCCGTCTTCCGATCCCAGACGACGGCCGTCTCCCGCTGGTTGGTGATGCCGATGGCGGCCAGATCGGACGCCTTGAGCTTGGCGCTGCTGAGCGCCTTCTTGGTCACCTGTTGGGTGTTGCGCCAGACCTCCATCGGGTCGTGCTCCACCCAGCCCGGCTCGGGGGTGATCTGCTTGTGCTCGGCATAGGCGCTGGCGACGACGCCGCCTCCGTGGTCGAACACCATGAACCGGGTCCCGGTGGTCCCCTGATCGACAGCGCCGACGTACTTAGGCATGGTCCGCCTCCCTTCCCGCGTATTGGCTGCCGGGCGAGCTTTGGAGCGCACTGGCATCAGTCGGTCGCCTCCAGCACACCGCGGGCGACGAGAACCCGCCGGATCAGGAACTCGTAGGCGAAGATCCCCACCGGACCGCCGATGAGCGGACCGACTATCGGGATCCAGAAGTAGCCGTTGACGCCGGGAAAGGCGCTGTCGCCCCAGCCGGCGACGAAGGCCAGAAGACGGGGACCGAAGTCACGCGCCGGGTTGATCGCGTAGCCGGCGTTGGGACCGTAAGACATGCCGATGGCGGCCACTGCCAGACCCACCAGCAATGGAGTGAGGTTGCTCTTGGGGGCCAGGTTGCGCCGGTCGCCCAGGGCGGCGACGAAGATTAGCAGGAAAGCAGTGCCGACTATCTGATCGACCAGCGGTCCGAACCAACCGCCGTTGAAGTAGGGAGCGGGGGAGGTGGCGAAGATGCCGAAAGTCCCCGCGTGACCGACATGCTTGGCGTTCTCGAAGCTGGAGATGGCGTCGTGGTAGACCAGCAACACCAGCGCCGCGCCGACGAACGCGCCGGCCACCTGGGCCAGCCAGTAGATCGGCAGCTTGGACCAGGGCGAGTCACCACGAAGAGTGAAGGCGAGGGTGACTGCAGGATTGATGTGGGCACCTGTCACGCCGCCGGCAACGTAGACGCCGAAGGTCACCGCCAGGGCCCAACCCCAGGTGATCAGGAGCCAGTCGCCGGCGGAGAGAAAGTTGTTGGCGCCACGGCCCGACTGGTTCAATGCGGCGACTGCCACCGCGACAACGCCGTCGCCGAACGCGATCAGGCAGAGGGTGCCGAAGAACTCGGCCAGCGC
The DNA here is from genome assembly GCA_003244185.1 of Candidatus Dormiibacter spiritus. Taxonomy (GTDB): domain Bacteria; phylum Chloroflexota; class Dormibacteria; order Dormibacterales; family Dormibacteraceae; genus Dormiibacter; species Dormiibacter spiritus. The sequence continues at coordinate 22,331 of QHBT01000012.1, read as the reverse complement.
ATCGCCGAAGATGCCACTGAGGAGCCCGCCGGGTGCGTGCGTGGCCCTACCCGCCGATCGCACCCCTGCCTCATCGACAGACGCCGCTGCTGCCCGCCCGGGCGGCACCTCAAGCTGTGACGATCTCGCCCCAACGTCTCCCGAGAGTGGCTCGCGCTGCTCACCGGGCGTGCCTCCCAGATGCCCTGCGGGTGTCTCGCCGGTGGTGGCAGGTTCGGCGCCTACGCCCGGGAGTGACTCCGGCCGCTCGCCCGGCGTGCCTCCCAGGTGCCCAGCGAGTGGTTCGTCCCGCTCTGTGTTTCCGCGTTCGTCCATCAGCGATCCTCCCTTACTTGGTGTCGACCTGCACAGCTGTCGGCAAAACCGGTCTCTCCGTTCTAGGCGTTCACACTAGTGCTTGTCAACTCGGTCGCGCTCAAGATGACGCTCGACTCTGACCGGGCACTGGCAGAAGTTCCTGGATACTTATTGCACAGCTTCGGCAGCATTCATGACCTCCTCGAGCCAAGGTTGAAGGTGCGCCAAGAACTAGCTGGCGGCCGGCGCGGCGCTGAGCGAGAACCAAGGATACTGGCCCCCGACCTGCGCGGCCACGGGCGGACGCTGCTCTACGGCCACCCGGCCCGGATTAACGATCACCAGCGCTATCTCGATACCTTTCTCCGCGATGTGGCGGGCGCGCCGGCAATGGCGGCGAGCAACTCGATGGGCGCCGTCGGGCCCGTCCTGCAGGCGGCTCCGGAGCAAGTGGCTGCGGACGCCGGCTTTCCGGTCAGCCTAGGCCGCTCAACGCCGGCCGCTATTAAGGCAGCCTGGGACCGGTAGGCTGGGGCCAGGAATCGTGGCCGAAGATGCAAAGCTCAGCGCGCCTTCCGCGACGCGGGTCACCCGCGGCCACGGCCTCCTGGAGGGCTTCCTGGCTCGCCAGCGCATGCGGCGCGCAGAGCGTCTAATCTCGCCCGCCCACCGCCGGGGCAGGATTCTGGACATCGGCTGCGGCACCTATCCCCTCTTCCTGAGCTTGGCCAAGTTCGGCGATCGGGTCGGCTTGGACCGCATCCCGGCGGAGGTGCAAGCAGAGTGGGCGGCACACGGAGTGTGCCTCTTGGACCACGACGTGGAGCAGGATGCGCGGCTGCCCTATGCCGACCATTCGTACGAGGTGGTGACCATGCTGGCTGTGTTCGAGCACCTCTCAGACGACACCCTGCTCAAGGTGCTACGCGAGGTGCATCGCCTGCTCAAGCCGAGCGGTCAGTACATCATGACGACGCCAGCGCGCAGGACGTTTCACCTTCTCAACTGGATGGCTCGGGTGGGCCTGCTCAGCAAGGACGAGATCGACGAACACCACAAGACCTACGGTCACCGAGAGATCCGGGAGATCCTGGTCCAGGCCGGCTTTCCGACGGACTGCATCCGCCTCGGCTACTTCGAGGCGGGGCTCAATAACTGGGCGGTGGCCACGAAACCAGCGAGCCTGACGCCGGCATAGAGCCGCAAGGCGAACGAGCCCTGGCGGCACTGTGCCGTCCCGGCTCTGTGGGTTGGAACCGAGCGAGTTGAAGTTCCCGGGCACATATAGCGCAGCTTTAGGCAGCATGCATGACCTCCTCGAGCCAAGGTTGAGTTGCGCCAAGGCGGGGATGCTGGAAGCCGAGATCGGTGAACGGCGTTCCGTTGTAGCGCTCGGTTGGGGTGAGCCAACGAGCACGCCGCTCGGACGGTGATAGTTGATACTCCGCGGGTCCGAAGGAGTCGTGTTGTGGATGGCGTTCGTCATCGCCGAACCGTGTCGCTGGCCGTGCCATATGTATCCATGAATCTCAACTAGCATGGAGCCGGTGCCGCAGTCCCTGACCCGCAACTTCTGCATCATCGCGCACATCGACCATGGCAAGTCCACGCTGGCCGATCGACTCTTAGAGAAGACGGGGGCTGTCAGTCGCAGGGAGCTCACCGATCAACATCTGGACACGCTCGACCTGGAACGCGAGCGCGGTATCACCATCAAGCTGCAGGCCGTCAGGATGGGCTACAAGGCCGCCGACGGCCAGGTTTACGAGCTGAACCTGATTGACACGCCGGGTCACGTGGATTTTTCCTATGAGGTCTCTCGCTCACTGGCCGCCTGTGAAGGCGCGCTCCTGGTGGTGGATGCCGCTCAGGGCATTGAGGCCCAAACGCTGGCCACCCTCTACCAGGCTGTGGAGGCAGACCTGCACATAGTCCCGGTGGTGAATAAGATCGACCTCGCCGCCGCTCAGCCGGACCTGGTGGCGGAGGAGGTCGTCCAGGTCACCGGTATCGAGCGCGCAAACGTTATCTTCGCCTCCGCCAAGCAGGGCATAGGCATCGACGACATCCTGGAGGCGATAGTCTCGCAGGTGCCGCCACCTGTTGGCGAATCGGCGAAGCCGCTGCGCGCGCTCGTCTTCGACTCTCACTACGACGCCTACAGGGGCGTCATCGTCTATGTGCGAGTTGTCGACGGTGAGATCCGACCGGGCATGAAGGTTCGCATGATGAACACGGGCACTGTGCACGAGGTGGACGAGGTGGGCTGGTTCACTCCCGGCATGCACGCCGGCCGGGTGCTGACGACCGGCGAGGTCGGCTACCTGACAGCCGCCATCAAGAACGTCAACTCAGCCCGGGTGGGCGACACGGTCACCGACGAGCGTCACCCGGCCGCGGGGCCTCTGCCCGGCTACCGGGCGGTGAAGCCCATGGTCTACGCGGGCATTTTTCCGACTGAGTCTGATGGCTATCAAGATTTGAAGGAGGCGCTGGATAAGTTCCAGCTGAACGACGCATCTCTGGTCTTCGAGGCCGAGAACTCCGCCGCCCTGGGCTTCGGCTTCCGCTGCGGTTTCCTCGGGCTGCTGCACATGGAGATCGTGCAGGAGCGGCTGGAGCGCGAGTTCGACCTCGACCTCATCACGACCGCACCGACAGTGGAATACCGCGTCTATCTGAAAAAAGGCGGGATGCAGGTGGTCGACAACCCGGCGCACCTGCCGGGCCCGACAGCGATCGAGTACCTGGAGGAACCGTTCGTCCGCGCGTCGGTGATGACGCCAAGCCAGTTCGTGGGCGCGATGATGGAGCTCTGCCAGGAGCGGAGGGGTCAGTTCAAGAACTTGGATCACCAGGTTGGCGGAAGGGTGCTGCTGGAGTACCAGCTGCCGCTGGGCGAGATCATCCACGATTTTTATGACCAGTTGAAGTCGCGTTCGCGGGGCTACGCCTCACTCGACTACGAGCTGAGCGGATTCCGGCGCGGCGACCTGGTCAAGTTGGATCTGCTCGTGGCGGGCGAGCCGGTGGACGCGCTGTCAATGATTGTCGACCGCGCCAAGGCCGCCCAGCACGGCCGCCGCCTGACCGAGAAGCTCAAAACCATTATCCCGCGCCAGCTCTTCGAGGTGCCGATCCAGGCTGCGATCGGTGGCAAGGTGGTGGCTCGAGAGACGGTCTCGGCTCAGCGCAAGGATGTCACCGCCAAGTGCTACGGCGGCGACATCAGCCGCAAGCGAAAGCTGCTCGAGAAGCAGAAGGAAGGCAAGAAGCGCATGAAGCGCGTGGGCAGCGTGGAGATACCGCAGGAGGCCTTCATGGCGGTCCTCTCACTGGACTGAACAGCTGGCTGACTCAGCCAGGCTGTGGGTGCCGAAATTGTCCGGGGTGCATAATGCGGTCAGTTTTCTGATGGAGTCGCCTCGGGTTCGCCGGTCCCAGAAGTCTGCAAGCACCGCCCTGCTCGTTGCACTCGTCGTCGCAGCAACAGGTGGCTGGAGCGAGGCCAGCGCGGCAGCAAGCCCGTCCGCCAGCCCCAGCGCCGCCCGTTCCCCCAGCGCCAGCCCCTCCCCCAGCGCCAGCCCCTCTCCCAGGGGCGACCCGCCGCGATCGACACCCGGCGGCGCGTCGTCCCCGGCCCCGCTGCCCAAGGCTCCGCCGGCCTCCACGGCGAGCCCGACAGCCCGAACCCCTAACCCACCGGGTCCTGCCCGACCGGCGGTTGGGGGCCCGGCCCCGACCGCGTCCTCCTTCTATGTTCTTGACGCGAGCGGCCAGGTCAGCCCGGCGAACGGCTCCCCTGCGGTCACCGCGCAGCCGACCGGCTGGCCGGCGGGAGACCAAGGACGCGGCGTCGCCGTCCTGGCCGATGGCCGAGGTGGCTACGCACTTGATGGATACGGGGGCGTGCATCCGTTCGGCATCGGCGGCAATGCCGCCCCTCCCGCCGCGACCGGTGGGCCCTCCTGGCCGGGCTGGGACATCGCCCGTCAGGTGGTGCTGGTCCCCGGCTCGAGCTCGGCGTCCGCGGCCGGTTACGTTCTGGATGGGTGGGGCGCCCTGCATCCCTTCGCTGCCGGCATGCAGGCTCCGCCCCCCATCCCCAACGGACCCTCTTGGCCCGGCTGGGACATCGCCCGTCAGGTCGTGCTGCTGCCAGATTCGAACGAGACCTCGGTGGCGGGCTACGTACTGGACGGCTGGGGCGGCCTCCATCCCTTCAGCGCGGGCGGCCACAGCCTGCCGCCGTACACGCAAAATGGTGCCGCATGGCCGGGCTGGGACATCGCTCGTGCGGTGGGCTTGGTGTCCGACTCAACCGGCACTTCCGTCGCGGGCTACGTGCTGGACGGCTGGGGTGGCTTGCACCCATTCAACTCGGTTGGCCATCCACCTCTAGCCGGGGTGCCGGCGGTGCAAGGACAGAATTACTGGCCAGGCTGGGACATCGTCCACGCGCTGGTGCCGGCGAACGATGGGACCAGCTCTGGCTGGACGGTTGACGGCTGGGGCGGCATCCATGCCTTCGGGTCGGCGCCCGCGCTGGTCCCCGGCAGCTATTTCTCGGGCCGGGACATGGTCCGGGGAGCCGCCGGGGCCGGCGGCTCGAGCGGCAGCCGCCACGTCAATCCAGTCGCTCCCACCGAACAGAGCCTCTTCGTAGCGGATGGCCTGGGTGGAGTGCATGCAGCGCTCGGCACCCCGGCGGTGACCAGCCCCCCACCCGGCTGGACGGCGGACGTAGGTAGAGGCTTGGCAGTGCTCGAAGACGGAACCGGTGGCTACACGCTCGACGGGTTCGGCGGCCTGCATCAGTTTGCCGCCGGCGGCAACCCGCCGCCTCCCGGCCCAGTGGGCCTGCCGTCCTGGACCTGGGACATCGCTCGTGGCATCGCTCTCATACCCGGCTCCAACTCTCAGTCGGCGGCGGGCTATGTGCTCGACGGCTGGGGCGGACTGCATCCGTTCGGCGCCGGCATGCCGGCGCCGCCTCCGATAGCCAATGGGCCCTACTGGCAAGGTTGGGACATCGCCCGTCAGATTGTGCTCCTGCCCGACTCCAGCGACACCTCAGTGGCGGGCTATGTCCTCGACGGCTGGGGTGCCCTTCACCCCTTCAATGCAGGCGGCCACACGCTGCCCCCGAACAGCGGGAATGGCCCGTCCTGGCCAGGCTGGGATATCGCTCGCGCTGTGGGCCTGACGCCCGACTCCGCCGGGACGGCGGTCGCCGGTTATGTGCTTGACGGTTGGGGTGGCGTTCACCCCTTCAGCGCCGGCGCTCGCCAGTCGCCGCCCTACTTCACCAACGGGACCGCCTGGCCAGGCTGGGACATCGCCCGCGGCCTCGTCATGCGCCGAGATGCCGCGGCCAATGCGCCCGGGGGCTGGGTCCTGGACGGTTGGGGCGGCCTGCACGCAGTCGGGGCCGCGCCGGCTTTGGCCGCGGGCGCCTCCTGGCCTGGCTGGGACATCGCGCACGCCGCTGCCGGCTCCGGCGGCGGGGCAGGAAGCCGCCACGTCGAGCCGCCGCCGCCTCCCCTGCCTCGGCGCAACATCATCCCTGGCATCACCTATCACCACCAGGAGTACGAGCTCTCCTGTGAAGAGGCGGCGATCCAGATGGCGCTTACCCGCGAGGGCATCAACGTCAGCCAGACACAGGTGCTGAACGACGTCGGGATCGATTGGCGTCGCGCCTACTACGATTCGAACGGGACCCTGCGCTGGGGTGACGCCTACACCAATTTCGTTGGCGATCCCAACGGCAGCGAGGTCGCTCTCACAGGCTATGGGACCTACTCGCCGACCATCGCCCGGGTGGCTAGGCAGTACGGCGGCCGCGTGCTGCGGGATGGGGAGGGGATCAATCCGCAGGACCTCTACGACGCGGTTCTGCGTGGCCACCCAGTCGTGGCCTGGGTTTCCTTCGACTGGCAGGCTCACTCCCACCATGACTACCTCGCCTTCGATGGGCGTTGGGTTCAGTACGCCGGCCCGGTGGAGCACACCGTGACGGTGATCGGAGTGGACAGGGACGCCGGAACCGTCTTCGTCTTCAACCCCTGGTATGGCCCGCAGTGGATCTCATTTGCCAGCTTCGAGGCCGCCTACCAGACCTACAACCAGATGGCGGTGGTGATCGACTGATCACCAAGCGGGTTCGCCTCCTCCTTGGTTTGGCTCTGCTGGCGCTCATTTGCGCGGTTTCCTGCGAGGCACCCTTCGGCCAAGGACAGCCTTCGCCCTCCCAATCGCCGGCTGGGCGGCTTACCCACCAGCCGCCGCCGGCTGCGGCTCCTGCCCCGCGGCCAGAATCGATCACCATCGCCGGCGAGCTGAACGCCGACTTGCGCGAGGCGAGCCCACTGGCCTGCGGACCCGCCGCAGCTGGGTATGGGCTCTCGCTGCGGTTTTCCCTTGGATCGACTCCCTATCAACTGGACGCGGCGATCTTCGACTACCACGGACCTGGCACCTACAGCGTGCCTCCGGCGCGGCTCTCGCTGCACACTATCGCCTCCGACCCGCCCTCCCTCTACCGAGGCGTGGAGGGGACGCTCGCGATCGCGCAAGGCGAGCGTTCCGGCAGCGTCAGCGGCCGGTTGAGCGGGGAGCGGGGGGAGATCCGGCTCGCCGTCAGCTTCCACTGCTGAACTGCAGCTCGTGAGCTCGGCGGAACCGAATCCGGGCGGCGGTTAGGATGGGCAGCGGAATATGGAGCACGCTCAACGCCCGCCGCCCGACACCCCGCAGCCGGCAGAAGGGCCGCCGGTGCTGATCGGTGCGGACATCGACGCGCGGGCGCTGGTCGACGAGATCAAGGCGGATGTGCAGCGTAAGGCGGAGCAGGGGTTGTATCCGTCCGACCTCCTGATCGAGCTCAGAGCCAGCTCCGATCCAGTACTGGCGGCGGCCCTCGATGTCCGCGATGCCGCCGGCTTCTCCACTGTGGTGCCGGTGACGCGGCCGATCCGGGCCAGCCTTCGCTACGTCGCTCCGGGCGTAGTCCTCTTCAAGCGCCTGACGAGTAAAGGGCTGAGCTGGTACACGAAGTGGATGGTCGAACAGACGCATCATTTCGCCACGTCGACCGCCGCCGCGACATCGGCGATTGCTGAGCGGCTCGCCCAGCATGACGAGGAGCTGGCGCGTAGTCGTGAGGGCCAGCAGGCGCTGGAACGCCGGGTGGAGAGTTTGGAGGCGAGGCTCGCCGATCTCGGGCCGAACCAGCAGGCGCACCGGCTCTGATCCGGCTCGCGAGTCGCCACCTGCGGGCATGGCGGGCGGCGGCGCACGTGACTTCATAGGCGTGGCCGAGCCAGCCCCAATCCGGCGGCTGCGAATTGCTGTGGTCACTCCGCGCTATGAGGAAACAGTCCTTGGCGGAGCCGAGCTGCACGCCCGCTGGCTGGCCCAGCGTCTGGCGGACCGTGGGCATGACATGGAGGTCCTCACCACCTGCGCAGTCGATGGGCAGACGTGGCGAAACGAGCTGCCCGCCGGCTCGACCGGGGACGGGAACCTCCTGGTTCGTCGCTTTCGGGCCGAACCACCTCGCTTTGGTCTGCGGGCAGAACTCGATCGGCGCCTGCGCTGGGAGGTGCTGGTCGACCTGGCGGATGAGGAACGGTGGCTGAGAGCTGGTCCCAACTCACGGGCTCTGGAGAAGCATCTTGCCCGGCAGGGCCACTCGTACGATGCCGTCCTGGCGCTGCCCTATCTGGCTGGCACCACCTATTTCTCAGCACAAGCTGTCCAGCAGCGTTTCTTTCTCATCCCCTGCCTGCATGACGAGCCGTTCGCGCGTCTTCAATTCACCGGCCGCCTTCTCAAACAGTCGCGCGCAGTCCTGTTCAACAGCGATCCGGAGCGGGCCCTGGCCGAGCGTTTGTTTCCCGGTGCAATCGCAAGAGCCCATGTGGTCGGGCTTGGCTTCGATCCCCCACCGCCAACCGACGCCCAGCTCTTCCGACGCAATTACGGCGTCTCAGAGCCGTTCATCCTCTACGTTGGCCGTCTCGAGCCCCATAAGAACGTCCCGCTGCTGATCGACCACTTCCTTCGGTACAAGTCGCGCCGGCCGGGCGACCTAAAGCTCCTTCTGGTAGGTGCGGGCGAATGTGAACCGCCGCCCAGCCCACACCTCCGGCGGATCGAGATCGACTGGGCCGACCGAGACGCGATGCTCATGGCCGCTCTGCTCCTGGTCCAGCCGAGTACAAACGAATCGCTGTCGATTGTCATGATGCAGGCTTGGGCGTGCGGCCGTCCGGTCGTGGTCCACGCGGCAGGTGAGGTTGCCCGCTATCACTGCGAGCAGGGCAACGGGGGCCTCTGGTTCGCCAACTATCCTGAGTTCGAGGCGATCCTCGACCGTCTGCATCATGACTCGGGTCTGGCCCACGGCCTGGGCAAGGCGGGGCAGACGTACGTGCAGGAGCGCTACAGCTGGGAGCGGGTGTTGAGGCGTCTCGAAGGGGCGCTGGGTGATACAGGCGTGTCAGCGCCGTGAGCGATGGGCTGGCCGTGGACCAGTTCATTCCCGCGCTCCTGCCCCATGACGCGGTGGGCGGGCACACGTTGGAGAGCAGGCGCGCCTTCCGCGAGGCCGGCCTGGCGGCAACCATCTGGGCACGCACGATCCACCATGAGTACGCGGGTGAGGCGCGACCCTACCGTCAATTCGGTCGGCTGGCGGCTCACTCGCGTCAGCGGCGGCTGCTGCTCTATCAGGCCGCCACCGTCTCCCATGGGATCGTGGAGTATCTCCTGGACCGCCCGGAGCCCAAATCGATCAGCTATCACAACCTGACGCCGCCCGAGTTCTACGATCCCTTCTCTCCGGGTGTGGCGGCGGAGCTGCGACAGGCTCGGGAGGAGCTGGCTCGTCTCGCACCGGAGGTGAAGCTGGCGACCGCCGACTCTGAGTTCAATGCGGCGGACCTGAGGAGCCTGGGAGTGCTTGACGTCCGCGTGATCCCCCCATTCATCGGGGTCGGCAACCTCCGCCCGCCGGATGCGACCGAGGTGGCGAGACTGCGCGCCCAGAAGGGCGGCCCGGCGCTGCTCTTCGTTGGTCGCCTGGTGCCGAACAAGAACCACCAGCAGTTGATCCGTCTGCTGGCGACTCTCCGCGCGGGGTGGAATGCCGACGCCAAGCTCTATCTGGTCGGTGCGCCGGGGCCGAGCGCCTACGTGGCCTCGCTGCACCGGCTGGCTGCGCGGCTGGCACCGGACGGCGTGGTATTCATGGCCTCGATTCGGGGAGCCCAGCTGAGAGCGCTCTACGAGGTCGCAGATGTTTTTGTCTCCATGTCGGAGCACGAAGGATTCGGAGTTCCCCTGGTCGAAGCGATGCGGGCTCGCCTGCCGGTAGTGGCGCTAGACCGCGGGGCGGTCGCGGAGACGCTGGCCGGCAGCGGGGTGCTACTACGCTCTTCCGAGCTGACCTTTGCCGCGGCGATGGTGGCGCGCCTGATCGAGGATGAAGCTCTTCGTAGCCGGCTGATCGAGCATCAGGCTCAACGGGCGAACGAGCTGGAAAGAGTTCCGCGCGAGGACCTCATCGTCGCGGCGGCGAGAGCGGCGGCGCTCGCAGGTTGACAGCAACATGCACTTCAGACTCGCATGGTCGGTCTGCGGCAATTCATCATCCAGCTCGCTCAGTTGCCTATTAAGGGCAAAGGCCAATGTGAGATGGGACCGGTATCATCAAGCCCCGGATGGCCACCACAGTAATCAGGAGCACACAAGCACGCCCGGGCTGGGGTGCCGAGTTGAGGTCGATGCTGCGTCATCGGGATCTGCTCTGGCTGCTCACCCGCAAAGATCTTCGCCTCAAATACAAGGGAACGGCGCTGGGTTTCTTGTGGTCTTTGCTCAACCCGCTGCTCCTGATGCTCGTGTATTCCTTCGTCTTCACCATCATCGCCCGCTTTCCGGTGCCGCGATACCCAGTGTTCCTGCTCGCCGGCATTCTGCCCTGGAACACTTTTGCGATCGCCATCTCCTCAGCGGCGACGACCATCATCGGTAATGGCAACCTGATCCGGCGGGTGAGATTTCCGCGCGAGTTTCTGCCTCTGGCATCGGTGCTTTCGAGCGCAGTCAATTTGACCCTCAGTCTCGGTATCCTCCTGATTTTCGCCTTGTACTTTCACCAGCCGCTCGGCCTGCCCTTACTCGAGCTGCCGCTGCTGCTGATCCTCCAGATAATCTTTACGGCCGGTGTGGCCCTGATCCTGGCCGCCGTCACCGTCTACCTCCGCGATGTCGAAAACCTGATCGGGGTTTTCATCACCGTGATGTTTTTTCTGACACCGATCCTGTACCCGCTCAGCGCGCTGGCGGGACACAAGTCCGCCTACTTGGTCCAGCTGAACCCCATGGCCTGGCTGATTACGGACTACCAGGCGATCTGGCACGAAAACCGCTGGCCGGATCCCATCCAGACGGCCGCGTTCGGGGTCCTATCGGTGGCCACGTTGGTCGGCGGCTGGCTGCTGTTCCGGCGACTCGAACAGCGCTTCGCTGAGGAAGTCTAGTGGCGCCGGCGATAATGGTGCGGGGAGTCTCCAAGTCCTACCGCAAGTACCGCAAGCGTCATCAGAGTCTGAAGGAGATCATCGCCCAACGCAGTCGGGGCGATTGGGAGGACTTATGGGCGCTACGCGATATCTCCTTCCAGGTCGAGCACGGCCAGTTCGTCGGTATCATCGGCCACAACGGGTCAGGCAAGAGCACGTTGCTCAAATTGTTGACGGGTATAATGCCGCCGTCCACAGGGGAGATACAGGTCCAGGGTCGAGTGGCATCTTTGCTGGAACTAGGAGCGGGATTCCAGCCAGAGTACACCGGCCGGGAGAACATTTACCTCTACGGCACGCTGCTCGGCATGCGGCGTAAGGAGATAGACCGCTACTACGATTCCATAGTGGAGTTCTGTGAGCTAGGCGAGTTCATGGAGATGCCTGTCAAAAACTATTCCTCCGGCATGTACGTCCGGCTCGGCTTCGCCGTGGCAGTACACCTGGACCCGCAGGTCTTGCTTATCGATGAGGTCCTGGCTGTGGGTGATGCCAACTTTCAAAAGAAGTGCTTTCAACATCTTTTCAAGCTGCGCAAAAGAGGTTGCACCATCGTGCTCGTCACCCACGACACAGCTTCAGTCGAGAAGTTTTGTGAGCACGCGATCTGGATCGATCACGGCCGGACCATGGCGCAGGGCAAGAGCTCCCAAGTCGTGCAGCAGTATCTCGACGCTGTCGCCGGGGGCGCCTCAATCGAACACGCGGCCAAGACGGAAGAGGAGCGGGCAGCAGATCGCGACCTCACTATCAAGGGTCTGCGCTTCCTGGATGAAGACGGCCGCCAGGTGCTGATGTTCGACACCGGCGCCAAGGTGCGGATCGAGATCGACTTTGAGGCCCGGCGCTCTTTGACCCGGCTCGAGGTCGGGCTGACCGTCTTCCGCGAAGACGATTTTCGCTGCCTCGATCTCAATCTCTACGGGACCTCCGTCGATAAGGGTCCGGGGCGGTGGGTGGTTGACACTGATCGGGTCGATTTGCAGGGCGGCCGCTACGTTGTCACACTGGCCGTCTTCGATCGCATGCTGCAGCGGTTTCAGGCCTTCCAGGACCGCCAGTATCCCTTCACTGTCCATGACGACTACAGCGCGGGCGGGGCCTTCTACACCGCCCATCGCTGGAGTCTGGCCACGCCTGACGGCCTGGTTCCGTTGATCTCACGCCGCCCCGATCTTCAGGAGCTGCATGGGATGCTGGAACCGGCTCAACCTGTGGGTGAGGCCAGTAGGTAGGACTAGGCGTCAGCTGGGATCAGCCTGCGAGCTGGCGAATGAAATTCAGCTGCATCTCATCCAGCGGAAGAGAATCCAGTTCGGCCAGCCGCGCCCGCTGTCCGGCCCGCACCTTGCTCAGCAGATCCTGGTTTTGAACGAGCCGAGCGAGCACTTCCGCCGCCAGCAACGGGTCGAGGGTGCGAAGGAGAACGCCGGCGCCACCCAGAGTCTCGGCAACGGCTGCGGCATCGTACGCGACGACAGGCAAGTCGAAGCGCATCGCCTCGATGAGAGGCAAGCCATAGCCCTCATGTTCGGACATTGAGATGAACGCGTCAGCGCTGCGGTAGTGCGCGGCCAGAACCGCATCAGAAACCTGGCCGGTGAACACCACGCCCTCCAGCTGGAGGCGGCTCCGGAGCCGGAACAGCCTCTCAGTGTAGGCGGGCAGAGCCCAGCCGCCAACCACAAACAGGCGAGCGTGGGGATCGATGGTGCGCCGAATGACGGCCAGCACCCGCAGGAGGTTCAGGTGTCCCTTGTTGGGAACCACTCTGCCGACAAACAAGAGGTCCATACCCCTCTTGGTTTTTTGCAACCATTCCAGATGCTTGGAGTTGGGCTCGGTCGCCAGCCGGGGTGGAACGTAGGGTGGGATGACGTGTACGTTCGTCACACCGAGCTCACGCAGCTCGCTGGCATTGAATTCAGAATCAGCGGCCGCCAGCTTGATCGTCTGGGCCAGAAGCTGCAGCTCGGCGCGACCCCGCTCCATGGAAGCCGCAGCGCCCTCGTCGTAGGCCCGGAAGAATTCGCTTGGTGTGATGTTGTGGTAATGCATGGTCTTCGGTTGTGGTTGTGCGGCCAAGAATTCGACCATCCCATCGACGGAGCCGGTGGACGCCTGGTAGAGCAGGATCTGGCCCCGACTCGCACGGGCGGGATGCCATCCCTGAAAATGGCGAACCTCGACCTCGCCGCGTGAGAGGACGCGCTCGGCCCAGATCGGCCCGTCCATCCCCGCTCTGGCGAGCGCTTCTTGAGTGCGAACGGTGTGGGTTCCAACAGCGTCCGGCAGCGCGAAAAAGGGCAGGAACTGGTGGACCCGTGGGCGACGGGCTAAGCTCGTGGAATTCACGCGAACCTCAGGACGTCAGCGTTGGCACCGGCTGGGAAGACTGCTCGAACCAGGCTGAGAGTGCAGTTTCCAGACGTTTCACGACAGCCGCCCAGGAATATTCGCGCAGTACAAAAGCTCGGCCCTGGCGGCCGAGCGTCTGCCTCAGCTGGGAGGAGCGAAGAAGCCGGTCCAGCACCTCCTCGAACTCCGGATAGATGGAGAACCAGAGCCCACCGTTTGACTGCACGCAGTGACCTCGGGTGACTGGGGACTCGGCATGTACGATGATAGGCCGTTCAGCCAACCAGGCTTGCATCATCACTATCGAGAACGACTCCATTCGGCTGGGCTGGCACAGGACGGTTGCCGCCCTGTACACGGAGTCGCGATGCTGCCAGTCGATCTGAAGCTGTCTGATCCCACGCTTGGCCGGGAATTGAACATCCCCGGAGCCGAGGAGTAACAAGGACAGCTCGGTGCTCCGCCGCTCCCGGTAGCGCAGGAAGTTCTCCAGCAGCAGCGGTACGTTCTTGCCGCCCTCGAGCCGGCCCACGTAGAGCAGAAATAGTTCGGGCAGATCGTATAGCCGGCGCGCCAGCTCAGGATCAGTCGGTCCCGGCGGATCGAAGCCGGCGCCGACCACCGTAGATGGCGCCAGCGATTTCTGAAAGCGGAGCGCAAGGTCAGCCTCTGGGGCGGAGTTGAACATGAGCCCTCGCGCGCCACCCAGCATCTCGGCTATCACCCCCAGCCTGGCGTAGGCCTCGTCGTGCAGGCAGGGGATGACCACTGTCCGATCGGGAGCCGTCGCGTAGGCGAAGTAAGTAGTCCCGAAGAGGTAGGGCAGAGCCAGTATCGCGTCATATGAGCTTGCTCTCTTCGCTAGGTCGGCTTCCAGCGCAGACGAGACGACGCCATTGCGCAGCCACAGGAGTTCCTCTTCGCGGCTGAGCCTGTAATGACCCTGGATCGCGTGTTCAAGTTGGGCGAACAGCCCGATGTCGCGCTCATCAGCCCGATAGCGGCGCACTGGCACTTCACCGATCCGATCCAGACCCGCAGGGAGGACGTTCTTCCAGGTGTAGTGATCCACCGCACAGGTGGTCAGCACCTCCACCTCGTGGCCCACCTTGAGGAGCCGCTGGGCCAGCCAGAGAGCGAGCAACTCCGCACCGCCGACGATCTTGTCGGTGAGGCGCGGAACGACTATCGCCAGCTTGAGCCGGTCTCCTTTCAGTGCAGTCTGGGGAGGCCCTTCAGGGGAAACTGTCACAAGCGCGCGATGACCGCAAAGTCGAGTGGTCCGTAGATGATCGAGTTGAGCCGTTCGATATTGCGGTTCATCAATTCCATCCTGGCGGCGGCAGAATCCTCTACGTCGTCCGGGAGGCGTTCCAACCGGGCCTCGGGTGGAGGTTGCGACGAATAACGGATTTGAGGCTGGGGAAAACCGGCGGCCTGAGCCAGATACTCGAGGGTGAGGGGATGCAAGGGTTTGGTGTGTCCAAGGTCGACGTACAGTGGGCCGGCGAAAAGAAGCAGACTCTGCGGGTTGAGTGTCTCAGCGATGAGAACGCCACCGGGCTTCAGCGCCCGGGCGGCGGCCGGGAAAAACCTGAGTACCTGGGATGATCCCAGATGCTCCAGGACCTGAGCGCAGAAAATTCCGCCCAACGACGCCGGTTGACAATCCTCCAGGTGCCTGACAGCGTCCTCGGCCTTGATTTCGAAGCCGCGCGCGCGGCAGGCGGCGGCCATGCCGGGGTTCTGGTCGACTCCGTAGGCCTTCACTCCGGCCTGACTCAGTAGAGTCAGGAATTCGCCCCGACCGCAGCCCAGGTCAACGACCATACCCGGCGCCTCGCGGAAGTAATCCAGATAAGCGCTCTGCCGCTCTTCGATCAACGCCTCAGTGCCTCGGAATCGATTCTCGAACGCGACATAGTCGAAGTCCTTTTCGACCTGCCAGCCGGAGCTCAATGTTCTTTCCTCGAGGTTCTCCACTCGCGCCGCCAGGGCTTCCAGGGCTTGGGATGTCTGCGTTGCGAATTCCTGGCTCTGGCGTCTGAGCTCCGCGGTATACCAACGCAGCATCCGCGCCATCGAACGCTTCACGAAGGTGACTGCCGGGCCCAGGCCGGGCCGCGTGGAGTCGAGGCGCATGTCCATTGGAACAATGGTGGAATGACGAATCCTGGCCAGGGCCGGCGTCAGGCGATCCATCTCCCAGTCGTCCTCGGGAGCGGCGATCAGTTCGGGAGGATACTCACCGTTCCTGCGTTTTCGCTCTACCTCAGCTTCCACCTCGCGCATAAGAGCGTTGACGTCTAGGGTGCTTGCGGCAACGTCAGCTGAAGCCGCGGATGTCGCGCTGTCGTTGTCAGGTTGTGCCGAATCGCCGCTGATTGATGCTGACATGCTCCCGCCTCAGGCTACCAAACGGCCTCGGCGGTCCAATTCACGGATCATGTCGGCGCCCGAACGGGTAGGGGATGCCACCAAACAGCCACGCCGCCGCTTTCATCGGGCGGCTGGCCTAATAGATCGCTGAAGAACTGCCGGTCCCTGGCCTCTCCGGGCGAGGGGCCGACCACAACTGTTGAGACCATCCAGCTGCGCAGCTCCCGCAGAGCCTGCGTGCGAAGCTCGGCGTTCGGCATCGCAGTCTGGCCCTGATCGAAACCGACGAGGATCGTCTGCAACGCCGACGGTGGCGGGTCCAACGTCGGGCCAGGCACGTACGCCTCCCCCTCCGGCATCTTGAAGCGGTAACCTGCGCGGGCCTGCCAGAACATAGCGGTCGAAGAGCTGGCGTTGGAGTACGGCGTGATCAGAACGACCGATCGCTCAGGGATGCGGGCGGCCTCTCCGCCCGGCAGAAAGAACGGAGGGATGGCGGCCGACGTTGAAGGATACGGCAGGCTCGGAAAGATGGCGGCGAAGGCGACGGCTAAGGCGGCCACCGTTACCGCGAGGCGCACACGGCCACCGCTGCGCAGCGCCAGCTCCAGGCCGACGGCCACCAACAGAGCCGCGCCGATGTAGCAGTACAGCGCGAGGCGAGCCGGGAGGATGTTTTCCACTACCGGCAACCGCCAGAGCGCGGCCCAGGGCGTTTGGAGCTGAAGGATATGGCCAGCGCTGTGGAGGACCGGCCCGAGCGACAGCAGCGCGATGGCGGCAGCAAACAATCCGGCCCATTGGACAGTTCGCGAGCGCCGCCCGGCGATGGTCACGCCGAGCAGGAACAGGAGCAGAGGAATACCGAAATAGCCACTCTCTTCCACGTTGTTGCCGATGAAGGTATGCGCGATGTGCACTGCCTCCAGCGGGGCGAATTGGACAAGATCACTTGGCACTACGAAGGTGAGCAGATCGTTGGAGAATAGGCTGGGCGGCTGTAGCGAGCCACGCACCTGCAGCGGTCCCCGGAACTGGTAGTAGAGGGGATAGGCCGACAGCACCAACGCGGTCGCCACCGCCCAGACGCCGGCTATAAGCGTGTGACGAACGTTTCTGATTGCGTCGCGCCGGTGGACGGCCGCAGCTATCGCGGCGCCAACCAAAGCCGCCACGGCGGTGGAGGCCAGCAGCTCCTCGCTCGTCATCAGCTGCGCCGCCCCAGCAGCGCCGAGCAGAAGGCCGGCAACCCACGGCCGCCAATGCTGGCGAGCCAGAATCTCATCCAGGAGTAGGAGCAGTAGCGGGGGAAACATCGCCAGAGTCATGTGGAGATGGCCGAGAGACTGGGCAACTATGTATGGGCTGAACCCGTACAGCAGTCCGCCGCACCAAGCCGCGAGTGCGCTCTGGACGTAGCGGCGAGCGGCAAGGAACATGCACCACGCCGATAGGCTGGGTCCCAGGGTTATCAGCACGTTGTATGAGGTGACCAATCCCAAACTGCCCGTGACGGGCCACAGAGCAGCCGCCGGAGCGAGGAGCGATACGTTCCACATGACGTTTACGCCAGTCGGATAGTGGACGTAGTCAGAGAAAAACGGGACCTCGTGATGGGCAAGGCTGTGCGGCGTCCAGCCGAGGAACCACATCACATACTTCGGGTCCCCCTCGATGCCGATCCAGGCCGCACCAGGCTGAAGCCAGGACCGAAGGAAGAGAAGAACTGCCAGGAGCAGATAGACGGTCAAGGCTGCCGGAACAGCCCAGCTCACGCTGGAGGAGACAGCGGGGGGTTGGTCAGTGAGCACTGAATTGGATCTCGTCAATGTTGAGTCAGCGATCCACCGATGGCTGCGCGGCCTCACGAGTTGAGAACATCGCGCTAGAAGGCGGACCTTCACTTTCCCCGGAGAGGCACCCATGAAACTAGGAAGGATATAAATACAAGCAACCGAAAGAGCGCGCGCGCCCAGGGCACTAAAGGCAATGGTCCGTGATTTGCTCGCAAATCTCCTTAAACTTCCTGGTCAAGCCGTCGTCGGGTTCCACCTCTCCGTCTGCGGGCCGAGTCTAGCAAGCCGACGGCAGTGGCCTCGTCGTTGGTACGGTATCCTCCAGGTCGAACCGATGATCAGCAGGAGCCAGCGCCGGAAGCTGGTGACGCAGCAGTGGTGGCTCGCATTGGTGCGGCTGAGGCGACCAGACGACGAGAGCTTCGTGCGAGCGGCTTACAGAACCCTGTTGCGTAGGGAGCCCGATCCTGACGGATACAGTCAGACCGTTGCGGCGCTTGCACACGGTGCCACCAGAGACGAGGTCCTGGCCGGGATCCTCCAGTCAGAGGAAATCTGGCTTCGGCAGAACGTGATTGCCTGCGTCCAAACGACATTGAGCGGGAACCAACGTCGAAAGCTGACGGCACAGCGATGGTGGCTTGCTTTGCGGGACTTGCGGCGCCCGGACGACAGGACCTTCGTGCGAGCCGCGTACCGCGCCCTGTTGGGCAGAGAGCCCGATTCTGACGGATGCACCCAGAATGTTGCCGCGCTAGCGGGCGGCGCAGCCCGAGAACAGGTTCTCTCGGCGATCCTTCAGTCAGAGGAATACCAGCTTCGACAGAACCTGCCGATGATGCCTGGCAAGGCCTTGCACAACGCGCGGTTGGAGTACATCCGCCACCGCGTTCCTGCGGCCAGGATCGTGGTTGATCTGGGAGGAGCCGCCAACCAGTCCCGGGCCGGAGCCCTGCTCCTCTGCGGCTATCCGCACAGGCCTGAAACGATATATATCGTCGATCTTCCCGACGAGCGGCGGATGCTAGGAAGCGGCGAGCCTGAGTCCGGCAAGCATGGTCCGGTCGTGCGTCACAGGGGGGTTATGATTCGCTATTTGTACCAGTCCATGGCGGAGCCCGTACCGCTCGGGGAGGGAGCAGTGGATCTGGTCTTCTCCGGCGAAAGCATCGAGCACATCACGGAGACTGAGGCGGACCTTGTGTGCCGCGAAGCGTGGAGACTTCTGCGCCCAGGCGGCCACTTCTGCCTCGACACGCCAAACGGCGCTCTGACACGACTGCAATCGCCAGAGGCGCTGATCCACCCAGAGCACAAGAAGGAATACCGGCCCTGTGAGCTGCGCGCGAAGCTGGAGGCGGTGGGCTTCGAGGTCGTCGAGGAGGGCGCCATTTGCCCGATGCCGGAGAGTTTACGCTCCGGCAGGTTCTTGTACAAAGAGATGGTCAATCGAAGAGGGCTTTCCGCGAATCCGGATGAGGGCTACCTGTTTTACCTCATCGGGCGGAAACCGCCGGCAGAGAATATCGCCGCCTGAGCTAGTGCAGCGGGTGCAGCCTTCGGTGGCCGGTTCTCAGACGGTAGCCGGAGTTGCGCGAGCGTGGCTCGATTGGTGTAACGCGCCCGAACTCATATCAGCCGCTCCAGCCCGGATCGTTTAGCAGATTCTTGTCCCAAATCAGGATCACGTATCCGTCGACCTGATCAATTTCCCGTGGAGCGCCGAAGGCCTGCTCGAGCTGGGTCTCCGGGACGGCGCCCGGTAGCCGCGTATCGATCAACGCGAAATTGGCCCTACGCTCTCTTGGGTCGTACCAGTCCGATTTGCTCAACCATCGGTAGGGCCCAAACCTCTGCCCTTCTGGCACCACAGCGCTCACCTGGACGCTGCCGCCCGATTCAACAGTCACCGAGTTGGCCGCCCAGTAGCCCCCGATGCCATAGCGGAGACGGTGACTCTGCAGCCAGGGCACGATCTGGCTCGGCCTGTTGGGAACAGTGGGAGTGTTGAGGGCCGGCCAGAAGAAGGCTAGGTACAGAAGAGAGAGGGCGGCGGTGGCAACCGTCAGACGCCGATCCGAAAGCAACCAGTCTGCGCCCTGTCGGGCGGCCAGCACAGCGCCGAAGAAGAGGATGGGCATCGCGTAGCGGATCGAAGTCGGATCGATCACATAGGTGCTGAAGAACAGGGCCCCCAGCAGGATCAGCGAGCCCGTGACCAGAACCTCCACCGTTCGATCGCCGAATTCGCCGCGGCGCCAGCGACGGATCACAATCCAGATCACCGCCGCTACGAAAAGGAGTCCGAAACCATGGAGGATCAAACCAGCGGCGTGGCGCCCGACCGGCTGGCCGAAAAAGTTGGCTCCGAACAGCTCGAGCAGGAGCCGAAGCAAGAGGAGGGTGTGCTTAGGCAGATCGTCCAGGCTGACAAATGCCAGCTGCAGCGGCGTGCTGACCTGAAAGCCCCCGGCAGCGGAGACGGCTCTCTCCGCCAGCCGGGCAACCACCGCCGAGAGGAGTGCAACCAGGAAGAGTTGTCGATCCAGCATTGACCTCCCGGTCCGATGGCGCCACCAGCGCAGGCCGGTGACCACGGCTAATGGAAGCGCGCCGATGACGGTGCCGAGAGGATCGGCGAACTGCGCCTGGGTCAATAGAACGAAGGCCAGGGGCAGTGACCAGCGCGCCGGCAGACGGTCGATCAGCAGCAGGCTGAGCAGGACCAGGAAGATGGTGGAGACGTGATAGCCCGCGCGCAGCGCTGACTCCACACTGATACCGGCAGCGGGAACTGCCGTAAGAGCCAGGACTATGAGCATCCGCAACCAGCGCGCCATTCCCCGGTTGTTGGTCTGGGCGAGGAGTACAGCTGTCGCGACGGTGAGTGCGTAGACCACGGCCGGCTCATAACGGCCTACCGCGGGTTGGAGGCCGAGAAATGCGACTCCGATCGTATGGAACGCGATGTCGGTGGTGAGGAAGTTGTCTCCAGGCACCCACCAGTGATGTAGCAAGAGGTTGCCATGTAACAGTTCCTGGGCCTGGAGAATGATGGTGTACTGATCCGAATCGAGTGAGACCCTCTGACTCATCCTGACGTAAGCGCGAACCAGGCCGGCCAGCCCTACCAGGCTGATGGCGACCACCAATAGCCGGCTAAACAACGCCGTCCGGTCGGTGGGGTGCTTTGGTAGATCAGGCTGGTCGCCGGTCGGCTGTCTCTCGTGCGAAAACGGCAGTTGACCACCAAGCTGCGTTGATCGACCCGGTTTCAGGGTGGCGGGCATGCTGCTAGAAAATACAGGGATGGAGCTTCGGGCTGAAGAAGCCCTCCGACTCACTGCGGGATGCGAGCACGGCCTAGCAAAGCCCGATGACGGGCTGCTAGATGGTTTCAGATGATCGGGCGGCCGCTCTCCGCCACCGGTTCGAGAGCAGCATCGCTTGCCTTTAGACTGGCAGCGTGGCGAAGAGTGCGCTCATCACCGGGATCACAGGCCAAGACGGGTCATACCTGGCGGAATTGCTGCTGGGGAAGGGCTACGAAGTCCACGGCGTGATCCGCCGTTCCTCGAGTCTAAACCGCCAGCGCATCGATCATCTGCAACACGCCAACCCTCAACATCCCGAGACATCCCGGTTTGTCCTCCACTACGGGGACATGACCGACTCGGGTGGTCTCAACCGGCTGGTCAAGCTCGTCAGGCCGGACGAGATCTACAACCTGGCTGCTCAGAGCCACGTACACATCTCGTTCGATCAGCCTGAGTACACGGGAGACGCGGATGGTCTGGGGACGACGCGACTTCTGGAGGCGATCCGGACGGCTGGCCAGCCCACTCGGTTCTATCAGGCGTCGACCTCCGAGATGTTCGGCAGCACGCCGCCGCCGCAGAGTGAGACCACAGTCTTCCACCCCCGCAGCCCCTACGCCGCGGCGAAGGTCTATGCGCACTGGATGACTGTGAACTATCGGGAGGCGCACGGTATCTACGCCTGCAGCGGCATTCTCTTCAATCATGAATCACCCCGCCGGGGCGAGAACTTCGTGACCCGTAAGGTCACCCGGGGCGTGGCCAAGATAGTCGCGGGCAAGACTGATCATCTCTCCCTCGGCAACCTTGACTCGCTGCGGGACTGGGGGCACGCCCGTGACTACGTGGAAGCGATGTGGCTCATGCTTCAGCAGGACCAGCCTGACGACTTCGTCATTGCCACTGGAGTCGCTCGCACAGTGAAGGAGCTGGTGGAGACGACCTTTGGCGCCGTGGGCCTGGACTGGGAGAAGTTTGTTCGGACCGATCCCGCCTACGTGCGTCCTTCGGAAGTGAACCATCTCCGTGGCGACCCGGGCAAGGCGCGGCGGCAGCTTGGCTGGGAGCCGAAGACCAGCTTCCCCAGTCTGATCGCCGAGATGCTTGAATCCGATCTGCGCGCCGAGGAGGTGGATCCGTCGACCGTCCTCAAGCCGACGTCGCGGGTCGCGTCGTAACCGGAAGCGAGCCCCGGGCCGGGAGAGGTCAGTTCCCGCCGCGGGCGGCCCAGCCCGACCAGCTGGAGCTGCGGTAGTTCTCGTACATGCCATAGTCGCTGCCGGTGACCCAGACTGTCGTGACCGGCCGCTGCTCCGGAACAGCTACGGGGCTGGCCACCGTGATGCCGCCAAGAGAGTTCCAAGCCGACCAGTTGGACTGAAGCGCATGCCAGACTGAGTTGTCCCCACCGCGGACGAATACGTCCAGCGCGCCCTGAGGCGTGGTGGTGACGGCGGGATCACCCTGGCTGCCGCCGGGCGGGGCGGCCCCGAAAGCCAACCAGCTGGTCCAGCCGCCATTGGCTGGGGAGAGCTGCCATTGGTGATAGAGCTGACGGTCGGTGCCGATGACGAAGATCTCCAACGTGCCCG
>QHBT01000063.1 GCA_003244185.1 Candidatus Dormiibacter spiritus | reverse complement strand
CGCCTCATCCTGTGGGCCGTACAAGCTAGCTCGTCTACGACGCGAGGCGAGATCACGGGCTGGGCGAGATGGGCTTTCGGGTGCTGAGATTCCGAGTGGCCGAAATTGATGAGAACATCGAAGGTGTCAAAAGAAGACCATTGCCGACGCTCTGAGTACATTCGGCTCGGAGGCCCCACCTGCCTCCCCCGCAGCTGCGGGGGGAGGAGACTCCACCTGGAGCGCCTCAACTACTTGGGGATTGGACGGACTAGAGGCTCTTGTCCTCCAGCTCCCAGGCGTGATCCAGGACGTGCCAGGCGAGTCGCCTGACCGCGTAACGAGGCGGCCAGGCGCCGATCGCACCCCCGGTTCCCAGCGCACCCAGCACGGCCGCGCGCTGCTCAGTCCACGGACTGCCCGGTGGCAGCTTGACGCCGATCGTGCGGGCATAGTTCCGTTCCGCCTCCCGGACGTGGTCGACCACGGCGGCCTTATCTCGACCGCCTCCCCGCGGGCCCTTGCGCAGCTGTTCGGAGGCTTTGCGCACAGCTTCGTCAAACGCAGTCCAGCAGCGCTGCAGGAGTTGGCCCAGCCGCTCCGCCTCGGCGGCCGGAAGTGACCGGTCGTCATCCGGTGCGGGCACGCCGGGCGCGCCAAAGTCAGTGGTCGCCGATCCCGGCACCCTGCTCACGACCTCCAGCTTGCCAGCTGCAAAGTCCCCACCCACCACCCTGGCGTACCTCTCGGCGTAGGCGGCGAGGGCTTACAGGGCCGCTTCCTCCCCCTTCTCGCGCCGGCACCAGCCCGGCCACTCGAGAGCTGAGGCGAACACCCAGGTCTTGCCCAACTCCAGATAAACGCGTGTTCGGCATCCGCTGATGATGCCCATTTCTCGTTCGACGAAGAGAGCTCAGATGCTCAGCGCCTTCCTGATGAAGGCTTCCTGGGCGGCGACGGCGTTGCTGAGATCTGCGCCCACGAAGTCGTGATCGGCGCCGGGGAACCACATGACTTCCGCCTGCACTCCCTTCTCTTTCAGGGCGGCGAGGGTCGCCTCGGTCCACTCCCGCGGGATGGTGTGGTCGGCGGTGCCCTGGATGATCAGAACCGGGGGCTGGCCGGCCTGGAAGTAGTTGCGAGGCGAGATGTGGTCATAGCCTGCCGGGTTGCTCTCCGGCGTACCGAGCGCGCCCAGGGATTCCGGCCGGGTGAGCCACCACTTGTGGGCGTTGTCGCGCATGTCGCTACTCACAGGCCCATGCAGGACCACTGCCTTGATCCGGGGATCGACGACCATCGCTATCTGGCTCTCGCCACCGCCGTTGCTGTGTCCTACAAAGGCGATCTTGGTGGTGTCCGCCTGCGGCAGCGAGGGAAGTGAGCCAACCAGGTCCAGCGCCGCGACAGCCTGTCCGAGCAGCGCCGGGAGCTCAGGTGGAGCCGGACCTGAGCCGAGATAACCCGGCCAGTTGGGGGCGACGGCTATGAAGCCGTGCTGAGCCATCGGCTCGCCGAAGATCAGCGAGTCCTGACCTTCGCCGTAACGCTCGGGCGGGATGAAGCCGTGATTGACGACCACCACAGGGAAGGGTCCTGGGCCCTCGGGCAGGGAGATGAGACCTGTCATCGTCTGGCCGCCGCTGGGCCAGGTCATGCGCTTGGTGTGCACTCCCGGGAGGCAGAGGCTGTAGCCACGGCAGCTGACTTCTTCCCCGATGCTGAGAGTCCCACCCTCATGCTTCTGCGCCCGCAGTGTCTCGATGTAGTACGGGGGCAGCGGGGGAGTCGGAGCTGGAGTCGCCGCGGGCGTCGGGCTGGGAGTGGGCCGGGCGGCAGGGCTGGGCCGGGTGGTTGGCCTTGCACTCTGAGCCTGTGGCGAGGCGTTGCTGCAACCTGACAGGAGCAGCAGCAGGACAGCAGGTAGAAGGGCTGAGCGCCGGCCCATGCCAGGCACCCTACCGACTCAGAGCCCATTCTCAGCGGTGGGCTACTGGCTCTCCTCGCGGGCAAACGCCAGCCCGTTGCCGGCAATGCGCCGGCTGCTGAACCAGATCATCAGCGCGAGCAGAAGCAGCGCGACGAGCAGGGGGCCGCCCAGCGCCGCCGCGGGCTGGCGGAAGCGACTTCCGGGCAGTGCGGCGCCTCCGATCACAGCCGCCGAGAGATAGAAGAGGCCGATCCTGAGCGTCTGCACCAAGCGCAGGTCGCTGCGCGCCGGCAGCAGCGAGTAGGCGGTGAGCGAGACCGCCTGCGAGATTAGAAGTGCCAGGAAGCTGAGCGCGGCTACCACGGGCAGTCCCCACCAGGGCCAGCCGGTGAGCAGTGCCACCGTCCCGCTGAAGATCAGGAAAGGCGCCCAGGGCAGCAGGGTCCGGACGGCAATGAAGAGCAGCAGGCGGCGCCACAGCGGCACAGGGGATAGCCACCAGAGGGGGTTGGACAAGTCTGGCCCCAGCCCCATCGACATCCTCAGGATGGCCAGGAAGAGCGCACCTCCGGCGGCGAGCGAGAGGAGGCCAACGCGGGTGCCGCCCTGCGTCCGGCTGGCGGCAGCGCCCAGGACAACGGGGCCGAGCAGCCCCAGCAGCACCAGCCAGGGTCCGAAGGGGCGGCGCCTCAAGGTGAGCCACTCCTTCCAGGCAAGGGTCAGGGAGCCGCCCGGAACCCAGCCGCCGGAGGTCCTCACCGCGCGCGGCGCACGCCGGCTCTCACCGGAAGCAGCGGCCGACGGGCGACGAAAGAGGTCCCCCCGCAGCATGCTCCGCCGCGCCTCAAACATCCGGGTCGAGCGCTGCCAGATCTCCGGCAGGCAGTCCCGGGCGACGCCGCAGGCAAACGCGACAAGAGCCAGACCCAAGCTCGCCAACCCCAGCAGAGCCAGCCGGCTGCCGCCGAGGGCTGACAAGAACCAGCCTCCCGGCGGCGTCGCCAGCGCCAGCCGCTGCTGGCCCGGGTCAGGCGGCGAAAGTACGTAGCTGGCTGCTCCCATGAGCAGGGCGGCCACTCCGACAGCCACCAGCCCGATCGCGACAATTCGCACCTGTCGCGGCCAGCGGCGGCTGGCGCTGAAGCCTGTCAGCGAGAGGCCCGTGCTGAGCCAGGCCGCCGCGATGACAGCCGTCGCCAGCGAGCTCAGTCCCGCCGCGCCGGTCCCGAAGAGGGGGACTGAGATCAGGAAGACAGCCAGGTAGAAGGCGGAGACCAGAACCAGGCGGCGAGCGCTGCGCAGGGCGAGCCAGGACATCACGGTCCGCGAATCCAAGCCGGAGCCGATCAGAAAGCGGGCATCGGCCGGCGACTGGAAGCGGAGCGGCGAGCGGCGGCTGCCCAGCAGCAGCAGCAGGCCGGCGGCTATCAGTCCCAACCCGGGGGCGACTGCGATGGCCGCCGTCACAACGGGAACCAGTACCGCCTGAGCCACAGCATCGTCGCCGGCCGTGATGTCCTGGCGCGGGCGGGAGCGGTTGGGGCTCAGGGTCGCCGCCAACCTGCCGAACAGCGTCGGCAGCATGACTATGAGGAAGAGCGACCAGGGCAGGAGCCGGCGGGGATTGCGCAGAATCGCGCGCACCCGATTTCGCGCCAGGCGCCACTCCAGCCAGAACAGCGCAGTCCACGGCGCCGGCTCCAGCCCGGCCAGCGCCGAGCTCATTCGACTATGTCCAGGAAAGCCTCTTCCAGCGAGCCCTTGCCACGCTCTCGGAGGAGCTCGGGCAGGGTCCCTGCAGCCAGGCAGCGGCCCTCTTTCAGGATCAGCAGATGGTCACAGTAGGACTCCACGCTGCTGAGCAGATGAGTGCTCACCATGACCGCTGTGCCCTGCTCCCGCAGCTCCAGGATGATCTTGCGCAGTTCGCGCTGGGCGCTCGGGTCGAGGCCGATCATCGGCTCGTCGAGCAGCAGAACCGGCGCTCCGGCCAGGACCACGCTGGCCACCAGCAGCTTCTGCCGCATGCCCTTGGAGAGTCCTTCCGCCAGGGTGTCGCGCTCCGCCGCCAGCGCCAGCCGTTCGAGCAGGCCGTCCCCTCGATCCTCCCAGCCTGCCGGCAGCCGGCAGCTCTTGGCGACGAAGACCAGGTGCTCCCAGACGGTGAGCATGCCGTAGATCTCGGGCGTCTCCGGGATGAGGGCTACCCAGCGGCCCCGCTCGGGTCCCAGCTCGCGGTCCTGCCAGGCGATGGAGCCCGAATCCGGGCGCACAAGCCCCGCCAGGCACATCATGGTGGTGGTCTTGCCCGCCCCGTTCGGGCCCAAAAGCGCGACGACCTCGCCCCGGGGAAGTCGGAAGCTCAATTGGTCCACGGCCAGCTTGCCGCGGTAGCGCTTGCTCAAGTCGCTGACCACCAGACCGGGGCTGGCGGAGGCCGGAAGCACCTCAGCCGGGCTGGCGCTCAAGCCGTTCTGAGCGCCAGGTAGTCCGAGGTCGCGTTGAGGAAGCTGTCGACGACGGCCGGCTCCGCCGCACGGCCCATGTGGCCGACTCGGAACGATTTTCCGTAAAGCCGACCCAAGCCTCCGCCCAAGCGCAGCCCCCGCTCGCTGCGCATCCACTTCTGGTAGCGCGCGACGTCCATCCCGGGTCGGCTCCAAACCGCCGTGCAGAGAGGGGACGCGTAGGGCGGCTCCACGACCATGCTGAAGCCCAGTTCACCGAGGCCCTCCCGGACGCGGTCCGCCGCCCCGGCACAGCGCCGGTGGCGCTCCTCCAAGCTGCTGTCGAGGATCTGCTTCACCGCCACCGCCAGGGCATCGATCACGTTGGTCGGCATGGTGGTTGGGTGGGGGTGGATGGGGCTCTGCGTGCGGGGTGCGTCACGCCAGTTGCTCAAATTCAGGTACCAGCCCGTGCGCTTGGGCCGGCCGTCTTCGACCGCCGCCCAGACTCGATCGCCGACGGCCAGCGGCGCTATTCCGATCGGGCCGCCCAGGGCTTTGTTCGCCACAGTGCTGCAGATGTCGATGCCCCAGTCATCCATTTCCAGCTCCACGCCGCCCAGCGAAGAGATGGCGTCGACCAGCGTCAGCAGCCCGTGCCGGCGGCCCAGCCGGCAGATCTCATGCACAGGGTTCAGCAGGCCGGCACTGGTCTCGTGGTGCACGACTGCCAAAAGACGCGCGGCCGGATGCCGCGAGATGGCCGCCTCGACCAGCTCCGGCAGCACCGGATAGCCGACCTCCGCCGTGACCAGGTGAACCTGCAGTCCGAGCGCCACTGATAAGTCGCGCAGCCGCTCACCGAACATGCCGTTGGAGCAGACGATCACCTCGTCGCCGGGGGCCAGCGCACTGGCCAGGGCCGCCTCGTTGGCGGCGGTCCCGGGCCCGAAGAGCAGGAACACATCGCCCCGCGTCCGGAAGATCTGCCTCAGGTTTTCGGTGAGAAGGGCATAGTCGGCCGCCCAGTCTTCGCCGTAGTGGGCGCGCACAGGCATGCCCAGCGCCTCCAGAACCTCAGGTTCCACGCTGACAGGGCCCGGGATCAACAGCAACTCGCGCCCGTCCATGCGGGTCAGTCTAAAGATCAACCGGGAGCGCCTCGCCTGCCTGAACAGGCCTCGCAATCATGCCGAGGATGCGGTAAGCTGCGCAAAATAGTCAGTAGGTCACTATTGGACTCAAGGAGAAGCGATGAAAGACAAGATCAAGGGCAAGGCTGAGGAAGTCAAGGGCAAGGTCACCGGCAGCAAGAGCGAGGAGCTCAAGGGCAAGGCTCGCCAGGGCGTGGGTGATGTGAAGTCCACGGCCAAGGAAACCAGCTACGACGCGGAGCGCAGGGGCGACCGCAAGATCTGACGTTTCGGTGCCCTGAAAAGGTCCGGCTTCCGCCGGACCTTTTTTATTTTCCGCCGGTTTTCAAGTCGAGCCGGGTATCGAGCTCGATCAGGCCGGCCAGCAGAACCTCTGCGCCGACCACGCATTGCTCGGGCGTGCTGTACTCCTGCGGCGCGTGGCTGATCCCGCCCCGGCTGGGGATGAAGAGCATGGCTGACTCAGTGATGGCGGCCATCGGCATGGCGTCGTGGCCGGCCCCGCTGGGCAAAAGTCGGTGCGTGTAGCCCAGCAGTTCACATGCAGCCTCCAAGGCGCTCACAACCTGAGTGGAGGACTTCACAGGCGCGGCAGCCGAGACTCGATCAGTCTGCGCCCCACGTTGCACAGCCGTACGTAGCAGGCGCTCCTCAGCCCGGTCGAGCAGGCGATCGTCCAGGCTGCGGATCTCGAACGAAAGCTCGACGCGACCCGGGATGACGTTGCTCGCCCCCGGCAGCACGACGAAGGTGCCGACCGTGGCCACGAGTCCCAACTCACCACCGACCCGCTCGACGTCCAGCACGAAGGGGACCGCCTTGACCAGCGCATCATCCCGCTGATCCATGGGCGTGGTGCCTGCGTGGTTGGCCTGGCCGGTGAAGATCACCTGGTAGCGGCGGATGCCGACGATCCCTGGCACCACAGCCACCGGGATGCCAGAGCGATCGAGGCTGGCGCCCTGCTCGATGTGAAGCTCGAGGTAGGCTGCCAGGCTGCCGGGTTCCCGCCGGGCCGCAGCCAGGCCCCGCCAGTCCAGTCCCGCAGCAGCGAGGTGCTCCGAGACCGGCCTGCCGTCCCAAGCGGGAGCGGCGCCAAAGCCCTCCTCCAGCTGCCCGGTCAGCGCGCGGGAGCCCAGCAGCCCACCACCCATGGTCGCCTCTTCGGCGGCGAAGTCGATGATCTCCAGCGGATGGCGGAGACGCGTGCTACTCGCGCTGAGCGCCCGGGCGCAGGCGACAGCGGCTGCGACCCCCAGGGTGCCGTCGAGCGGGCCGCCATTGGGCACCGTGTCGGTGTGCGAGCCGAGGGCGATGGGTGCGAGGCCATCGGCCGTCCCCTGTAGCACTGCGCTGACGTTGCCGGCCTCGTCTTTGCTGACGCTGAAGCCCAGCTCGCGGAGCCAGTCAGCGACCAGACGCCGGCCAGCCATGTCGGCCGGCGAGTAGGCGACCCGGTTGGTGCCCGGTCCCGGTTCGGCGCCCAGCCGGTTCAACTCCTCGATGTCCCGGAGCAGACGCTCGCCGTCGATGGCCGTCCGCGTCATCGAGGTTGCAGCGGCCTGCCGCGCCGGGCGGCTGGAAACCCCGCGCTCGACAGACGCAGCTCACCGTAGAGCCCTTCAGTCGGCGCTGGCACCGTTTTCAACGTCGGCTGGACCGTCGTACTGGAAATGTCCGCGAAGAGCTGATTCTGGTTGCGGTGCCAAGCCGCGCGCCGCGCCTCCGCAGCGCACGACGTCTGCGGTCCGACCCTGACGGAATCAAGCAGCTGCTGACGGATTACCGCTGCTGGATGCAGTCATGGCTTTTGAGGTTATCTGTTGCAGCGCCATCGCGGGCCATACCCTGGATACCCCTGGGCGTGGGAGCTGCCTGGGCGGCGCTGCTGGCGCTGTTCAGCAATTTGCGCCTCGAGCGTCTCTCGATCCCTGCTTTCGACACCGCCTACTTCCAGCAGCTGGTCTGGGGACTGGCCCATGGTCACCCGTTTCAGGCCAGCTTTCTGCAGGGCAATTTCCTGGGTCTGCACTTCTCGCCCATCCTCGCCCTGCCCGCCCTTCTCGAGCTGGCAGTGCCCGGCGCCCAAGCGCTGACCCTGGCCTCGGCGGCGGCGCTAGGCCTGGTGGCGCCGACAGCCTTCCTGGCCTGCCGGGAGATCCTGCCCAAGACACCCACGGGGACCGGCCTGGCAGTCGTGCTGGCCACTGTCCTTCCCTTCACGCCTCCACTCCAAGAGGCCGCTTGGTCTGGGTTTCACCCCGAGGAATTGGCCCTGCCCGCACTGTTACTGGCAAGCTGGGCCATGCTGTCCGGACGGCGCGTTATGGCCGTGCCGCTCATCGGTTTAGCCCTCTTGGCAAAGGAGGACCAGGCCTACCAAGTAGCCGTTCTGGGAATCCTGTTGGCGGCGGATCGCGGGCACCGGCGCATCGGCCGGCTGATCGCGGGGGTCGCCCTGCTCTGGGGGGTGGTTCTCCTTCTGCTGGTGATGCCGTGGTTCCGGCAGGGCATGGTCACCGACACCGCCACTTATTACTCCTGGCTCACGGTTGGTGGGCCAGGTGCGATCTTCAGCTCGGAGCGGCTGAGCGAGATGGGTCGGTTGCTCCTCCAGCCACAGGCTTGGCGGGCGCTTGGGCTGACCCTCGTGGCACTCTGCCTGCTACCGCTGCTCCGACCCCGTTTCGCAGCACTGGCCGCCCCTCCGTTGCTGGTGGCCCTGCTCAGCCTGCACCAGCCACAACCTCAGCTGCAGCTCCAGTACGCGCTGCCCGTGGTCTTTCCCCTCGTCCTGGCCGCGGCGCTGGGGGGCAGGCGTCTGCTCCAGGTCTGGCAGCCGCGCGCTGTTGCGGTGGCGGGGGCAGTGACGCCTGGCGTGGTCGTGGCGCTGGCGGGCAGCCTGGTCCTGCCGCTGTTCGCGTACATACAACGGCCGGAGCCCAGCGAGCTGGGTGGCGTACACGCAGCGATGGCCCTGGTTCCAGCGGGGGCCGAGCTCGACGCCGACGATGATCTGGCCGTGGCGGTCGCTTCCCGCCGAGAGCTGCATCTGTTACCCCATACATCACCCACCGCCTTCGTGCTGGTCGACTCCGCAGCAAGGATCCCGGCGTATTCAGACAGGCAGGCGCGAAACCGAAGCGTCGCCGCCTTGCGGCTCGACCGTCGCCTGCTCTGGACCAACGGCCGGCTTGAGCTGTGGAGCCCGGCCGCGTCGGACGGTTGGCAACCTCGCGGGAATCACCGGCCGGTCGGAGGATTGCTCCCCCCGACCATGAGGCGATTTGACCCCATCCCGCCGGACTCCGCGTGACGGATCAGCGACGCCGCCGGCGCCCGACAGCTCTGGTGCTGCTCTCCGGCCTGGCGGTCGGAGCCATCTTCGACGCAGTCAATCTCCTCCTTCGTGTTCCGCTGGGCGTTCCCTCCCTGCCCGAGGCCATGAGTGACGTGCTGGTCCCCTTCATCCCGGCCAGCGTCTTTGGCCGGCTGCTGAGCTCGCTCGGGCCTTACGGGAAGCCGATAGTCTTTGCCTCGTCGCTCGTCGGGATAGCGCTGGCCATCGGCGTCGCCGTGACTGTCTACGAGCGCTTGGCCACGAGGTGGGGGCTGATCCCGGCTACCACCGCACTGTTTGGCGCGGGCTGGGTTCTCCTGAGCCTGCTCTTCTGGACGGTCCTCGATGCCAACGGCTACGGCGGCACCAGCGCCATGCGCCGTCTCCAGGCGCTGGCGGACTTGGGGATCAGCGTCGCCGCCGCAGCAGGTTCAGCCCTACTCCTTGTCGGTCTGACTGGCGCGGGTGCCGAGCGAGAGTCGAGGCCTGTCGACCCCGGCCGCCGCCGCGTCGTAGGAGGTGTGGGTGCCGCGCTGGCCCTGCTCGTGGTCGGCGGGACTGGCATTGTGGTCTGCGTCCGACAGCTCGTGAAGCTATCCAACCTTGGCTACGAGGGTTATGGCACGCCCGCCTCGGCGCTGGGGCCGATCACCCCCACAAAGGACTTCTACGTCGTCTCCAAGAACCTGATCGACCCGACGGTAGACGCGGCTCGCTGGACCCTGGTGATCGAGGGCCAGGTCAATCGCCCGCTGACCTTGACCCTGGCCGATCTCCAGGCGCTGCCCCAGGTGGAGAGCATCGCGACGCTCGAGTGCATTTCCAATGGAGTGGGCGGTTCGCTGATGAGCACAGCCCGGTGGGAGGGCCCGAGGCTGATGGACGTCCTGGCGCCTGCCGGAGTCAGCGGTGAGCCGAGCCACGCCGAGCTCAGTGCCATCGACGGCTACTACGACTCGGTGCAGGTCGAAGAGTTAGCGACTCCGGGCGCCATCCTAGCCCTGCGCATGAACGGCGAGCCCCTTCCCGATCGCCACGGATATCCCGCACGGATAGTGCTTCCGGGACGGTACGGGGAGAAGCAGATGAAGTGGCTGACCCGCATCCTGCTGACTGATAATCCTCGGACAGGCTTCTACCAGCGGCAAGGTTGGAGCGAGGCGGGGACCGTTAGGACCTGGTCGCGTTTCGACAACCTCAGGGATGGCCAGCGTCTGGTGGCGGGGCGCGACTACCTGGTCTCGGGACACGCGTTTGCCGGCAACCGGGGTGTGGCCGCCGTCCAGGTGAGCACAGACAATGGCGCCTCTTGGGTGGATGCCCGCCTGCAGGAGGTGATCAGCCAGAACGCCTGGCGCTACTTCGAGTGGACGTGGCCCGTACCGTCGACCGGGCGCTACGAAGCGGTGGTTCGCGCCCGTGACGGCAGCGGGGCCTGGCAGGAGACCAGCTACGAGGACATAGTCCCCAAAGGCTCCAGCGGCCTGCACCGAGTCAGCGTCTATGTGGCGTGACGCGGCCGCCGCCAGGAGGCACCTGGATCGCCTGGCTGGCGCCGGCCGGATTACGGGCTGGGGGTTGGAGTGCTCGATCGCGTACCTTGCCGCGCGCCGGCCGACCATGAGCTACAGGATGTACAGGGGCGACGATGCCGAGGACCTCAACCTCGGGGCCTTCATCCGCGAGGTGGCCAGCCGGGGAGCGCAGATCGCAGTGTCGGAGGCCGAGGGGTCCGTCGCCGCGCATCACGGGTGGCGGCCTCCTGGTGATGGATTTGCGACCCGCGGCGTCTGGCGCAGCCGCCAGGTGGTTCTGACCATCAGCTTTGCCTCGGACCGAGAGCTGCGCTTTGCAGCCCAGGTGGTCGCTGAGCGGTTCACACGCAGGGCTGAAGCCGGACACCTCCCCGGGTCCTGGTGGGTGCCCGACGCCCGCGTCAGCGGCACGCCCAACTGCCCACCCGGCATGATCCTGGCGAAGGCGTTCACCCGGCGCGCCGGCCGGCGTCACGCGGTCGTGCTCACTCCGGGCGGTCCGGCACCGTTCTGGGGTGCCCGGACGCATCCAGTGTTCCTGCCCGAGCCGTTCGGAAGGTTTCTGCGGGGATGACGACAACTGTGGTTGCGGTCATCCCGGCGCTCAACGAGGAGGACGCGATCGCCGGCGTGGTTCGCCGGCTCCTGGCCGAGCTGCCCCAGCCGGCGACTGTCTGCGTGGTCGACAACGGGAGCACCGACAGGACAGGCGTCAGGGCCGCCGAAGCCGGTGCTCAAGTGGTCAGCGAGCCCCGCCGGGGTTACGGTCGTGCCTGCTTGGCGGGAGTGCGCGCGGCTGGCGGCGCCGAAGTGCTCCTGCTGCTGGACGGCGACGGCGCTGATGACACCTCGGCGGCTCTGACGGTGCTGGAGCCTCTGCTCGCCGAACGGGCGGACCTCAGTGTCGGCGCTCGGGTTGCGGCTGACCGAGAAGCCGGCTCGATGACCCCGCAGCAGCTGCTGGGGAACCGCCTTGCTGCGGCGATCCTGCGCCGGAAGTACGGGTTGGGCGTGAGCGATCCCGGGCCAATGCGGGCGATCCGCCGGGAAGCGCTCCTGACGATGGCGATGAGCGAGATGAGTTACGGCTGGACCATCGAGATGACCGCCAAGGCGGCCCGCCTCGGGCTGCGCTACGTCGAGGTGCCCGTGGCCTACCGGCGCCGCGCCGGCCGGTCCAAGGTGGGCGGCACGCTTCGCGGCAGCGTCGGCGCCGGGATCTCCATTCTCCGTTCGCTCTGGCGCTGCAGGAATTGGGAGCCGGTCGGCAGCGCGTAGTGGTGGTGACATCCCCGGTGCTGTACATAGCCGCCAAGCCTCCGGTGGCGGGCTCCGTCAAGACCCGTCTCGCCCGCGCCATAGGCGACGATGCTGCGAGCGCGCTCTATGCGGCATTCTTGGACGACATTGCGGCCGAGGTGCGCGGCGCCGGCCTCCCCGCCGGCTGGTTCCTCCCGCGGACACCGGCTTGGCAGCCGCCGGCGCTCGGTTCGCGGCAGGTAGCTACCCACTGGCAGAAAGGCGATACGTGGTCCGAGCGGCAGGCCAATCTCTTCCGCGACACCTTTCGGGAAGGCGCCGCCGCGACTGTCATCGTCGCCTCCGATTCACCCCAGCTTGTCGGCCCAGGCATGCGCGCTGCCCTGGCTGCGCTGGCAGATGCCGACGTGGTGCTGGGACCGGTGCTTGACGGTGGCTACTACCTGCTCGGATTGGGGGGCGATCACGACGTCGTGCGCGGCGTCGAGTTGAGTACCCGGAGAGCCTCTGCTGACATCGTCGAGCGTGCGCGCCGGTTGAACTTGGACCTGCAATTCCTGCCGGAGACGTTCGATGTCGACGAGGTCGCCGACCTGGAGCGGCTGGCTGCGGTGGCCGCCGTCCTCCCGCATCTGCGGGCGACGCGGGCTGCTCTGGCCGCCGTCAGTGCAGACACCCAGGCTCCGGTGCTCAGCAGCCGATGAGCGCCGAGACCGCCCTCGTGACCGGCGGCGCCGGGCTGATCGGCTCGCATCTGGTGGACCAGCTGCTGCACTCGGGTTGGCGCGTACGGATTCTCGACAACCTGGAGCCCGTGACGCACGCCGAGTCAGCGCCACATGTCAATCCTGACGCCGAGTTCATCAGGGGGGACGTTAGGGAGCCAACAACCGTGCGGCGAGCGCTGGCCGGCGTCGACGTGGTTTTCCACCAGGCGGCCTACGGCGGCTACATGCCCGAGGTCGCCAAGTTCATCGATGTCAACGTTGTGGGCACCGCGCGCATCCTGGAGGCCATCCGCGCTGACGGCCTGTCTGTGCGCAAGGTGGTCCTGGCCTCATCGCAGGCGGTCTACAGCGAGGGCGCCGTGAACTGCGATCAGCACGGGCTGCAATTTCCGCCGGCTCGTGCGTTGAATCTGCTCGAGACGGGCGAGTTCGACGTTCCATGTCCTCTGTGTGGCGGCATCGCGCAGCCAGCCCTGACTCCGGAAAGCGCGGCCGCCGGAGGCGAGAACGTCTACGCCGTGAGCAAGTACGCCGAGGAAAGGTTGAGCTTGGCCTGGGGTCTGCAGAGCGGCATTCCGGTAGTCCCGCTCCGCTACTCCTGCACCTACGGCCCGCGGCAATCCCTGGGCAATCCCTACACAGGAGTGATCGCCATCTTTGTGACCCGGATCCTGAACGGGCTGCCGCCGGTGGTTTTCGAGGACGGCCGCCAGACCCGGGATCTCGGGTTCGTGGCCGATGTGGCGCGGGCCAACCTGCTCGCGGCCGTGACCGACACCTGGGACGGCGTCCCTGTGAACATCGGGTCGGGAGCCGCAACCTCCATCCTCGAGCTCGCCAGCCTGCTCTGCGCCGAGTTGGATCCGTCGCTCCAGCCGGTGCTCAGCGGCGAGTTTCGGGTCGGCGAGATCCGGGCGCTCACCCCTGACACCAGCCGGGCCGAAGCCGCCAACCATTTCCCTCGGGTCGGGCTCCGCGAAGGGCTGCGCGCCTACCTCGACTGGATTCGCGCCCAGGACCCCATCGCCGAGTGTTTCAGCAGCGCCGCAGCTCGGCTTCGGGACACCGGGATGCTCCGCCGGACGGCTGCGGCAACCGCCCCTCGCCGGAGCAGCACGATTGGCTGAAGCTCCTCAGGTCGCGGTCATCGGCGGTTCCGGCCTGTACAGGCTCCTCGACCACGCCGACGAGATCCGGCTCGACACCCCTTACGGCAAGACCAGCGACGCTGTGAGCATCGGCAGCCTGGGCGGCGAAACAGTGGCGTTCCTGCCCCGCCACGGACGCGACCACGAACTGGCCCCACACCACGTGCCCTACCGGGCCAACCTGTGGGCGCTGAAGGAGCTGGGGGTTCGGAGGGTCATCGCCCCGGCCGCCTCCGGAAGTCTGCAGCCCGGGATCCTGCCGGGGGACATAGTCATCTGCGACCAGCTGGTCGATCGCACCAGCGGCCGCGCTGACACCTACAGCGCGCCGGGCTGCGTCATCCATGCGTCACTGGCCGACCCGTATTGCGAAGCCCTGCGGACTCTGGCCAGCACGGCCGCCTGCCAGCTCCAAATCCGCGTCCACGGCGAGGGAACCGTGGTTGTCATCCAGGGGCCTCGATTCAGCACTCGGGCCGAAAGCCGTTGGTTCGCACAGTCCGGTTGGGCGGTCGTCAACATGACGCAGTACCCGGAGGTTGCGCTGGCTCGCGAGTTGGGGCTCTGCTATCTGAACCTCTCGGTGGTGACCGATCGCGACGCCGGCGTCATCGGTGATCCCGATGCCCCGCCGGTGACAGCCCAGTCGGTTCTGGAGGTGCTGCGCCAGGGCATGGGCCAGGCGCGTCAGCTGATCAGCGCGATAGTGGAGGGTCTGGACAGCGCGGGTGTCTGTCAATGCCAGGCGTTGGCCGCCGAGGCCAGGATCTGAGGGCCGCAGCAGCGGGTCGTGGGACTCAGGCTTGCAGCGTAGTCATAGCCTGATGCAGACCGGCATCATCCGGCGCGACGATTAGCATGCTGTCCCCGCTCCGGCGCACCAGACCGACTGGAGCGTTACCCACCTTCTTAGCCTCCATCGTCGGCCAGCCGCCAGCCATCGCCGCGGGGATGACACTCACCTCGGTGGTCCCCCGGGGACCTGTGTAGATGATGGTCAGGACCTGGTGCCCCTCGACTGTGGAGACCCTGGCGCCTGTCACCGTCTCGTCCGGGAGGGCTACCACCTCGGCTGGCATCCCCCGACCAGCGGACCAGCCGGAGATTGCGGCGGGATCGGTGCTGGTGAACGCCGCCGGGCGTCCGTAGGCACTGGCAGCATCCCTCATCGCTGCGTCGGCTCCCGGTCCTGGGTTCGCCAGCCGGCCGGGCAGCCCAGCCACAGTGGCGGTAATCAGCAGCAGAACCACCGCCGCCGCCGCTCCGGCGAACGCCAGGCTTCGCCGCCTGACGATCGCTGCCACGAAGGGCAGATTGCTCAGCGAACGCAGCGAATGTGCTGGTTGCGCCGCCGGTACCCGGCGCAGCTCCTTCCCGGCGATCGCCGCCGCGAGCGCCACCTGTGCCTCCCGCTGCCATTGCACTTCGGTCGAACAGTCGTGGCACTGGCGGATGTGCTCGAGGATCGGGGCTGGGACGCCGTCGACCTCGCCGTCGGCGACGGCTCCGGCGTAAATGCGGGCGGTGTCGCAGTTCACGGCAACCCCGCCTCCAACAACAGCTTCACGAGCATCCGCCGGCCGCGATAGATGCGGGACATGACAGTGCCCAGGGGCAGATCCAGTACCTCGGCGATCTGACGGTAGGGCATGCCCTCCCCGGCGTAGAGACGAACTGGCACCGCGTGCTCGGGCTTGAGCTGAGCCAGGGCGTCGAGAATCGCCTGCCCCTCGAAACGCCGCATAACTGTTGGTTCGACTGACAGGGGACTGACGAGAATGTCGTCGTCGCCCACCTCGGCCAGCGATTGCACGCTGGGGCGCGTGCGCTGGGCTCGCCAGCTGCGCTGCTGCAGGCGGCGGCAGATGGTGAAGAGCCAGGCTTTCGCGTTCGTCCCGGGCTCGAAGCTGGCTTCGAATCGGATCGCGCGCTCCAGCGTCGCCTGGGCCAGGTCCTCGGCATCGGCTTGGCTGGCCGTCAGCGACCGCGCGAAACGCATCAGGTTGGGCTGCAGCGCTTCGAGCTCGTCCCGGATGCCCCCGAGAGCCGTCTCCTGGTCCACATGTAGTGCAACCCTCCTCGAACCCCAGCATTCCCATTCGAGGCGAGACTTTTCGAGCCGAACGCCCTGAGGCTGGCCGCCAAATGACTACCTTGAGAACGTGCATCCCCTGAAAGGCGTCTGGAACATCCTCGCCACCCCGTTTCAGCCAGATGGCGAGATCGACGAGCGCAGCCTGAACCGGCTGCTGGAAAGCGTCATCGCGGCGGGGGTCGACGGGATCACCGTGCTGGGCGTGGCGGGCGAGGCGCAGAAGCTGAACCAGGCGGAACGCCGCCGGGTGCTGGAGCTGACGGCAGCCGCGAGCAACGGTCGAGCGCCGATGTGCTGTGGCGTCTCTCAGGACGGCACCCGCGTCGCCGTGGAGATGGCACAGGAGGCGGCGGCCGCCGGCGCGGTAGCGGTCATGGTCGCGCCCCCCACGTTCCTGCAGCCAGGGCCGGCGCTGACGGCGCACCTTCGAAACATTGGGGAGGAGGCCGGCCTCACAGTCGTTCTGCAGGACTTCCCACCTGTCAATGGCGTCACCCTGACGCCTGCCCAGCTGGCGCAGCTGGCTGACGCCGTGCCGGCCATCCAGACCATCAAGCTGGAGGGCCTGCCGACCCCCCAGCGGGTGGCCGAAACGCTGGCTCTGACCGGCGACGCCGTCACAGTGCTTGGCGGCCTGAGCGGGAACTTTCTGTTCGACGAGCTGCGCCGCGGCGCCGCCGGGACCATGAACGGCTTCGCCTTCGCCGAGGTACTGGTCAGGATCTGGCAAGCCTGGAGGGCCGGCGACGTCGACTCCGCGGCGGCCACCTATTTCCACTACCTCCCGCTTCTGGCCACTGAGGCCCAGCCCGGCATCTCGATCGCCGTCCGCAAGCATCTGCTTCAGCTGCGGGGACTGATCGATCACTCATTCGTGCGCAGGCCCGGGCCAGAACTTCATGAAGGGGTGAAGAGAGACCTGGCAGACACCGTGCGACGCCTCGGCGCGCTGGACGCTTTCCCGGTCCCCGATCTGCAGGAGGCGAGGACATGAGCTCGACCCAGACTGAGGTTAGGAAGGCAATCATCGGCGGTGAGCCTGTGGCAGCTGCCGCCACCTTCTCGGTCGTCAACCCTTCGACCGGCGAGCCGCTGGCCGAGGTGGCGCGCTGCGGAGCCAAGGAGATTGACCAGGCGGTCGCCGCCGCCCGGCACACGTTCGAGACAGCCTGGCGGAAGACCACAGCAGTGGAGCGCGCCCGGCTCCTGCGGCGCATTGGGGATCTGATCGAGCGAGACTCGGAGGAGCTGGCTCGGCTGGAAACGCTTGACACAGGCAAGCCGCTCAGCCAGGGCCGCGCGGACGTGCGCGTCGCGGCGCGCTACTTCGAGTACTACGCGGACACTGTGGAGGCGCTCTTCGGCGATACAGTGCCCGGCCCCAGCGACGTGCTGATCTACACGCTCAACGAACCCTTTGGCGTCACCGGTCACATCATCCCCTGGAACTACCCGATCCAGATCTCCTCCCGCACAGCGGCGCCGGCGCTGGCCGCCGGCAACTGCTGCGTTCTGAAACCCGCCGAGGAGGCGCCCCTCACCTCGCTGCGGCTGGCCGAGATCGCGCTGGAGGCGGGGCTGCCGCCTGGCGCTCTGAACGTCGTGCCCGGCTTGGGTGAGGAAGCCGGGGCGGCGCTGGCCGCGCACCAGGGCATCGACCACCTGGGGTTCACTGGCTCCGTCGAGGTCGGACGGATAGTGAGCCGGGCGGCCGCCGAGAACGTCATCCCGGTGACGCTGGAGCTGGGCGGCAAGTCGCCCAACCTGGTGCTGGCGGACGCCGACCTGGAAGCGGCGGCTCCGGTGATCGTCAACTCCATCATCCAGAACGCCGGCCAGACGTGCTCGGCGGGCTCCCGGCTGCTCGTCGCCGAACCGGTCCACGAACGTTTGGTAGGGCTAGTGGCCGAGCGGATGAAAGCCATCAGCATCGGCCCCGGCCTTGACGACCCCCAGCTGGGTCCGCTGATTTCGGCCGGGCAGCGAGACCGCGTCCGGGGTTTTGTCGAATCAGTTGGCTCTGGCGTGCGCCTGGTCTGCGGCGGCTCGCCGCCCGCTGACGAGAAGCTGAGGGACGGCTATTTCTTTCAGCCCACGCTGTTCGACGGAGTGGCGCCCGAGTCCAAGCTCGCTCAGGAGGAGGTGTTCGGCCCAGTGTTGGCAGTAACGCCGTTCTCGGACCTGGAGCAGGCAGTGCGCCTTGCCAACGCCACCGACTACGGCCTCATCGCCGCCATCTGGACCACCGACGTGGGCCGAGCCCACTGGCTGGCCCGGGAGGTTCGGGCGGGCCAGGTCTACATCAACACCTATGGCGCCGGCGGCGGTGTGGAGCTGCCCTTCGGCGGCTTCAAGCGCTCGGGCCACGGCCGGGAGAAGGGCTTTGAAGCCCTCCGGGCCTACACCCAGACGAAGACGGTGGCCGTCAAGCTGGCCGGGGGATAGTCGTCCGCCGACCGGCCGCGCCTACCTATCCTCAAGCCATGGATGAAGGAGAGGGGTTGATCGGCCGGCGGCTGCGGCGGGTGGAGGACCCTCCCCTCATCACCGGCCACGGAGAGTACGCAGGAGATCACCGGCTACCGGGGCTGGTGCACCTGGCGGTCTATCGCTCACCCTTCGGGCACGCTCGCATCAAGGCCCTGGATTTGAGCGCGGCTCGCCAGGCGCCAGGTGTGCTGGCCGCCTGGGCGTTCTCGGACCTGCCCCAGATCGCGGACGGTCTGGGCGACTCGGTTGACCCCACGTTCAAGGCGCATCCCCGGCGGGTCCTGGGCGACGGCACTGCCCGCTATCAGGGCGAGCCGCTGGCGGTGGTGGTGGCGGAGACGTCCTATCAGGCGGCCGACGCTCTGGAGATGGTGGCCGCCGACCTCGAACCGCTGCCGGCGGCGCCGACCCTAGCGGTTGCGACCCAGGCACAGCCGCCGCTCGTTCAGGAAGACGTCGCTGACAACCTCATCGGCGAGAGCACGCTTGAGTTCGGCGAAGTGGAGGCTGCCTTCGCCGACGCACCGGTGGTCGTCGCCGAGAAGCTGACTGTCGCCCGCATCTGCGGCGGCTACATGGAACCGCGCGTGGTCACTGCCAGTTGGGCGGAAGGTCATCTGGACGTCTGGCTATCGACGCAGTGGACGTATGGCGTGCGCGACAACCTGGCCCGCCTGCTGGGACTGGAAAAGGAGCACGTACGCGTACGCGCCACCGACGTAGGTGGTGGCTTTGGCCCCAAAGGCGAGGTCTACCCGGAGGAGATCTTGGTAGGGCTCGCCAGCCGCAGGCTGGGACGCCCGGTCACCTGGACGGCGAGCCGGACCGAGGACACGCTGAGCACCGCCCACGCCCACAGCACCAACCTGCAGCTGGAACTGGCGGCCGATCGGGACGGTCACTTGCGCGGCCTCCGCGGGCGCTTGATCCACGACGCCGGTGCATACAGCGCGTCCGGCACCGGCCAGGGCGGCATCATGATGCCGCACATGATCTCCGCCTATCACCTGCCCGCCGCCTCACTGACCACGCAGGTGATTCACACCAACACTGTGCCGACAGGCTTCGTGCGGGGGGGCGCCCGCCCGGTCGGGAACTTCGCCATCGAGCGGTTGATGGACCGCCTGGCTGAGCACTTGGAGCTCGATCCGGTGGAGCTGCGGCGGCGGAATCTGATCCAGCCGGAGGAGATGCCGTACGACACCAGGGTGCCGGCTGGACGCGGGACTGTGGTCTACGACGGTGGCGATTATCCTCGTCTGCTCGACACGGTGGTGGAGGCGTTGGGCGAGGTCCAGGAGGGTCGGCGAGAGGACGGTCGGCTCGTCGGTCGGGCGGTGGTGTGCTGTGTCGAGTCGAGCGGCTTCGGCCGCAAGGAGCCGGCGCGGGCGCGGCTGGACAAGGACGGTCGGCTGCGGCTGTTCGTCGGCTCCACGCCCGGCGGTCAGGGCCATCGCACTGTCGCGGCTCAGGTGATCGCTGAGCGCGTCGGCTGGCCGCTGCAGCAGGTGGAGGTGACCGCCGGCGACACGGACGGATCTGGCTGGGCGCTGCTGACGGCGGGCAGCCGGTCGGCGACCTACGTCGGGAATGCGGCCGCCCAGGCGGGACGGTCACTACGCCGCCGTCTGCTGGAGCGCGCGGCCGAGGTGATGGAGGCGGACACCGCCGACCTGATCCTGGCCGATGGGCGCATCTCCGTTCGGGGTACGCCGGCGCGAGCGCTTTCGGCGCTGGAGGTGCTGCCGGAGGATGGTCTCGAGGTGGTGGAGAGCTTCACGCCCAAGGGGGAGACGGCCTACTCGAGCGGCTGCCATGGCGCACTCGTCAGCGTGGACCCCGAGACCGGCAGCATCGACATCGAGCGCTACGTCATCGCTCACGACGTGGGCCGCTCGATCAACCCCATGCTGGTCGAGGGCCAGCTGCAGGGCGGTTTCGCGCACGGGCTCGGCTACGCGCTCTTCGAGGAGGCTGTCTATGACGCTGAGGGCCAGCTGGCCAGCGCCACCTTCCTCGACTACTCGCTGGCCGGCCCACCCGAGGTGCCCGCTGCCGAGCTTCTGCACCAGGAGACGGCGACCGAGGCGAATCCTGAGGGCTTCAAGGGAGCGGGGGAGAGCGGCACCATCCCTGTGCCTGCCGCGATTGCGGGAGCTGTCGAGAGAGCGCTCCGGCACCTGACGCCTGAGCTGAAGGTGACAGAGCTGCCGCTCAGCCCTGAGCGGGTGAGGTCGCTGATCGGGCCACGGTTCTAAAGGCCGCCTCCCTGGTTAGGTACGTCCAAGTTGACCCGTCTTCTGACCGGCTACAGCCAGCTGCCGAGCCAAGCGGTGAAGCCCGGGATCACCCGATTGACCTGATCGCCGAGGAGCAGCAGGGCGGTGGTGGCCAGGATCGCGACCAAGACCAGGATGAGCGACCACTCCACCAGGCTCGGCCGCTCTCCGTTATCCGCCAACTGCCTCCGTTCCTTCAATGGGAAGTGACTTCACCAAGAGTTGGGCTGATGGTACCGCGGCTGCCTGATACCTACAATGGGCCACTGGTTCGGGGAGTAGCGTAGCCCGGCAGCGCACTTGGCTGGGGGCCAAGGGGTCGCGGGTTCAAATCCCGCCTCCCCGACCAAACTGCCCTTATTTGAACCGGCTGTCGGCAGCCTCGGGCCCTCCTGATCTCGGCCTCGGCCGTTCGGATCTCGTCCTCGTTCGACGATGGCTTCAAGGGCTTCAGCTCACCGCTTTCTTCACGAGCGCGCCGATCCTTGCCTGGTCGGCGGCGGTCAACTTTGTCAGAGCGTACGCGGACGGCCACATGGCGCCTTCGTCGAGGTTCGCCTTGTCGCTGAAGCCCAACGTCGCGTACCTGGTCTTGAACTTCTGCCCGCTTTGGAAGAAGCAGACGACGTTGCCGTCCTTGGCGTACGCGGGCATCCCGTACCAGGTCCTCGGTGTCAGGTCGGGCGCGGTGGCCTTGATGAGGGTATGGAGCCGCTCGGCCATCTCGCGATCCGACTTCGGCATCTCGGCGATCTTCGCGAGCACGTCTTTTTCCCCGTCCGCATGGTCGGCGCGCCCCTTCTTCTCTCGGACGTACTCCTTAATCGCGGCTCGTTCCTCGTCTGTGAATTTCGCGCTGGCGCTCTTGGCGGTCTTCTGCTTGCCTTTCATTCGAGGTTTCCTCCCCTGCGAGTATTGATGGGAACGACCCTCATGCTAGGGTGCCTGCCGCCGCGGCGGCTTCTCGAAAGCTGCTCGATCGCATCGCCCGTAACGCGGCGGCCTGCACGCGGCATCGAACGCGGCCGCGTGCGGCGAGCGTCTCCCGGAAAGTCGTACCGGGGCGCGGGTGTCGGCGGGAATCGCCTGCCAATCGAAGTCATCAGGCGCGTGCTTCAAATAGTGTCCCGCCTCCCGACCACTTTCCTCAGTTCCTGCGCATTCCGAGGTTACGCCGGAAGCCGCTCCCAGCCGTGACTCTCAGCACCCCCGCAATTTCCCGCATCCAGCCCACCCGCGTTCAGAACCCGGTTGACGTCGCGATAGCTGCGAACGGAGCCGTTAATGGACACGTGCACGATAGGTATCGCACCGGCAGGCTGGCAGCCTGGCGGGTTCGCCTCGGAGGTGTCGAAGTTCGTTGTCAAGGGAGCCCGGCTGAGCACCGCCGTCTGGGTCAGTATCAGCGTCGAATGGGGCGCGATCTTCAAACCTGGTTGCCAGATGTCGAAGCGCTGTCCA
The DNA here is from genome assembly GCA_003244185.1 of Candidatus Dormiibacter spiritus. Classification (GTDB taxonomy): domain Bacteria; phylum Chloroflexota; class Dormibacteria; order Dormibacterales; family Dormibacteraceae; genus Dormiibacter; species Dormiibacter spiritus. Next base: position 1,228 of record QHBT01000063.1, on the reverse strand, counting down.
CCGCTGTCAACAGTGACGCGGTCGATGGTGACGCTGGTTCCCGAACGGTTCTCGATCCGGATGGCTCCCGCGTCGAAGTCAGGGCCGACGCCGACGAAGGCAACGCCCGGAGAGCCCATCCAGGGCGAAGGCGGCGGGGCAGCCGGCGCGCCAGTCCGAATCGTGTCGGCGTACGCCGCATAGACCTCGATCGTGGGCGGTGGGGGAGGCGCCGACTGATTCAGGATGACCGCAACTGCCACAGCGACCGCAGCGGCGCCTCCCCCACCCAGCGTTAGAGCGGGCCAGTGCGCCTGAAGCCAGTGGATGATGTGGGCGACCAGGCTTGGCGCCGGCGCGGTTGCCACCGGCAGCGAGGCCAGTACCCGCTCCCGCAGCTCAGGGCTGGGCGGCTCGAAGCCCTCGTACAGTGCGTCGCGAAGAGCCGGCTTGTCGGGACCTATTTCCATGGGATGGAACCCTCCGATTCAGCCAGTACCGGACGCAGGCGTTTGAGGACTCGGTAGAGACGGGTCTTGGTGCCGGCAGGACTCAGGCCAACGACGGGAGCCACCTCCTCGAGCGGTAGATCCAAGCCATAGTGAAGGAACAGAAGCAGTCGGTCGTTTTCAGCCAGCTCACGCACCGCCGTCCTCAAGTCGAGGGTCCGCGCCGTCCGCTCCTCATTCCACCGCCCGACCACATCCAGGTCGGGCAGCCTGATAACGGAGTGCCAGGGGCCGCGCCGCTGCATGCGCGACCGATTGACCACGATCTTGAAGAACCACGCCCGGGCGGATGACTCTTCGCGCAGCTGTCCGATCTTGCGCCAGGCGGTTAGGGCGGCTTCCTGGACGGCATCCTCCGCCTCCTGCCTGTCCCGCATGATGCCGAAGGCGATGTGATACCCGGGCTCGATGAGCGGGCCGATCAGTTGTTCAAAGGCCTCACGCTCTCCGCTCTTCGCCCTACCAAGTAGGTCCGCTGCGGCTGCGTCGCTCACGGTCCCAGGGATCGTATAGATGCGGACACAGGCGGCCTCACGTCATCGGGGCTCTTTTAGGACCAAGAAGCTTTCAAACACCGCCGAAAAAGCTTGAAACCGGCGACCCACCTGATGGCATCGGTTCAGTAGGACGCCTGGAGAGCAATCAATGAAGACTAGCGCTGCGGAAGCCGTGACACGCTGTCAGCGGTCGCCGGCATGGCAGGTCTCTCTGCGGCTGCCAGTTAGTTGTTATGGATGACG
>QHBT01000029.1 GCA_003244185.1 Candidatus Dormiibacter spiritus | reverse complement strand
CCACTTGACAGGACGTGGCCCCCGCCAGGTGCTCCAGCTGGCCACCGTTATGCCGGGCGACGTACCCGCCGACCACTGTTGGGGCGGTCACACCGATGATGTCCCAGCTGTTCAGGCCCACCCCAAGCTGATCCACATACAGCTCGAAAAGCGCTCTCTGCAGATCCTCGTCTGCTTTGGAAAATTGGGCACCGATCGCCAATGCCCCCGCCAGCCGTACTTCATGCCATTCGCTGGACAGCAGTGACGTGATGTCACGAAGCGAAAGGCCTTGGTAGTACCTGCGCACGACGCTTCGGATCAGCGGGACGCGAACTCCTAGAAAGCGATCGCCCTCACCATAGCCACCGGCTTCAGTACGAAAGAAGCGCTGCGAGAAAGCCGCGGTTTCCGCGTTTTGCAGGGCTTCGATGTCGGTTCTGACCCAGGAGGCGGCACTCATCTAAAAGCCCCAACGCTCCGCACCACACAATCGCACCCGCAGAACGCGTAAGAGTGTATTAGCTCGGCCGTGCTGCCTTTGCTGGCTCGGCCCTCGCCGGCTCGGTGACTGCGGCCGCAGCTGCGCCAGAAGCCGCTCCGGCCGCCGGCTCAGTGGGGATTGAAGCCAAGGTTGCCAGCGGCACCACCTGCCTGAATCCGTCCATCGCCGCTTCCCAGTCCGCCAACAGCGCAGATGCCCTGGCGCTGCCGGTTCGCTGCCGATGCTCTTCGACGAGCGCCCTCAGCGCGGGCGAGTCGACGGGCGGCACGGGCCGCACAGTCACGCTGTCGGGATTGTGCTGGGCCCACTCGCGGATGTAGGCCACGCCGCCCGTCATGCCTGCGCCGACGTTCCAACCGACAGGTCCCAGAGCGACCACCACACCGCCCGTCATGTACTCGCAGAAATGGTCGCCGGCCCCTTCCAGGAGTGCGGTGGCACCCGAGTTGCGGACGCCGAAACGCTCCCCCGCCCGGCCGGCCAGGAAGAGCCGGCCGCCAGTGGCGCCGTAGAGGCAGGTGTTGCCGGCCAGCACCGGATCCACGCTGGCATCTTCGGCAAAGGGACGGATGGCTATGACCCCGCCGCCCATGCCCTTGCCCACATAGTCGTTCGCCTCGCCTTCCAGCGCCAGCTCGACGTCTCCGTCCAAGAAGGCGCCGAAGCTCTGGCCGGCGCTCCCCTGGTAGGCGCGGCGCTGGCCCGGGCTGAGATCAGCGCCCACGGTGCGGTCGCAGTTCTGAATCCGACCGCTGCTGGGTGCCGCCGCGGGGGGCTCGCCGTTGCGTCGCCAGAGCCGCCGTCGGGGTGCGGCCGGATCGGCCGGGGGCTGAAGCAGGAATCCCACATCCAGGTCACGTCGATCGCCGCTCGGTTGGAGCAGTTCCACCCGGCCCACCACTTCGTCGATCGAGCGAGCACCCGCCTGGGCCAGATACTCGCGCGCCTCTTCCGCAATGAGCGTCAGGTAGTTGATCACCGACTCGGGCCGGCCCGTGAACTTGGCGCGCAGATCATCGCGCTGGGTGGCGATGCCTGTGGGGCAGGTGTTGAGATGACACTGACGGGCCATGTCGCAGCCCAGAGCTACCAGCACGCCGGTGCCGAAGCCGAATTCTTCAGCGCCCAGCAGGGCGGCGATCACTATGTCCCGGCCGCTCTTCAGACCGCCGTCGGTCCTGACGCTCAGCCGCTGCCGCAGGTCATGGGCGACCAGCACCTGCTGCGTCTCGGCGAGGCCCAGCTCCCAGGGCGAGCCGGCGCCCTTGATGGAAGAGAGCGGCGAAGCTCCGGTACCCCCGTTGTGGCCGCTGATCAGCACGTAGTCGGCCCGGGCTTTGGCCACACCCGCCGCGATGGTCCCCACCCCCGCTTCGCTGACCAGCTTGACGCCGATCCGAGCCCGCGGGTTCACTGTCTTCAGGTCCAGGATCAACTGCGCCAGGTCCTCGATCGAGTAGATGTCGTGGTGCGGCGGCGGGGAGATCAGCTGCTGGCCGGGCTGCGCGTGGCGCAGGCGGGCGATCAGCTCGGTCACCTTTAGGCTCGGCAGCTGGCCACCCTCGCCCGGCTTCGAGCCCTGGGCGATCTTGATCTCGATCTCTTGAGCCCGGCGCAGGTAGGCGGGCGTCACCCCAAAGCGAGCGGAGGCGATCTGCTTGATTCGGTTGTCGCGGACCGGCTCGGGGTCAGAGTAGTAAGCCGGTTCCTCGCCACCCTCACCGGAGTTGGAGCGGGCGCCAATCTGGTTCATCGCCTCGGCGAGCGCAGCGTGCGCCTCGGGTGAGAGGGCGCCCAGGGACATGGCTGTCGAGATGAAGCGCTTGCGAATCTCGCTGGCCGGCTCCACTTGCTCCAGCGGCACAGGTTCGCTCGGCCGCCGGATCTTGAGCAAGTCGCGCACGTCCTGCGGGGGACCCATGCTTGACAGCTCCCGCCAGCGAAGGTATTGCTCCTGGTCGCCGGTCTCAGCCGCCTTCTGCGCCGCCCGCACAGCCTGGGGGTTGTAAGCATGGAATTCGCCTGTCTTCCGGAACCGGACGCGGCCGTAGTCGGGCAGCGCGTCCTTGCCTGCCGGTAGGGCGTCACCTCCCCAGGCCGATTGGCTCCAGGCCTCCAGCTGCGTTTGCAGGGAGGCGAGGTCGTCGCCGCCAAGGCGTGAAGGCACCCCCCGCAGGCAGAGCTGCATCACCTCGGCCCCGAGCCCCAGCGCCTCCAAAACCTGCGCCCCCCGGTAGGAGGCCACGCAGCTGATTCCCATCTTCGCCATCACCTTCAGCAGGCCGTGCTCCAGCGCATGCCTGTACTGCACTTGGCCCGCCTCGCCCTCATCGGTGTTGGCGGTGGCAAAGCCGAGGTAGGGATGCACAGCGCTGGCCCCGACAGTGATGAGGCAGGCGAGGTCGTGCACATCTATCACATCCCCGGCGACGCTCACGAGGTCCTTCTGGAGGCGCTGGCCAGATGCCAGCAAGCGCTCGTGAACGGCGCCGGCGGCGAGGGGGGAGGGAATCGGCAACCGATCGGGCCGCGCGTTTCGATCGCTCAGGGCCAGGATGCCGTCCGGTGCGTGTTCGGCTTGGTCGCAGAGTCGGAGGAGCGCATCGCGCAGCGACTCACCGGGACTGATGGTCGCGTCCAGTACAAGTGCCGAGTCGAGCACTCGGGCGAGTTCGCCGGCGCCCAACACCGGCGACTCCAACTCCAGCAGCGGATGACCTTTGGCGCTGATGGCTGGGTGATGGCGAAGGCCGAGCTCGTCGCCAGCGATGTTGCCGGGCAGCAGAGTTCGGCCCCGAGCGCCGAGCATCACTCGCAGAGACATGACCGAGCGCTCCCGGAGCGAGTCGATCGCCGGGTTGGTGACCTGGGCGAAGCGCTGCCGGAGGCGGTGGCTGACACGGCGGGGCGTGCGACCCAGCGGCGAGATCGGAGTGTCGTCGCCCATCGAGTAAACGGGGTCCTGGCCGGTCGCCGCCATGACCTGGACCACCATCTTCACGTCCTCCGCCCCCCAACCGTGCAGCCGCTGCTGGCGCACCAGGTCCTGAGGCGTTTCCACGTCGCGATGGCGGCGCTCGATCGGCACGAGCACCCGGTCGGCCAGCAGTCCGTAATCGTGCCGCGAGGCGACGAAGCTTTTCGCCTCGGCGTCGCGATGGACTGTGCCTTCACGCACGTCGACGAGCAGGAGCTGGCCCGGCCCCAGACGACCGCGCTCGATTACGTCGGCGGGTTCGAGTGGCACCACGCCGGCCTCCGAGGCGGCGACCACCAGCCCGCTGCGGGTGATCTGATACCTGACCGGCCGCAGACCGTTGCGGTCGAGCGCTGCACCTGCCACCCGGCCGTCTGAAAAAGCCAGCGCGGCCGGCCCATCCCAGGGCTCGAAGCGAGTGGACTGGAAACGGTAGAAGTCGCGCACCCTCGGCGCCATGTCACCCCGCGCTTCCCACGCGTCCGGCACCAGGGTCATTAGCGCTTCGGCGGCGTCGAAGCCGCGCTGAACCAGCAGCTCCAGGACATTGTCCAGCGCGGAGGAGTCCGAACCCGCCGTCACCACCGGGCGCAGCTCCTCAGGGAGTTCGGCCTGGCGAGCGCGCATGAAGGCTCGATTCGCTGTGATGGTATTGATCTCGCCGTTGTGGGCCAGCAGACGGAACGGTTGAGCCAGCCGCCAGTCGGGCAGCGTGTTGGTCGAATATCGCTGGTGGAAAACCGCCAGCTGGCTCTCGGTGGCAGAGTCCTGGAGGTCAAGGTAGAAGGCGGCCAAATGCGTCCCTGCCATCAGGCCCTTGTAGACGATGGTGCGGCTGGAGCAGGATGGGATGTACATCCGCACGCCCTGTTTCGTGGCGCGCGACTCAGCCAGGCGTCGGGCGCGGTAGAGCAGGCCTTCCCACTCGCTTTCGCCGCAGTCAGGCCGGGTGATCACCGCGTGCCAGATCTTGGGGACGGTGGCCCGCGCTCGGCTGCCCAAGCTCTCGAGATCGATCGGCACCAAGCGCCAGTCGACCACGCCCAAACCCTCCTTGGCCAGCCCCTGGGCCAGCGTCGTCCGGGCTCGCTCGTCCCAATCGAAGAGCACAGCGACTGCCGTGTCGGCTGGGAAGAGGCGGCGAGGGATCTGGATCAGGAGCCCGGCGCCGTCGCCACTCTTGCCATCGGCGTCGAGGCCGCCGCGGTGGGCCAGCCTCGCCAGCGCACCTGTGCCGAGAGTGACAACACGATGGCTGGCCGGCCCTCCGGGGGTGGCGACGAAGCCCATGCCGCAGGCTGCTCGATCGGCGCGCAGGTCACCTGGCCAGTGGGCGCGGGTGGAGCTAGCGAAAGGCGCCATCCCGCAGAAGGCTAAGGGCGAGGAATCGCCATCCATGGTGACCGCTCTACAACCGATCGGCAGTAAGCTCGTGGCCGGATTACAGACTGTACCGATGGTTAGGCCAAGACCGCAGGGCGGACGTCAGTTAGCTTTCTGCCGGCGTTTATAGTGAGCCTTGCGCCATTGCTGGCCCCGATCCGGACCAGCGCGGACGGCTGAAACAAGGAGTTGCGTCATGGCCCACGGCGAAGTAGACGCTGGTCACCTGACACCGCGATCCACTTTCTACGACCAGGGCCGGTTCGGAAGGCTTTTCCCGACGCTGCCGCCGTTCGCCGCCGACACACCGTTGATCCGTGCAGCGCTCACTGAATTGGGTGCTCCAGGCGGCGCGATGGACGCCGGCGACGACCTTAGCGATCCGATCACACTGATCACCGATCCGGCGAAGAGCCTGCAATCCCAACAACCCGACCATGACGGCGGGATTCACATTTCTGGGCCAGTTTCTGGATCACGACATGACCTTCGATCCGACCTCGAGTCTCGCCCGGCGTCAGGACCCCGAGTCCATCCGCAACTTTCGAATTCCCCTGCTCGACTTGGACAGCCTGTATGGGAGCGGTCCCGGGGCCTCGCCGCAGCTCTACGATCAGTCGCTCGATGGCGGCCGGACGAGTTTTCTCACCGAGCCGATACCCGGCTCGGAGGCGGTCTCGGTCGACGGCAGCCCACGCCACGACGTGCCTCGCAACAGCCAGCTCATCGCCATCGCGGGTGATCCCCGCAATGATGAGAACCTGATAGTCTCCCAGCTTCACCTGGCCTTCTTGCGTTTCCACAACACGGTGGTGACTGACGTCAGGGCTGAACTGGGGTCTGGTCACACCACTGACGAACTCTTCGCCGAGGCTCAGCGGACCGTGCGCTGGCACTATCAATGGCTCATCCTGCACGAGTTCCTGCCCAAGACTGTCGGCCAGGCAACTATCGACGATGTGCTCAACAACGGGCTCAAGTACTTCAGGTGGCGTCACAACCCCTATATCCCTGTGGAGTTTTCGGTGGCCGCCTACCGCTTCGGCCACTCTCAGGCTCGGCCTAGCTACCGGGCGAACTTCGGCACCAGCGCCACGGATCCGTCACAGCAGTTCTTCGCGCTGTTGTTCGACCCCAGCGCAGTCAATCCCGACGATCCTACGGACCTCCGTGGCGGACGCCGCGCGGCGCGCCGGTTCATTGACTGGCAGACCTTCTTCGACTTCGGAGACAGCCGGGCGCGGCCAAATAAGAAGATCGACACCATCCTCTCGACTGTGCTGTTCCATCTCCTGGGCCAGCCGCCCGATTCGCCAACCTCGCTCCCGACGCGGAACCTGCTGCGCGGCCTGACCATGGGGGTGCCGTCCGGCCAGCGCGTCGCTCAGGCGATGCAGCTGCCGCAGCTGGCGCCCGGCGACCTCGCCGACCTATCGCTGCTGCACCTGCAGCAGAGCACACCGCTGTGGTTCTACATCCTTCGAGAAGCTGCTGTGACCGCCAACGGTGAGCACCTCGGCCCGGTCGGCGGCCGAATCGTAGCCGAAGTGCTCGCGGGGTTGATCCAGGGCGACAGCCAGTCGTACCTCAAACAGCAGCCAGACTGGACCCCGACCTATGGCTCAGGTGGCGCTTTCACGATGGTTGACCTGCTCAAGACGGGGGGTGTCGTGGCGACGATCGCCTAGCGTCACTTCCCTGTACGGCACCGATTGGCGTCAGCCGACAGGCCCGGCCACCTGCTCGCGCCGACGAGCCACAGCGGCCGTGCAGGCGCAAGTGGGTCGAGCGGAGGGATGCAGCCCCCAGCCACGTGACGATCAGCGCCGCAACCAGTGCGGCCAGCCCCCCGGGCGTCCGAGGTCCGCGGTCGGCACCGCCTGGATGACCAGACCCATCGCGATCAAGGCGCCGCCCAGCCAGCCGATCGGTGTGGGCCGCTCATGAAGCAGCAGCAGCCCCAGCGTCGCGGCGGTCAGAGGCTCCGCCAGACCTAGCGTGGTGGCGCGGGCGGCGGGGACCGCTCGAAGGCCGCGTCCGAAGAGCAGGTAAGCGAGCGCCGTCGTGATGAACCCCAGCCAGCCGATCAGGAGCAATCCGGGCAGCCCGGCAAGTTGCTGCAGGTTCTGACCCAGCCAGAACGGCACCAGTAACAGTGCGCCGGCGCCAAAGCTCGCGGCAACCACAGCTCGGCTCGAGTGCCCCGCTCGCAGCAGTCGCCGCGCGCTGACTGTGAAGCAGGCGTAGGCCAGACCGGCGCCGAGGGCGGTGGCGACACCGGCGGGCACGACCCGCGCGCCCGGCCCGACCAGAGCCAGCACGCCCGCCAGGGCGAGCGCTGTGGCGGCCGCCCAGCGAAGGCCGGGACGTTCGCCGATGAGAAGGCCCAACAGTCCGGCGAACACTGGGCCCGAGCCGATGGCGACCACTGTGCCGAGAGCCACGCCAGTGGTCGCCACAGCGGAGAAGAAGAACAGCTGATAGGCGGCCACGCTGACCGCAGCCACTGTTGCAGTCAACGGCCGGCTAAAGAGAACCTGAAGCAGTGGCCGTGGGCCCCCGCTGAGCAGGGCCACAAGTACCAGGGCGAGACCGCCGACGGCTGTGCGCAACGCGCCCACTGCCAGCGGCGCCGCGTGGGCTCCGGCCAGCGCCTGGGCGGTGCCCGTGGTGCCGAAGAGAATAGGCGCGATCAGCAGCAGAAGAGTCGCCTCTCGCAGCGAGAGGCCAGGGCGTGAAGTGGTCTGCGCTCTGCTGCCCACCTCAGCCGTCGGCTGCGGCTGGGCGCCACGTTGGGGCGGTCCAGTTCAACCTGGCCCGCACCCAAATCGCCGATCCGGAGGCAGCGGCGATTTCACTCACGAGCCGGTTCGGGCAGCGCAAAACCTCAAGCAGGACGCGCTGGGGCTGCAGAAGGGGACGCCTGCCGTCCCTCTCTTCTTCGCCTGTCCCGGCCGTCGCCGAGCAAGCTGTGCACCCGCAGCGCGACCGTGAGGTTGAGCCGAATCTCGGGATCCTCCAGGGAGGAGCCGGTGATCTCACGGATCCGCTCCAACCGATAGCGGAGCGTGTTGGTGTGGATCCGGAGCCGGCGGGCCGCCGCCTGCTGCTCACCTTGCTCCAGGTACGCCTTGAGCGTCGCCACCAGGTCGGCGCCCCGTTCCGCGTCGTACTCGACCAGCGTGCCGAGATAGCGTTGAGAGAACTCCACCAGGCGGTCAGGGCTGACGCCGGCCAGGAGCCCCGTCAGACCCAGCTCCGGCACGGCGACGATCTGCGCCCAGCGCCGGAAGCGGGCCAGTGTGTCCATCACGGCCCGCACCTCCCGGTGAGCGGTCGCGACACCGGCCGGGGCCTCGACCGCCGCTGAGTAACCGACGGAGACTGTAAAACCCGGCCGCCAGTCGCCGAGCGCTTCACGGACCTGGACCGCCAGGGCGCGCAGGCGAGCCTGCGGGTCGCCGGGTTCGGGGCCGAGCGGAATCAGCGCGACGACGCTATCGGAGCGGGCTTGGAGGAGAGCGCGGGGATGAGAAGCGCGCACAACGCCTGAGACGCGCCGGTACAGCTCGCGCTTCACCGCTTGGATCGACTCCTCAGTCAGGTTCCGATTGCGCAGGAAGGCCCGAAAGTCGTCGACATCAGTGACCAGCACGACGTGGCGCCCAAGCAGCGGGTAGCGCAGGTGCCGGGAACGCCGCTGGGCGGCCGGCTCGTCCCCGTAGGTGCCGTGGATCAGGTCGTCGACGAACTCGCCCCGCACATGCTCTTCAGCCTCCGCCACCTCTCGCTCCTTGGTCAGGGCGAAAGCCATGACCAGAGCCGCCTGCTCGACGGCCATGTAGGCGAGTTCCTCGTTGTCGGGTGGCTGGTCCAAGATGGAGATGACGCCCAGCAGTTCCCGGGCGGCCATGATCGGCGCGATGATGCGCGGCCGCTGCATTCCGAGGTGGGGGAAAGCCTGCACCTTCATGGGATGCCTGTGCTCGGCAACCTGGCGGAGGACGCTCTGGATCTCGGGGTCGTAGAGCACCCTGGGCGGGGTGCCGTGGTGGTGGATGGTCTCCCGCCGGTGAGCGTCAACGCTGCCACCCGCGTGAGCCAGCAGATGGAAGGAGGCGTCCTCGACCGAGACCGGGCTGCCCAGCAGTTCCGCCAACGTGCGGCAGATCTCGCTCACGCCCTTGCCGTCGAGGAGCAGCTCGGTGAAGCGGCGATGGATATCGAGCGAGCGCTTCAGCCGCCAGTGCTCGGCGTTGATGATGCGCTCCAACAGCGGCTCCATCAGATCTGCCCAAGCCACCTCCTCGCCGACAGTCAGGAGCGGGATGCCGAGGTGGTCCGCCTCCCTGACCATCTCGGGCGGCAGCTGCGTCAGGGAGCGGCCGAGCTTCACGACGAGGCCTGAGCCTCCCGCTGCCGCGATCTTGCTGACAAGGCGCGTCAGAGCGTCGACGTCTTCCTGGAGGCGGAAACCTGTGGTGAGCAGCAGGTCGTGCGGGCGCAACCGGTCCTCTGTCTCTGGTGTCTCCATCACGCGGACCCACTCGATCGACCTGTCGAGACCGGCGCCGCCGCCGACCAAGACCGCCTGCGAGAGGCCGTCGAAGTGCATGGCCTGACGCAGCGTGGGGGGCGGGATCCGCGGCTCCTCCCCAGACTCAGGTTCGCGGGCAGAGGTGACCATGCCTAATTATGGTGTTCGCCACACAAAGCCGGAAGATGTTGATTGTCAACCGCTGCCTATCCGTTCCCTCCAGGCAGTCCTAACCTGAAGCGCGATGGCAGTCTCCCGCATCTCACCGATCGTCGAGCTCCGGCTTGGGCTCCTGATTAGAAAGGCGGGTTTGCCAGTGCCGTAGGAGCGGCCCGGAGAACCCCGCCTCAGTTGACTGGGGCGGGGTTCTTTGTTATCAGGATCAGCCAGAGGTAGACATGATGGAACAGGAACGAGAGACTTACGACCAGCTACGCAGGAGCTTTGCGGAGCTGGACGAAGCTGCGTGCCGTCGGGCGGCGGAGCGGGTTCAGGCCGGCGAGCGACCCCAGGCGGCCTTTGCCCAGGAGTCGGTGATGGTGCAGCTGGTCCGCTGCTACAACTGAGCAGTCAGGGGGAGGACTCCCGGTCCGGCTTGCCAGGAGGCGGAAACTCTGGGTGTTGCAACTCGCCGGCTGACGGCCGGCGAGAGTCAGGGGAGCGGAGGTCTGTCAGGGGAGGCGTGACTCCCCTGACCGCTCAGAACCTGAGGGCCGAGTTGGTCAATGTCACCGCGAGGGCGACCAGCAGGACGAGGCCGAAGCCCCCAGCCAGACAGAGCGCCTGCCGCCGCACCCAGCGCTCCACGTCCGCCTCGGATTCCTGAAGCTCAGCCGAGTACAGCTGATCGAAGAGCTGCTCGCAGAAGCCGCGCAGAAGGTCGCTCGGCGACGACTCCAGATATGCCTCGAGAGTGAACAGCTCGCTGGAGGCGGGCGGCAGCAGAGGCCATCGGATCTGAAGGCGTCGCGGCCAGAGCGCTTTCGCGGCGCAGTAGAGACCGGCCAGCAGGGTCAGTATCGCAAGCAGGCTCACCAACCAGATGAAGGCCGGCCGAGCCGAGCGCTCAGAAGCCAGCAGTCCCAGAAGGATGCCAGTTGCAGCGGCTCCCGTGGCAGCTCTCTGCTGCAGCGCCCGCAAGTTCTGGACCCGAGCGTCGACGCCGCGTGAAAGCTCCTGATAGACGGCCTGCAGCTGCGCCAGCTCCACCTCAGAACACTGTTCCGCTGGGATACTTTCGCACAGTCAGAATCCAGACCTCCCGCTCTGCCAGGTCGACTGCAAAGCCCACCACCACATCAGGCGTGAGCCAGAGTAGCCGCTTGCTCATGGGCCTGCCCATGACAATCACCTGGGCGGCCGGCGAGGGCAGGCTGAGGCCGTGGGCCAAGGGGTTGGACTCCAGCTGCAGCCAAGCCTCGGCGGCCTGTGTCGGATACGCAGCCTCGCCGGCCTGCCACTGGGTTTCCGCCTCGGCGCCGGCCCAGGTGACGCGCCAGCGCTCGACGCTCACGCCGGCTGGGCTTGACTTCCCAATCGGCGGCGGCCTGGCTTCCCAGGGCGCGCACTGGCGGTTGCCTTCGGCTGGCGTTGCCCGCTCAGATTCTTCCGCTCGCGAAGGCGGTGGTGGCCGTATTCAGGGTTGATCTCGATGGGTTCCAGCAGCCACTCCCGCATGGCCGGCTCAGCATATAGCCGGGCCGTGACGTTCCAGCTGCGCTCGAGTTGGCCCAGCGCCCCGAACGCTCCAGTGTCGACGGCGGCTTGGGCCGTCTCAGCAAACTCGCGCAGGAACTGCGCGTGCCATTCCACCGGTAGCAGCCGCAGCCAGGGCAGCGTGCCGGGCGCCTTGGCAGTCAATGCTTTCCGCGCAGCGTCACCCTCCAGCCCCGCCAGCAGCAGGGAGGCGGCGGTGCGCAGGCTGTCCCGAATGCCTTCTTCGCGCTTAGCCTCCACAAGCATCAGGTCAGCTCCGTCCCGGCGTTGGAGCAGCACGTCCTGGCCTGACTCACTGACCTTCAGTACCTCACCGCTGCGGCGGACTATGTCACTGAAGTTGCGCTTTGCCATATCCATGGCACCTAGCTTACAACACTAGTTCTGAAGTAGCCGACGGCGTAAGTCTCGGAGATTACGCTCAGGCGCCGTCGGCTACCTTCCCAGCGTTGGCGAGGCTGTCCACGTCTTTAGCGAGGCGCCGCTCGAGGAGAGCCTGCTCAGCCGAGTTTGAAGTCAGGGCCGATGCGCGCCGGCCGGCAGCGACAGCCTCCGCCTCCCGACCCAAATCGCGCAGCAGCACTGCGCGGGTCGCGTGAAGGAGATGGTAGTTGTCAAGCCGGTTTCGGACCTCGTCGATCTCGGCCAGGGCCTTCCCAGGACCTTCGACATGGCTCCGCGCTATCGCCCGGTTGAGCCTCACCACGGGCGATGGATCGAGTGCCAAGAGCATGGTGTAGAGACCGAGGATCTCCCGCCAGTCGGTCTCTTCCCAAGTCGGCCCCTCGCAGTGCACAGCGGCGATCGCCGCCTGCACCTGGTAGGGGCCCAGGCGGTGAAGCGCTGCGGCGCGATGGATGAGCCGGACCGCCTCGGCGATTGCCCGTCGATCCCAGAGCGAGCGGTCCTGATGCTCCAGCAGCACCAGCCGGCCCTGACCGTCAAGTCGCGCAGACCAGCGAGCGAGATGAAGGCGGATCAGGGCGAGCAGACCCAGGGGCTCAGGCACGTCGGGCAGCAGACGTATCAGCAGCTCAGCCAGCCACTCGGCATCGCGGGCCAGGTCGTGGCGGACGGGCGCGTCACCGCCAGTGGCGAGATGGCCTTCGTTGAAGACCATGTAGAGCACTGTGAGCACCTCGTCGAGTCGCGGCCGAAGGTCTTCTGGACCTGGCAGTCGGTAGGGGATGCCGGCGTCGACAATCTTGCGCTTGGCTCGCACAATCCGCTTGGCGAGCGTCGGCTCAGGCACGATAAAGGCTCGGGCGATCTCGGGAGTCGTGAGGCCCACCACGGCGCGCAGCGTGAGGGCGACCTGGGCCTCCCGGGCGAGGGCCGGGTGACAGCAGGTGAAGATGAGCCGCAGGCGATCGTCGGCTTCCCGCCGCGGGCGCTCAGGCAGGGCGCCGATCAGTTCGAGCTTCGCGCGCTGCTTGGCGTCACGCCGAAGCCGGTCCAAGCCCTTGCGGCGCGCTGTCGTCAGGAGCCAGGCGCCAGGCCGCTCCGGCACGCCATCCCTGGGCCAGTGCTCGAGGGCCTCGAGCAGCGCTTCGGAGACCAGGTCCTCCGCCAGGTCGAAGTCGCCGAGAATGCGGACCAGGCTCGCTGTGAGCCGGCCCGCCTCCTCTCGGAAGACTCGCTCGAGCGAGACCTCGCTGCTGGTTGTACTAGCGCTGGATGACAGGTCTGACCTCCACCTTGCTGCTCGGCGAGGGGAAGGTCCGAGCAATGGTCAGCGCCTCGTCGAGGTCGGCGGCTTCCAGGATGCCATAGCCACCAACTGACTCCTTGGCTTCCATGAACGGCCCGTCAACGACGGTCGCCTCCCGGCGGGCGTTCAGAACCAGCGTCGTCGCGGTGTGCGGCGGTTGGAGCTGATGGCCTCCGACCATCTTTCCCTGAGAGGCGAGCTTGGCCCACCACTCGCCGATCTCGGCATAGATCCTCTGCCGTTCGTCCTCAGGGCCGGTGTCCTCCCACTCGCCGCGGGTCAACAAGAGCATGTACTTCATGTCGGTTCCTCCTAGGTGATAAACGTTGATCCTGCACCTACGACGAAGACCGCGGGTCAAAATGGACAGGCCAGCACTCAAATGGTGCTGATGAGGGCGAATAAGTTCTACTCCCGCCGACTCGGTGATCCAGATCGGGTTGCTTTTCGAGAGCGAGGGAGCCGCAGAGCCGTGGCTCCCAGTGAGGCGCCGCCTTAGCTCAGGCGTCGGAGGCTAGCAGCTGCCTGACCACCATGTTCAGCACGCCGCCGTGGCGGAGATACTGAAGGTCCTTCTCATTGTCAAGCCGGGCGAGCACCCGGAAGGTCTTGCTCTCGCCGGCGGCCGAGCGCGCCTCGACCTCCAGCTGCTGGCGAGGGCTGAGGTCTTGAGCCAAACCGCGAATCGAGAACTCTTCCTCGCCCGTCAGGCCGAGCTGCTGGCGCCCGTCGCCGGGGCTGAACTGGAGCGGCAGGATGCCCATGCCTACCAGGTTGGAGCGGTGGATGCGCTCGTAGGACTCGGCGATGACAGCTCGGACGCCGAGGAGCTTGGGCCCCTTGGCGGCCCAATCGCGGGAGGAGCCGGAGCCGTACTCCTTACCGGCCAGCACGATAAGAGGTACGCCTTCGGTGCGATAGCGCTCGGCGGCGTCGAAGATGGTCATGACCTCGCCGCTGGGCTGATGTCGGGTCCAGTAGCCCTCCTTGCCCTGGGCGAGCTCGTTGCGGAGACGGATGTTGGCGAAGGTGCCCCGCATCATGATCTCGTGATTGCCCCGCCGGGAGCCGTACGAATTGAACTCCCGCGGCGCGACGTCACGCTCCTGTAGGTACTGCCCGGCCGGGCTGGCGCTTGGGATCGAGCCGGCAGGCGAGATGTGATCGGTGGTCACCGAGTCGCCCAGCACGGCGAGAGCTCGGGCATCCTCGATGTCGCGCAGCGGCTCCAGCTCAGGCACCAGCTTCTCGAAGTACGGCGGCTCCTGGACGTAGGTCGATTCGGCGTCCCAGGCGTACGCCTCACCGACTGGCGCGCGCATCTGCTGCCAGTGCTCGTCGCCGTCATAGATGCGCGAGTACTGCTTGGCGAAGAACTCAGGTTTGACCGACTCCCGGATGGCAGCTTCCACCGCTTCGGAGCTGGGCCAGATCTGGCGGAGGTAGACCGGCTCACCGGTCTTCTCGCTGTTGCCGATGGGTTCCTCACTCAGATCCTTGCGGATGGTTCCCGCCAGGGCGTAGGCGACCACCAGCGGGGGCGAGCCCAGGTAGCTTGCTCGCACCAGAGGATGGATGCGGGCCTCGAAGTTGCGGTTGCCAGAGAGCACAGCCACCACGCTGAGATCCTGCTCCTGGACCTCGGCCTCGATCTCCGGGGTGGCCAGCGGTCCCGAGTTGCCGATGCAGGTAGTGCAACCATAACCGACTGTGAAGAACCCCAGCTGCTCCAGCGGCTGCATCAGGCCTGCCTGCTTCAGATAGTCGGTGACCACCCGGGACCCGGGTGCGAGCGACGTCTTGACATAGCTGGGCACGCGAAGCCCTGCCTCGACCGCGTTCTTCGCCAGCAGACCGGCGGCCAGCATGACAGAGGGGTTGGAGGTGTTGGTGCAGCTAGTGATAGCGGCGATCACGACCGAGCCGTTGCGCAGCTTGGTGGCCGCCCGCTCAGCGATTGCCACTCCGCTTTCGGCAACACCGTAAACCGGCTGATCGCCACCCTCGCCCGCCAATCGCTCGAGATCGTCGGCGGTCTGAGCCGCATCCGCGTCCGCCGGGTGGAAGGCGGCGCAGAAGCTGTCCCAGACCATGTCCAGCGAAACGCGATCCTGCGGCCGCTTGGGGCCGGCCAGGCTGGGCTCGACCTGGGCCAGATCCAGCTCCAGCAGCTCGGAGAACTGCGGGATTGGCTGACCGTCCTCGCGGAAGAGGCCCTGCTCCTTCGTGTACCGCTCGACCAGGTCCAGCACGTCACCTCGGCCGGTGGTCTCCAGGTAGCGAAGGGTCTGGGCGTCCACCGGGAAGAGCGCGGAAGTGGCCCCGTATTCAGGGCACATGTTGGAGAGCGTCGCCCGGTCGGCAACCGTCAGGCTGGAGAGACCGTCGCCGCAGAATTCCACAAACTTGTTCACCACCCCGTGCTTGCGCAGCATCTCGGTCAGCGTCAGCACGAGGTCGGTGGCTGTGGCGCCGGCGCGGAGCGCGTTGTGGAAGCGGACGCCGACCACCACCGGCTGAGAGAGGTACATCGGCTGGCCCAACATGGCGGCCTCCGCCTCGATGCCACCCACGCCCCAGCCGAGCACACCCAGGCCGTTGACCATTGTCGTGTGCGAATCGGTGCCGACAAGGGTGTCGGGAATGGCCACGCGACCACCGGCCAGCTCGCGGATCTGGACCACGCGGGCAAGATGCTCCAAGTTCACCTGGTGGCAGATGCCCATGCCGGGCGGCACGACTGAGAAGCCGTGGAAGGCCTGTTGGGCCCAGCGCAGCACAGCGTAGCGCTCGAAGTTACGCTCGTACTCACGTTCGATGTTGGCGGTGTAGGAGTGGGCGTTGCCGAACATGTCGACCTGCACCGAATGGTCGATGACGAGATCGCAGGGAATTTCGGGGTCCACTCGAGCCACATCGCCACCCGCCCGTTTCACCGCCGAACGCATGGCAGCCAGGTCCACGACCGCCGGCACGCCAGTGAAGTCCTGGAGCAGCACCCGCGCCGGCAGATAGGGGAGTTCGGCGCCGGCGGGCGGCTCAGCCGGCCAATTGGCCAGGGCGCGGACATTGGCCTCGCCAGACCGATCGGAAGCTGCCTGTCGAAGCACCATCTCGAGCAGCACCTTGACCGTGGCGGGCAGCCGGCCCAGATCTCCCAGCCCCATTTCCCCGGCCGCTTGGAGGGAGACGAAATCGAGGTCAGTGCCGGTCAGCCGGCGGCGGGCATCCACCTTGCAAATGTACTTCCATGCCGGCGAAGTAGGCCCCTTCGCTAGCCACAGGCCTCGATCACCACGGCCGGCCCGGGCCGATCGAGGCTGGCGAAGCCCCAGATCGGCAGGTAGAAGGAGTCGATCGGGTCGTAAACGGCGCCCACGGGCGAATCACCTGTGTAGGGCTTGAAGATCGCTGCCGGCGCTGACGCCGTGTCCCGGGGCGGGGATTGCCAGGGTGGACCTGAGGCTGCCAGTGCGTAGCAGGGCGCCCCTTCACGGTTGACGTTAAAACGGTCCGTGTAGCGACCCATCTGGAAGCTGTCAACTATCGGGTTGCCGGTGGCATAGATCGCGTGCAGCCCACCCTCACCCAGCTCGGAGGCGCCGTAGAAGGGCTGCCACCAGTAAGTTCCGATCCGAATCTGTGAGCCCGGAGGAGCGTTCGTTTGCAGCCACCCCGCCGCCTGCTCACGCGTGTCCTGGGCGCCCAGCAGCCGGTCGGTGGTCACCGAGGCGTAGCCGGCCGGCGCCAGGAGCAACAGCGCCAGCCCGCCCGCGGCCGCCTGCGCCCCGGCTCGGGTGGGCACGGCTCGCACGAGGCCGCCGGCCAGAACGCTCAGGGCCGGCAGCAGAGGCAGGGCATACCGGAAGAACACCTCGTGGGTCAGGCCGGAGGCGAGGAAGTACGCGCCAACAAAGGCGAGCAGCGCCAGGTCGGTGCGAGCTCGTCGAACCACTGCCACCACAATCCCCGCAAGCGCCAGGGCGTAGCTGCCCAAGCCGAGCCCGAACGGCAGGCTGACCGTCGGGTGGTAGACCAGTCCCAGCGGCAGCCCCGCGTACTCCTGGCCGGCGCGGCCGCCGAGAAAAGCCAGGCCGCGGAGAAAGTCGAGCGGGTGACCAGCGGGCACGAACACAGCGGCGAACGCAAGAGCTGCGCTCCCTGCAGCAGCCAGCAGCCGGCCCCAGCGGTCGGGACCGCCGAGAGCGAGGACCAAGAGGTAAACGGCCGCGGCGGCGGAGGTGTACTTGGTCGCCGCCGCCAGGCCGCAGACGATCCCCGCCAGCAGGAAGCCGCCGCGACCGCTGGCCCGCTGTCCGGCCCAGAAGGTGAGCGCCACCAGCGCCATCGCCAGGCTGTCGGTGGTCGCGAAGTGGGCCTGCCTGACCGCCAGCGGGGCGAGCGCCAAGCAGGTGGCGGCCAGAACGCCGCCGGCCGTGCCGTACGCCGATCGGCCGGCCCGATAGACGAGGGCGGTGGCGGCCACCAGGGCAGCCGCGGACACGGCGCGGGCGGCCAGGTATTCGGCGCTGGGATCGATCCGCGTCGCCGGCCCCAGGTGCTGGCCGGGCACCAAGCTCAGAGCGGCCTCAGCCGCGGCAAACACATAGAAGCCTAGCGGCGGGTAGTTGTAAAAGAGCGGGTCGAGGCTGTGCTCGACGACCATCCGCACCGAGCGGCCGACCATCACGTCCTCATCCGAACGGAAGAGGAAGGGCAGCCCGAAGCCCAGGCTCCAGACGGCGAGCCCGGCCGCTGCCGCCACCGGCAGCATCGGCATGACCCCGGCCGCCCACCGGAACCGGTGCCTGGCTGTCGTCACTCCCGCGCTACCGGGCCCTGCCGCGTAGCCGGCTCAGTCGGTTCCGGCGGCGCCTTCGCGGGCTGCGGCCCAGAACCGGTCATCTGCTCCCAGCGCAGCCGCGGGACCAACGCGATTGCCTTGCGGATCTCGGCGGTGGACACCTTCGAGCGGCCCGCCAGCCGGTCCTCGAAGCGGATCGGGATCTCGACCACCGGATAACCCAACCGCAGCGATCGGTACACCATCTCGATCAGGAACGCGTAGCCGTCGGAGACCACTTTGTCCAGATCGATCCGTTCCAGCAGCTCGCGCGGATAGCACCGGAACCCAGATGTGGAGTCCCGCACCTGCACCCCAAGAATGCGGCGGCAGTAGAGGTTGGCCGAGTGGGAGAGGAAGCGACGCCGCCGGTTCCAGCCCGCAATGGCGCCACCGCGGACGTAGCGGGACCCGATCGCCAGCCCGCCAGCGGACGCGGCCGCCTCGACCAGCGCACTCAGCACTGATGCCGGATGGGAGCCGTCGGCGTCCATCCCGGCCAGCAGGTCGTGGTCGAGGGCGAGCCCGCGCCGAAAGCCTTCGACATAGGCGCTGCCGAGGCCCAGCTTGCCGGCGCGATGGAGGACGGCTACTCCGGGATCGACGGCCGCCAGCTGGTCGGCCAGCTCGCCCGTGCCGTCGGGGGAGCTGTCGTCGACCACCAGCACCTGGAACCCCTGCGCCCGGATCGACGCCACCACCCGCGCCAGGTTCGGCAGCTCGTTGTACGTCGGCATAACGACCAGCGTCCGCAGTCCAGCCACGACCGGCGACCCCATCACTGGAGCGGCATTATGACCGCCGCCGAAAAGCCGGCCGCCGCACGGCCGGGCGAGGAAACTAGATTCGAATCCCCAGGCGGCCTATCGGTTCCAGCAGCTGCTCCTCTTCGTCCCTCAAGTGGGCCAGCAGAAGATCCGCCAAGTGGTCGACAGCTGCCTGGGTGTCGCTGAGACGGTTTTCGTCGTCCACCATTGCGACCAGGGCGGCGTCGACCTCGGCCAGAACCCGGGCGATCCCCTCGTGTTCGTGGCGGAGGCGCTCCAGGATCGGGCCCAGTGACTGGTCAGCCGCCCTGAGATCGGCGAACATCTGCTGGTCCTCGATCGCGTGGTGGACGCTCACAACGCGGCAGTAGGCGGCACAGAACGCGCCGAGCGTCCAGTAGTTCTGCCGCATGGTCATCTGGTTCAGATACGACCTGGCTTGGGCCGCAGAGGCCCTGCCCTCCGCGACCTCCGTGATCACTTCGCGAAGCTTCGCCAGCTCCAACCTCAGGTGCTCGTGAACGGCAAGCAGCATCTGCTGTCCCGCACGGCCGACGCGGCTGATCGGCTCCTCTTGGCTCACCAGCCGCTCTGCTTCACGCGCTGCCTCGCGGGCAGGACGATCGGCAGTCGGCTGAGGCCCGGCTGCCGCGACCGCAGGGCTTGCCGGTCCAGTTGGTGGGAGGGCCGAGCGACGCTGCCTCTCTCGGCTGACGGCCTCGCGGACGGCGGGCGCAACCTCTTCAGCGAAGCGCCGCAGGTCCGCGGCGATTTCCGGTCCGGAGCCCAGGATGAACGTGCTCATCCCGTCCAGCAGCGCGAGCTCAGCGAGCTGCTCAGCCCACTCCGTGGCCGGTCCATTCAGGAATCCCGAGCCCGGCGGTCCGAAGGTGCCGCTGATGTTTAGGGCGCGCCGAATCTCGGCCGGATCACGTCCGGCGTCCTGGGCGGCGCTGTCGATGGTCAGGTTCATCCTGCGCAGGTCCTCGGGCGCGGCATAACCGAGGGAGGGAATCCAGCCATCGGCGGTCCGGCCGGTGAGCTGCAGCATCCGCCGCTTGTAGGCCCCGAGCCAGATGCCGATCGGATGCGGGGGGACCGGGCCGGGCCGTGCTCCTTCCAGGAAGTAGTACGAGCCCTTGAAGTGAACCGGCGGTCCGGGCCGCCAGAGGCTGCGGATCACGGTTATGGCCTCGGCCAGCGCTTCCACGTGCTCTGATACGGAGCGGCGGGGTCCGCCCATCGACACTATCGCGTCCAGAAAGCCGCCGGCACCCAGGCCGAGCTCGACACGTCCACCGCTGAGGATGTCGAGAGCGGCGGCGCTGCGGGCCAGGACGGCGGGCGGTCGCAGAGGCACATTGGCGACGTCGGGGAAGAGCCTGATCCGTTTGGTTCGAGCGGCCACGTAGGACAGCAGCGTCCAGACGTCCAGGAACGCCGGCTGATAGGGATGGTCCTGGAAGGCGACGATGTCGAGGCCCAGGTCGTCCGCCGTCTCCGCTGCGGCTACGACCGCCTGCTGGTCACGCGCGTTCGGGAGCAGGAAGGCCCCGAAGAGCAGGTCGTGGTGGTAGTCGGCCACGCTCCGAGTATCCGGCCAGAGGCCGCGCTAACAGTTGCGCCTGGCCGCTGGCTGGGACGGCATGGGCAGACTCAGCGCTCAGGCCGGAGGTCGGCGGTTGCTGAGGATGGCGACCAAGAGGCCGGCCAGCCAGCCGAGTATGCCGTAGCCCATCATCGCCACCAGCACGATGGGCTCGAAGTGGAAGGGCGGGTCGCCCTGGTCCTGCAGCCACCAGATCGGAGGCTTCAGCGGATCGAAGGGCAGCAGCAGCGGCCGGGTCACACTCAGCAGGAGAGTGCTTCCCGGCAGGCCTGTCAAGCCCAGCAGCTCCAGTCCGAAGCGGGCGGCCAGCAGGCTTTGGATGACTGTGCTCAGCGTCCAGGTGAGTCGCTCTGCCCGCTCGTCGTAGGCGTGGTAGCGGCGGCGTGCTAACACGTCCAGTCGCCGAATTCCTGGGCTGGCAAGCGGGCGTTTTTGGCTCCTCCCCCCGCTTGCGGAGGGAGGACCACTCCAGCCAGCAGCGTCTCAACCACTGGGCGCCAGGTCAGGCCCGCTCGCTCAGGCGCGGCTGGCCTCCGATAGCCGCACGGCGGCCGCGATGTGCGCCAGGTGAGTGAACGCTTGGGGGAAGTTGCCGAGCAGCTGACCGCTCTCGGGATCGAACTCCTCGGCAAATAGGCCCAGGTCATTGCCGGCGGCAGTGGCCCGATCGAAGACCTCTCGCGCCTCGGCGAAGCGGCGCTGCCCGGCCAGGCAGTCGACGAGCCAGAACGTGCAGGCGAGAAAGTAGCCCTCCCGGCCCCCCTTGACACCATCGTTGACCTTGTCGGTCCTGTAGCGCAGGATCAGCCCCTCCTGCTCGAGCTCGGCCCGGATGGCTTCCACTGTCGCGACCATGCGGGGATCGTCGTACTCGCAGTAGCCGACGTTGGGCAGCGTGAGCAGCGCGGCGTCCAGCTGCCGGCTCTTGTACGACTGCACAAAGCAGCCGCGCTTTTTGTCCACACCGTTGGCGTCGATCGATTCCCGCATCTCCTTCAGCGTCTTGCGCCAGCGGTCGAGCGGCGCCTGGCGCATGCACTCGACGGCCAGCTGGAGGCCGCGGTCGACGGCCGCCCAGCACATGACCTTGGAATGCACGAAGTGGCGGCGGGGGCCGCGCATCTCCCAGATGCCTGAGTCCGGCTCGCGCCAGCGCTCCGCCGCCACGTCGACCAGCTCGGCCAGGAAGCGCCAGTAGTCATCGTCGGGAGAGTGGCCGCGGCGATGCCAGATCCAGGTCAGCAGGAGCAGCTCCCCGTAGGCGTCCAGCTGCAGCTGCTCAGAGGCGGCGTTGCCGATCCGGACAGGCCGGGAGCCCCGATAGCCCTCCAGCGGCAGCACGATCTCGGTCAGGCGCCGCTCGCCGCCCACGCCGTACATGATCTGCAGCTCATCCGCTGAACCTGCCGAGCTGCGCTGCATGAAGCGGCGGAAGCCGTCGGCCTCCTTGTCGCAGCCGATCAGGGCCAGCGAGTGCACGCTGAGATAGGAGTCGCGGATCCAGCTGTAGCGGTAGTCCCAATTGCGCGGGCCGCCGATCTCCTCGGGCAGCGAGGTGGTCGCCGCAGCCGCGATGGCTCCGGTCGGCGCGTTGGTCAACGCCTTCAGCACCAGCGCGCTGCGCAGCACAGCGGGGCGGTCGGGGCCGCCGAAAGTGGCCCGCTTCGTCCACCGCCGCCACCAGGCAACAGTGCTCTTCAGGTGCTCGTCGATGACGTCGGCCGTCACGGGATCCCAGGCGCCGTCGTCCAACTCGGTGGGCGGTTTGGCTTGGATCACCAGCCTGATCCGTTCTTCGCCGTGGACCGAAACCTGGGCTCGCAGGTCATGGTGATCGCCGAGGCTCAGCTCCACGTCGCTGCTGACCAGCATTCCGTCGTCGCCGCCGATCACCGCCCAGGTGCGGATGCCCGCTCGGCGGAGCCACGGCCTCATCTCTCCGTAGTCGAAGCGGGGAACGATTTCGAGGTCGAAATCGACCCTGCCCCGGACTCCCTCGATGATGCGGATCAGCTCCATCAGCGGCTGCTCGCGGCCGCCGGTGCGCATTGCGAAGCAGTCGATCACCGTCGCCTCGCCGCCACCAGTGGTGAAGGTCGTTTTGAGGACCATGGTGTCCGATACGTACTCGCGGTGGCTGGCGTAGGTCTCGCTGCAGGGAGTGATGGAGCAGTAGCCGCCGGTCTGCCAGTCGAGGAGGCGGCCGAAGCAGCTGCCGGCGTCGACCCGGCGCAGGCAGCACCAGTCGATCGACGCATCGGTGCTGACGAGCGCCGTCGAGTGGCAGTCGCTGATGAAGGCGTAGTCGCCGATGGGCGGATAGGCGTTGGGCGTCTGGCGGTTGCTCTTCCCTGTCGTGCCCTTGGCGTCGACCGGAGCGTCTTGTTGCATGTCCCTCTATCTCACCACGTGGCGGCTGCTCAGCGAGAGTCGCTCAGCTCGCCGGAGCTCAACGCCCTGGCGACTTGGGCGACGCCTGCCTGCGCTTGAATCTGCTCCAGTGATAGCGGCAGGGCCAGGCGCCAGTTCGGCCAGTCAGCGTCCCCGCCGGGATGATTGGGCCGTTCGGCGACGCCTAGAGCATCCTCCAGCGTGGCGCTGAGAATCTGGGCTGGGCTGCGGGCCAGAGCTCTGTGCGCCGGACCTATCACCTCCGCCACTGTCTCCTCGCCGGTCAAGCCGGCGTGCTCGCGAAGCCGGTCTCTGATCTCCGGATCCGTGTCCACGCCGCCCCAGACGCCGGCCAGCGTGGGGAGGTCGTGAGTGGTGAGCGCCGCCAGCGCCCGCGCCGGGTAGCTCTCCGGCGGCTGCTCCTCGAACCAGAGCAGGCGGTAGGAGAGGACTTCCCGGCGGCTCAGTTCCTCACGCGTCCCCGGCTCCACGGTGCCCAGGTCCTCGCCCACGACGAAGGCGCCCGCGCGCTGGGACTCGAGCGCCAGGACGTCGAGCAGGTCACCGAAGGGATAGTGAACGTAGGCGCCCTGGCTGCCGTCTGAGCCGGCTGGGATCCAGAACAGCCTGAACAGTCCCATCACGTGATCGAAGCGCAGTCCGGCGCCGTGGCGGAAAGCTGCCCGCACCGTCTGGATGAAGGGCTCATAGCCCGCCTGCCCGAGCCGCCACGGATGAAAGGGGAGGACACCCCAGTTCTGGCCGGCCGGGTTGAAGGAGTCAGGTGGGGCGCCGACTGAGACGCCTTCTGCGAAAGCGTCGGGCCAGAGCCAGGTGTCAGCTCCGTCGCTCTGCACGCCGACAGCCATGTCATTGATCAGCCCGATCTCGCCGGCGGCTGCCGCCAGCTGCCTGTCTAGCAGCCACTGCAGCCACTCGTGGAACCGCACGCGCTGGCGTTTCGCCTTTGCAAACCGAGCCACGGCAGGGGAGTCAGGTCGGTGCAGCTCCTGGGGCCAGCGCTGCCAGGGCGAGCCGTGCTCCTCGCTCAACACGCAGAAGTGGGCGAAGTCGCGCAGTCCGGCGCCCTCCCGCTCGGCGTAGCGATCCAAGTCGGGGTCGCCGGACCACGTCTCAAAAACGGCCGCCAGCGCTTCGAGCTTGAGCTGGAAGACGCGGTCGCGGTCGATCAGCCGGGCCTGATTCAGCGCCCGGCCCGCACTGGCCAGGGGCTCGAGGCGGCCGCCCAGCCGCTCGGCCCCCGGCGCCTCCTCGACCCGCAGGTAGAGGGGACTGCGGAAGCGCCGGCTGGCCGGGTAGTAGGGGCTGGGCTGCTGAGGCAGAGTCGGCAGAGCGGCGTGCAGCGGGTTGAGCAGGACGCCGCCGGCACCCAGCTCCGCCTTCGACCACCGCCCGAGTTCACGCAGGTCGGCCAGATCGCCCAGGCCCCAGCTGGCGCGCGAACGCAAAGCATAGAGCTGGACCGCCCAGGCCCATGCCCTCGCATCGCTGGGAGAGCGGCAAACGCCCGGGCTGACAATCAGCCGCTGCCGAGCTCCATCGGCAAGGCGGCGCAGCTCGTGGTAGCCGGCGGGCAGGTCAGCCGGCGTCCTGCCTGCGAGAGTCAGCACCGCTCCGTCCTCGGTGAGAAGCTCGTGCGCTTCGTTCAGCGCGAGTGATCGGCCTGGCCGGAGGAACCGAACCGGCCGGCGCGGTGGGGGAAGGTCTGCACCGCCTCCCAAAGCCGCCAGGATGCGCTCGAGCACCTCGGGTGCAGGCTCCTGCCAGCGGCCTTCCTGGTCGTGATAACCCATCGCCACCCGCCAGGCGCGCGCACGAACCTGCTGCTCGGCGACAGGTCTGTGAGCGGAGTTCATGACTCCCGCCGCGCTCGTGGACGGACGTTAGGCTGCCCGGTCCCCGAGTAGCTGAGACGCTCTTGGTTGAGGTCGTCCTCCCCCCGCCCGGGGGGAGGCAGGTGGGGGGCCTTGGATTGCAGGCTGGACCAGAGCCGCCATTTCGGTCCTTGGGCATCTCGCCGCAGCTCCTGGGCCCTCGAGAGGGGTTTGACGGACCTTGGACGCAAAGGTCTCACCACAGGGCGGCGGGGGCAAGGTGGGCCGCTGACGCCCCCCTCCGAGCCTCCCCCCGCAGCTGCGGGGGGAGGACGCAAAATCCCTGCTCGGGTTCTCAAGATCTCGGGGACCGGACAAGTTAGGTCGATGGGCTGGGGGTTCATCCCAGCCGGACCTCGGCGCCGGCCAGTGCGAAGTACACACGGCCGTCCGCCTGAAGTGTTTGGCGCCGAGGGAGGCATCCGTCCAACGCCCACCTGGTGGGGTTTTGGAAGGGGAGGCGTGCCTCCCGTTGCCGTTGATTTTGCTGCTCCGTCACTTCCCTGGACTGTAGCTGGCGCCGGCCGACAAGCCTGATCGACGGCGACGGTGGATCACGCGCTGACCGTACCGTTGCGGACGGACGTATGGAGATTTGGCCGGGACAGCCCTACCCCTTGGGTGCGCATTTCGACGGTGTGGGCACCAACTTCTCGATCTTCTCGGAGGTAGCCGAGAAGGTCGAACTTTGTTTGTTCGACGGAGCCGGCGGTGAGGAGACTCGGCTAGCTCTGCCCGAGGTCACCGCGCATTGTTGGCACGCCTACGTGCCCAACATCAGGCCCGGTCATCGCTACGGCTTCCGCGTGCATGGCCCCTACTCACCTGATCACGGAGTGCGCTGCAATCCCGCCAAGCTCCTGCTCGATCCTTACGCCAAGGCAATCGAGGGTGTCGTGCACTGGAACGCCACCATCTTCGCCTACGACCAGAGCAACCCGGCCCAGGACCTGGCCTTGGACCCCACCGACAGCGGGCCCTATGTGCCCAAGTCGGTGGTCAGCGATCCCTGGTTCAGCTGGGAAGAGGACCGGCACCTGCGCATCCCCTGGCACGAGACAGTCATCTACGAGGTGCACGTCAAGGGCATGACAAAGCTGCATCCGCAACTTCCGCCCGACCTGCGCGGCACCTACGCCGGACTCGGCACGCCCGAAGCGATCCAGTACCTCCAGAACCTGGGGATCACGGCTGTCGAGCTGCTGCCCGTGCACCAGTTCGTGCACGACAACCGCCTGAACCAGCTCGGCCTGCGCAACTACTGGGGCTACAACTCGATCGGCTATTTCGCGCCCCACAACGAGTACAGCTCCAGCGGGCAGCGCGGCCAGCAGGTGCAGGAGTTCAAGCAGATGGTGAAGAACCTGCACAGAGCAGGTATCGAGGTCATCCTCGACGTTGTCTACAACCACACAGCCGAGGGCAACCACCTGGGCCCAACTCTCTGTTTCCGGGGCATCGACAACGCCGCCTATTACCGGCTCATCGCCGACAACCCGCGCTACTGCATGGACTACACGGGCACCGGGAACAGCCTCAACATGCGCCATCCGCACGTCCTCCAGATGATCATGGACAGCCTCCGCTACTGGGTCACGGACATGCACGTGGATGGCTTTCGCTTCGACCTTGCCGCCACCCTGGCGCGCGAGCTGCACGACGTCGACAGGCTGTCGGCCTTCTTCGACCTGGTCCAGCAGGATCCGATCCTCTCTCAGGTGAAGTTGATAGCGGAGCCCTGGGACGTCGGTGAGGGCGGTTACCAGGTGGGCAACTTCCCAGTGCTCTGGTCGGAGTGGAACGGGAAGTACCGCGACTGCGTGCGCGACTACTGGCGGGGCGAGGCAGCCACGCTGGGCGAATTCGCCATGCGTTTCACGGGCTCCTCCGACCTCTATCAACTGGATGGCCGCCGGCCTTACGCCAGCATCAACTTCGTCACCTGTCACGACGGTTTCACGCTTGACGACCTCGTCTCCTACAACCTGAAGCACAACGAGGCAAACGGTGAGGGCAACCGCGACGGCGAGAGCTACAACCGCTCCTGGAACTGCGGCGAGGAGGGGCCCAGCCCCGATCCCGCTGTCAACGCCCTGCGCCAGCGTCAGAAGCGCAACTTTCTGGCCACCATCATGTTCTCCCAGGGCGTGCCCATGCTCCTGGGCGGCGACGAGTTCGGCCGCTCTCAGGGGGGCAACAACAACGCCTACTGTCAGGACAACGAGATCAGCTGGTTCGACTGGAGCAAGGTCGACTACGACCTTCTCGCTTTCTGCACCAAGCTGATCGAATTTCGCCGGGCGCACCCGGTCTTCAGGCGCCGGCGCTGGTTCGCCGGCCGCGAGATCCAAGCCGAGGAGACCAGTGATATCGGCTGGTTTCGACCCGACGGCGGCCGCATGACCTCCGCCGACTGGAATGTCGGCTTTGCCCGCTCACTGGCCGTCTACCTGAACGGCGACGAGATCGCCAGTCCGGACCTGCGAGGCCGCAAGGTGATCGACGATTCGATCTTCCTGCTCTTCAACGCCCACTTCGAGCCCATCCGCTTTTCCCTGCCCCGCGGTTTCGGCCAGCGCTGGAAGCGGGTTCTGGACACGGCCGACCCGCTGGTGCGCTACTACCGGGCGGGCGGCCAGGTGCCTGTGCAAGAGCGCTCAGTGGCGGTGCTGATGAGGGTCGACAAGTCCTGACGCCCCGCTCGACCTATCGCGTCCAGCTCACGCCCGACTTCGGCTTCGACGCTGCCGCCGAGATCGTGCCCTACCTGGCGCGGCTGGGCGTGAGCCACCTCTACTGCTCGCCCTACCTACAGGCGCGGCCGGGCAGCCGCCACGGCTACGACGTGGTCGACCACCGGAGTTTGAATGAGGACCTGGGCGGCGAGGCAGCTCACGCCCGGTTCTGCTCGGCGCTCAAGGAGCAGGGCTTGGGCCAGGTGCTGGACCACGTGCCCAACCACATGGCCATCAACGATCGGCGCAACCGCTGGTGGTGGGACGTGCTGGAGAACGGCCACTCCAGCCGCTATGCCTCCTACTTCGACGTGTTCTGGGATCCGCCCGAGCGCAAGCTGCGCGGTCTGATCCTGCTGCCAGTGCTGGGCGACCACTATGCCCGAGCGCTGGAATCCGGCCAGCTGCAGCTGGTTCGCCGCGGATGGCGCCTCAACGTCGCCTACTTGGAGCAGGAGTTCCCGCTCGATCCGCAGACCTATGCGCTGGTGCTGCCCGAGCCCCTGACCGGCCTGGGCGCTGAGCTGGCCGCCCTGCCCGAGGTGACGCCAGGCGACCAGGACGGCGCCCGCCACCGTCATCGTCTCGCCACCGCCCTGCTGCGACAGCTTGAGCAGCCGGATCTGGCGCTGCTCGTCGACCAGCGCCTCGTCCAGGTAAACGCCGATGCGGAGGCTGTCGACGCCCTGCTGTGTCGGCAGCACTACCGGTTGGCGCGCTGGCAGGTGGCCGCCCACGAGCTGTCCTACCGTCGCTTCTTCGATGTGTCAGAGCTGGCGGCCATGCGCGTCGAGGATCCTGAGGTGTTCGAGCAGACCCACAGGTTGGTCATCGATTGGATCAACGCAGGCGTCCTCGATGGCCTCCGCATCGACCACCCTGACGGCCTGCGGGATCCGAAGGGCTACTTCCAGAAGCTTTCCGCTCAGGCACCTTCGGCCTGGGTGGTGGCCGAGAAGATCCTGGGCACCTCAGAGCAGCTGCCCGAGGACTGGCCGGTGGCCGGCACGACAGGCTATGACTTCCTGAACCTCGCCCTGGGCCTCTTCATCGACCCCCACGGCGAGACGGGGCTGAGCGATGCTTTTCAGGAGTTCACTGGCCTCAGTGAACCGTATGCGGAGGTGGTCTACAACCGGAAGCGGCAGGTGCTGGAGCAGCTGCTGGGTTCGGATCTGAACCGGCTGCTGGTTCACTTCGAGCGGGTTCGCGAGACCGATCGCAGATACCGCGACTACACCAGCCACGAGCTGAGGGCATGCCTTACCGAGCTGATCGCCTGCCTTCCGGTGTACCGCACCTATGTGCGGCCCGGGACCGCGGAGCCGCCTTCCCCGGCTGACCGCGCAGTCATCGAAGCGGCCGTGGGGGCGGTCCGACGGCGAAGGCCAGAGCTGGCGCCTGAGCTGCTGGGATTCTTGGGCCGGCTCATCCTCAAAGAAGAACCCTTGAGCGAGGACGCGGTCGAGCTGATCGCGCGCTTTCAGCAGACCTCCAGCCCAGTCACCGCCAAGGGCGTGGAGGACACGAGCTTCTATGTCTACAACCGGCTGATCGGCCTCAACGAGGTGGGTGGCGATCCCGGCCGGTTCGGCGTGTCGCCGGCCGCCTTCCACGCTGCGTGCGTCCACCGCGCTGAGCGCTGGCCGGCGGCCATGCTTTCCACCAGCACTCACGACACCAAGCGGTCGGAGGACGTCAGGGCCCGGCTGGCACTGCTCTCGGAGCTGCCGCTGCCCTGGTCCGCTGCCGCGGCGCGCTGGTCGGAGCTCAACGAGCGGCAGCGCAGCCCGGACGGCCCGGACAGGTCGGCCGAGTACCTGCTCTACCAGACGCTGGTCGGCGCTTGGCCGCTGGGCCCTGACCGAGCCGTGGAGTACATGATCAAGGCAGCCCGCGAGGCCAAGGCCGAGACCTCCTGGATCCAGAACAACCACGCCTACGAGGCCGCGCTGGAGCGCTTCGTTAGAGGCATCCTGGCTGACCAGAAGTTCGTGACCGACTTGACGGGCTTCGTCCAGCCACTGATCGCGCCCGGCCGGGTCAACTCACTGGCTCAGAAGCTGCTCTGCCTGACAGCGCCGGGAGTGCCCGACTGCTATCAGGGCTGCGAGCTCTGGGACCTGAGCCTGGTCGACCCTGACAACCGGCGCCCAGTCGACTTCACCAGGCGGGCTCGGCTCTTGGCCGAACTGGATGCGATGGGCGATGGCGCGGCCGGCGTCTGGTCCGAAGGCCAGGATTCAGGGCTGCCCAAGCTGCTGGTGGTGACGCGAGCGCTTCGCCTGCGCGAGCGGCGGCCGGAGATCTTCACAGCAGGGTACGAGCCGGTGACGGTGGCGGGTCCCCAGGCGGATCACGTGATTGCCTTCAAGCGCGGCGAGGGTGCGGTCACAGTGGTGCCCAGGCTTGTCTGCGGCCTGGCCGGCGAATGGGGGGCGGCCACTGCGGCCGATCTGCCCGAGGGTCGCTGGCGGAACCTGTTCAGCGCGGCGGAGCACGGCGGTGGCCCGGTGGCGCTGGCTGAGCTGCTTGGCAGGTTTCCGGTCGCCCTACTGGAGCGTATCGGCTGAGCGCTACCTTTCAAGTCTGGGCGCCCAGCCCTGAGCGGGTCGAGCTCTGGTTGCAAGGGCAGCGGCTGCCGCTGGACCGGAACTCCGAAGGCTGGTGGAACTCGACAGTCGTTGCTCGGCCAGGTCAGGACTATGGTTTCGTGCTGGACGGGGCCGAGCCCCTGCCCGACCCCCGCTCGCGCTGGCAGCCAGACGGTGTCCACGGCCTGTCCCGGGTGGACGTTCCGTCGGCCTTCGATTGGTCTGACTCCGAATGGCGCGGCCTACCTCTCAGCGAAGCGGTGATCTATGAGCTGCACACCGGCACCTTCAGCGAAGCTGGCACTTTCGAGGCGGTCATCGAGAAGCTGCCCCACCTGCTCGCCCTGGGCGTGAACTGCCTGGAGCTGATGCCGGTGGCCGAGTTCGCGGGTGAGCGAGGCTGGGGCTACGACGGCGTGGACCTGTACGCCCCGCATCACGCCTATGGTGGTCCGGAGGGTCTGCGTCGGCTCGTCGACGCCTGCCATCAGCAGGGGCTGGCAGTGGTGCTGGACGTTGTCTACAACCACCTCGGTCCCGAGGGCAACTACCTCCCGAGGTACGGGCCCTACTTCACAGCCCGGCGGAAAACCCCGTGGGGCGACGCTGTCGACTTTGACGGGAGGTCCTCTCGGCCGGTGCGCGACTTCTTCATCGACAACGCGCTGATGTGGCTGCAGGAGTACCACGTCGACGGACTGCGTCTGGACGCGGTGGACGCCATCCTCGACTCTTCCCAGCGCCATATTCTGACCGAGCTGGCGGATGGCGTACGCCCGCTGGGGCGGCAGCTCGGAAAGCCACTCTTCCTCATCGGCGAGCAGCCCTTCATCGACCCGCCGCTGCTGGCGCTGGGGCTGGACGCTCAGTGGGAAGACGACGTCCATCACTCCCTGCACGTCCATTTCACCGGCGAGCGCCAGGGTTACTACGCGCCTTACACCGGCAGCACGAGTGAGGTGGCGGGCTTTCTGCTTGCCCCGCGAGAGCTGGGCGTGCCTTACGAGCGGGTCCTGACCTATTCGCAGACCCACGACCAGATCGGCAATCGAGCCCTGGGTGAGCGCCTCTGTCACCTGGCTTCGCCGCAGCAGTGCCGTTCGGCGGCCACCCTGACACTGCTCTCCCCCTTCGTGCCGATGCTCTTCATGGGTGAGGAGTGGGCGGCGTCCACCCCGTTCCAGTACTTCAGCGATCACCACGATCCGAGGATCGCTCGGCTCGCAACGGAAGGACGCATCAGTGAGTTCGCAGGTTTCGGCTGGCGTCGGGATGAAGTGTCCGACCCCCAGGATCCAGCGACTTATCGGCGCTCCAAGCTCAACTGGTCTGAGCTGGAGGCACAGCCACACCAGGCCATGCTGGCCCACTACAGCTCGCTGCTGGCCCAACGCCGCTCACTGCGCGGTCAGCCGTATCAGGTTCGCTGGACCGACCAGCCGGCGGCGATCATTTTCAGCCGCGGCGAGCGTAGCTGGACCTGTCCGCTGGGCTGAGCCGCGATCGCAGTGGTTGCCGCCTCAGCCGGACGGCATGGCTTGAGCCACGATGTCTGGTGTGCCTCACTTTGAGATCCGGCACGCTCAGCCGGGCGACGAGGAGGCCATCGCGCGGGTTCACGTCGCTTCCTGGCAGAGCGCCTACGCCGGCTTGCTGCCAGCCGGGTATCTGGACGCGCTCGACTGGCGGAGGCGAGCAGAGCAGTGGGGGGAGTGGCTTCGCCAGCCACCCGCCGGCAGCATGGCGCTCACAGCCCACTCAACGGCGGGGCTGATCGGCTTCGCCTCCTTGGGCCCATCGCGCGACGTCGCCGAACGCGATCACTA
Organism: Candidatus Dormiibacter spiritus; assembly: GCA_003244185.1. GTDB lineage: Bacteria > Chloroflexota > Dormibacteria > Dormibacterales > Dormibacteraceae > Dormiibacter > Dormiibacter spiritus. Next base: position 99,893 of record QHBT01000029.1, on the reverse strand, counting down.
TGAGCTCTACGCCATCTACGTGCTGCCCCAGGCTTGGCGCTCAGGTGCCGGCAGCGCACTCTTGACCGCAGGACTGAGCGGTCTGACCGGCCAGGCTGAGCGGGTCGGCCTCTGGGTGCTGCGCGACAAGCTACGTGCCCTCGGCTTCTATGAAAGGCGTAGCTTCGAAACTGATGGCGCCACCAAGGCAATCAGCCTCGGCGGGCGCGATCTGGTCGAGCTGCGCTACGTGAAACGGCTCTGAGCCCGGACAGCTCAGTCGGGTTCTTTGCTGAGCTTCACTCCGTGCTTCTTGGCGGCCTTCTCGATCCGCTGCTTGGCCTGCTTGCGCTCACTTTCGCTGACGCCCTTCACCTGGTTGAACCGCGCCGACGCATTGCGCACATGGCCAGCGTCTGTGAGCGGCTCCTTCCGCTCCTTGGGGAAGGCAAAATCGCTGTCCGGCAGCCTTTGCTTCTTCTTGTCGCTCAGTTCACCCATGGCGAGAGCATAGGACAGGGCCGGCGCCGTGCCGGCCCTCGACGACTTGGCTGAACCTGCGCGCGGTCAGAAGTGCTGGCGCCGGCGCCCGAATGGAGAAGAACGATAGGCCGGCCAGGCCGAGCAGCGCCAAGCCCCCCGCGAGCAACCCGGGAAGTGAGGAGCTGACCGCCGAGCGGACCGCCCAGACTGCTGCAAGGAATGACTGCCGTAGCTAGTGGCGTGACCGGGTTGGCGCCGCAAATAGAAGGCCGAGGGCGTAAGTGTCGCCGTCGAGTTGGTGGGCAGGCAGGGTGAGGTGCCGGTCAACGGGTCCAGGCTGAAGAGTAAGCCCGCGTCGCCCAGTGCGTAGACGCAGCCACTGGCCCTGACCGCATAGCCGTATGGCCGGGTAACGCCCCCCTTTACGAAGGCGGCGCAGGCGGCCTGCGCCGTCCGGTCATAGGAGTAGGTGGTGCTGTTACCCGTCCGACCAGAAGGGGAACAACGACTGCAGGTGCCCGTTGGGAGAGGTGAGCTGAACGGGGTTTCGGAACCGGTTGCCGGCGGCACCTAGGTTGGTGCTGAGCAGGCCGGAGAGGCCTGCCAGCGGGGTCGTCGTCACCCCTCCGAAATCGAAGCAGACGACACTCCCCGGTGGAGGGTGTCGGAGAGCCTTGTCCCAACCAGCCCAAACCTCGCCCGCGGGCAGCCCCGGTGCCGGCTCAGCCGAGAGGGCGGCACAGCCCGCGACGTGGACGGCTTACCATCGAGGCCTGTATGCAGGTCTCGACAGCCCAGGCCATCGAGCGGCGTTTCGACGACATCTCCCTGGCCGAGCTGCGGCAGCGTCACAGCTACAAGTGGCGGGCCTATCCGGAGGATGTGCTGCCCGCGTTCGTGGCCGAGATGGACTTCCGGCCGGCCCCTGCGATCGTTCGCGCGCTCACGGCCGCCGCCGAGCTCGGCGACACCGGCTACGCCTGTCCGCAGCCGGAGCTGGGAGAGGCCTACAGCCGCTTCGCGCTGAGGCGCTTTGGCTGGAGGGTCGAACCAACCGACGTGACGCTCGCCCCGGATGTGATGTCAGGCATCACCGAGCTGCTCCGCCTCGCGCTGAAGCCGGGCGATGGGGTGGTGATCAACCCCCCGGTCTACCCGCCCTTCTTCCGCCAGGTGGCGGAGGCAGGCTGCCGGGTGGTCGAGTCACCCCTTCTCTTGGACGAGGCAGGCTATCACCTGGACCTGAACGGCCTGGAAGCGGCTTTTCGAGGGGGAGCCCGCGCCCTCCTTCTCTGCAGCCCCCACAACCCCACAGGCATCGTGTACTCGGCGCGGGAGCTGCAGCAGGTGGCCGAGCTGGCTGAGCGGTACGGCGCGCTCGTCTTCTCCGACGAGATCCACGCGCCGCTCGTGCTGCCCGGCCACAGGTTCACGCCTTACCTGGCCGCGAGTCCCAAGGCGGCCGCTCACGGGATTGCCTTCGTAGCTGCCTCGAAGGGCTGGAACCTCCCGGGCCTGAAGTGCGCGCAGATCGTCAGCCAGTCGACGGAGATACGAGCGCTGATTGGCCAGCTGCCGCCCAGCTTCGGCGTCCACGCCGGGCTCTTCGGAATTCTGGCCGCCAGCGCAGCCTACGAGGAGGCCGGGGACTGGCTGGACCAGGTGCTCGGTGCCGTACAGAAGAATGGGGACTTCCTGGCCGAGGCGGTGCGCGAACGCTTCCCGCGGATCCGCTACACGCCGCCCGCCGCCACCTACCTAGCCTGGCTGGACTGCCGCGAGTTGAACCTGCCCGAGGAGCCGGTCGATCACTTCCTGAAGCACGGCCGCGTCGCCCTGGGCGGCGGCCCTCCCTACGGCAGCGCCGGCCGTGGGCACCTGCGGGTCAATATTGGTACCACCGCCGAGATCTTGGCGCAGGTGGTGGAGCGGATGGAGACAGCTCTCAGCTAGCGGTGTCCGGTCAAGTTGGAGCGCTCGCTATCTGTTAAGGGAGCGGCAGTAGCCGGAGAGTCGGTCGAGTATCTCCTCGGCGCGCTCTGGTGTGCCAAGGTAAACGGTCGGGGGTTGTCGTTCCGATGGCTAGAGTCGTCGTGAGGATGCCAGGGCCGACCGCAGGAAGCGCCGTACCCGTGGGTGGGGCCCGCACACTCGCTCAGGTGTACCGACACTTCGGTGAGGTCGACGCCGCCGAAACATCGCCGCTGTACGAGCGCGTCGCCGTCGCCCTGAGCAAGTCCGACGAGGCGCTGCGCGCCATCGAGGCGGCGCCGGCGCGCAAGCGGCACCCCACGGTGATCCTCGCCGCGCTGCACGACCTCGCCCTCGCCGGACGCGCCCCTGCGCTTGCCGCGGCCTATGCCGCTTCGGACGGCGACGGTGCCGCCGGCGCGGCGATCGACACCCTGCTGCAAATGACCGACTCGGTCGTGGCCATCGCCGTGCGCCGGCAGACACGGAGCAACGAGACCGGGCGCTGCGCCGTGCTGTATCCGGCCATCGCCGAGGCGGCGCGCCGGGTAGGCGCGAATTCGGTTGGGCTAATCGACGTGGGCTGTTCGGCTGGACTCAATCTCAATGTCGATCGCGTTGGCATCACGTACAGCAACGGACAATCGCTGGGCGACCCGTCATCCTCCGTCCAGCTGTCATCTTCGATCGTAGGAGACCGGCCCATCCCGACGCGGGCGATGCCGGAGGTCGTCGCACGGATCGGCGTCGACCTCGATCCGGTCGACGTGACCGATGCGGATGACGCCCGATGGTTGCGCGCCTGCCTGTGGCCGGATCAGCCAGAGCGGGTCGCGAGGCTCGAAGCGGAGATGGCGCTGGCGGCGGCGGCCCCTCCGCTGCTGCTGCAAGGTGACGCCGTCGAGGTGGTGCCCGACGCCTTCGCCCGTGTGCCCGCGGACGCCCTGCCTGTCGTCACCACGACCTGGGCGCTGTCGCACTTCCCGTTCGAGAGCCGCCTGCGCTTCCTGCACCGCCTCGACGAAGCGGCGGCCGGCAGGGCGGTGGCGTGGGTGTCAGCGGAGGGGGTTGGAGTCGCGCCGACGATACCGACACTTGGCGATCGCCGCGCCTCTGGCCACAGCATCATGGGCCTGGCGGTGTTCGGCCGGTCGGCTCTGCGCGTCGAGGCTATTGGCCGCTGCTGGTCGGAGGGCAGCTTCCTGGCGTGGCTGGCAGACTCCTAGTTGTGGTGCCAGGTCGATCCGTCGACGAACTTTCCTGGAATCGGGATTTCGTAGTCTGGAGCTGGTTTCTGAAGAGGCAAGAGCGTCGTCCAGCGCTGGTCCTCAGCCCTAAGCACCAAGAAGCTCCAACGCTCCGCGCACCGCAGCGTCCAAGCCCTCGCCCGGGACATCCGTGACTGGGTCGAGACTTGGAGCGACACCCGCTAGGTCGCCGGCTCGCCCTGAGCGCGGGCGCTGTAGCGCTCCTGAGCCCGCCGGATCTCCTCTTCGGCCCCCTCCCGGCTGGTCCAGTCGCCCACAGTCGTCGCCTTGCCCTCCTCCAGGTCCTTGTAGATGTCGAAGAAGTGAGCGATCTCCTTCAAAAAGGGCCGCGGCACGTCGCTCAGATCGAACCAGCCCTGTCTTTGATCCCAGACCGGAACCGCCAGGATCTTGTGATCGGGCCCCTTCTCGTCATGCATGGCGAAGATGCCGATGGCGCGGCAGCGGATGTGGCAGCCGGGGAAGGTGGGTTCGCGCAGCATCACGAGCACGTCGAGCGGATCGCCATCCTCCGCCCACGTGTGCTCGATGTAGCCGTATTCGGCCGGATAGCGGGTGGCCGTGAAAAGCTCCCGATCCAGGTGGATGACACCCGTCTCATGGTTGACCTCGTACTTGTTGCGGCTGCCCTTCGGCACCTCGACGATGACTTCAAACTCCATTGCCGCTGATTGTGCCTCCTCGTCGGCTCGGTGCCGCGCTCCGACCGTGAGCTTCGTCAGCGGCAGTTGCGGTGATACAGTCCCCCGGTGGAGACGCTGAAGGGGCAAACCGCGCTGGTGACCGGGGGTGGCCGGGGGATCGGGCGGTCGGTCGCCCTTGCCTTCGCCCACGCCGGAGCCCAAGTCGCCGTCGCCGCCCGCACCCAGCGCGAGATCGCTGCCGTCGCCGCTGAATGCGGTGGCCTCGCCGTCCAGCTCGACGTGACAGACGAGAATGGCTGCGTCGAGGCGGTGGCGCGAGTGGAGCGCGAGTTCGGCCGCCTCGACATCCTGGTCAACAACGCAGGCGTTGCGACGTCGCACAAGTTCACCGAGCTGGATACGGCCAGCTGGCGGCGAACTTTGGCGGTCGACCTGGAAGGGCCCTTCTTCCTGACGCGCGCGGCAGTTCCCGGCATGCTCCAGCGCGGCTCGGGCGCTGTCATCGCCATCGCCTCGGTGGCGAGCCGGACCGGCGCTCCCTACATAGCCGCCTACACAGCCGCGAAGCACGGACTGCTCGGCCTGATGCGCTCGCTCGCCGCCGAGTACGCCGCCCGGGGCCTCACTTTCAACTGCGTCTGCCCCGGCTACGTCGACACGCCCATGACCCAGATGACCCTGGACACCATAGTGGCCAAGACCGGCCGGAGCCGGGAGGAGGCGCTGAAGCCGCTTCTGACGCCCCAGCGCCGGCTGGTGAAGCCAGAGGAGGTGGCGGCGGTCTGCTTGCTGCTGGCCTCAGAGGCGGGCCGGGGCATCAACGGCCAGGCGATCAACGTGGATGGGGGCTTGGTCCAGTCTTGAACATCAGTCACTCTCGCCCCTCCGGCAGCGTTTGTAACGGCCCGGGGGAAGGCCCTCAGCCGGAGCGCGTCCTCGGTGCCGGCACCGTCTGCCTCGCCAGCGCCGCCGCGATCGCCTGTGCTTCGCCGGCTTGCATGGCGCCTATCGAGATCCGGACGCCAGGCCCACTGCGAAGGCGGAAGCGTTGCCCGGCCGAGGCCGCCCAGCCGGCTCGGAGTAGGCTGGCCAGGGCCTCAGCTTCGTCGGGCACCTCCACCCACACGTTGAGGCCTGAGCGACCATGGGCGGCGATGCCTTGCTCGGTAAGGGCGGAGATTAGCGCCTCCCGGCGCCGGGCGTACTCGCTGGCGGCCGCCTCGACCAGTCGCTGAACGCCGGGATCGCGCGACATCTCCGCCACCAGTCCCTGGAGGAGACGGCTGACCCAGCCGGCGCCCAGACGCTGGCGGTCCTCCAGCCGGGAGATGGTCACCGCGTCCCCGGCCACCACCGCGACTCGCAGGTCAGGGCCGAGCGCTTTGGAGGTGGAGCGGACCACAGCCCAACGCTCCTGCCCGCCTGTCAAAGTATGGCTCCGGGCTCCCGAGGCAGCGCCGAAATGATCATCCTCGATCAGCAGGAGTTGAGGCCTTTGTGCCAGCACCTCTCGCAGCTCAGCCGCCCGCCCGGCATCCAGCGCGGCCCCCGTTGGATTCTGAGCCCGGGGTGTGACAACAACTGCCGCGAGCTGCCGCAGAGACGCCTCGAGCTCCTCGGGCCGGAGTCCGAGATCGTCGACAACTATCGGCTCGGGGACCAAACCGAGGGCGAGGATAAGGTCGAAGAGGGAGTGGAAGCCGGGATCCTCCACTCCCACGCGAGCGCCAGGGTGAAGGTGGGCAACTAGGGTTCTCTCGATGCCGTCCAGCCCTCCACCGGCGACTGCCAGGGAATTGGGCTCGATGCTGTCCGCTCGGAAGCTTTCGGCGGCCAGATCGAGCAGGTCGGGCACGTAGGGGCTCTCGCCGTAGAGCCACTGCCGGCACCTGAGCTTTTGCAGAAAGTCGGGCAAAGGGGGCAGGAAGGCCGGATCAGGATTGCCTGTGCTGAGATCCCGCACTCCAGCCGGGACGTCGGCCACAGAGCGGGAGGCCAGCGGCGGCCAGGGACTGACCTGAGTGCCGCGCCTCCCCGAAGCGGTAATCAGCCCGCGCCGCTGGAGGTCCCGATAGGCGGCTTGAACTGTCGTCGGGCTGACTGACAGGTCTTGCGCCAGCCGCCGCACAGGCGGCAGCGCGTCGAGAGGGCGCAGCTTGCCGGTTCTGATGGCGTCCTCGACGCTCGAGCTGATCTCGGCCGCCCTGCTGCCTCTGATAGCCGGCAAGGCGGAGGGATCAGAGCCCATGTTTCCCATGGTGTTATGTAACAGCCAGCGCGCGGCCCAGCTCAGTTCCTAGATGAAAGTGGTACAATGTAAGAACAAAGCAATTACGTACTAACACAAGGAGATTTCCAATGTACATGACAGCTGGTTTCCTGGGCATGCTGGCCGACGTTCGCCGTCGCGAGGACCTCGCTCGGCTCGATCGGGACTTGGCTTGCTAAGCGGTGGCCGAGGCCACAGCACCTAGCTCCCGGAGCCGGGTCCGCCGGCATCCGGAGCGCGCCCGCTATGAAGCTCAGCTGGTGGAGGCGATCCTCGACGAATCGATGATCTGCCACCTGGGCTTCATCGCAGACGGCGTTCCTTATGTGGTTCCCACCATGTACGCCCGAGCTGGCAACCAGGTTTACATCCACGGCTCACCAGCTTCCCGAATGCTGCAGAGTGCCTCCGGCGCTGTGGACGTCTGTCTCACAGTTACGCTACTTGACGGCCTCGTCATGGCTCGCTCGGCCTTTCATCACTCTATGAACTACCGGTCGGTCATGATCCTCGGCAGCGCCCGTGAAGTGCTGGATCCTGCGGAGAAGCTGACAGCCTTCGAGCGGCTGGTGGAGCATGTCTGTCGGGGCCGCTGGGGCGAGGTGAGGCAGCCCTCCGACAAGGAGCTGAACAGCACCAAGGTGCTGGCACTGGGCCTTCAGGAAGCGTCTGTCAAGCTGCGCAGCGGTGGCCCCAACGTGCCCGAGGCGGACCAAGGCGTCAGCGTGTGGGCGGGAGAGATCCCCCTCAGGACAGTGGCTCTGCCCCCCTCCGGCGAAGATCAGCCGAACAGCCCTGCTGGCTCGCACATAATGAGCTACACCCGGCCGGGCTGGACGGCGCCACCGCAGCCCGGGGGCTGAAGGTCAGCTACTACTCGACTTCGACCTTCTTCTTGAGCCCCTCGAGCACCGAGGTGAAAGTCTTCAGGATGGTGGCACCCATCAATCGCCCCACCACCGGGCTGAGCAGGCCGCGCGCTTCGAAGCCCTGAGAGATCCGGGTTCCGCTTTCGATCGGCGTGACAGTTGCCCGGATCGCCATCTTGGTTCCGGGCAGGGCGGTGCTCTCCAGCTCGAACGACTTCGCGGGCTCAAATTGAGTCACCACCACGTCGTGCTTGCCACCGGAGCGGGTATCGATCATGCCTGTCGTCCCTACCGCAAGCGGGCCGTCGAGCCGCGACTCTTTCATGTCGGGATTCCATTCCGGCCAGCTGTTCACATCTGACCAGATGCGCCAGACCTCGGTTGGCTCGGCACTCGTTTCTAGGGATGCCTCGCGAAACGCCATCGCCCTCATCTCCTTGGCCGAATCGGCTCGGCCACACCGCCTACTCGTCGTCTTTGGAGGCACAGGCTACCTGGAGGAGGTCAGGGCTGTCGGTCAGCTTGCGGGGCGTCCGCCTCAGCTGACCTTTGGTAAGGTGGGGTTCTGCCCGTCGCTCGAAAGAGAGCGACGGATGGGGGTAGCTGAACTTGCGGAAACTCGTCATCTTTCTCTTTGCCTTCGCGACCCTGGCACGGCCGGTGTCGGCGGATGACGGGCTTGTCGCTCAACAGCAGCAGATCAAGCAGCAGCTGGCCCAGGTGGCGACAGCGATCTCAGCGCTCGACGACAAGATCGCTGGCACGCAGACTGAGATCGACACCACCCAGCAGAAGGTCGACAAGGAGCGCAGCGAGGTGAAGGTCCTCGCTCGCACCGTCTATGCCCAGCCCGCGTCGCCTCTGCTTGCCATCTTCAGCGCCAGCTCGCCGAGCGACGCGCTGACGCGCTACTCCGACCTCAAGGTTGCTGCGGAGAGGGCGGCTGCCACCAAGGCTGCGCTGGACCGGGACACCGACCGGCTCAAAGCTGACAAGGCGACTCTGGAGAGGGATCGCGCTCGGCAGGTGGCCATGCAGCGGGACCTGAGCCAGAAGTATCAGCAGCTGGGCGACGCCATCGCCGCCCAGGCGGTGCAAAGCCAGAAGCCGGTTCCTGATCAGACCCAGACGCCAGCCGCGCCTGCCACCACCGCCAACACCCCGCCTGTGGCACAGGGCTCGATCCAGCAGATCATTCTCGACGCGTTTGCATCGCAGGGCGCTGGTGCCCAGGCCTGGGCGCTCCGCATCGCCAAGTGCGAGTCCGGCTACAACCCTCGGGCGGTCAACGCTTCCAGCGGCGCGGCCGGACTCTTCCAGTTCCTGCCCTCGACCTGGCGCAACATGCCCCAGGGCAGGGCGGGAAAGGATGTCTTCGACCCTGTCGCCAATGCCCAGGCGGCCGCCTACTACTACAGCACCAGCGGGGCCGGCCCCTGGGTCTGCCGCTGAGGACGTAAGGGCAAAGCGACGCTTGCGCCGGTAAGCTGAGCGGGTCGCGTCGGTCTCGCTGGCGGTTGTGGTTGGCCAAGCTTCTGATCTGCTTTGCACTCGCTCTGGCCCTGCTGCGGCCGGTGTCCGCCGACAGCGCCACCCCGAGCCAGCAGGACTTGAAGCAGCAGCTGGCGGATGCCACCGCCCAGGTCCAAGCCCTGGACACGAAGCTGGCGGCTCTCCAAGATGAGATCGACCAGACGCAGGTGCGCATCGCTCACGAGCAGGCAGAGCTGCGCCAGCTCGCGCGCTACCTCGACGGCCAGCCGGCGTCGCCGATCCTCGCGCTGTTCAGCGCCGGCTCGCCGTCCGAGGCGTTGAACCACTACGCCGATCTCCGGGCGGCCGCCGAGCGCGCCGCTGCGACTCGGTCCGCCCGTGACCGCGACCTGAGCCGCTTGCAGAGCGAGAGAGGACCACCCTGGAAGGGGACCGTCAGAGAGCCGACGCCGCACGCAGCACGCTAGCCAATCGCTACCAGCAGCTGCTGCACAGCCTGGGCGTGAGCAGCGCGATCCAGGTGCTGATTCTCGACACCTTTGCGGCCTACGGGGCGGCCGGGCAGGCGTGGGCGCTGCGAGTCGCGGACTGCGAATCGCACTACAACCCCAACGCCGTCAACTCCTCCAGCGGGGCGTCAGGGCTGTTCCAGTTCCTGCCCTCCAGCTGGGCTAGCACGCCTCAGGGACGGCAGGGCCTGTCGGTCTTCGATCCGGCGGCCAACGCGCAGGGGGCCGCCTGGTACTACGGCGCGACAGGCCGCACGGGCGGACCCTGGAGCTGCAAGTAGAGGGCGCCGGCTCTAGCCTGTCCGGTCCCGAGATCTTGAGAAGCCGAGCAGGCATTTTTGCGTCCTCCCCCCGCGGGGCGGGGGAGGCTCGGAAGGGGGGCGTCAGCGGCCCGCCTTGCCCCCGCCGCCTTGTGGTGAGACCTCGCGTCCAAGGTTCGTCAAACCCTCTCGAGCGCTCAGGAGCTGCGGCGAGATGCCCAGGACCGAAATGGCGGCTCTGGTCCAGCCTGCAATCCAAGGCCCCCCACCTACCTCGCCCTGGCCGGGGGGAGGACGACCTCAAACCAAGAGCGTCTCAGCTACTCGGGGACCGGACACACTAAAGGCCGACCGGGAGGGGTTCGTGAAGGGAGGCGCAGCCGCCCCTTGACTGTCTATATTGAAGGCGCCGATCGCGTCTCGCTCTTACGTCCCACCACGACGTCGGCGTGGATCTCGCCGCAGCCGCGGCAGCTCAGCGCTTCGCCCCCTGGGCGCGGTGGCTCTCGCACTTGTTCTGGTTGCGGCTGCGTTCCTGCTCGACCGCGGCCTGGCCGCTCTGCCCAGGCCGCGGGCGACCGGTCCTGTGAAACAGGCGGCTGCGCATCATCCGGTGCCCCCCCAGGGGGTCCCGGTCAAAGGACTCAGCGGCCTCACCGCTGGCACCTGCCTCAGCTTTGCTCCCACCGGCAAGGATCGGCGCCAGACAGTCTTCATCGACCCCGGCCATGGTGGACTCGACCCAGGCGTTGTCGGCCGCACGAGCGCTGGTGCCACCATCAGCGAGAAGACAGCCACGCTCGAGGTGGCTCTGGCGCTGGCGGCCAGGCTGCGCGCCGCCGGCTATCGGGTGGTGCTCTCACGCACCTCTGACACCACGCTCATCGGCGCGGGCGCGGACGGCACGGGAAACGGAGTGCTGACGCGGGACGCGCTGCGGCAGGACCTCATCGCACGCGTTGACTGCGCCAACGCGGCCGGTGCCGACGTGCTGCTCGCCATCCACTTCAACGCCTACGACGGCGTAAGCGCCGGGGGCACCGAGACCTACTACGACTCCGCCCGCGCATTCAATCAGCCGAACGCTCGGCTGGCAAAGGGTGTGCAGGCGCAGCTAGTCGCCGGTCTCGGACTGCCCGATCGGGGGGCGCTCTCCGAGGCCAGTCTGAACGTGCCGGCCGTCGACGCAGCTGCGGAGAGCTATGGCCATCTGGTCGAGCTTGGGCCCGCCCAGCAGGGCTGGCTGGAGCGGCCCAGCCGCATGCCAGGCGCGCTCACTGAACCGCTCTTTCTGACGAACCCCCAGCAAGCCGATCTGGCTGCTTCCGCCTGGGGTCAGCGACGCATTGCTACTGCCCTCAGCGCAGCGCTCGACGCCTATTTCGCGGGTGGCTGAATTGCAGTAGAGGCGGCTTCAGGCCTACGCTGATTGCCGTGGAGAAACTGGTTGCGGGCATCGACCTCGGCGGAACCAAAATCCAGGCTGTCGTGCTGGACAGAGAGCGGGTGCTGGGCAGCGCCCGCGCCGCCACTCCCCAAGAGGGCGCCGACTCCGTCATGGCGGCAGTGGTGGAGGCTGTGAAAACAGCGCTGCACAACGCCGAGGCGAGCGGCTCGGCGCTGGCGGCAGTTGGTATCGGCACGCCAGGCACCATCGATGTGCGGGGCGGGGTGGCCAACGCCCCCAACGTGCCAGGGTTTGAGAAACCGGAACCCGTGCCGCTGGCAGCCGGGCTAAGCAAGCGGTTCGGCGGCATCAAGGTGAAGGTTGACAACGACGTCCGAGTGGCAGTGCTGGGTGAGTGGAAGCGCGGCGCCGGCAGGCAATTCACAGACTTCCTCGGGGTCTTCGTGGGCACCGGCGTGGGCGGCGGCCTGGTCTTGGATGGCAAGATCCGCCATGGTCTGGGCGCAGCCGGAGAGATTGGCCACACCACTGTGAAGCCAGGCGGCCGCAAGTGTGGCTGCGGTCGCGACGGGCACCTGGAGGCTTACGCCGGGCGGCGCATGATCGAGGCGACCGCCCGCCGCTGGCAGTCCGATGGGCGGAAGACGAAGCTGTTCCAGATCATGAAGGACAAGGGTCGAGACCGGCTGACCAGCGGCGTGATCGCCAAGGCGCTGGACAAGCACGACGCGGTTGCCCAGGAGCTGGTGGACCAGGCAGTCTGGGCTCTTGGCGTCGCCCTGTCGAACGCGCAGAACCTGCTCGACGTGGAGGCGATCATAGTCGGCGGCGGGCTCGGCGACCGGCTCGGCAAACCGTTCATCGACCGGGTAGCGGAAGCGGCCCAGCCGCTGCTGCTGGTGCCGGAGCGGCCGCCCCAGTTCCTGCCCACTCAACTGGGCGACCTCTCCGGCGCTGTCGGAGCAGCAGTTCTCGCCGCCAGCTAGCGCGCCCCATCTCGGTGACGGCGCGCATCAGGCCAGGCAGCGGGGCCGCTTGATGCGCAGCGCCCTATGCCTCAGAGCGGGTGCCTCAGACCACTAAATGGCTGGGCGCCTTGCGCCGCCAGGCTTCGGATAACAGGTCCGCGACCATCGGTCGGCCGGCGAGGCCGAGATCGACGCGCACACCGCTGAGCCGTTTGCCCCACCACAGCTCCTCGCAAGTGTCCGGGTAATGCTGGACCGACCAAAACGTCTGATTCGCGTCGAGCATCACATTGAGGTGACCCGGGTCGGGCAGCGTGGCGAAGATTCTGTCGTTTACCCTGAACGAGGGAAAGCCGTGATGATCTTGTTCAGCGGCTTCAGGAAAACCCAGCGCAATTCGGCGTACTTGCGCCGCCGAAAGCATCAGCCGGCGGTGGGACGATAGGTGCCGAAGCTCCAGAGGTAGCCCTCGGGGTCGCGGGCGCCGTAGTCGCGCCCGCCGTAGTCCTGGTCGACCAGTCCCCTGACGATCTCGGCCCCCGCCGCCCGGGCACGGGCGAAGTGAGCGTCCGGATCGGCCACTATCACGTAGGTTCCACCCGTCGTGCCGCCGAGCTGGCCCGGCGCCCGCGTCGGCCAGTCCGGCCGATCGTGGGCGGTGCCGAGCATGATCATCCCGTTGCCGAAGCGCAGCTCCGCGTGGTCAATCGTCCCGCCTTCGCCCTCATAGACCGCGTGAACCTCGAAGCCGAAGGCCTTCTCCAGAAAGTTGATCGCCGCCTTTGCATCCTGGTAGCTGAAGCTGGGGATGACGTCGGGTGCGCTCCATGCTGCTTGGCTGCCGGCCGCCTTCACGCCTCTGCCTGTCTCCATGGGACACCTCCTCTGACCAGTTTGCGTACGCGTACGGAAATACTAACTCAGGGAACGTACATCAAGACCGGTCGCGCCACGCGAGCAGGCCGTCGATGACGGCGGCCAGTCCCACTTGGAATTCGAGCCTTTCCCGAGCGGCTGCCATCGAACCGCGCAGAGCCGCCAGGTGCGGAAAGTCAGTCGGGTCGGCCCGCCGCTGCAGAGTAGTGATCAGCGGCTCGCGCGAGATGGCGGCTCGCCGCTCTGCGCTGGCCTGGCGGACGCTGAGCTCGCCCACCGTGTAGCGCCAGGCGACGTGATAAGCGGCCGCTGCTCGCTCGAGCGGCAGACGAGCGGCCAAAAACGCGCCCAGGATCGCATCCACAATGCCAAAGATGGAAGGCGCGGACAGATCCCCCTTCATCAGAACAGGCACTATCCACGGCTGGTTGGACAGGCTCTCAAACAGCAGCCCATAGAGAACCAGCAGTCGCCCTCGAGGGTCGTCCGGCAGGGCAGGCCGGGGTAGTTCGGCGGCCCGCCGGTCAAGCAAGGCGACCAGCAGTTCTTCCTTGTCGTGTACATAGCCGTAGAGCGCCATCGGCGAGCTGCCCAGATCGCGTGCCAGGCGGCGCATAGTCAGCGCCTCTATGCCTTCGGACGCCAGGATGGCCTCGGCGCGGTCGATGACCACCTGCCGGGAAAGGCGCGCCGGGCGTCCGGCCGCGCGGCTTGTGGCTGGGAGCGTCATCAGGCTAGTCTGCCAGCCCTCCCCGCAGTCCCGGCCGCCGGCGGGTCGCTGGTGATGAACGACGTGGAGCCCTTCACGATAGTCGCCGGACGGCCTGCGAAAATGGTCAGGAGGATCGAGGGCCGCCCCGCGTCGTAATCAGCGGTAGGCGGGGATTCCGGTGATTGCCTCCCCGATGGCGAGCGTGTGGATCTCGTTGGTGCCCTCGTAGGTGAAGACCGACTCCAGGTTGTTCATGTGCCGCATCACCGGGTACTCCAGAGTGATCCCATTGGCGCCCAGAATGCCGCGCGCCTCCCGGGCGATCTCCAGTGCCGCCCGCACGTTGTTCAGCTTGCCGACGCTGACATGCGGGGCGGCGATCCTGCCTTCGTCCTTCATGCGGCCCAGGTGCAGCGCGAGCAGCGTGCCCTTGTTGATCTCCAGCAGCATCTCGACCAGCTTGCGCTGCGTGAGTTGGAAGCCTCCGATCGGCTTGCCGAACTGATGCCGGGTCTTGGCATAGTCGAGCGCGGCCTCGTAGCAGGCGCGTGCGGCGCCGAGCGCCCCCCAGATGATGCCGAAGCGAGCTTCATTGAGGCAGGAGAGCGGTCCCTTGAGTCCGACCACGCCTGGCAGCGCGGCGGACTCCGGCAGGACCACGTCCTCCAGGATCAGCTCAGAGGTGACCGAGGCCCGAAGAGAGACCTTGCGATGGATGTTGCGGATCGAGTAGCCCCGGCTGCCGGTCGCCACTATGAAGCCGCGAATGCCCTCCTCCGCCCGAGCCCAGACCACTGCCAGGTCCGAGATGCCGCCATTCGTGATCCAGAGCTTGTTGCCGTTCAGCACCCAGTCCGACCCACGCTTTTTGGCAGTCGCCCGCATGCCGGCGGGGTCCGAGCCGAAGTCAGGTTCGGTGAGCCCGAAGCAGCCGACCAGCTCGCCCTTCGCCATGCCCGGCAGCCACCGCTGCTTCTGCTCCTCGGAGCCGTAGCGGTGGATGGGAAACATGGCCAGCGAGCCTTGCACGGAAACGAAGCTGCGGAAGCCTGAATCGCCGGCCTCCAGCTCGAGGCAGGCCAGTCCGTAGCTGACGGCACTGGCCCCGGCGCAGCCGTAGCCCTGGAGGTGCATGCCGAGCAGCCCCAGCTCGCCCAGCTCGCGCGCCATCTCCTTCGGAAAGACTCCTTCCTCCCACCACTGCTCGATGCCCGGCAGGACGCGGTCCTTGACGAAGCCGCGCACGGTGTCGCGGATCAGCAGCTCCTCTTCCGAGAGCAGGGAGGCGATGTCCAGGAAGTCCGAGGGGTCCAGCCGCGTGGACGGCTTGGTGGCGGTGCTCACCCGCCCATTGTGCCTCAGCCTCCGCCATGCAGCAGGTGGAAGAATGGTCTGCCCATGGACGCTATCTTCCGGCCGCTGTCCGTGGCCGTCTACGGCGCTTCCCGGAACCCAGCGAAGCTGGGCCACACGCTGCTGCGCAACGTGCTAGGTGGTGGCTTCGAAGGAGACGTGATAGCCGTCAACCCCGCCGGTGGTGAGGTGCTGGGCTTGGCCACCGTGCCCCGCTTGGCGCGGCCGGTGGATCTAGCGCTGATCTCGGTGCCCGCGGACTCCGCCGAAGCCGCTGTCGCGGATGCCGTGCGGGCCCGCTGTGCGGCGGCGATCGTCCTGGCCTCGGGCTTCGGCGAGACGGGAGCTGCGGGGCGCGAAGTGGAGAGCCGGATGGCCGCCCGAGCGCGTGCTGCCGGCATGCGGCTGGTGGGGCCCAACTGTATGGGCGTGGTGAGCCGATCCGCTCCAGGTTTCTTCAATGGGAGCTACTTCTGGCGCCTGCCCCAGCGGCCGGGCAACATCAGCCTGGTTAGCCAGAGCGGAGCCTTTGGCGGCATGTTCCTGGCCGAGAGCCGCCGCCGAGGGCTCGGCGTCGCGCGCTTTCTCTCGGTCGGCAACAGCGCCGAGGTGGTCGAGACCGACGCCCTGGAATGGCTGGCGGAGGACCCCGCGACGGAAGTGATAGGCCTCTTCGTAGAAGCCTTCCAGCAGGGACGCCGCTTCGTCGAGGTGGCTCGGCGCTGCCCCAAGCCGGTGGTGGTGCTGAAGGCTGGCCGGCTGGCAGCCGGAGCTCGGGCAGCTGCGAGTCACACGGGATCGCTCGCCGGCAGCCGAGGCGCGGTGACGGCGGCCTTTCGCCGTGGCGGCGTCATCGAATCGGGTACCTCGGACGACTTCTTCGACAGCTTGCAGGTGCTGTCAGCCCGGCCGCCCACAGCTGGCCGCCGGATAGCCATCGTGACGATCTCCGGCGGCCCCTCAGTGCTCGGCGCCGACGCTGCCGAGCGAGCCGGCCTGGAGCTTCCCGCACTCGCCGCGAAGACGGTGGCTGAGCTCCGCCGGCTGGCTCCGAGCTTCGCCGCCACCGGCAACCCCGTCGATCTGACGCCGCAGTGTCCGCCGGACCACTTTCAGCCGGCGCTGCGGGCGGTGTTCACCGATCCGGCCGTGGAGGGCGTGGTGGCCATCAACTGCGGTCTGGATGTGCAGGAGTTCGGTCTCGGCCTGGCCCAGGCGCAGCGGGAGACGGGCAAGCCGGTCACCGCCTTCCTCCTCGATGTGCCCCAGATCGAGCAGCACCTGCGCAGCGCCGGCCTTCCGGTCCTGCCTACGCCGGAGCGGGCAGTCGCGGCCTACGCGGCGCTGGTTCCGCTGTGAGGGCGCTCAACGAGTGGGAGAGCAAGCTTCTGCTTGGCGACGTGCCGAAGCCGCGCGAGGCTCTCACCCGGACTCTGAATGAAGCCTTGGCCTTCTCCGCCTCGGTGACCGGACCTGTCGTAGCCAAAGCGCTGGGTCTGGCGCACAAGTCGGAGCGAGGCGCGGTCGTGCTGAACGCTGACCTCAGCGCCTGCTGGCAGCGCCTGGCCGCTCTGGGGGACGGCTCGGTGCTGGTCGCTGAGCAGGTGCGGGGCGAGCTGGAGCTCATCGCCGGCGGCTTGCGCGATGCGCAGTTCGGCCCTGTGCTGACGATCGGCCTGGGCGGCGTCACAGCTGAGGTGTTCCGGGACGTGGCGTTTCTGCTCAGTCCGGCCGAGCCAGGGGAGCTAGAGAAGGCGACTGCCAGGCTGCTCTCGGCGCCCCTTTTCCGCGGCTGGCGCGGGCGGCCGCCCGTAAACCTGGGCGCGCTGGGCTCGATCCTCGCCGCCATCGGTGCGCTGCTGGAAGCCGATCCCGAGGTGAGCGAGGTGGACGTCAACCCCATCCTCGTCCGGGACGGTCAGCCGCTGGTGCTGGATGCCCTGGTGGTGAAGGACTGATGACCGAAGCCGTCGACGCCGGGCTCGGCTGGACGGTTCAGCACGCTTATCGGGGCAGCGAGTTCTTTCGCCGCAAGCTCGACGCTGCCGGCGTCGATCCCCATTCGATCCGCAGCGAGGCCGACCTGCCCCGCTTGCCACTGACGACCAAGCAGGAGCTGCGCGAGGCCTATCCGTTCGGCTGGACCTGCGTGCCGCCGGAGCAGGTGGTCAGGATCCACGCCTCGACCGGCACCACGGGTAGGCGCATTCTCGCCACCTACACCGCGAACGATCTCGAGGATTGGGCGGCCATGTTCCAGCGCTGCTACGAATTCGCCGGGGTGACCGCCGCTGACAGAGTCCAGATCACGCCTGGCTACGGCCTCTGGACGGCCGGCATCGGCTTCCAGGCGGGCGCTGAGCGGTTGGGCGCCACTGCAGTGCCCACCGGACCGGGCAATCTGAACCTGCAGTTCGAAGTGATGCTCGACTTGCAGAGCACGGTTCTCTGCGCTACTTCGTCATTCGCCTTGCTGATTGCGGAGGAAACCCAGCGGCGAGGCCTCAACGAGCGGCTGGCGCTGCGGGTGGGGGTGTTCGGCTCCGAGCGCTGGGGTGAGGCGATGCGGAGCCGGATCGAGGAGTTGCTCAAAATCGAGACGTTTGACATCTACGGCTTCACCGAGCTGTACGGGCCCGGCATGGGCCTGGATTGCCGAGAACACGAAGGCATCCATTACTGGGACGACTACTACCTGGTCGAGGTGATCGACCACGCCAGCGAGAAGGTGCTGGCGGCCGGGGAGGAGGGCGAGCTGGTGGTGACCACGCTGCGCAAGCAGGCGCAGCCGCTGCTGCGCTACCGCACCCACGATCTGTCTCGCATCATCCCTGAGCCCTGCCCCTGCGGCAGCCCCTTTCCGCGCATCGAGCGATTGAAGGGCCGGGTGGATGACATGTTCAAGGTGCGCGGGGTGGCTGTCTTTCCGGCCCAGATCGACACAGTGCTTTCGGCGCAGCCCGGGCTGGGCAGCGAATACCAGGTGCTGTTGACCCGGCGGGAAGGCCGAGATCGCTTCCTGATCCGCGTGGAGGCCCCGGAGGTGTCCGGCACTGAGGTGCTGTCGGCGGCGCTGCGGCAGGAGCTGGGGGTTCGGCCGGAGATCGAGATAGTTCCGCCGGGCAGCCTGCCCCGGACCGACCGCAAGACGAAGCGCGTCGTCGACGAACGCGGCTAAGTTGCCTTAGCGGGTCCGGCTCCCGCAGGAGACGAAGGTTCGGTGGACCACCTCCCCGCGAGTATCTCGTTGATCATTTCGGTCAGCAGCGCTGCCACAGCAGCTGCGCTCCTTCCCCTCGTTGACAGCGACTCGTACGCGTCGAATGAGGTGAGGACCAGCAGCAGGTCGGCCAGGTCATCCAGATCCTCGGGGAGCGCGTCTCCACGCTGCTGGGCGAGACGCTGAAGGAGCACCATCAGCGCCTGCCGCCGGCGCTGGTTGCGATCCTCGCGCGCCAGCTCGGGGTCCAGAGTGGTGAGCGCGCGAAGCCGCCGGATGAGGAGTCGCTCCGACTCCCAAAGCCCGACGAAGACGCTGACCAGGATCTCCAGACCCGCCAGAGCGTCGGGAGTTCGGAACGCCTCAGGCAAGCGCTGGATGCCACCACGCAGGGCGAGATCGTCTGACATCGCGTCGACCAGCCCGACCTTGGAGCCAAAACGGTTGTAGACCGTCATCCGGGCCACCCCTGCCTGCTCTGCGACAGCGTCGATCGTGAAGCTCACCGGGCCGTCCGTGCTGAGCAGAGTCCGTGCCGCCTCCAGGATGCGCCGGCGCGTCTCGCTGGCGCCCAGCACTCGAACGTCGGATCTGTAGGACCGCGGACTCAACGCTTGCAGCCTATCTAATATTTGGCTATACTATCCATACAAATAAAGGAGGTGCTGCAACGTTCGGGGTCTTCGCGACCCGCCTGGCGGCGCGGTTGATAGCGGTTGTCCAGATCGCCCTCGGCCTGCTGTTCTGGACCGGCCAGGCCGACTGGCTGGTTCCCGTCCACATGACGATCGGGTTGCTCCTGGTCATCGATCTTTGGGCAGCCGTCGCAGTTGGGCTCAGGGCCAGGGTGCCGATCGCCCTGGCTGCCGTCGCCCTGGTTTGGAGCCTGGTCATGCCGAGCTTCGGGCTGGCCCAGGCGTCCTTGCTGCCAGGCGCGGGACACGTGCTAGTTCAGGTCGCTCACCTGCTGGTCGGACTGGCCGCCGTCGGCCTGATCGAGGCGCTCGGCGGTTGGTCGCAGCGTCGGGCAGTGCTGGCATGAGGCGCCGGCCCTTCCGCTTCGGCGCCGTCGACCTGCCGGCCATGGATTGGTCAGAACAGGCGCGGCGGCTGGAGGATCTGGGCTTCGACGTCCTGCTCATGCCCGACCGCCCGCAGCTGCCCTCCGCCCTGCCGGCGCTGGCGGCGGCGGCGGCCGTGACCAAGCGCCTGCGCGTCGGCACCTTCGTGCTGGCGGTCGCCAGACATCAGCTCGAGGATGTGATCCGTCCGGCCGGCGGGGAATGAAGCTGGCGGGCACGGTGGCTGACACAGTCACCATCAGCCTGCCGCCCCAGGCCACGGAGGCCGAGGTGGCTGAGCGGATCGGCTGGCTTCGGGACAGCGCCGGGGGGCGCGCGGACGAGATCGAGCTCAACTTGAACCTGGCGGCTGTCGGGGATGCGCCCACCCGCTGGCTGGCGGGAATGGGGCTCCAGCCGCGCGACCTCCATGCGGCCGGCTCGCCGATGGCGCTCTGGGGTAGCACCGACGACATGTGCGAGCAGCTCGAGCGCCGCCGGGAAAAGCTGGGCGTCTCCTACTGGTCAGTCCCTGCCGCCACGGCCGGACTGCTGGCACCGGTCATAGCCCTTTTGGGCGGTCGCTAAGGCCAGGACGCGCCCGACGCTCGCCGAGATACCGGATCAGACAGCGCCAGCTAGGCCTCTTCGATTCGAGTAGTCAGTTCCGCCGGAAGGCCATGAAATTGGCTGAACCGCTCGACTGCCCCCTGCAGCTGGACGTTCTCCTCAGCCGAGAGGGGTCGGCCAACGCTCACGTCGACGGTGACTGCTCCTTTGGCCGGTTTGCGCTTCCAGGACCCCAGCGTTCGGCCGGCGATGACCAGGGGCCTGGTCAGCAGCGTGCGATCGGCACCCGAACCGTCTAGGAAGTTCCGGAGACTCTGGTAGGCGACGACCGACTCGTCGTAGGTGGGGAGCAGGAAGGCCTGAGGGTCATCGCTTTGTGGCTCTAGCTCGCCAGGACCGAACCACGCCTTGCCCTCCCGATCTGTCCAGCTTTCCAGCGTCGTCCGGTTCAGCTCGAGGCCGATCCTGATGTCGGCCGTCGTGAGGCTGGACCACCAGCTGAAGTCCCTGATCGCGGCCGGCCCGTGGCTGCGGAAGTAGCGCAAGGTGAGCTCGGCCAGCGCCGCCTCACGATCCGCCTCCAACCCGCTCGTGGATTCGACCTCGAGCAGGGCGTAGGTGTGCTGACGGCCCTGGCGGGGACCGCTGGCGATCACTCCCTCCAGCTCGGCGTGCATGAAGATGAACCCCATCCGCGGGCCGTCGCCCTGGATCCCCGCTGCCAGCAGCCTCTCGACCAGCGCCGCCCGGGTCTGGGCCTGTCCCTCCCGCAGGCTGCTCACGAGCAGATCCGTTGCCTGGTTCAGGTTGGCCGCGTCCAGCTCGGAGTGGCGGTAGTACTGGGCGGTAGCGGCCTGCACCCTGGCGGCGGTCAGCTGCAGCAGCCAGCGGATGTCGGCGCGGCTCACGAAGTGCCAGGTCGGCCGCAGGATGTGCGTGCGCAGAATCGTCCCTTCGGTCAGAGCCCGCTCCACCTCGGACTCCGTCCCGGAGGCGAGCCGCTGGCCGACCGACCACTTGGCTTCCTCATACTCCTGCGCCTGCACGGCGCCCAGCCAGGTCACCATCTCCAACGCGGTCTTCAACGGCTGACCCGTCAGCCGCTGGTTGCGCTGGCGCCGCCTGATGATGTCACGCTCGTTCATGCCCGTCGATATAGCCGCGCTACCAGTGCTCGGGCTGTGTTGACTGCCTCTTCAATGGCCACTGCCCCTACCTTCGGGACATCGCACCCTTGCCGCCGTCAGACGGGTCGGCCCTGCTTTCCCACTGCTCGGGGCCGGCTCCCGGGGTCACGTCGCGCGAGCTGGTGTAAATCCGATCGTGCGGTTCGGTCAGCATGAGGCGTACGCCGAGCTGGGTGACGGGCGAGGGCTGGACGCCCGAGGCGTACCAGGAATGGCTCGAGGAACTGCTGGCCACGATCCTGCTGCCGCCGCGGCTCAGGCGGGGGTACCCTCCCACTTGCCTTCGACGAAGCTGTCGGACATCTGCGAGAAGCGGATGAAGTTTCCGAACGGATCGCGAAGGCCGCAGTCGATGCCGTAGCCGCGGTTGGTCGGCGGCTCGCTGAACTCCACGCCCTTGGCGACCAGCCCGTCGTAGGTCTTCTGGCAATCGTCGATGGTGAAGAAGAGGCTGCCGGCGGTCCGGCCCTTGGTGACCAGTGCCCTCACCTCAGCGGCACCGTTCTCGTCCATCGAGGGCGGCCCCGGCTTCTCTAGAAGAATTGAGCGATCGCCATCGCCGGGCACGCCCACCGTGAGCCAGCGCATGTAGCCGAGGGGGATGTCGTCGATCACCTTCAGCCCCAGCTTGCCGACGTAGAAATCCACGGCCTGATCCTGGTCGAGGACGTAGAGCGATGAGACGCGAAGTGACTTCAGCATTCGTTATTTCCTTCCTTCATAGGTTGTCTGTCGATGGGTTGTCTGTCGAGTGGGTCGTCGGCCCGCCGAGGACCACGCTACCCGTGCGCCGCTGGCGCGGCTTATCCAAAACTGCTCGGTGTCAGCCAGGCCATGGCGAAGCAGTTGGGTACCGGAAGCGGCTTCGTGTGGGACCGAAAGCGGCTCGGAGACTCGCCGACGATCCGGCTGAAAGTGCGGCTGAAGGTACCCAGGCTGGTGAACCCGACATCGAGGCAGATGTCGGTGATGTCGCGCCTGGTCTGGACCAGCATGTACATCGCGCGCTCGACCCGCCGCCGCTGCAGGTAGCGGTGCGGTGTCTCACCGAAGGCGGCGTGGAAGCTGCGAATAAAATGCGCCGGCGAGACGTGCGCGACCTGCGCCAGGCGCGGGATGTCGAGGGGCTCCGAATAGGAGCGGTCGATGGCGTCCCGGGCGCGCAGCAGGCGCCGGTTCAGCTCCTCCTCGGCGCGGCTCACCCGTGCATTCTGGCGAAGCCGGCCGGCGGCGGCGCCCCGCCGGCCTGGGGATTCGCCACCGCCACCCCGGTCTCGGGGCGGGCCGCTACGATCTCACCGCCATGCCGGTCATCGCCTGTCCGACAACCGTCATCCGCGTCTGAGGGCAGCCGAGAGCGAGCCGGCTCCTCACGACCGTAGGGCGAGACGTGCCCTTTGGCCGGTTACGCTTCTGCGGTGAGCGCCCCTCCCGCCAGGTCGGCAGAGAGCGCAGAGCTGCGGATCATCGGCAGGTCGCAGCGGAAGCTCGACGGGCGGGACAAGGTGCTGGGGCGCACGCGCTTCATCTCCGATCTTCAACTGCCTGGTCAGCTCGTCGGACGCATCCTGCGCAGTCCCCACCCGCACGCGCGCATCCTCTCCCTCGACGTAGCCGAGGCTGAGCGGCTGCCCGGGGTGCATGCGGTCCTCCACGCCGGCAACGTCACCCAGCGGCCGTTCGGCTACGGGCTGGACAACCTGCCGTTGAAGCAGGAAAAAGTCCGCTGCGCCGGCGACGAGGTGGCAGCGGTCGCCGCCGAGGACGAGGCGACGGCCGAGCGCGCGCTGGAGTTGATCGAAGTCGAGTACGAGCCCCTGCCAGCCGTCTACGATCCCCACGAGGCTCTGGCAGCCGGGGCGCCGGCGATCCACCCCCAACTGGCGGACCTGGATCCGAACGTCTCCATGCGCTGGGACTTCGACCACGGCGACGTCGAGCAGGCGTCGCGGGCGGCTCACGTCATCGTCGAGGGCACCTTCCAGAGCCCGCTTTCGGCTCCAGCATCCATCGAGACCCATTGCTGCATCGCCGCCTTCGATTCCGAGGGTCGGCTGGATGTGTGGACAGGCGTGCACATGGCCTTCATGTATCGCAAGGCGATCGCTGACACGCTGCAGCTGGACTGGCGGGACATAGTCATCCACCAGCCGCCGATCGGCGGCAGCTTCGGCGGCAAGATCGACATCGATCCCCTCGACTTCATCACTGTGCTGCTGGCCAAGGCGGCCCGCCGGCCGGTCAAAGTCCATCTGAGCCGGGAGGAGGAGTTCGTCGGCTCCCGCGTCCGCCAGCCCATGCAGATCCGGCTTCGCACAGGCGCCGACAAAGCCGGCAACCTCCTCTTTCGCGATGCCGACGTCATCTCCGACAACGGCGCCTACAACGCCTGGGGCTCGCATGCGCTGCTGGTTGTGATGCAGAGCATCAGCTCCCTCTACCGGGTGCCGAACTGTCGAGTGCGAGCGCGAGTCGTCTACACCAACAAGGCATACGGCGGCTCGGTTCGAGGCTTCGGCAACCCCGAGGCCACCTTCGCCATCGAGCAGCAGACCGAGGAAATAGCCGATCGGCTTGGACTGGACCCGATCGACCTGCGCCTCATGAACGCCAACCGCTCAGGCGACGTCACGCCGCAGGGCATGCGGATCACCTCCTGCGGCCTGGCGGAGTGTCTGGAAGAGGTACGCAAGGCGTCAGGCTGGGCAGAGCTGCGAGGTCGCCGGCGGCATCTGCATCGCGGGTTCGGCGCAGCCGCCTACATTCACGTCGGCGGGGGCGCCCGGATTTATCCGTCGGACGGCTGCGGCTCGATCCTGAAGATCGATGAAGCAGGCCGGGTGACGCTGATCAGCGGTGCCTCGGAGCTGGGCCAGGGTTCGGAGACTGTGCTGGCGATGGTCACTGCCGAGTCACTCGGCGTGCCGCTCAGCGCCGTCAGCGTGGTCAACGACTCCACAGAGCTCAAGCCGTGGGATGTCGGGGCTCACGCTTCGCGCACCACTTTTGTGGCCGGCAACTCGGCCCGCCTCGCGGCCGTCGAGCTTCGCCAGAAGCTGCTCGAGACAGCCTCTGAAATCCTCGAGGTTGACGCCGCCGATCTGACCCTTAGCGAGGGCGTCATCGCCGTGCGCGGCGCGCCCGACAGTTCACTGGCCTACGACAAGGTGGCGCGCCGGCGGATGCTGCGCCAGGGTGGCTCGATGCTGATGGCGACGTCCTTCTACGACCCGCCCACCGAGCCCCAGGACCGACTATTCGTGGGCAACATCTCGGCTGCCTACGGCTTCGGCGCTCACGTGGCGGAGGTGGAGGTGGAACCCGACAGCGGGCTCGTGCACGTACTCAACCTCTGGTGCGCTCACGACGTGGGTCGGGCGCTGAATCCAGCCGCGGTGGAAGGCCAGGTGCTGGGTGGAGCTGTGATGGGACTTGGCCTGGCCCTGACGGAGGAGCTCGGTGTGGCCGACGGTCAGCTGCTCCGGCCCAGCCCGCGGGAGTACGGAATGCTGACAGCACTGGGCATTCCGCCCATCCATGTCATCCCTGTCGAGACGATCGACCCCGAGGGTCCCTTCGGCGCCAAAGGCGTGGGTGAGGCCGGCGTGATCCCGGTTGCGGCTGCGATCGCCAACGCCGTAGCTGATGCGACGGGTGTGCACCCCCACGGTTATCCCATCGCTCCCTGGAAGCTGCTCGACTGGTTGCGGGGTCGGGAAGTGGAGGCAGGCGCTTCTGTCGCTGAGGGAAGAGTTTTCGGCTGCCAGACCACCCGATGACGCTCGCCGCACCGGATTAGCTGCGGAGCTAGCCGGCAGCGTGGCCCCAGCGCGCTGTGGCGCCGAGAACCAGTCGTTCTACGCCTGTTGTGACGGGTTCCTCACCTGCACGGCACACCGGGAACGGGAACCGGCGGGCAGACCGGCAGCGTGGGCAACGGTACGGGGGGCAGCGTAGGCAGCGGCACAGGGGGCAGCGTAGGCAGCGGCACAGGGGGCAGGGTGGGCAGCGGCACTGGCGGCAGCGGGGGCAGCGGCGCCGGCGGGGGCGCGGGTGCCGGCACCGGAATCGGCGGCTGGCCGCCACCGCCAGGGTTGGAAGGTGGCTGGCCGCCACCGCCTGGGTTGGCGGACGGCTGGTCGCCACCACCTGGACTGCCCGGCGTGGCGGGAGCCTGCCCACTCGGCGATGGCTGGGGCGCAGCGCCGCCGCCGCTGTTATCGCGGGGACCGGGGCTCGGGCTTTCAGTCCTGGGCGGCAGGGGGGTGGGTGATGCGCCCTGCAGCAACCTGGTCAAGCCGACCCGCTGCATGGTCCCACTGAAGCCGCCCGGCTGTGCCGACGCACCGCCAAAGGCCAGCGCCAGGATGACGACCACAGTCAGCGCCAGGGCCGGCGCCCAGTTCAAGTGCGGTTCCCAGACGCGCTTCGGCTTGCGTTCGAGTACCTGGCGGAAGGTTGCCGGAAGGTGGTCAGGCCGGTAGGACTTCAACTCACCCTGTACCAACGTTTGCCAGTCGGGCAGGCGAGCGGGGAGCCGGCTGGGTTGATATGTCTCCAACTCGGCCCGGATCAGACCGCCCCAGTCGGGCATCCTGGCGGGCAGTCGCCGGGGCTGGTAGGCATCGAGTTCGCCGCGAATCAAGGCAGCGATCTGGTCGGTCGGCCGCCGATTCTCAGTCTCATCCATTGTCGGGTCCTGAAGCTAAGGACGCTTCGGGAGCGGTTTCCGTTTTACCTATCACGCCGCGCATGATCCTGAGTGCGGCAGTCAAGCGCGAGGCGACCGTGCCCGGCGGGATGCCCAGCGACTGGCTGACCTCCTCTCGGGTGAGATCGCTGTAGTAGGTGAGCACCACCACTGCGCGCTGGTTGGGGTTGAGCGCCTCGAGGGCCCGACTCACGGCTGTGCGGTTCTCCGAGCGGTCGAAGTCGCTCACTTCCTCGCGGGTGAACAGCTTGACAGGCAGGAGTCGTGCCAGCTTCTGGCGTCGGAGGTGGGAGAGCGCTAGGTTGATGCCAATCCTGTGCAGCCAGGCACCGGCCGCGGTGATGCTCTCAGATTGCGCCTTGAAGGCCCGCTCGAACGTTTCCTGAGTCAGATCCTCAGCTGCCGCGCCGTCCAGGACAATACCGCGGATCGAGCGATAAATCGGCAGGCGGTAACGCTGGTAGAGATCGTCGAAGTCGAGTGATCCCGCCACCTCAGCCATGTCCCACAAACCTACGGGAGCAATGTGGTAAGTGGAGATGGTAAGTCCGCGCACGCGGGAAGGGATGACTATGCGACTTTGCCCAGCCGCGGCTTTCTAACAGCATGGCAAGCCCGCTGGGCCTCCGACTGGATGGGCCTGGCTGCCTGTTGCTGTTGCCTGTTCCGGCCAGAGTTAGCATCCGAGGCCCCAGATCGACGGGGCGCCTTCCGGGCCCTGATGCCCGCGTGCCAGGACCCGGTCCCCCGGGATCTTGGCGCCGCCAGCCCGGAACGCCGGTCAAGGGAGGCCATGAGGGCCTGCTGAATATCCGACAGTTGCAGGCAACTAGAATCCGCATAGTGAACCGCTGGGCGGACGCTTGCTAATGCCTGTCTCGCTGGAGGACAAATACACCCTCGAGATAGGCCGCGCGTTCATGACAGGCGTCCAGGCGCTGGTCCGGCTGCCGATGATCCAAGCTCAGCGCGATCGCGCGGCAAGGCTCAGGACAGGGATCATGATCAGCGGCTATCCCGGCTCGCCGCTGGGTGGTTACGACCTGGAGCTGGCCCGAGCCAAAAAGCACCTGGAACCGCTTGACATTCACCTCCGGCCGGGATTGAATGAGGAGCTGGCGGCCACAGTCGTCTGGGGCAGCCAGATGACCGAGGTCTTCCAATCCACCTACGACGGGGTCACCGGCATCTGGTACGGCAAGAGCCCTGGCGTCGACCGCTGCCTGGACATCTTCAAGCACGCTAACTTGGGCGGCGGTCCGCGTCACTCAGGGCTGCTGGCCCTGGCCGCCGACGACCCTCAGGCCAAGAGCTCGACCCTGCCCAACGCTTCCGAATGGGACTTCGTCGCCTGCGGCATGCCTGTCTTGGCGCCGGCCTCGGTCTCGGAGCTGCTGGAGCTGGGCCTCCACGGGATCGCGCTCTCCCGCCTGACGGGGCTCTGGCCCGCGCTCAAGTGTGTGACCAACCTCTGTGATGGGGGCGCCACTGTCGATCTCAGCCCGGCCAAACCGCCGATAGTCATCCCTGATCTCGGTGACTTCCAGAAGCCCAACTCCTTCCTCTTCTTCGCCCCCGGTTCGATCGAGATGGAGAGACACCTCTTCGAGGAGCGCTTCCCGGCCGCTCACGCCTACGCTCGCGCCAACCAGCTGAACCGAATCACTGTCAAGGGGCGGCGGGATCGCCTGGGCCTGGTCGCGTCGGGCAAGTCCTTTTCCGACCTCCGCCAGGCGCTGCTGGACCTGGGTCTGGACGCACCCGCGCTGCAGCGGCTGGGAGTGCGAGTGCTCAAGGTCGGCATGCCCTATCCGCTCGACCCCCAGGTGGTGCGTGAATTCGCGCAAGGCCTGCAGGAGATAGTGGTCATCGAGGAGAAGCGAGATCTGGTCGAGGGCCAGGTTCGCAACCTGCTCTACGACCTGCCCAAGCGCCCGCACGTGCTGGGCAAGCTGAACGCGGAGGGGCAGCATTGGTTCCCCTACTTCGGCGAACTTGACGCAGATCTGGTGGCAGAGCGAATCGGCCCGCGCCTGCTCGAGCTGGGCGGTGGAGACCCGGTCTCACGCCGCTTGAGCGCAGTCGCGGAGGTCCGGGGCCGGTCCTATGACGCCTTCCTGCGCCGGTTGCCCAACTACTGCCCGGGCTGCCCGCATAGCCGCTCGACCGTCTCGCTCGACGGCGAACTGGTGGGCGGTGGCATCGGCTGTCACGGCATGGCGCCGATGATGAGCCAGCCGGAACGGCGGACTATCAACGCGGCACCCATGGGCGCCGAGGGCTCCGCCTTCATCGGCCTGGCGCCCTTCGTCGACACTGAGCACTTCCTCCAGAACGTCGGCGACGGGACCTTCTTCCACTCTGCCTCCCAGTCGGTCCGCGCCTGCGTGGCAGCCGGCGTGAACATCACTTTCAAGCTCCTCTACAACGGTCACGTCGCCATGACTGGCGGCCAGCACGCGACCGGCGCCACCGACGTGCCGACGCTCACCCGCTACCTGGAGTCGGAGGGCGTCAGGCGCACGATAGTGGTGAGCGAGGATCCGGATCGCTGGCATTTAGCCAGGCTGGCGAGCAACGCGAAGCTCTTTCCCCGCGAGCGGTACGAGGCTGCTGTGCGCGAGCTGCGGGACACTCCTGGCGTCACTGTGCTGGTCTTCGATCAGGAGTGCGCGGCCGAGAAGCGGCGGGCGCGCAAGCGCGGCAAGCAGCCACAGCCCACGAAGTTCATCTTCATCAACGAGGAGGTCTGCGAGGGCTGCGGCGACTGCGGCGACATCTCCAACTGCATGTCGGTGCAGCCGATCGAGACCGAGTTCGGCCGCAAGACGCAGATCCACCAGTCGTCCTGCAACAAGGACTATTCGTGCTCGCGGGGCGACTGCCCGAGCTTTCTGACGGTCATCTCAGAAGGCGGCGTGGTGCGCAAGCCCGTGCCCGAGCTGAGTCTGGACAAGTTGCCGGAGCCTGCTGGCAAGCCGAGCGTGCCGCCTGACGGCTATCGCGTTTACATGCCGGGCATCGGCGGCACCGGCGTCGTCACCACCAACCAGGTGCTGGCCGTCGCGGCCATGCTGGGCGGTAAGGCTGTGCACGCGCTGGACCAGACAGGACTGGCGCAGAAGGGAGGCGCCGTGCTTTCCTCCCTCGTCATCCTGCCGGGGGAGCAGGATCCCTACCGCTCCAACCGCGTCGGCGTGGCCGGGGCGGACCTGATGCTCGGCCTCGACGCGCTGGGCGTGGTGGCGCCCCTCAATGCCGATCGGATGGCGCCCGGCCGCACTGTGGTGGTGGCCGACTCTTCGCTGCAACCGACCGCGGAGACAGTGCGCCACGTGGACATCCTGCTCCCTGGCAAGAGCGCGCTGGAGAGCGCCATCGACCAGTGGAGCCAGCCAGAGCGGAACGTCTGGATCGACGCCGGAAAGACGGCTGAAGCGCTCTTCGGTGACCAGATGCTCACCAACACCTTCATGCTCGGCGTTGCCTATCAGTCAGGCGTGCTGCCTGTCGCCTTTGCCGATCTGGAGGAGGCGATCCGGCTGAACGGTGTGGCGGTCGACCGCAACCTCCAGGCCTTCCGTTACGGCCGGCTCTATCGGCACGACCCGGCGGCGGTCAGGCGCTCTCTCTCGCCGCCGCCGCTGCGCTATGAGGAAGTGCGTAAGCAGTACCTGCAGCGGCTCGGCGACCTGGGGGGTGCCTACCAAGAAATGCTGGCCGACGCGGGTCGGGCCGGCTTGAGCGAGGATCTGCGGAGGGCGCTGGGGTATCGCTTGGGGGAGCTGATCGGCTATCAGGACGTCGCTTATGCCGGCCGCTATCTGGCTCGGGTACTGGAGGTGCACGCAGCGGAACAGCAGGTGCTGCCGGGCAATGAGGAGCTCGTCACTCAAGCGGTCCGTCACCTATACAAGCTCATGGCCTACAAGGACGAGTACGAGGTCGCCCGACTGCTGCTGAAGCAGGAGTGGGAGCTACGAGTCAAGGAGACCTTCGACAAGCCCAAGGTCCGCTACAACCTGCACCCGCCGTTTCTCCGCGACCGCGGTTTGAAGCGAAAGCTGGAACTGGGGGGCTGGTTCCGGCCCTTCCTACAGACTCTGATTCCGCTCCGGCGGCTCCGCGGCACCGCCTGGGACCCGTTCGCGCGGAGCGAGATCCGGCGCCTTGAACGGGCTCTCATCAGTTGGTATGAGGAGCTGCTGGACGAGATCTGCGCCAACCTCACGCCGGCGAATCACGGGACGGCTGTGCAGCTGGCGGCGACGCCGGATCGGATCCGCGGCTATGAGCAGATCAAGCAGCGCAACGCCGACCTGGTCTTGAAGCACGTCGAGCGCAAGCGCTCGGAACTGCAGGAGGTCGCTGCGACGGCCTGAGCCGTGGCCACCGAGTCTGGCCTCCCGGTCTCAGCCGAGCTTGGGTCGTGCGGGCCGCCGGTATTTGACGGCGAGATCGAGGCGGTCGTCGAACCCACACTCAGCTTCGGCCGACCAAACCTGGTGCAGCAGCTCCTCGAACTGGCTGTTCAGGTCTGGCGCCGGAGGGCCGGCGCGGAAGTCCGCGGCCTTGTCATTGCTGGATCGTGAGCTGGATGGCTGATTCATCGTTAGCGAACCTCCTGGCGTCTATTGATGTGAAACGAATCAGCGCCCGAATTGGTTCAGGGAAGCGTGATCTCGACTGACGCGGGCCAGCTCACGGCGGTGCACGTCGGCCGGCCGACCTCGCGGGTGACGCCGGAGGGCAAGAGCTGGCGGTCGGCTTTCGTGAAGCAGCCGACGGCGGGGCCGGTCTGGCTCGACTGGGAGAATCTGGCCGAAAATCAGCAGGCCGATCTTGGCGTGCACCGCGGCCCCGACATGGCGGTGCTCGGCTACTCGGCGGACCATTACCCCCTTTGGCGGGCTGAACTGGACCTGGCCGAGCTGGGCCCGGGCGGCTTCGGCGAGAACTTCACGATCGCCGGCCAGGATGAACACAGCGTCTGCCTTGGAGATGTTTACGAGCTGGGGGAGGCGATCGTCCAGGTCTCGCAGTCGCGCGGTCCCTGCTTCAAGATCAGCCGTCGCTGGAACCGGCCCGACCTTTCGGCAGAGTCCTCGACACCGGCCGGCACGGCTGGTATCTCCGGGTGCTGCAGCCTGGGCTGGTGGAGGCTGGACGATCGGCCCTATCCGCGCTGGACAGTGCGACGCGCCGCCGACACACTGCAACTGCGTAAACGAGATCCGGCCGCGGCCCGTGCCCTGCTCGAGTGTGAAGTCCTGGGCGCCGGTGGCCGCCGAGACCTGGCCGAGCCTTTGTTGCGCTCAGTCCCCTAATCGCGGGGACAATCTATGCGGGCCGAGCCGAAAGGAGCGGCGGTCGATCACCAGCCTCCGGCCACGCCAGGTGTGCTTGCGGCGCAAGGCGCTGGCCGTCAGTGTCAGAGCTGCCGGGATGTCGGCGAGCAGTGAAAGCCAATAGGTCCACCTGATGCTCGCATACGCGCGCCGCGTGCCCAGCAGGACGCCCAGCGGCATCACGAGCAGGGCCAGGTTCACCGACCGGAGTGCGCCCGGCCGCCGGCTGGTCAGGAGGCTTAGCGGAAGGGGCGGTGCCTGGGTCAGCAGCGCACCTACCAGCCGGGGCCAGTCGCGCCACGTCCAGAAGCGATCTCTCAGCGCCAGCGAGCGCGGCATCCCGCGCCACGCTTCGCCGACCCCCTCGTACATCCGGGTCGTGGCCGCCCCTCCGCCCTCAAACAGTCCGACGGCGTAGCCGGCGGCGGTCAGCTCGCGCGCCAGGCTGACGTCCTCGCAAGTGGATGCGCGAACCCGGCTGAAACCCCCGATCTCGCTCAGCGCTCCGCTCTCCAGCAGTTGGCACTGGCCGCTGGCCTCCGCTCGCTCCGGTGTCACGCTGATCCGCCCCGGCCGTCCCTGCCGGTAGATGTAGGTGGTCAGCGAGCGGGATGCAGCGCTCCCAGCCAGAGCCCCGGCACCTCCTGCCTGGTGGCCAGGCTGGTGGAGGCAAGGCCTGAGCGCTGCGCCTGCGACAGAAGTAAGGGCAGCGCGCCAGGCCCCAAGCGAACGTCGGCGTCCACCGTGAGAAGATGGGTGCCGGTCGCCAGCCGGCGGCCTGCCTCCAGGTTCCACGCCTTGCCGTTCCAGCCTGGCGGCGGCGCGCCCACCTGGACCACCCGGAACTTCGGTTCTGCAGCCGCAAAGCCCTCGGCCAGCGCTACGGTGCCATCCCGAGAACCGCCGTCCAGAACCAGGATCTCGCTCACCTCCGGAGCGAGGCGGCAAAGCGCTTGGAGGCAGGCAGAAAGCCGCAGCTCCTCGTCCAGGGCCGGCACCAGCACCGAGACGGCAGCCCTGTCAACCTTGACCAGCCGGGCCGGCGCCGTCTGCGACCGCCGAAGAAAGCGGCCAAGCACCAGCACGGCCATGCCCGCCTGGCCTGCGGCCAGGGCAGTGCTTATCAAGCCGGCTTGAGTCGGGGGCTGTTGCGAAGCTGACTTAGATCGGAGGCGCCAATCGCGAACATCGCCAGGCGCAGTGTCTCACAGAGTTCGGCCGCGAGCTCTGCCGCCGAGCCGGCGGCGGCGGCCCGAAGGAACGGGCCGGCCAGCCCGGCCAGATCGGCGCCCAGCGCGATGCTCTTGGCGATGTCGATACCGTCGGCGATGCCGCCGCTGGCTATCAGCGTCGCCTCGGGAGCCGCCGCACGGCCCTCAAGGATGGCGGTAGCTGTGGGGATGCCCCAGCCGGCGAAGGCGCCCGCAACGCGGGCCCGGACCGCGTTGTCCAGCCGGTGCCGCTCGACCTCGCTCCAACTGGTTCCGCCGGCGCCGGCCACATCGATCGCCGCCACCCCGGCGTCCCAGAGGCGCCTGACCAAGTCGGCGGCTATCCCCCAGCCGACCTCCTTCACCACCACGGGACACTCGAGCTCCGAGCAGAGGGTGGCAATCCTACCCAGCAGGCCTGAGAAGTCGGTGTCGCCGGCCGCTTGCAGAGCTTCTTGCAACGGGTTCAGGTGCAGGACGAGAGCGTCGGCCTGAAGTTGATCGACCAACCGGCGGCAGGCTTCAGCGCTGACTCCGCGGTTCAGCTGGATGGCGCCCAGGTTCGCCAGCAGCGGCACATCCGGCGCTTCGGCCCGAACGAGGAAAGTGGGCAGAAGGGCAGGATCCTCCAGCAGCGCCCGGCCCGAGCCGAGACCCATGGGCAGCCCGAACACCTGCGCCACGCCCGCCAGCTCGCGATTCAAGCGCCCCGCTTCCTCGACGCCTCCGGTCATGCAGGAGAGGAGGATCGGGGCGCCCAGCTGACGGCCGAACAGCTCCGCCGTGAGATCCACAGTGGCAAGCGAGATCTCCGGCAGCGCCACATGTTCAAACCGCCACTGCTCGAACCCTGCGCTGATGCCTTTGCCAGCCACGTTCTCCTCGATGTTGATCCGCAGGTGCTCCGCCTTGCGGTGCTCGATCGCCTTCACTGCCGCTCACTGGAATGGTCGTCCGCGCCGACCGAGGCGCCGGGGCTGCCGGTCGTTGAGAGGGCGCTCTGGTGCAGCCGGTGGGTGTGCTCGCGCATCAGGCGGCGGGCCACCTCCAGCACCCTCGACATGGCGGCCAGCGCATCATCCTCGATGTTCATCTCCCTGAGCTCGCGCCGCATCTCCTCACCGAGCGGCATGAACAGCCCTCTGAGCTGGACCTTCACGCTTGGTGTGAGCGTAACTACCGTCCGCCGGCGGTCCTGGGCATCCGGCATGCGCTGGGCGTGGCCGTGATCCACCAGGCCGTCGATGACCCGCGTTGTGGCGCCAGTGGTCAGCGCCAGCATTCGGGCCAGGTCGCCGGCGGTGGCCGAATCCCCGATGGCCCGTAAGCAGTGGAGGGCGCGGAGCTCGGTCCGGTTCAGGCTCATGTGCTCGGCCGCCGCACCGCTGACGGCATCCACCTCGGTCGCCATCATCCGGAGGTGCAGCAGCACCTCCTCGAGCGCGGTGGGTGGAAGAGATCGCTGCATGGTTAGATTATCAGCCAAGATACTTACTAAGTGAGTGAATTCATCAAACCAGGATCTGTTGACGAGGCGGTGGTCAGCCTTCTCTCCGACTTTCTGGCCGCGCGCCGGCAGGAGGCGGTTGACCTCGACGATCGTCTGCTGGTCCTGCACGCCGAACTCGAGAGCGCTGTGAGGGCACCGGGTAAGCGGCTGCGGCCGCAGCTCGCCTGTTGGGGCCATCGGGCGGCCGGCGCGACCGTGGGGCGCGAGATGCTCCAGGCGGCGGCGGCGCTCGAGCTCCTGCACACCTTCGCTCTGATTCAGGACGACGTCATCGACCAGGCGCCGACGCGCCGCGGCCGTCCCGCCAGCCACGTCCGCCTGGCCGGGGCGGCGCAGAGCGGACGGCGCGACCGCTTCGGTGAGAGCGCCGCCATCCTGCTCGGCGACCTGGCCCTCATCTGGTCGGGCCAACTGCTGGCCGAGTCAGGCTTTCCAGCTGAACGTCTGCAGGCAGGGCTGCGTGTTTACCACGAGCTGTGCGCGGAAGTGACGCTCGGCCAGTATCTGGACATCGTCGTCTCCCACACAGATCGGCTGACCGAAGAGGACGCGCTGCGCGTGAACCGTTACAAGACAGCCTGCTACACGGTGCAACGGCCGATCCAGCTCGGGATGGCACTGGCCGGCGCACCGGTTTCATTGCTCGACAGCGTGCCGGGTTTCGCCGTGCCCGCCGGCATCGCATTCCAGCTCAGGGACGATCAGCTGGGCGCCTTCGGCGACCCGGAGGTAACGGGCAAGCCCAGCGGCCAGGACCTGCTGGAGCGTAAGCCGACGTGGCTCTGGGCCCGCACGCTCCGGCTCCGACCCGATGCCGCGCGACTGGAGACTGTGCCCGAACTGCGGGCGGCAGCTCTGGAGTCTGGCGCCGCGGCGGCCGCCGAAGCGGAGATCAGCCGGCTGGAAACCGAAGCGCTGGCGGCGCTGCGGGCCATGCCAGTCGCTCCGGAGGCCGAGTCTGAGCTGGAGCAGCTGACGGAGCGGCTCATCAGGCGCAATTCGTGATTCGCTACACCTACCTGCTTCTGCTGATCGGCAGCTGGACGGGAACGCTCGTCCTGGCCGGCCGCTGGCAGCTTGGCTTCGGCCGGCGCCTGGTTCGGGCGGTGCTGATCACGGTTCCCCTCTTTCTGGCCTTCGACGTGACGGGGTCGGCGCGGGGCTGGTTCGCCAGCGATCCTCGGCTGAACTCAGTCATCTTTCCGCCAGGCATCCCCTTGGAGGAGCCGATCCTGCTGGGATTTCTGACGCTGGTTTCGGTGGTGATCTTCCGCTTCCTGGCGACACGGCTCGCGACTCGTTGAGGGAGTACACGCTGGCGTCCCTCGGGCTTCTCCTGGTGGCCGCGGTGTTGGCCGCCGTGACCGGCAGCTGGCGGCGGCCAGCTTTCTGGGCAGGAATCGTTGTCTTCGGCCTGCTCACGGCTGCCTTTGATCTCCTGATGACGAGTGAAGGGCTCTATCACTACGCCGACCGCTATCGCTCGGGTGTGGGGATCGGCAGGATGCCGGTTGAGGATCTGCTCTACGGCCTGGCTCTGTATGCCGTCGCCGTCAGTGCCTGGTGTGGTCGCCATGCTGAGAGCTAGCCGGCCCTATAGCTGGATCAACACGGCGCTGCCCTTCTTGGCCGTCGCGTTGCTCACCGGCCGCGTGACAGCTGCGGTGGTGCTGGGCACCGTGTATTTCCTGCTGCCCTACAACCTGCTGCTGTACGGCGTCAACGATCTCTTCGATTACGAGTCTGACCGTCGCAACCCGCGCAAGGGGGGTGCCATCGAGGGGGGCTTGGTGCCGCCTGCTCAGGCCCGGCGCATGCTGCTGACCATCGCGGCGACCAATGTGCCCCTGCTGCTGGCGATGGCCTGGCTGGCGGGTCCGGTTGCGGCAGGAGTGCTGGCCTTCACGGTGCTGGCCGCTGTCAGCTACTCGGCGCCGCCCCTACGACTCAAGGAAAGGCCCTTCCTTGACTCGCTCAACAGCTCCCTTCACTTCGTCTTGCCGCCGGTTTGCG
Organism: Candidatus Dormiibacter spiritus; assembly: GCA_003244185.1. GTDB lineage: Bacteria > Chloroflexota > Dormibacteria > Dormibacterales > Dormibacteraceae > Dormiibacter > Dormiibacter spiritus. Next base: position 63,999 of record QHBT01000029.1, on the reverse strand, counting down.
GCGGGCTTTTGGCGGGCGCCCACCTCAGCGCGCTGCCCTGGCGCTTTCTGCTCGCCTTCCTGCTCTGGGGCATGGCCTCACAGGCTTTGGGCGCGATTCAGGACGTTGAGTACGACAGAGCCGCCGGAATCGGCTCGATCGCCGCCTGGCTCGGCGGCCGCGCCACCGCCGTGGCCGCCTTCGGCGTCTACCTGCTGGCCGGAGTCTTCACAGCCACCGGTGGTGGTCCTGCCCTCGTGGCGGCGGTGGTGGTCCTGCCCTACGCAGCACTGGCGCTCATCGCCACCCGGCAGGCGCGCACTGCCTGGCGCGGCTTCCTGGGTCTGAACCTGGTCGCAGGCTGCTTCTTAACGCTGCTGCTGCTCCAGATCAACGGCGTATTCCACGAGCGGCTGGGAACCCCCGCGTGAGCCGACCTGGGCGGCGGGCAGTGGTGATCGGTGCCGGCCTCGGCGGCCTCGCCTGCGGCATCCGCCTGGCCGCTCGGGGGCTGGACGTGACGGTACTGGAGCAGGAAGCCGTGATCGGCGGCCGGGCAGCCCAGATCCGGGAGGCGGGCTACACCTTCGACGTCGGCCCCTCGCTCATCACCATGCCCTGGGTGCTGGAGGAGCTGTTCACCGCCGCCGGGCAGGATTTGCACCAAGCCGTCAGGCTGCGGCTGCTCGATCCCTTCTATCGCATCGCCTGGCATGGCGAGAGCCGGAGCTTCCTGTTCAACGGCGACCGCTCCGCCATGCTGGAGCAGATCGGCCAGTTCTCCTGGGCCGACGCCGCCCGCTACGACGGCTTCCTGGCGGCCAGCCGGGCAATCTACGAACAGGCGATCCTGGTGGCCGGGCGGCGCAGCTTTCTGCGCCTGGCCGACTTCCTGGCGCTGGTGCCGGCGATGCTGCGGCTGGGCGCCCTGCGCTCCGTCGATGCGTTCGTCGGCCGCTTCTTCCAGGAGCGGCACGTCCGCCAGGCGTTCGGCTTCCATCCGCTCTTCATCGGCGGTGACCCATTTCGCGTCCCTGCCGTCTACGCCGCGCTTGCCTATCTCCAGATCGAGCAGGGCGTCTGGTATGTGGAGGGCGGCGTCCACGCGCTGATCCAGGCGCTGGGCAGCCTGCTTCGAGCGGTCGGAGGCCGGATCGAGACAGGCTCTCGAGTGATGCGCATTCTGACCGCCGGCAATCGTGTCCGGGGGGTGCAGCTGGAGGGTGGCGAAGAGCTGGCGGCGGACCTGGTCGTCAGCAACGCGGACGCGGTAACCACCGCGACCGATCTGCTGGGCAGGCCACGGCCCCGGCTGCGCTCCACGATGGGCTGCTACCTGCTCTACCTCGGCACCCGCCGCAGCTATCCGCAGCTTCAGCACCACACGCTGCTGGTGGGCGCCGATTATCGCGGCTTCATCACGGATGTGACGCGCCGGGAGAGGCTCTCCGACGACATCTCTGTTTACGTGCACGCGCCTGCCCGCACCGAACCGGGCATGGCGACAACAGGCGGGGAATCGCTAGCAGTGTTGCTGCCGGTGCCCAACTTGAGGGCCGGGATGGATTGGCAGTGCACAAGTACGGAGCTGCGCGAGCGACTGCTCAACGAGCTGGAGAGCCCGGCCGGGCTCGGCCTCACTGGGTTGCGAAGCGATATCGCCTTCGAGGCGGCCTGGACGCCTCTGGACTTTCGCGACCGCTTGGGCGCTGTCGACGGCAACGCGTTCGCGGCCGAGCCGATACTCAGGCAGTCGGCTTACTTCCGGACGCCCAATCGGGATCGCCAGGTGTCGAACCTCTACTACGCGGGCGGCGGCACCCATCCCGGGGCTGGGATTCCGGGCGTGCTCCTGGGTGCTGAGGTGACCAGCAACCTGATCAACTCGGATCTGGGGCTGTAATGACGACTGTGGCTCAGACCGTGGTTGACACGGGCCACGTGGTCGCCGCGAGAGCGCTGACCAAGCGGGTGGCGCGGACGTTCGCTCTGGCGACCAGGCTCCTGCCGGCCTCGGTCCGCAGCGACGTCTACCTGCTCTACTTTGTGCTGCGGACGCTGGACGACCTTGTCGATGCCGCTTCACCAGAAGCGCTTCAAGTTCTGAATCGTGTCGAGAACTGGGCCCTGGGCGGCACGGGTGGCAGCCGCGAAACGGAGATTCTCGCGCACTTGGCGGCGCGCCATCCTGATCTGCCCCGCGATGCTGTCGCCGACTTCGTAGTCGGCATGCGCACCGATTTGAGCGGCCCCGGCTTCCGGACAGAAGCTGATGTGGACCTCTACGCCTATCAGGTTGCGGGAACCGTGGGTCGCCTGCTCGCCGCCATTCTCGGCTCCCCTCCTGAGGCAGATTCGGCGGCTTGGGCGCTGGGCATCGCCATGCAGCGAACCAACATCCTGCGCGACATCGATGAGGACCTGGCACGGGGACGCATCTACCTCGCAGCCGAGACGCTTCAGCGGCTGGGCATCCACGACCTGACTCAGGCGGAACGGCGGCCGCTGCTGGAGGACCAGATCAGGCTGACTGAAGATTGGTACCGCCTGGGGATCGCCGGCATCTCGCAGCTCCGCCGCGGTCGCCGCGGCGTGCTCGCGGCGGCCCTCATGTATCGGGAGATCCTGAGGCAGATCGGACGCGACGGCTTCGGCAGCACGCGTCCCTGGCGATCTCACGTGTCGCGCCAGCGGAAGGCCTGGCTGGCGCTGCGCTCGCTCAAGGCCTGATCTGCCCCGGCCCTGCAATTCACGAGGACCTGCGGCACACTAGCAGGATGGCGCAGACGCGGTCGGTCAGGCCGGCGGAGACAACGTCCGGAGTTGAGGTCAAGCCTGTCTACCGACCGGAGGACGTCGCCGGCCTGGACTATGAGCGAGATCTCGCGGATCCCGGCCAGTATCCGTACACGCGCGGTCCCTATCCCCACATGTACCGGGAGAAGTACTGGACCATGCGAACGTATACGGGCTTTGGCACTCCGCGCCTCACCAACGAGTGGAACCGGAGGCTGCTGGCCGAGGAAGGCGTGACGGGGCTCTCCACGGCGCTCGATCTGCCGACGCAGATGGGCTACGACTCGGATCATCCGGAGTGGCGCGCGGAGGTCGGCCGCGTAGGCGTGGCGATCGACTCGCTGGCCGACTTCGAAGTGCTCTTCGACGGCATCCCGCTGGACCAGGTCTCGACCAGCTTCACCATCAACGCGCCGGCCTTCCTCTTCCTCGCGCTCTATCAGGTGGCCGGCGAGAAGCAGGGCGTGGCGCCCGAGCGCCTGCGGCCGATAGTCCAGAACGACATCCTGAAGGAGTTCTTCGCGCGCGGCGCCTGCGTCTTTCCGGTCGAGCCCTCGCTGCGGCTGGTGGCCGACACCTTCCAGTACTGCAGCACCAGCATGCCGCGCGCCAATCCGATCTCAGTCTGCGGCTACCACATTCGGGAATCGGGCGCCACGGCAGTGCAGGAGATGGCCTTCGCCATCTCCAACGCGCGGGAGTACATAGATCGCGTGCTGGCGCGGGGCATTCCCATCGACAGCTTCGCGCCCCGGATCTCCTGGAACCTGGGCGCCTTCATGAACTTCTTCGAGGAGGTGGCCAAGTACCGAGCCTCCCGCCGCATCTGGGCCCGGTTGATGCGCGAGGGTTACGGCGCCCAGGATGAGCGCAGCTGGCGGTTCCTCTGGTTCGCAGGAACGTGCGGCTCCACCTTCAGCCACCGTCAGCCGCTCAACAACATAGTGCGTGCCACTGTCGAGACCATGGCGCTGGTCCTGGGCGGTCTGCAGTCACTCACTGTCAACACCTGGCAGGAGGCCTTTGAGATCCCCGACCAGGAGGCGATGCTGACTGCGCTGCGCACGCAGCAGATAGTGGCACACGAGTCAGGCATCGCCGACACCGCAGATCCGCTCGCTGGCTCCTACTTTGTGGAGTCGCTGACCGACGAGTACGAGCGCCGCATCCTGGAGCTGATGGACGATGTGCGGGAGCGGGGCGGCATGGCGCGCTGCATCGAGAACGGGTATGTCCAGCGTCTGGTGCTGGAGGAGGCCTACCGCCACTCGCAGGCGGTGGAGACAGGCGAACGCAAGGTGGTGGGGGAGAACATCTTCGTCACCGCCGAGGAGCCACCGCCGACCCGCCTCTACCAGCATGATCCAGCTGCGCTGGACGAGCAGTTGGAGCGGCTGGCGGAAGTCCGCCGGCGGCGCTCCCCAAAAGAGGTCGAGCGAACACTGAACCGACTGCGTGATGCCGCCGCCCTGCCCGCGGAGAACCTGATGCCTTACACAGTCGAGTGCGTTCGCGCCTATGCCACGGTGGGCGAGGTGATGGGAGCGCTGCGCCAGGTCTTTGGCACCTACCAGGAGCCTGTCGACATCTTTGGCTGACGCCGATCCGCGCGAGGAGCGGCGGCTCTTTCGCGCCAGCGTGCGCTCCTTCGTCGAGAGGGAGGTGCTGCCGCGCGCGGAGGAGCTTGATCAGCACGGCCGCTTTCCCCGGCAGCTGTTCGGGCGGCTGGCGGAGCTGGGCTATCTGGGCTTGCGCTATCCCGAAGCGCTCGGCGGACAGGACGCGGACTTTGAAACCGAGTGCCTCTTCTACGAGGAACTGGCGGCCGGTTCGCTGGCGCTGGCAGCCATCGCAGCAATGCAATCACTCATGGGGACGGTGTTCGTTTATCGGTTTGGAACCCCCGAGCAGCACGAGAGCTATCTCCGACCGGCTCTTAGCGGGGAGCGGATCGCCACCTTCGCGCTGACGGAGCCGGAGGCGGGCAGCGACCTGGGCGGCCTGCGCACTCGGGCGCGCCGGACCGCCAACGGCTGGCACATCACTGGCGCCAAGACCTGGATCACTAACGCGCCGGTCGCCTCCTTCCTGACGGTTGGCGCCAAGACCAGCGACGAGCCGGGGCTCAAGAACATCGCTCTCTTCCTGCTCGATGCTGATACCCCGGGCTTCGCGGTGGGCAGGCCGATCGAGAAGCTGGGGACGCGGAGTTCGCTCACCAGTGAAGTGCACATCGACTGCGAGGTCCCGCCGCAAGCGCTGCTGGGCGCGGAGGGGGAGGGCGTCAAGAATGTGGGCGGGGTGCTGAGCGAGATCCGCATCATGACTGCGTTCCTGGCTCTGGGTTTGGGCCGGCGGGCATTGGCGGACAGCGCCAAGTACGCCGCCGAGCGCCAGACTTTCGGCAAGCCCATCGGCGAGTACCAGCTGATCGCCGCCAAGCTGGCCGACATGTCCACGGACCTGCAGGCCGCCCGGACGCTCTCAACCGAGGCGGCCCGGCAGGTGGATGAGGATGGTACGGGGCCGCTGACCACTCTTGCCGCCATGGCCAAGCTGCACGCGACCGAGGCCTGCGTTCGCATAGTGGACGAGACCACCCGCATCTTCGGCTCCTATGGGTTTGCCAGTGAGTACTCCGCCCAGCGCTACTTCCGCGATGCCCGCTTCCTGCTCTCGGGCGGCGGCACCTCCGAGATCCTGCGCACGCTGATCGGCCGGGACGTGCTGAGGAAGGGCGGCTGGGACACCTGAACTCGACACCTCGAACGACCGGTTAAGCACCCCACCTACCAAACCCCCCACCCAAGGGGGGGTAGGAAGATCGTATTTGCGCGAACCCCGGGCCGGCAACCCCGCCTGTGAAGACCGGGCGGTGGGCCACGTGGATCGAAGGGCTGGGCGGCTGGCTCTGGCCTCCAGCCGAGCGGCCGGACCGCTACATTCCTGAAACGTTGAGCAACACGCTGAAGGGCATTCGCATTCTCGACCTCACCCGGATGCTGGCCGGGCCTTACGCCACCATGCTGCTCGCGGATATGGGCGCTGAGGTGATCAAGATCGAGGAGCCGGAGGGCGATCCCATCCGGGCCATGGGACCGCCCTTCGAGCCCGACGGCTTCTCCGCCTACTTCGCCGCCGTGAACCGGAACAAGAAGAGCGTCGTACTGGATCTGAAGCAAACCGACGACCGCGAGCGGTTCCTCGACCTCGCCGCTACAGCTGATGCGGTGATCGACAACTTCCGCTTCGGCGTGATGCAGAGACTGCGGCTGACCCCAAGCGACCTCCGCGAGGCCCGGGCCGACCTGGTGACCTGCTCGCTCAGCGCGTTCGGCGAGGACGGCCCCTACCGGGATCTGCCCGCCTTCGACCTCGTGCTCCAAGCCATGGCGGGCGGCATGTCCATCACCGGTGAGCCGGGCGGCCGGCCCATGCGGGCAGGCATTCCCATTGGCGATCTGGCAGGCGGCCTGTTTGCGGCGTTGGGCGTCTGCGCCGCGCTGCTACGCCGGGAAAGGACTGGCCAGGCCGAGCACCTGGACCTCTCCCTCTTCGACTGCCAGGTTTCGCTCCTCACCTACGTCGGCCAGTACCACCTGACGGACGGTCGGGTGCCGGAGCCGATCGGCAGCGGCCACCAATCGGTTGTGCCCTACCAGGCCTTCCCGACAGCTGACGGGCACCTGGTCGTGGCAGTCTTCGTCGAGCGCTTCTGGCCGCCGCTCTGTCGGGTGCTGGGCCTGCCCGAGTTGGCCGGGCGCTACCCGAGCAACGCCAGCCGCGTCGCCGCCCGAGCCGAGGTGGTCGCCGCTCTGGAGCAGCGCTTGCGGCAGCGCAAGACCGAGGAATGGAGCCACCTGCTCCGGGCGGCGGGCGTCCCCTCCGGTCCTGTCAACACAGTCGATCGAGTGTTTCGCGATCCCCAGGTCCTGCACCGGCAGATGGTCGTGTCGGACGGGCGCCGTCAGCTGATCGGCAACCCCATCAAGACCGCTGAGCCGGACACCTTCATTCCGGCGCCGGCTCTCGGTCAGCACAACTCTGAGATTCTCGGCTGATGCAGCTCGCCTTCGACGTCGGTGGCACCTTCACCGATCTCGTACTTCAGGACGATTCCGGACGGCTCCACACAGCCAAGAAGCTGACCACCTATCCCGATCCCACACCGGCCTGTCTGGCCGGGCTGGACGAATTGATCCAGCGGGTCGGCGTCAGCTGGCGCGAAATCGCCCGAGCAGTCCACGGCACCACCTGGTGCTCCAACCTGGTGATCGAGCGCAAGGCGAAGGGGGTCGCTCTGGCGACGACCAGAGGCTTTCGGGATGTGCTTGCCATCGGCCGCCAGAAGCGCTACCAGATCTACGACCTGCAGATCGACAAGCCCGAGCCGCTCATCGATAGGACGTGGATCTGGGAGATCAACGAGCGCTCCCGCGCCGACGGCACTGTGCACCGCCCTCTCGACGAAGAGCAGGCTGCCTGCGCAATCGCCGAGATGCGGGAGCGGGGGGTCAAAAGCCTGGCCGTGTCATTTCTGCACAGCTACGTCAACCCCGGCCCAGAACGAAGGTTTGGGGAACTCGTGAAAGAGCTCGCGCCGGAGATCCACGTCTCACTCTCGAGCCTCGTCTCCGCCCAGCTTCGGGAGTACGAGCGGACCAGCACGACAGTCGTCAACGCCTACCTCCTCGAAGCCGTGAGGGCGTATCTGAGCGGGTTGGGTGGACAGCTGGAAGAGCGCGGCTATCGCGGCTCTCTCTACATCATGCAGTCTGGCGGGGGAGTGGCAGGAGCTGAGACGATGGCCCAGTTCCCGGTCAGGATGATCGAGTCTGGACCTGCCGCCGGCGCCCTGGTGGCGGCGCGCTATGGCGAGCTCTGCGCCCAGCCCGATCTCATCGCCTTCGACATGGGCGGCACCACCGCCAAGCTCTCCCTCATCACCGGCGGCAAACCGGAGACTGTCGACACCTTCGAGCTGCACAAGATCCGTCTCGCCCCCGGCAGCGGCATCCCCATGAACGTTCGCTCCCTGGATCTGGTCGAGATCGGCGCCGGCGGTGGCTCGATCGCCCAGCCGGAACTGGGCATGATCCAGGTCGGTCCTGAGAGCGCCGGTTCGATGCCAGGCCCAGCCTGCTACGGCCGGGGGGGCCAGGCGCCGACGGTCACCGATGCGAACCTCGTGCTTGGCTATCTGAACCCGCTGGGCTTTGCCGGTGGGAGCGTCGCGCTGGATGGGGCGGCGGCCGGCAAGGCCATCAGCGAGCGGCTGGCGCGGCCGCTGGGCCTGAGCCTGGAGGAGGCGGCCTGGGGGGTCCACGCCATGGTCAACCTCAACATGGAGCTGGCCACACGCGTCGTGTCCATCGAGCGCGGCCATGACCCCCGCGGTCTGGCGCTGGTCGCCACTGGCGGCTCGGGTCCTGTCCACGCCTGCCGGTTGGTCCAGCAGCTCGGGGTCGGCACTGTGATCATGCCGGCCAGCGCCGGCGTCGCAAGCGCCATCGGCCTGCTCGACGCTCAGCTGCGCTTCGACGTCTCGCGGAGCCGTCTGGCCAGGCTGAGCGAGGTGGCTGAAGCGGAGGCGGAGGCGCTCTTCGCCGAGATGGAGGCTGAAGCGTTGGCCGCACTCGACAGCGAGCCCGACCACTTCGAGCGGGAGGTCGACCTGCGCTACGCCGGCCAGGGCTACGAGCTCACGGTGGCCTACGCCCAGGCTGAGCAGCTGTTCGAGGAGCTCTACATTCGCCGCTACGGCTTGGCCAACCCAGGCCAACCGATCGAGATCACCACCTGGCGCGTCACGGCTGTCGGCACTCGGCAGCCAATCCAGCTGCCCCGGTTCCAGGCGGGCCCCCCCGCTCGGGCCGCCCGCCGTCAGGCCTGGTTCCCGGAGGCCAGGGGTTTCACCGACACGCCCGTCTACGAGCGGGAGAAGCTGGTCCCGGGCCAGCGCCTGGAGGGGCCGGCGATTGTGGAGGAGAGGGAGTCGACAACAGTCCTCCCGCCGGGCGTGACGGCCGAGGTCGACGCGTACGGAAGCCTGCTGGCGAGATGGTGAGCGACGCGCCGGACCCGATCACGCTGGGCGTGGTCTGGGGCGCACTGCGCTCCATCTGCGTCGAGATCGGCAGTACTGTGCAGCGGACCGCCTACTCGATCCAGGCCCGCGAGGGGCAGGACTTTTCGGTTGCCCTCTTCGATGCCGACGGTCGCATGTCAGCCCAGGGTCCCTACTCGCCTGGGCATCTGGGCGCCATGAACTTCGCCATCCAGAACTTTTTGGCCACCTTTCCGAGGAAGTCCCTGCGGCCGGGTGACGTGCTGCTGATGAACGATCCCCAGCTTGGCAGCGGCCACTTTCCTGACTTCCTGGTCACCATGCCCTACTTCCATGCCGGCGAGATCGTCGGCTTCGGCGTCAACCTCGTTCACCACACGGATGTGGGGGGCGCGCGGCCGGGCAGCCAGGCGGTGGAGGGCATCTTCGACTGGCACCAGGAGGGGCTCCGGATCCCGCCTATCAAGCTCGTTTCCGAAGGCGTGGAGAACGAGGCGGCGCTGGCCATCATCGCCGGCAACTCGCGCGTCCCAGGGAACATCACAGGCGATCTGCGCAGCCAGCGCGCCTCGCTCCAGGTCGGCGAGCAGCGGCTCGCCGCTCTATACGAGCGCTTTGGCAGGCCGGCGGTCGAAGCCTGCATCGAGACGATGCTTGACCAAACCGAGGAAAGGGTGCGGACGCGCATCGCCGAGGTGCCGGACGGGGAATACCCGTTCACCGACCACATGGACGACTGCGGCCCCGGCACCGACCCGATCAAGCTTCAGGTCAATGTGCTCGTCCGCGAAGACAGGCTGCTGGTCGACTTCACAGGCACCGATCCCCAGACCATTTCCGGGCTGAACAGCTACTTCAACTACACCCGCTCCTACACGTACGCGGCTGTGAAGAGCCTGCTCGATCCGGAGGCGCCGATGAACGCAGGTGCGCTGCGGCCGATCGAGGTCAGCGCGCCGCTCGGCTGCTTCCTGAATCCCCGGCCGCCAGCCGGCGGAGGGCCGCGGGCAGCCATCTGCTCGCGCATCTTCGAGGTCATGCTGGGCGCGCTCGCGCCGGCCGTGCCGAAGGCCGTGACAGGCGCCAACAGCCACTTCTGCAACGCCACCTTTGGCGCCTGGGATCCGGTCAGCCGGCGCAGCTTCGTCGGCTACGAGCTGATCCATGGTGGCTGCGGCGGCCGAGCCACAAAGGATGGCTGCGAGGCGATCAGCTCGCCCTACAACGCCGCCAACCTGCCGATCGAGGCGGTGGAGGCGCAGACGCCTGTACTGGTGGAGCGTTTCGGCTTCATCCCCGGCTCAGGCGGCCGGGGCAAGTATCGGGGCGGTCTAGGGGTGCGTCGCGACGTTCGCATCCTGGCCGAGCAGATCCGCTTCACCAACCTCTCCGACCGGCACCGCTTCCAACCGTTCGGCGTGCTCGGCGGCGAGCCGGGCCGACTGGGCAGGACGGTCATCAATCCTGGCACTGAGAACGAGTACCAGATCGGCGGCAAGGCCTCGGTCGACCTTCAGTACGGTGACGTCGTGTCCTTCCAGCTCGCCGGCGCCGGTGGCTATGGCGACCCGGCGGCACGGGATCCGGCGCTTACCGAGAGGGATCGTCGGCTGGGGCTGCTGAGCGAATGACGGGGCCGCTGCGCGTGGTCGTGGCCAAGCCGGGGCTGGACGGGCACGACCGAGGCGCCAAGGTGGTTGCCAAGGCGCTCAAGGAAGCAGGCATGGAGGTCATCTACACAGGTCGCCATCAGACAGTCGACTCCATCGCCGCTGTGGCATTGCAGGAGGACGCTGACGCGATCGGCCTGTCTGTGCTCTCCGGCGCCCACATGGACTACTGCGGCCGCCTCGTCCAGCGTCTGCGGGAGGCGGAGGCTTCAGACATCGTGCTGACAGTAGGTGGCACCATCCCCGAGTCGGACCGGCCGGCGCTGAAGGAGCTGGGCTATCGCGTCTTTGGGACAGGGAGCCGGTTGGCTGACATCGTCGCTTACCTGAACGAAGAGGTGAGCCGCCGCCGGGGCGTCCCGGCCATTAGAGAGGAGTGAAGGTTTGAGCCATTCAGTGAGAAGAGCAGTGGTTACCGGAGCCGCCCGTGGGATCGGGGCGGCGATCGCCGAGCGCCTGTCCAGCGACGGCCTGGATGTCGCCATCCTGGATCTGGACGAGCCCCGAGCCCAGCAGACGGCTGACACGATCGCCGGCACGACTGGCGGCAAGCTGGTGGCACACGGCTGCGACGTTGCCGACCGCCGGCAGGTAGAGGAGGTAATCGGCCGGGTGGCGGAGGAGCTGGGCGGGCTCGACACCCTGATCTGCAACGCGGGCATAACCCGGGACGCGTTCCTGCACAAGATGACAGATGAGCAGTGGGATCAGGTGCTCAGCGTGCATCTCACAGGCACCTTTGCCTGCATCCGCGCAGTGGCTCCCATCTTCCGCGAGCTGGGTAACTGTCGGATCGTCTGCATCTCGTCAGTGGCCGGCGCCACTGGCAATGCCGGCCAGCTCAACTATTCGGCCGCCAAGGCGGGCATCGTCGGGATGGTGAAGACAGCCGCCCGCGAGTTCGCCCGCTCCCGGACCACAGTCAACGCAGTGCGGCCGGGCTTCATCGACACCGAGATGACGAGGGCGATTCCTGACAACATCCGCGAGCAGATGGTCCAGGCCATCCCTCTCGCTCGCCCGGGCCAGCCGGACGACGTCGCCGGTGTCGTCTCCTTCTACTGCAGCGATGATGCCGCCTACGTCACAGGCACAGTGCTGGACGTGAACGGCGGCTTCTACATGTGAGACCGTGATCAACCGCAAGCGCGCCGGTCACGTTTACGACCTGGGCGAGTACACGGTGACCGAGAAGGCAATGGAGGCTTACGCCGAGATTGCGGGCGGCTTCACCCCTGTCTTCGGCATCGTGCCCGTCTGGGCGGGCATCGCGGCCATCAACGAGGATCCGGAGCTGGGCCTTGACCCGTCCCGGGTGGTTCACGGCGAACAGCGCATGAGCTTCCTGCAGCCGTTCCGGGACGGCCAGGTCCTCCGTTCCCAGGGAACTGTGGAGTCGATCGCGGAGCGCGGTGCCAATGAGGTGGTCACGCTGCGGGTGGACAGCAGTGAGGCCGGTGCTCCGGTGCTGAGTCAGTGGCTGGTGATCATCTCGCGCTGCACCGCTGCAGCTGCCAAGGGAGGTGGTTCAGGCGGAAAGCCATCATCGGCGGAGCCGCCGCCAGCGACGCAGGAGCCCCCAGCGCCGACCGGCGAGCGCAGCACCTACCTGAGTCCGGACATCACCTACAGGTATGCCGCGGCGGCCGGCGACGACAACCGGATCCACACGGATCCCGAGTTCGCTCGGCGCGCCGGGCTGCCCGGCATCATCGTGCAGGGCATGTGCCTGTTGCACGTAGCGACGCGGGCGGTGCTGGAGGTGGAGGGCCGCGAGCCGGCTGAGGTGGGCCAGCTCTCCGCCCGGTTCGCCAGCATGTTCACGCCCGACCAGGAGCTGCGGACTCGGGTCTGGGCTGATGGCGGGGGTGCGAGCTTCGATGCGCTGGGACCGGACCGCAAACAGGTCCTGAAAAACGGCCGCCTGGACCTGAACCACCGCTAGCCTGCCGGGGGAGGCGAACCTTCTCACTCTCTTCAGCTTGTTACGAAGCGACGGTGCCCGGCAGGAGGTCGTCGATCGCCGGCCAGCCATCATCGTCGGATTCCTCGCGCTCGAGCAGCGCCCGACGGTCAGGTCCCATTTTCAGATCAAACAACTGGTCCTGAATCTCAAAGAGCGCGTCCATGAGGCGGACCGGCGCCACCCGAGCGCGCAGGTCGCCGACGCAGGTGGAGGGGAGCAGGTGCCGCAGGCGTATCAATCGCGCCTCCCAGCTCTGGGGAACCCGCTTGACACCTGCCAGATTCATGCTCTCCAGGTCGTTGAGCATGACGTCGATGAAGCTGATCGGTTCCTGTATCCGAAGCCATCGACGCAGCCTGTCAAAGCTTTCCTGCTTGCCCGCCTGGATCTCGACATTCGTGCGCCCCAGGTGCGAATCCAGCGAACCTGAGAGCCACTCCATGCCGAAGACAGTCTAGCAAAAAATTGCTGCAAAATCAAGGGAATCGAATTCAGCCCCTGCCAGTGCTCTCACCTCTCGGCCAACCACGCGTGGGTGCCCAGCTCATGCTCGTATGGGGGATCGGCGCCGGGCCGGCTGCAGGTGATGGCGGCCACCCGGAGCGCGTGGTCCAACGTCCGGGCGAGGGCCGGGTCGGAGAGCCGGTGGAGGGCGTCCTTCTGGAGCGCGCCTTCGCTCCCGAGCGCTGCCAGGAGGCCTGCCATGAACGCGTCGCCAGCTCCCACGGTGTCCACCACCTCCACTTGGGGGGTGGCGCGAAAGACGCTCTGATGCGGGGTGATAGCCATCGCGCCCCGGCTGCCCAGTGTCACGACGATCAGCGCCGGGCCAGGTGCGAGCCAGCGGCGCGCGACGACCTCAGGTATCTCCCCCGGATGGAGCCAGGCGAGATCAGCCTCACTTGCCTTGACCAGATCGACGTTGGGCAACCAAGTCAAGAGGCGCCGGACATAGGCGGCTCGCTCAGGGATGAGACTCGGCCTTACGTTGGGGTCGAGGCTTATCACGCGGTCGGCGGCTTCCCGCCGGAGCAGCGCCTCGAACGCTGAGGCGCCCGGTTCGAGCACCAGGGAGAAGGACCCAAAGTGGACCGCCCGAATCTCCCCGCTCAGCGCTCTGGGCAGTTCAGCGGCACCGAACTTGTGATCGACGGTGCCCTCCACGTAAAAGCCGTATTGCGGTTCCCGATCGGCTTCGAGGTGCACGAAAGCGAGGGGCGTTGGTTCATTACCGCTCAGGGTGTGCCGCAGATCGATGCCCTCCTCCACCAGCACCGTGCGCAGCCGCGATCCAAAGTGATCGGTTGACAAGCGACCGAAATACGCAACTGGCACACCCAGGCGTGCACAGGCTATCGCCACGTTGCATGGGGAGCCGGCGGGCCGGGCGCTGTAGCGGCCGGCCCCAGTCTCCGCCAGGTCGATCAGCGCCTCACCGCAGACGAGGATGTGAGCAGCCAGAGGCCCCTCAGCCGACGGTGGTGAGCTCAGTAGCGCGGCGAATGGGCAGGGACGCCCAAACCGCTCGCAGCAAGATCGCGCATCGAGATGACCCCCGTCACACGCTCACCCTCCACCACCGGAAGGTGGCGGAAGCCACCGGCGACCATCGCATCCAGCGCCTGCTGCGCATCGCTTTCTGGCGTGACGACCTGTGGCGAACGCGTCATCCAGTGGGCGATTGGATCGCCGGCTGATTCGGGCGCCTGGGAGATTGCTCTGACCATATCCCGCTCGGTGAAGATGCCGATCAGGCGGTCACCCTCCATCACGAGTGTCGAGCCGACTCTGGCCCGGGCCATGACTGTGGCCGCCTCGGCGACTGTGACGGTCTCGGCGACAGTGTGAAGGGTGCTGCGGTTCATGAGCTCCCCAACGGTCGCCATTTGAAGCGCAGGCTACGCCACCTGGAGGGGAAAGCGGGCCGATTGCTCACCGCTGATGGGCAGGTTCGCGGCTTAGCGGGGTGCCCCAGGGATGGGCTGCGCGCCATCGACGCCACACCACTTCCCGGCGCCGAACTCACGACCTTTGCTTGCAGGCTGCCTATCCCCACCGTGGGGCGGGCGGCCGTTCACGCTAGGCGTTCACTGGGCGCCAGCGCCGCTCAGCAGCTTTGGCTACGCTCGACCCATCGCAAGCGCCATCGCCGCCCGCCGCGGCGCACTGCTGTCATGGCGCGCCTTGGCCGCGGGCGTCCTTGCCGCCTTCGTCTCAGCTGGTTTCGAGCTGCACACAGTCACCGACCGGGGAACCTCCGGGGTGTTCAACGACTTCTACGACTACTGGGCGGCCGGTCGCGTACTCCTGCACGGCGGCAACCCGTATGACGCCGCTGCATTGAACCAGGTGCTCAGCGCGGCAGGTGTGCACTCAACGGTGGGGGAGTTCGGCTACTCCTACCCACTGTTCTTCCTGCTCCTGGTAGTGCCGCTGGCGCTGCTGCCTGCTCAGGTCGCCGGCTACGTCTTCGCCGGCCTGAGCCTCGCCGCCTTCGCCGTCGCACTGGGCCTGCTGCTGACGCCTCTCGCGCAACTCGGCAGGCTTGAACTGACGGCGCTCGCACTGGCCGCCGGCGGCTTCGTCCCGGTGCGCGGCTCCCTCTTCTTCGGTCAGGCCAACCTCATAGTCCTGCTTGCGCTTGCCCTCGCCTGTCGGGAACGAGCGGCCACGCTCCTCCTGGCCCTGGCGGGCGCTGTGAAGCTCTACCCGGCCGCGGGGCTGCTCGCCCACCTTCGCCGGGGCCGCGCGGGGGCTGTGCCTCTCTTGCTTGGAGCAGCCCTCACCGGCGCACTCGTTCTTGTGCCGAACCTGCTCAGCGGCAGACGCGGCAGCAGCCGCCTGCTCGACATGCTCGGCCCCGACCCTTACTGGAGCAACGCGTCGCTGAACGGCTTCATCTCCCGAATCGCGCTGCCCTCGCCCTGGAGCGAACCGCTAGTGCCCGGCCTTCCGGTCACTCCCGTCGTGGTGCTGCTGGCCCTCCTGCTCATGGGCGTCTCGCTCGCCATCGTGCTCCGAAGGCGGCCGAGCTGGAGCGGCTCCCTGGCTCTCTTCGTGGCCGCCGCGACAGTTGCTACGCCGAAGAACTCGCTCTGGAACTTCGTCCCCCTGCTGCTCAGCGTCGCCTACTGCTGGCCCCATGTGAGACGCCGCCCGCTGCTGCTCCTACCCCTCGTCGCCGGCTGGCTGCTAATCGACCTGCAGTCGAATGTGAACGTCGCTCGCGACGACCCAGGCGGTCACGGCCGGCTGCAGACAGTGCTGCTCGGCATGGCCGCGCTGGGAGGGCTCATGATCTGGGCGACCAACGCTGTTGTGCTGGCCCGGGAGGCGGCCAAACGATTCTCGCTGACGGGGCAGTCGTGACCAATTAGCCTGGGGGATGAGCATCCATTGGTGAGGAGGTTGGAGATGGCACGCATCCCTCTGGGGACGTCCGACAAGGGGCTTCTGGGGCGTCTGGCGGCGTGGTACTCGAAGCGCAAATATGGGAAGGTGGTCGAGCCGCTGGGGGCAATGTCCCATCACCGCGGCGTTGACCTGGCGAAGATCGAAGGAGTACCGGGGTGGAGGCAGAGCGAGATCTACACGGACCTGGAGCGGCTCGTGCTCGAATACACCGAGGCTGTGACGACCACTCCTCCGATCGTCACTGACGGGCTGGTGGCTCGGCTTAGAGAGCAGTTGGGCGACGCTCGAATGGTCGAGCTGACCGAGCTCGTTGCCGTCGAGAATCTGCGCTCACGCTTCAATTCGGCGCTGGGCCTGGAGAGCCAGGGATTCAAGGCCGAGTGCGCGCTGCCGCAGCCAGGATGGGCGGTGAATCGCTAGAAGCCCTGCTCGACCAGCCAGCGCTCGGTCAGGTGGCAGGCCTTGTCAGTGACCTGTCTGACCAGCTCAGGGCTGAAATTGAAGCCGTGCACCGGGTGCTCAATGTGGGGATGGACGTGGAAGATCCGGGCGCGTCCGGCCAGCTCCCGCCGAACCAGCTCCTCCTCCAGCTTGGCGGCCTGATGGACCGCCAGGGAGACCGAACCGACTGCGTTGGCGATGAGGTTGGTGGGCGGCTTCGAGTTCAGGCTCCCGACGGCGACTGAGAAGATGGTCCCGCAACCGCAGGAGGCCAGTTCGGAGACCGGCTGGTCCTCCAGGACGCCGCCGTCAACCAGCATCCGGCGCTCGCCGTCAACGCTCAGCATGCGCCAGGGGAACAGGCCTGGGATCGCGCTGGACGCGAGCAGCGCGTCACCCAGGGGCTGATCCGGCGGAAACCAGACAGGCTGGCCGGTCAGCCGATCGGCGGCCCCGATTCGAATGCTGGGCGGTCCGATGTCGGCCAGCACCGGGTCCTTGAGCCCGAACTCGCGCGTCAGCTCTCCGAGCACCAGAGTCTTGATCGGCTGGTTGTCACCGAGGCTGGTGCGAGGCCCGAAAGCCAGTCGCAGCGCAACCTGCCACCAGGTCAGCCCGAACGTGCGGTTGCTGATGCCGCCGAGGAGCCGCGCCGCCGCCTCCAGGCCCCTGCCCTGCACAGGATCCAGGGCATGTGCGACAGCCGTGATAGCGCCCGAGGAAACGCCGGCTATGCGCGTCGGCACGATGCCGCGCCGAACGAAAGCCCGCGCCACGCCGAGCTCCACGACCAGAAGCGAGCCAGAGCCGGAATAGGAGATGCCTATCTGCCGCTCTGGGCGGTGAGCTGTTCCTTCGCTCATGCGCTGGTCGCTCGTCGCGACCGGCGCAGCAGGATGCTGCCCAGGGCGCCCAGGAGGCACACGGCTGTGCCGCTGAGGAAAGCCGGCGCCGGCCCGATCACATAGAGCGCCCCGGCTCCCAAGGAGCCGGCCACCTGGGCGGCGGTGATCGCAGTCTGATAGACGCCCTGGGTCCTACCCTGCGCGCCCAGCGGCGCCAGCCGGCTCACCTCGGCACTGATCGCCGGGTTGCCGGCGGCGGTGAGCGTGCCCTCCCCCAGACCGATGAGCACCAGCGCCGGCACGCTGCTCACAAAGGGGTAGACGCCGGCCAGGAGGCCATACGTCATGACTGAGAGCAGACCCGCCCTGACATGGCCCAACCTGTCGCTCCAGTTGGCCAACCCGGCAAATACGACTATCGGCAGCGCGTAGGTGGCGAACGACAGGCCGACAACGAAGGTGCTCGCGCCCCGGCTGGTCACGTACAGGCTCCAGATCGTGTCGTAGACGCCGAACATCCAGTACGCAGCCATCCCCAGGATGGCGACCGGCAGGATGAGCCAGAGGATCGCGAGGGCACCGATCGCCTCGTTCTCCTGCCGAGCCTCCTCGCGCCGGGGCGTCACCGAAGGCAGGAAGAAGAGCAGGATCGCCGCCGCCAGCGAGACCACCATGGCCCCGACGAAGACGGCGTCGAGCCGGAAGCCCGCCACCAGGCCGCCCAGCAGAGGGCCCAGCAGAAGCCCTGTCATGTCCGAAGCGCGGAGCCGGCTGAATGCGCTGGCCCTTCGCTGGGGCCCTGTCAGGTCGCCGATCATGGCAGCCGCACTGGGAGCGTAGGCGCCGCCGAAAACAGCTTGCACGAACCGCACGGCGATCAGCGTCTCGGGCGGCAGGGGCAGGATGTAGAGCGGGAACAGCGCCGCGTAGAGGAGCATGGCGACCACCATCACTGGGCGGCGGCCTACGCGGTCGGAAAGAGCGCCGGCAGGATATTGGGCGAGCGCTCGACCCGCCAGGCCGGCGGCAAAGACCAGGCCCACCAGGAGACTGGTGCTGCCGCGGTGACGCAGCACCAGGGGCAGGATGGGCAGGAAGAAACCGGTGCCGATCAGCACGAGAGAATTGCCCGCCAAGAGCGTCCAGAGCGTTCGCGCATCGAGCGCCTGAGTGCCCGGGAGCTGCGCCTCGTCCTGCCCGGGAGCTACCTCAGCCACCCGAGAATCCTAGGGACGCCGCACTATCCCGCAGCGGGGTCAGGAGGTTTGGCGCTCCGGCCGGCGAGCGTCAGGCTGATCAGCGCTCCAGCGACGAGCAGTCCGCTGCAGAAGAGCATGGCCAGGTGGAAGGCGTCGGTCGAGGCCGCCAACGCAGGCGCCAGCCAGTTGCCGTCGAGCGGACGGTTCAAGGGACTGACTCCGGGCGGCCGGGCTCCCAGCCGAGCGAAGAAGAGCGCTGTGACGGCGACGAACACAGCTGCCCCGGCCAGCTGCGGCCCGATCCGCGAGATGGCGTTGTTGAAGGCCGAGGCAAGGCCCACATTCGCCTCGGGCACCGAGTTCATCAGCGCCGAGGTGAGCGGCGCGACTAGGAGACTGATGCCGAGGCCGAAGGCGAGCACCTCGGGCAGCACGTCAGTGGCGTAGGCCAGCGGCGGTATCAGGCTCGCCGGCTGGGCCAGGTCCAGCCGCCAGGCGGACGTGTGCTGGGGGATGCGCGCCAGCCAGGCAGTGCCAGCCGCCATCAACAGAGGGCCGGCCACGAGGAACGGGCGCGGCCCGAACCGCCCGGCCAGGCGCCCGATCCGGGGAGAGAGAAAGATGAGGAAGAGCGAGACCGGCAGGCCGCTCAGACCGGCCGCAGCTGCCGAGTAGCCGGCCACGCCCTGCAGGAACAGCAGCAGGTAGTAGCCGGAGATGTAGAGGGACGCGTAGATGACCAGCGTCGCCAGGTTGATGACCGTGAAAGAGCGGACCTTGAACAGGGTCAGCGAGACCAGCGGGTGGGCGGTTTTACTCAGCCAGAGAGGCAGGGCGGCCAAGCTCAGGGCGCCGAGCGCGAGCGCCAGCCACCCTTCCACGGCCTGCCACTGGTGCTCCTGGCCGTAGATGACGCCGAACGAGAGGCCGCCGGTGGCGACGGCGAAGAGCGCGGCGCCCGTCCAGTCCAGATGCGCCGAGTTCTCATCGCGGCTCTCTACGACATGGCGCTGGCCTGCGAAGACGGCTATTAGAACCAGCGGCAGATTGATGAGGAAGATTGCGCGCCAGCTGACCAGGTCCACCAGCACTCCGCCGAGAAACGGTCCGGCCAGCGTAGTCAGAGAGGTGCCTGCTGCCCAGAGGCCGTAAGCGCGGCCCTGCTCTTCGCCCTGGAAGTGCAGTCGCAACAGCGCCAGCGACCCCGGCACCAGGAAGGCCGCCGCCATGCCTTGCAGCAGCCGGGCGAGTATCAGTGTCTCCATGCTGGGCGCCAAACCGCACAGCAGCGAGGCCACACCGAACCCGATCAGGCCGGCCAGGAAGACCCGCTTGCGGCCGTAGCGGTCGCCCGCCGCGCCTGCCGGGATGAGCAGTGCTGACATGGCGAGCAGGTACCCGTTGTAGACGTACGTCTGCGCTTCCAGTGTGCCGAAGAGAGGGCTCCGCAGGTCGTGGCCGATCCGGGCCAGCGCGACGGTGACCACCGTGCCGTCCAGGAAGACCACTCCAGAGGCCAGGATGGTGGCAGCGAGAATCCAACGGCTCGCCGATCTGCTCTCCCGGTTTTGGATCAGCCGGGCTGCACTAGGCTCAGAGGACATGACTCTTGTCGACTCCCTGGAATTGGTGGATTGGCGGCGGCGGATGGGCGACGCCTATCGGGAGAGCTCGCTCGGGGCCTGGCGAGAGGCGCGCGATCAGCTCTTCGGCGGTCATCCGCAGTCTCCGATACCCGCTGGCCGCCGGGCGGCATTCCAGGGTCTGCGCTGGTTCCCGCCCGACCCCACCTACCGGGTGCAGGCGGCAGTGGAGACCACCGACCCCTCGCCGCTCGAGATCGACACTGGCGGCGAGGACGGGGTGATCAGCTATCGACGCAGCGGTCGTCTGCGCTTCCAGCTTCAGGGCCGAGAGTGCTCGCTGACGGTCTTTTCACTGCAGGGCTACGGTGGCGGCCTCTTCCTGCCCTTCACCGATGCGACCTCCGGCCGGGAAACGTACGGCGGCGGTCGCTACCTCTTCGACACCATCAAGAACACCGACGCGGGCTGCCTCGACTTTCAGCTCGGGGCGGCCGAGGTCACCATCGACTTCAACTACGCTTACCACCCCTCCTGCCACTACAACCCCCGCTGGGCGTGCCCGCTGGCGCCGCCAGAGAACCGCCTGGCTGTGGCCGTCCGCGCCGGTGAGGTCAGCTATCCGGCTGAGGAAGGCCTCTGAGCCGGTCGGCTGCCGGCTGCCTGGGTTCCCGGACGCATCTCTAGATGCTTGCGCTCTCGCTCGCCTTTGCGGCAGGACTTGTCTCCTTCCTCTCGCCGTGCGTCCTGCCACTGGTCCCCGCCTACGCCGCCTATCTGACCGGGGAAGCCAATCAGCCCGCAGCAGAGGGCAGCGGCGGAGGGCGGGCAGCAGTGCTGCCGCGGCGCACCCGCGTAGTCGCCAGCGGCGCAGCCTTCGTCGCCGGGGTGAGCCTCGTTTTCATCCCGACCTTCTACCTCTTGCGAGCGGTTCTCACGCCGGTGCGCGGTGTCGTCCTGCCGGTGGCGGGGGTGGTGGTCATCCTGCTGGCGCTGCAGACGGCGGGGATCGTGCGGCTGCCGCTTCTCTATCGCGAGTTTCGCTTCCTGGACCGGATGCCCGAGCGTGGTGGCGTGCTGGGCGCCTTCCTGCTGGGTCTGGGTTTCGCCGCCGGCTGGACGCCCTGCATAGGCGCAACGCTGGGCGCCGTGATCAGCTCGGCCATCAACCAGGGCGCCAGCGCGTTCGGCCTGCTCCAGATGATCGTCTACACCCTCGGCCTGGGCCTACCGTTCCTGCTGCTCGCCGTGGGGATCGAGCGAGCCGCTTCATTGGTCACGGTGCTCGGGCGGCACCGGCGACTGATCGACCTGACCTCTGCGGCGGTGCTCGTGATCATGGGCCTGTTCCTGCTCACCGACAACCTGCTGCTGATAACCAGCGCGCTGACCAACCTCCTGCCCTACGCCCCCTTTGGCCTGTGACCGCATGGACGGACAAGCGGTGCTCGCGGCCTTCGACCAGCAGATACGCCGGCAGCCGAAGCCTGACGCGCCGGACGGATGCGTCGAGCAGGAGGCCCGGGTGATTCGAAGCATCTCCCGCGGGGAGGGGTGGACGGGGGTGACCTGGTGCGATCTGGACGATGCCAACGCGGACTCGGTCATCGCTGCTGAGATCAGCCGATTCGCAGACCTGTCTCGCGCCTGGGAGTGGAAGCACTACTCATACGACCAGCCCCGAGACCTACCTGACAGGCTGATCGCTGCCGGTTTCAGGCCCCAGCCGGTCGAGGCCCTGCTGGTCGCCGAGATGGCAGAGCTCCCGCTCGATGCGCCGCCGCGCCCGAGCGTGGAACTGCGGGCAGTCGTCGACGGGCAGGGCGCCGACGCGCTGGTGCGCGTGCATGACGAGGTGTTCGGCGGAGACCATGCCCCTGTGGGCAGAAGCTTGCTGGTCCGCATCGCGCGGAAGCCCAGTACAGCCGCGGCAGTGGTCGCCTGGGCCGGGCAGACTCCCATCGCAGCCGGGCGCGTGGACCTCCACCCCGGCACCGACTTCGCCAGCCTCTGGGGCGGCGGCACGCTGCCAGCCTGGCGCCGCCGCGGCGTGTTCCGCTCGCTGGTCGCCTACCGAGCTGGCCTCGCGTCGGCCCGGGGCTTCCGCTACCTACAGGTCGACGCCACCCCCTACAGCCGCCCGATTCTCCAGCGTCTCGGCTTCGTCCAGCTCGCCACGACTACCCCCTTCATCCATCCCGGCGGAACCGCCTGACGTCTCAACAGCCGAAACTGCGGAGAAGGGAGGGCGGCCTTGGTGGATGGGTCTCTAAGCTCTAGGCAAATGGCGAAAGGTCTCGATCTCCAGCTCGACAGCGACTTCGGCCAGCGTGTGCAGCGCCGGCTCCGGGAGGAGCCGGTTATCTGGCTCACCACCACTGGGCGGGAGGGGACGCCGCAGCCGAATCCTGTCTGGTTTCTCTGGGACGGGCAGAGTGTGCTCGTCTACAACCGTGCTGACGCGGCGCGATTGAAGCACATCGAATCGAGGCCGCGGGTAGCGCTCAACTTCGATGGGAACGGCCAGGGTGGTGACATCATCGTGTTCACCGGGCGCGCCGAGCTCACCCCGGGCGAGACGCCCAGTGATCAGCACGCTGAATACGTGGCCAAGTACAGAGCGCGGATGGAGCAGGTGTCGGGCAGCGTGGCCAACTTTGCGCGGAGCTACCCCGTCAGCCTGCGAGTGTGGCCAGACAATGTCCGCGGTCACTGACCAGAGCCTCATCCTCGGTCTGGCCGCTCTGGTCGGCGACGCCCACGTCCAAACCGGTGAGGCAGCGCAGGACTACACGCACGACGTCACCTTCCTGCAGCACGACCTGAGCGCCGCCGTTCACCCCGCCAGCACCGAAGAGGTTGCGGCGGTGGTCCGCCTGTGTGCCGAGCGGGATCTGCCGATTGTCGCGCGCGGCGCGGGTACGAGCCTGGTCGGGGGACCTGTGCCGCTGGCCGGCGGAGTGGTCGTCTGCCTGGACCGCTTGGACCAGCTCGAGCTGGACGTCGCCAACACCGTTGCGGTCGCCGGCGCCGGAGTCATCACAGCACGCATCGACGAGCTGGCCAACGAGCAGGGCCTGATGTACCCACCCGATCCAGCCAGCATCAGCATGTCGACGATTGGGGGCAACGTGGCCTGCAACTCCGGCGGCATGCGCTGCGTCAAGTACGGGGTGACCGCTGACTACGTGGTTGGCCTGACAGTGGTCCTCGCCAGCGGCGAGATCCTGCGCCTGGGCGGCAGACTCCGCAAGCGCTCCAGCGGTTACCGCCTGCAGCAGCTCTTCATCGGCTCCGAGGGGACGCTCGGCATAGTGACCGAAGTGATAGTGAAGCTCATCCCCAACCCGCGTTACCGAGCCACTGCCATGGTCGGCTTCTGCAGTCTGGAAGAGGCGGGGGCGGCGGTCTCCCGAGTGCTCGGCGGTGGCCACTTTCCGACAGCCCTCGAGATCATGGACCGCTACGCCATCGACGCGGTGCACGCGGTCCTGCAGCCGCCCTTCGCGCCAGAGATCCAGGCGGTGCTGGTGATCGAGCAGGACGGTCACGACTCTGAGCAGGTGCAGACGGCGCTTTTCGGGATGGTGGAGCTGCTGGATGGCGCTGACAACCGCATAGCTCAATCAGACGCTGAGCGCGACCGGCTCTGGCACGCCCGCCGGAACTTCGGCAAGCTGCTGATGGAGATGCCCTACAACCGGCTCTCAGAGGATGTGGCGGTCCCCATCGGGAGCATCCCGGAGATGCTGCGGAGGCTGGGCCGGCTGGCCGAGGAAAGCGGCGTCCGCATCTGCACGGTCGGCCACGCCGGCGACGGCAACCTGCACCCGTCACTGCTCTTCACCGACGAGCAGCGCCCGCTGATCAGCGCGGTGGCCGGCCGGATCTTCCGCGACGCCCTGGAGCTGGGCGGGACGATCTCAGCGGAACACGGCCTGGGCGTGCTGAAGCGCGACTACGCCCAGCTCGAGCACAGTCCGCTGGCCATGTCGCTGATGCGCCAGCTGAAGGACCTGCTGGACCCCAGGGGCCTGCTCAATCCACACAAGGTCTTTCCCGAACACCCGGCGGACGATGAGTTTCTGAACCACATCCCGGGCTGGTTCCCTGGTGAGGGTTTCGCCGCGCACAGGGGGGAGATCGCTACCTAGGCGGACCTGCGCCCCCCTGGGTCCGGTGAGGGGAGTCCCATTCCTCGGTTGCGCGTCCCTGCCTCCAGGAGGCAAGATGGCGACATGAAGTTAGGGACCTTCCGCATTCTGGGCGCCGGCCTGGCTCTCGTTCTCGCCGCCTGCGGCGGAAGCGGTGGACAGAGCTCCACCTCGACGGACACCTCGCCCATCAAGCTGGGCGTCATCACCTCACTGTCGGGCGCCTATCAGACGCTGGGTACCGCGAACAAGGCAGGCATCGACATAGCCGTCGATGAGGTGAACAGCTCCGGCGGCATCAACGGCCGCAAGCTGCAGGTCATCTATCAGGACGACAGGACTGATCCCGCTCAAGCCGTGATCGCCTTCAACACGTTCAGCGACGAGAAGGTGACAGCGGTACTCGGTCCAGTCCTATCTGACGCGGTTCTCGCCATCAAGCAGGGGCCGCTGCAGTCGAAGAAGGTACCAGTCGTCTCGCTGGCCGCCTCGGACACGATAGTGGAGCCAGTCAACCCCAACCTCTTCATGACGCCCGCCAAAGCCAGCGTCACCGCCGATCGCGTCGTCCGCTACCTGAAGGATCAGAAGCTGACGAAGCTCGGCCTCTGGTACGCCAGCGACAACGCCTTCGCCACCAGCGGCTATCAGGCCACCAAGACTCTCGCCGCCAAGAACGGCATCACGATCGCCGACGACGAGCCCTTCAGCGCCCGCGACACTAAGGACTTCTCACCGCTCTTCACCAAGCTCAGGGCCTCTGACTCGCAGGCGCTGCTGGTCTGGGTCACCGGCGGCCCGGCGGTGGGCATCACCAAGGCCTACAAGAACCTGGGCTTGAAGCTGCCGCTCATCTTCAGCCATGCGCAGGCGACCCCACTGTACTTCGGCCCCAATGCGACGGGTCCCGCCTCGGAGGGTGTGATAGTGCCAGCTCAGATCGGTGTGATGGGTCAGTCGCTGCCCGACAACGTCGGCGCCAAGAAGCTGGCCAAGAAGATGGCCGACAAGTACGCCCAGAGCAATTCGGGCTACCCGCCGCAGTTCGCCTTCGACGGCTACATCGGAGTTCAGCTCCTGGCCGATGCCATGAAGCGCAAGGGCACGACGACCTCAGAGATACTCGCCGGATTGGAGTCGGCCAATTTGCAGACGCCGCAGGGCACCTACAAGATGAGCAAGTCCGACCACTCAGGGATCACTGTGGACTATGTCGAGATCGGAGTGGTCAGAGGAAACGCGTTGGTCCCCACCGACTACGCCAACCAGCAGTTCAGCAAGCTCAAATAGCAGCCCGGCGGGCGCAGCCTGATTCCGCCCAGCCAAACAATGCTCAGCGCCAGTGACCTGACCCGCCGCTTCGGTGGCGTGGTAGCTGTGAACGGCGTCTCGCTGGCAGTGGCGCGCGGGGCCCTGCATGCGGTGATAGGCCCCAACGGCGCCGGCAAGTCGACGTTGTTCAACCTGATCGCGGGACTGCTGAGGCCCGACAGCGGCACTGTGGCGCTGGAGGGGCGGAACCTGGACGGGTTGAGCCCCGAGGCCCGCGCCCGCCTGGGCACCGCCATCGTCTTCCAGTCGGTGCGCCTCTTTCGCGGCATGACGGTGCTGGAGAACGTCATGGTGGGCGCGCATGCGAGCACCCACCACGGTTTCGTCGAAGCCGCTCTCCGGCTGCCCAGGCACCGGCGTGAGGAACCGCTCATCCGGCGGCGCGCCGAACAGGCCCTGGTCCGGGCGGGCCTGGCCCATCTCTCCGGCACGGCCGCCCAATCGCTGCCGTTGGGCCAGCAGCGGGCGGTTCAGGTGGCGCGGGCACTCTGCTCTGAACCGACGCTGCTGCTCTTGGACGAGCCGGCCAGCGGTCTGCGCAGTGGGGAGAGGGAGGCGCTCGCCCGGCTGATCGAGGAGTTGCGAGCGGAAGGGCTGACCATGCTGCTGGTCGAGCACGACGTCGCCTTCGTCACCCGGCTGGCAAACCGCATAACCGTCATGGATCGCGGCAGTGTCATAGCGGAGGGAGAGCCCGCGCAGATCCGCCAGGATCCGGCGGTGATCGCCGCCTACCTGGGCCGGGCGGCCGAGACCAAGAGCGTGGCCAGCGGTGGCTGAGGCGCTCCTGGAGGTCCGGGGCCTGACTGTCCGCTATGGCGCAGCGGTGGCGCTGGCTGACGTCAGCCTGCAGGTCGCTCGGGGCGAGATGGTGGCCCTGGTCGGACCGAACGGCGCCGGCAAAACCACTCTGCTGAACGCCATCAGCGGGGTGATCCGGCCCGCGGCCGGCCGGATCCAGCTCTCTGGGCGCGTCACCCAGGTGCCGGAGGGCCGGCAGCTCTTTGCCGACATGAGCGTGGAGGACAACCTCCGCATCGGCGCCTGGTCGGTCAGGCAGCGCGATCCAGCGGCGGTCTACGAGCTGCTGCCCCGCCTGCGCGAGCTGCGCGGTCGCATCGCCGGCACGCTGTCGGGCGGAGAGCAGCAGATGGTGGCGGTTGGCCGAGCGCTGATGTCCACGCCTGATCTGCTGGCCATCGACGAACTCTCGCTGGGCCTGGCGCCGCTGGTGGTTGACTCTCTCGCCCAGTACCTGCGCTCGCTCAACCGCGAAAGGGCGACTGCGATTCTGCTGGTCGAGCAGAACGTCCGCCTGGCTCTGGAGCTCTGTCCCCGCGCATACGTGCTGGAAGCCGGCCAAATAGTCCTCAGCGGGTCCGCCGAGGAGCTCGCCTCGAGTGCGGCGGTGCAGGCCGCCTACCTGGGCGGAGCGCCGGAGCCGGTGCCAGTGGCATCCGGCGGTGAGGACGCTGAGGCGTGAGCGCGCTCCTCCAGTACCTGATCAGCGGTATCGCCACCGGCTGCGCCTTCGCCCTGGTGGCGACTGGTTTCGTGACCATCCACCGCGTGACAGGGGTGGTCAACTTCGCCCAGGGCGGATTTGCCATCCTGGCGGGTTATGTGACCTTCTCCGCGCTGCGCGCGGGCCTGCCGCACGGCGTCTCGGAGCTGCTTGCAGTTCTCCTGGCGACCGCGGCCGGGGGGGTGGTCGGCGTCATCAGCATCGGCCGCCGGGGGACGCCGCTTCTGGCCTCGCTCATCATCACCATCGGTCTCGGCTTCCTCTTCTATGCCGTCGAGGTCGCGATCTGGGGCGACCAGCCGCTCCAGTTCGAAGGTGTTCCGGGAGTGTTCAGCCTGGCCGGGCTGACGCTGCAGCGCCAGTACCTGCTGATAGTGGCCGGCGCTGTGGTCAGCTTTGCCGCCCTGCTGCTGTTCTTCAACCGCACCTACCTGGGCAAGATCTTCACAGCCTGCGCCTCCAACGCCTACGCGGCGAGGCTGGCGGGCATCAACGTCACACGCGTGGGCATCGCCGCCTTCGCTGTGGGTGGGCTGCTCGGAGGTCTGGCGGGGGTCCTGCTGCTGCCGCTGCGCTCGCTGACATTCGATTCCGACGTGGACCTGGCGGTGAACGGCTTCGCGGCGGCGATCTTCGGCGGCCTGCAACGGCCCGGCGCGGCGCTCGTCGGCGGTCTCGTCATCGGCGTGGCGGAGGCCCTGGTGGCCGGTTACTCACATGCGTCCTACCAGAAGGGAGTGTCGCTGGTGCTGATCGTGGGCATCCTCGTCTGGCAGGCAAGCCGCCGGGCTCAGGCGGACTGAGGCGCGGCTCATGACCACAGTGCTGCGATCGAGGTTCCTGAGACCGTCATCGGTGCTGATCGCCGGCGTCGCCCTGGCCTCGCTGCTGCTGCCGCCGCTGCTCGACTCGGGCAAGCAGACAGTGTTCGTGCTCTTCACGCTCTACGTTGTCGTCACGGTTGGGCTCTCGCTGCTGATGGGGCTGGCCGGGCAGATCTCTCTCGGTCAGGCCGCCTTCTACGCGCTCGGCGCCTACACCGCCGGCCTACTGGCCAAGCACGGCCTGCCCCAGCTGCTGGCGCTCGCCGCGGCACCGGTGGGCTCGGCAGTGGTGGCCACCCTGATCGGCGTCCCGGTGCTGCGCCTACGCGGCCACTATCTGGCCTTTGCGACGCTTGCCTTTCAGCTGATAGTGCTCACCATCCTGGCCGAGGCGCGCGGCATCACAGGGGGTGACATTGGGCTGGGCGGCATTCCGCCACTCCTGCCGGTGCTGAACCAGGGCCAGGACTCAGAGCTCGACCTCAATTCGCCACTCGTCTACTGCTACGTCGGCTGGCTGGTGGCGGCCCTGGTCATCGTCCTGACCCGGAACCTGGTGCGGTCGCGACCGGGTCGTGGCCTGCGGGCCTTGGCCACCAGCGAGATCGGCGCCGCCGCCTCCGGCGTGGCAGTTGGGGCCGACAAACTGAAGGTCTTCACCATCTCGGCGGCCTATGCAGGTCTCGCGGGCGGCGTCTACGCTTTCTTCCTGGAATACCTCTCGCCCGGCTCCTTCCCGATCCTGCTCTCGATCCAGTTCATTGTGATGGCTACCCTGGGTGGCCTGGGCGAGGTGTGGGGAGCTGTCTTGGGCGCTGCGGTCATAGTGCTTCTGGTCCAGGTTCTGCAGGCGGCGGCCAGCCAGCCTGGGCTGCCGAGGCAAGCGCCAGCCATCTTGAGCTACGCCGCCTACGGCGGCGTGATGGTCCTGGTGATGCTCTTCCTGCCGGCGGGCCTCCTGCCGACCCTGCGCCAGCGCCTGAGCCGCGGCCGGGGCTGAGCCTCCAGGCCGTCCATCCCCCGGTTGGGCAACCCGGCGGCGGCTATCCTGGCAGGCGGCGATGCGTATGACCATCTTCCGGCCTCTAAGCGCGATCGTCGTCGCGCTCCTCCTGGCGGCCTGTGCGCCGCCCGGCGGAAAGCAGCTCACCAGCCTGCTGCCCCACCGGCGGGTGGCCGCTTCACCCTCAGTAAGGCCGTCGATCACAATCTCACCCTCCTCTGCGCCGGCCCGGCCGCCAGGAAGCATCGAGGCCTTCGTTCCTGAAGCTGAGCGGTTCGTGGAGGCGCACCGGGGGCTCTCGTTCATGCTGCCGGTCAAGGTCAACCATCTGAGTGACGCGGCTTTCGCTCAGCGCATCGCCGAGCTCCAGGCCAAAGATCACGCTGACTTGGACCGCGAGGCGAAGCTGCTTCGCGCGCTGGATCTCGTCCAGCCGGGGGTCGATGTCGAGAAGGCCGAGGAGGCGCTGCTCAGCGGCGCGGTGATCGGCTACTACGACCCTGCTACCAAGGAATTGGTGGTGCGCGGCGACACCGCCAGCGCGGCGGTCAGGCATGTGGTGGTGCACGAGCTGACCCACGCGCTGCAGGACCAGTGGTTCGATCTGCAGGCGCACCAGAAGAACCTCACCGAGGACCAGGGTGAGGCGTATTCGGCGCTGGTCGAAGGCGACGCTGTATCGGTGGAGAACGCCTACATCGCCAGCCTGTCCCCAGCTGAGAAAAGTGAGATTGACTCGCAGAGCGGTGGCGGCGTTCCAGCCGATGTCCCCCCTGTGCTCATCAGGATTCTGAGCTTCCCCTACAGCGTGGGCCCGCGGTTTGTCGTGGCGCTGCGCGGCAGCCAGGGTCAGTCAGCGCTGGACCAAGCTTTCCGTACCCCACCTCAAGCCTCGGCGCTGGTGATTCATCCCGATCGCTTTTTGGGCGGCGAGGCGCCCAAGCCGGTGGGGGAGCCGGGGGCCGACGGTCCCATCTTCGACAAGGGCGTCTGGGGCGAGTTCGGTCTCAACCTGATGCTGAACGACCTCTACGGTAACCCCGGGGTGAGCCCGGGCGATCTGCAGGCCGCGACCAGCGGCTGGGGCGGAGACAGCTACGTCGCCTGGACGAGCGGCGCTCAGTACTGCATGCGGCTCAGCTACGCGAGCCGGGATGACCAGGGCGCCGCGAGCCTGCAGCGGATGCTGGCGACCTGGGCCAGAAAGCACGGGGCCCAGACGGACGGGCTGAGCCTGACGCGCTGCGGCTGACGCTCGGCCGCTGGCGCCAGTCCCGCGATCAGCGCCCAGCCGCCGCCACCACGGTGGCGATCACCAGCTCGGTCAACTCTGCCACGTCAATGGCCTGCGCCGAATCCGTCCAGGCCAGCGCCGGCGCCGGATGCGCCTCGACCAGGAGACCGTCGGCACCCACCGCGAGAGCCGCCCTGGCCAAAGCCGGCACCCAATCTCGATTGCCGGCGGCGTGACTGGGATCGACGATCACGGGGAGGTCTGTCAGCTCCCGGGCGATGAGCACCGCGTTCAAATCCAGCGTGTTACGCGTCCGCGGCTCAAAGGTGCGAATGCCGCGCTCGCACAGCACCACCTCATCGTTGCCGCGGCGACGGATGTACTCGGACGCGGCGATCCACTCGTCAATGGTGGCGGCGAGACCACGCTTCAGGAGAACCGGGCGGCCAAGCTCACCCAGGGCTTCCAGCAGCCGGACGTTGTGCATGCTGCGGGCTCCGACCTGGAAGCCGTCAACGCTCTCGCCCAATGCCTCTGCGTCCTCCACCGCCAGGACCTCCGAGATGAGCGGCAGGCCGGTCCGCTGGCGGACTTCTGCCAGCAGGGGCAGCGCCGCGGCGCCCAGGCCCTGGAAGCTATCAGGGTGGGTGCGGGGCTTGAAGAGGCAGGCGCGAAGCGCGTCGATGCCAGCCCCGGCGCAGGACATCGCCTGCTCGACATAGGCGGGTTCCACCGCGCACGGTCCGGCGATGATCACAGGCCGGCTGCCGCCAACCACCATGCTGCCGATGCGCACGAGGCGACGGATGTGAGGGTTGGCTTCGCTTATCTGTAACAACTGTCTCGTCTCCTCGCTGATCTCCCACCTGCAGCACGCCGGTGCCGGCGGGGGAGCGGAGACGAGGGTGAGCTAGCTCGTCCGGCTCCGGCTTCCCGCCGGCTCCGTAAACGAGTACCAATAGCTCCAGACGCTCGCTGCGCAGATCACGTTGCGTGTGATCGTAGCACCAAGTCCCGCGTCACTGGCCGCCGGCCAGCGCTATCTGGCGGCGCAACGCCAGCCGGCTCAGCACGTTGGTGAAGAGCGTCAGCGCGACGAGCAGCAGGGCGGCCCCCCACGCCTGTCGGACCAGATCTTCATAGGGCGTCAGTGCGTCGTGGAAGACGATCAGCGGCAGGGCGGACATCGCCCTCGTCGGGTCCAGCGTGTAGAACTTGTTGCCGAAGGCGGTGAAGAGCAGCGGGGCCGTCTCGCCCGCCGCCCTGGCCACAGCCAGCAGGCAGCCGGTCAGGACGCCCGGGGCGGCGGCAGGCAGGATGAGCTGCAGGGCAACCCGCCAGCGCGCCAGGCCCAGGGCCAGCCCCGCCTCCCGGATCCCATTGGGCACCAGTGCGATGGCCGATTCTGTCGTGCGCAGGACAATCGGCAGCATGAGGACTGCGAGCGCCACGGCGCCGCTGAGCGCTGAGAAGTGGTGGAAGGGCGCGACGGCGATGGCGTACACGAAGAGACCCACAGCGATGGAGGGCGTACCGACCAGCACGTCAGCCGCCAGCCGGATGCCCCGGGGCAGCTGACCACCGCCGTACTCGACCAGATGGATGCCGCCGACCACGCCGACGGGGATGGCCAAAAGCGAGGCGATGCCGACCATCACCAGAGTCCCCGTCAGCGCGTGCGAGACGCCAGCCCCCGGAATGCCCACCGGCCGCTCCACATGCGTGTAGAAGTTGACCGACAAAGCAGCGGGCAGACCGTTGGTCACTGTATGGAGGAGGACCAACGCCAGCGGCAGCAAGGCGATCGCGGCCATCAGCCAGATCCCACCTCGCGCCGCGGCGCTGAAGAACAGGCGCCGGCGGTTCCGGCTCACGCCAGCTGTCTGCCTGTGTTGCGGACGAGCAGCAGGGCGAGCAGATTGATGACCAGGGTGAGCAGCACCAGCACCAAACCCAGCTCCAGCAAGGCGGCCGTGTAAACCTGGCCAGTTGCCTCGCTGAACTCGTTGGCGATCACGCTGGCGAGCGTGTAGGCCGGTCCCAGCAGCGACGTCTGTATCACCGGCGTGTTGCCGATCACCATGGTCACAGCGATGGTCTCCCCCAACGCCCGGCCCAGGGCCAGCACAGTAGCGCCGAAGATGCCTGCCCGTGCCGCGGGCAGCACCACCCGCCACACAGTCTCCCACCAGGTTGCGCCGAGCGCCAGGCTCGATTCTCGGATGCCGTTTGGCACCGCCTTCAGCACCTCGCGCGAGATCGAGGCGAGCGTGGGCAGGATCATGATCGCGATGACTATGGAAGCCAGCAGTAGGTTTGTCTGGCGGGCAGGTCCGGCGAGGAGGGGAAAGCCGCCGAGCCGCGTGGTCAGTGGCTTGCTCACATGCTCCAGCAGCCAGGGCGCCAACACGTAGAGGCCCCAGATGCCGTAAACGACGCTGGGGATGCCGGCCAGGAGCTCGACGCCGAGACCCAGCGCTCCGCGCACGCGCGGCAGCCCGGGTTCGGCCAGGAACAGCGCGACTCCCACCCCCACAGGCAGAGCCATCAACAGCGCCAGCAGGCTGGTTGCCACCGTTCCGTAGAGGAAGGGAAGGGCGCCGAACTCCTGCTTGACAGGATTCCACGCCCGCGCGGTGAGGAAGCCAAGGCCGAAGCGGCTCAGCGCGGGCTGGGCCTGGAGGAGGAGCACCAGCACGATTGCGACGAGCACGAGCGGCACCAGCAGTCCGGCCAGCGCCGACCAGTAGCGGAAGCCTTCGGCCGAGCCCCGGCCGCCCCAGCGGCGCAGGCCGGTCCGGAGAGCTGTCTCCAAACCGCTAACGTGCTACCGAGATGGCCGGGGCCTGGTCGCCGGCAGCCTCCGGCCCGCCGCTCTTGCGCCTGTCCAGCCTGTAGCCGGCGCCGCGCACAGTCACAATCTCCAGCGGCACCCGGTCCGCCAGCTTTTCGCGCAGCCAGCGGATGTGCACGTCGACTGTCTTGCGGTCGCCCACGAAGGTATTGCCCCAGACCTCCTGGAGCAGCATCTCGCGCGACTGCACCCGGCCGCTCCGGGCGATCAGGTGGGAGAGAAGATCGAACTCGCGGCTGGTCAGATGCACCTCGGAGCCGTCCACCATCACGCGCCGGCCTGGCCGATCAAGGCTGAAGTTGCCTATGGTTTCCTGCTCGGGCTGGCTGCGCTCGCCCTGGCCATCGTTCCTGCGTCGAAGGACAGCGTGAACACGGGCCAGCACCTCGCGCACGGAGAAGGGCTTGGTGATGTAGTCGTCCGCCCCCAGCTCGAGGCCGACTATCTTGTCCACCTCCGAGTCCTTGGCGGTGAGCATGATGATCGGAGCGCTGCTGGCGCGGCGGAACGCCCGGCAGAAGTCCATCCCGCTCATGCTCGGCAGCATCAGGTCCAGCAGCACCAGATCCGGCCGCAGGTTGTGGGCAGTGCGCAGGCCGACCGCGCCGTCGCCGGCTTCGCTGACAGCGTAGCCCGTTGCTTCCAGGTTGTAGCGCAGCGTCTCCCGGATGCCTTCGTCGTCCTCGACGATCAGGATTCTGTCCACCTCGTGTCCCAGCTAGAGCTCCACTACCTGACCAGACTGCAGGAACACTATGTCCTCCGCGACGTTGGCTATGCGGTCGCCTATGCGCTCCAAGTTGTGAGCCACCTGGATCAGCGTCACACAGCGGAGCGCCTCCTGCTCGCGGTCGGCGTCATCCGGCAGCGCGGCCAGCTCGGCTATCAACTCGTCGAAGACGCGATGGTAGAGGCGGTCGATCTCGTCGTCCTTGGCAGCCACCTCTGCCGCGCTGGCGGCGTTCTGCTCGATCAGCGCGTCCAGGATGTCCCTCACTTGCTGGCTGGCAACCTCGCCCATCAGCCCGAACTCGGTGCGCAGCGGTCGGTGGGGAAGACCTGCCAGCATCGTGGCGCGACGCGCGATGCGTACCGCGTAATCGCCGATGCGCTCCAGCTCGAGCGCTATGGACTGCACGCCCATCAGCGTCCGCAGGTCACGAGCGACAGGCTGCTGGGTGGCGATGACGACAAAGACCTGTTCCCGGATCTGCCTGTGCAGCTCGTTGATCTGTTGGTCGTTGTGCCGCACTTCGTCGGAGGCTTCCTGGTCAAACGCGCGCAGGGCATTGAGAGCGTCGTCTATCTGCGCCTCGACCATGCCCGCCATGCGCAGCAGCGATTCCCGCAACAAGTCCAGCTCCAGCTGAAAGCTGTGCCGGGTGACTGTCATCCGAACCGCCCGGTGATGTATGCCTCGGTCCTCGGGTCCTTCGGCTTTTGGAAGATGTCGGTCGTGTTGCCGAACTCGACCAGCTCGCCGTAGCCGTGCTCAGGATCCATCAGCATGAACGCCGTGTGATCGGCGACCCGCGCCGCCTGCTGCATGTTGTGAGTGACGATGACTATCGTGTAGGTCTCGACCAAGCGGCGCATCAGGTCCTCGATCTTCAGCGTGGCCATCGGATCCAGGGCCGAGCAGGGCTCGTCCATCAAGATCACTTCCGGGCCGACTGCGATTGCCCGCGCGATCGCCAGCCGCTGCTGCTGACCGCCCGAGAGCGAGGTGCCTGACGCGCTCAGCCGATCCTTCACCTCGTCCCACAGGGCCGCGTCCCGCAGGCTGCGCTCGACCGCGTCGTTGATGCGCTTCTTGCCCCAGCCGAGCAGGCGCGGCGCAAAGGCTACGTTGTCGCGAATCGACATGGGGAAGGGGCTGGGCTTCTGAAAGACCATGCCTATCTTCTGCCGCAGCTCCAGCAGCTGGCGGGTCGCCAGGATGTCCTCCCCACCGAATAGGATCCTGCCTGCTGTTCGGCTCCCGGGCACGAGGTCGTACATCCGGTTCAGCATCCGCAGCAGCGTGCTCTTGCCACACCCGGAAGGCCCGATCAGCGCGGTGACGCGCCGGTGCGGGATGGCGAGGTCAAGCTGGTTCAGGGCCTGCCGCTTGCCGTACCAGAAGGAGACGCCTTCGACCGAGACAAGTGTCTGCGGCGCGCCCTCCAGAGCTGTCAGATGCGGACTGACTGTTGAACTGCCGGCCGTTGGCGTCCCGGTCTGAGGTCTGGCAACCACGCTTCGATTATTCAAGCGTGGGGTTAACTAATGGTTAAGGGTTAGGGGCCTGCGGACAATGTAACCCGGTCCGGCTGACCGCCACCGCCGCCAACTTCATGAGGCCTGTGGCACTGTGTCGGCTCGGCGTTCGGGGAGGGCGATGGTGAACCGCTGGCCGCCATCCGGCTCGGCTTCGGTCCAGATGCGGCCGCCCTGGGCGAGCAGCAGGTGTTTCGCGATGGCCAGGCCCAGGCCTGACCCACCGGAGGCCCGCGAGCGCGCCTGGTCCACCTTGTAGAAGCGCTCGAAGACGCGTTCCCAATGCTCGGGGGAGATACCGGGACCGTGGTCCCGCACGGTTATGTGAACCTCGCCCTCTACAGCTCTGGCCCTGATGTCGATACCGGTTCCGGCGGGTGAGAACTTGGCTGCATTGTCCAGCAGGTTGGCTAGAGCTTGGGCGAGCTTGGAGCGGTCGGCCTCGACCTGGAGTGAGCTGGGAATCCGGAGGTTGATCAGCTGCTCCGGAGCGCTGCGCTGGACCACCTCCTGCAGCAGCTCGGCCAGGCCAAAGCGGGAGACCGCCAGGTTGCCACCCTCAGCTTCGATCTCGGCCAGCTGGCGGAGGTTGTTGACCAGCGCCGTCAGGTGGTCGGCGTCCTGCACCACGCGCTCCGCAAAGCGGCGGCGCGCCCCCTCCGGGGGATCAGCTACGAGGCTCTCGGCGGCCAGACGCAATGAGGTGAGCGGCGTCTTCAACTCGTGGGAGAGATTGGCTACGAACTCCTGCCGCACCCTCTCCAGGCGGCGCAGCTCGGTCACGTCCGAGGCGAACAGGAGCGTGTCGCCCGGCCGCGGACCTGGAACCAGGCGCGTCGCGACTGTGCGCCGGTGATGGGTCAGTCGGACTTCCCCGTCGGGCCGGCCCGCCCGCAGCACCTCCGCCAACCGGCTCTCACGCGTCGCCTGGAGCAGACCCTGAGGCAGCCGCCCGACGTCGATCTGGAAGAATCCCCGGGCGGCTTGGTTGGCGGCCAGCAGGCGGTTGTTGCGATCCAGCAGCAGCGCCATGACGGGCGCTTCCTCGAGCAGGTCGGCAAAGGGATCAAGGCCACCCTCCTCGGTGCTGTTGGCCTCCCGGCGCCAGCGGGCCCAGATCACAGCGCTGACTATAGGGGCGGCAGGACTGCATAACCGGCGGGAAATGCCCTCACCACCGGGTCTTAACCAGCGGCGCCTAGCGTTCCAGTCATGCGAAATAGCTCTCCTTTTCGACTCCTGCTGGCGGCAGCCGCCGCAGCCGCTCTGGTCGCCTGCGGCGGCTCCGCCAGCAATTCGGGCGGCAGCGCCGCTCAGCCCACTGCTGATGTCGGCAGCGGCCAGCTGCAAGGCGCCGGCTCCACCTTCGTAGAGCCGTTCTTCACCAAGGCCTTCTATCAATACAACGCCGACCACTCGAAGGTTTCAGTCAACTACCAGGCCATCGGTTCAGGTGGTGGCATCCAGCAGTTCACCAAGGGCACTGTCGACTTCGGCGCCACCGACGTGCCGATGACTGCAGCCGAGGTGGCGGCCGCTGGCGGTGACGCCGCGTTGGTGCAGCTGCCGAGCACTATCGGCGTGGCCGCCATCTCCTACAACCTCCCCGCCGTCGATAATCTGAAGCTCGACGGCGCCACCCTGGCGGACATCTACCTCGGCAAGATCAAGACCTGGGACGATCCCAAGCTCAAGGCGCTGAACAGTGGCGCCAAGCTGCCCAGCTCCGCCATCACGCTAGTACACCGGTCGGATGGCTCCGGCACGTCGTACGCCTTCACCGACTACCTGAGCAAGGTCTCCCCGGAATGGAAGAGCACGGTCGGCGTCGGGAAGTCGGTCCAGTGGCCGGCCGGAACTGGCGGGAAGGGCAATGAGGGTGTCGGCCAGGCGGTCAAATCCACAGACGGCGCCATCGGCTACGTGGAGCTGGCCTACGTCATCCAGAGCAAGCTTCAGACCGCTCAGGTAAAGAATCACAGTGGCAAGTTCGTCGCCCCTTCGATTGGCGGCGCCACCGCGGCTGCAGCTACCCTGCAGGGCTTGAGCCCAACCAACTTCTCGATCACAGACGCCCCGGGGGACAGCGCCTATCCGATCTCGACCTACAGCTGGGTCATGCTCAAGACCAACCAGGCGGATCCGCAGAAGGGCAAGGCGCTGGTCGAGCTGTTCAAGTGGCTGGTCACCGGCGGCCAGCCGATCAGCAAGGATCTCCAGTACGCGCCGCTCCCCAAGGAGGCCAGCGACTTCAGCCTGGCGCAGCTCAAAAAAGTCAAGGTCGCCTGACGACTTTCCCACTTAGCAACGACCCTCCTCTCCCTGGCCGCCCCCACCGCTTTCGAAGGTGAGGCGGCCGGCTCTCTTACCTGCCGTGGCCTCCAGCCTTTAGCATTGCTGCCCGCAGATGACCGACTGGCAAGCGTTCTTCATAGCGCTCTTGCAGGGCGCCACCGAGCTGTTTCCGGTGTCGTCCCTGGGCCATGCAGTGGTGGTACCAGCGCTCCTGCATTGGGCTTTCCGGCAGGCCGATCCCAGTTTCGTGCCCTTTCTCACGCTGCTTCATCTCGGCACCGCCACGGCGCTGGTCATCCTCTACTGGCGCGACTGGCTGGGAATAGTGAAGGGCTTCGTGCGCGGCGCTGTGCGCGGGCGGATCGAGGCCGAGAACGAGCGCCTGGCCATGCTCCTGCTGGCAGGCACGATCCCGGGCGGGCTGATTGGCTTTCTTCTCGAGCGGCCGCTCAAAGCGCTGTTCGCCACGCCGCGGGTGGCTGCCCTCTTTCTGATCTTGAATGGCGCCATCCTGCTGACCGCCGAGGCGCTGCGCCGGCGCTCGGAGCGCCGAGATCTGAGCCGGGAGGAGCAGGAGCAGCAGTTCAAATCGGCCCAGCAGATCACGTTCAAGGCGGCCTTCGTCACCGGCGGGGCCCAGGCGCTGGCGCTGCTGCCGGGGATTTCGCGCTCAGGCGTCACCATCTGCGGTGGCTTGCTGGCAGGCCTGCGCCATCAGGAGGCCGCGCGCTTCTCCTTCCTCCTCGCGACGCCGATCATCGCAGCGGCCGGACTGCTGGAGGTGCCGCAGCTGTTCAGCCAGCGGGGGCCGCTGGCTCTCTATGCGGCGGCGGCCGTGGTGGCCGGGCTGGCCGCTTACATCAGCGCGCGGTTCCTGATCCGCTACTTCCGGGCGGGGCGGCTCGATCCCTACGGCTGGTACTGCGCAGCCTTCGGGCTGTTGGCCCTGATCCTGCTCCGCTGATCAGGCGGAGGCGACGCCTCGGCGTGCCTTCGTCGGCCGGAACCAGGCGATGAGCCTCGAAGCGGAAGGTCCTCCGGTGCTCGCAGAGGCGGTCTTTCAGTGGTGGGAGGGGTTTTGCAGGGGGAGGGCCACCGCCCCGCATGTACGCTGGCCGCATATGGAAACTAGAGGCAATCCCGCCCTGGCTGGCGTGGTGGCAGCGCTGGGCGCCCTGTTCGTAATCATCTCGGCGCTGTACGCCTTCGGCGCGGTCAGCTTCGCCACCTCGGATCCCGGCGCGGCTCACCACTACAAACACGCGCTGGTGGCCCTGGCGATCGCCGTCGCCTGCCTGGTGGCCGCCAACGTTGTGCGACCCAAAGCCGCCTGAACATCGCTCACGAGCTGAAAGGAAGCAGCCCTAAGTGGCCGTAGCGCAGGCGAAGACGAGCCTGGAGGCTCTTCCCAGCGAAGCGCCGCCGCCTTCGCGTTATCTCAATCGCGAGCTTTCACTTCTGGACTACAGCGAGCGTGTTCTGGCTCGAGGCGAGAACGCCAGCCTGCCGCTGCTGGAGCGGGTCCGCTGCCTGCACTTCTTCGCCCGCAACCTCGATGACTTCTTCCAGATCCGTGTGGCGGGGCTGAAAGACCAGCTGGAAGCAGCCCCTGACGTCGCGTCACCTGACGGCAAGACGCCCGTGCAGCAGCTGTTCGACATCCGCCGCCGAGCCGAGGAGCTGGGTACCCGCCAGAGCCGGCTCTGGAACCGGCACCTACTGCCGGAGCTGGCGCAAAAGGGCATCCGGCTGATCGACTCCGAGGGTCTGGCCAAGAAGGACCTGGACCACCTGAGCCGCTACTTCCGCAACCAGGTGTTCCCGGTGCTTACGCCGCTGGCCGTGGACCCTGGTCACCCCTTCCCTTACCTCTCCAATTTCTCGCTCAACTTCGCTGTTATCGTGCGCGATCCACTGCGTCGAGATCAGCGCTTTGCCCGGCTCAAGGTACCCCCGCTGCTGCCCCGCTTTGTGGCTCTGCCGGACGGAGAGAGCTTCGTTCCCCTGGAGTCGGTCATCGCGGCCAACCT
Organism: Candidatus Dormiibacter spiritus; assembly: GCA_003244185.1. Lineage (GTDB taxonomy): Bacteria > Chloroflexota > Dormibacteria > Dormibacterales > Dormibacteraceae > Dormiibacter > Dormiibacter spiritus. The sequence continues at coordinate 24,529 of QHBT01000029.1, read as the reverse complement.
GCAGGCGCTCTTCCCGGGCATGGAGGTGCTGAAGCACACACTCTTTCGCGTGACGCGCGACAACGACCTCGAGGTGCGCGACTCCGAAGCCGACGACCTCCTGGTGACGATTCAGACCGAGCTTCTGCGCCAGCGCCGCCGCGCCCGCGCAGTGCGGCTGGAGGTCCACCGAGACCTGCCGGACGAGGTGCGGACGCTCCTCATGCGCGAGCTGGATCTGGCTGACGAGGACGTCTATCAGGTGGATGGGCTGCTGGATCTGGGCGGAGTCGACTTCCTGGCCGATCTCGACAGGCCTGACCTCCAGGTCGAGCGCTTCGTTCCCAGCCTGCCGCCGCGACTGGTTGCCACGGAATCGAAGCCGCGCTCCATCTTCAACGTGCTGGCAGACGGCGACGTGCTGCTGCACCACCCATACGACTCCTTCGCCGGATCGGTCGTCAGCTTCATCCAGCAGGCCGCCGCAGACCCGAAGGTGCTGGCCATCAAGCAGACGCTCTACCGCACGTCTGGCCCCGCCAGCCCCATCGCCATCGCCTTGGCTCAGGCGGCCGAGGCGGGCAAGCAGGTGGCGGCGCTGGTCGAGCTGAAGGCTCGGGGCGACGAGCAGGCGAACATCGAGTGGGCCCAGCAGCTCGAGCAATCGGGGGTTCATGTCGTCTACGGCCTGGTCGGGCTCAAGACCCATGCCAAGCTCACGCTGGTCGTCCGCCAGGAGGGCCGGCGGATCCGCCGCTACGTGCACGCCGCCACTGGCAACTACAACCCCAGCACCGCCAAGAGCTATGAGGACATCGGCCTCTTGACCTGCGATGACGAGATCGGCGCAGACGTGAGCGAGTTCTTCAATTTTCTGACCGGCTACAGCCGGCAGCGCAAGTTCAGGCAGCTGCTGGTGGCGCCGATGGGCCTGCGGGCCGGGCTGCTGGAGCTGATCCGGTCGGAGCGGAAGCAGCCGGACGGCCGCATAGTCATCAAGGTCAACAACCTGACCGACCAGGAGATCATCGACGCGCTCTACGACGCGGCCCAAGCCGGGGTCCGGATCGATCTCATAGTGCGCGGCATGTGCTGCCTGCGGCCGGGTCTGCGCGGCCTGTCGGATCGGATCCAGGTCCGCTCTTTGGTCGGTCACTTCCTTGAGCACTCGCGCATCTTCCGCTTCGGCAGTGAGCGCCGCGGCGTGGAGTACTACATAGGATCGGCCGACGTGATGGACCGAAACCTGGATCGGCGGGTTGAGGCGGTGGTGCCTGTGCGCGACTCGCTGCTCAAGGCGCAGCTGGCTGAGGTGATCGACATCGAGCTGGCCGACGACGTGCTCGCCTGGGAGCTCGACGCCGAAGGCGCCTGGCACAAGGTGCCGACGCGCAAGGGTGTTGACTCCCACCGCCGGCTGGTGGAGCTGGCCGCCGAGCGGACCCGGCTGGCCGAGGACCCGCTTGGCGGAGGCTGAGCGCGAGCCCTCCAGCGAGCGCGAGGTCAAGCTCAGCGCCGCTCCCGGCTTCAACCTGCCGGACCTCAACCTGGCGACTGAAGGGGTCACTGCGGCCAGCGAGCAGGAGGCTCGCCTGGAAACGGCTTACTGGGACACCGCTGACCTCCGGCTAGCACGCTGGGGAGTGAGCCTGCGCTATCGCGCGCGGGCCGGCTGGACCTTGAAGCTGGCCGGGTCGGCCAGCGATGGGATGCTGGTGCGGCCGGAGCTGCACTTCAGCGGACCTGCTCGGACAGTCCCCCGCCGCGCGCTCGACCTGCTCCAGGGCTATGTTCGGAGCGGCCAGCTGCAGCCGGTCGCACGCCTCTCCACCTGGCGGCGTCGGGTGCTGCTGGAGCGGGCCGGCCAGCGGTTGGCGGAGGTGGTGGACGACGAGGTGTCGGTGCTCGAAGGGCGCCGGGTCGCTGCGCGCTTCCGGGAAGTGGAGGTGGAGCTCTTCCCCGGTGGCGACGAGATCCTGCCGTCGCTCCTGGCTAGCCTCCGCACGGCCGGGGCCGGCGAGCCCGACCCCACCCCCAAGCACGTCAGGGCTCTGGGGCCCGCAGCCCAGCGGCCCCCGGAAGCCGCTCCGCCACAGCTGGGTCGGGAGCCGACGGCGGGGGAGGTGGTGAGGCGGGCGCTGGCCGAGGCGGTCACCCTCGTCCTCTCGCACGATCTCGGCATCCGCTTGGCCGGGCGACCGGAGGATGTGCACCAGGCGCGGGTGGGGACCCGCCGACTGCGCAGTCACCTGCGCACCTTCAGGCCGCTGCTGGACCGAGATTGGGCGGATGCACTGCGGGACGAGCTGGCGTGGGCGGCCGACGAGCTGGGAGCCGTCCGCGACCAGGAGGTGCTGCTCGACCGCCTGCAGGGCCACCTCGCTCTCCTGCCGGCCGAGGATCGGAAGGCTGGGAAGTACATCTGCGCTCGGCTGGCTGCTGCTGCCGACGAGAGCCGCACAGCGCTGCGGGCGACGCTGGCCGGCAAGAGGTATGCCGACCTGCTGGAAAGGCTGGTGGCGGCTGCTGAGTCCCCCCTTCTGGCTGGGCAGCACGAGAGCCCGGCGCTCAAGGTGCTGCCGGCGCTTGCGTTGAAGCCGTGGGTGGAACTCCGGGCCGGGATGCGGAATCTCCAAGCGGAATCGCCGAACGAGGACCTGCATGCCTGCCGCATCCTGGCCAAGCGCGCCCGCTACGCCGCTGAGGCGGTGGCTCCAGCGATGGGTCCGGCGGCCGAGCGGTTCGCCCGGGCGGTGTCGGCGCTGCAGACGGTGCTGGGTGAACACCAGGACTGCGTGACCGCCAGCCGGTGGCTCCGGAGGCAGGCGGGCGCCGGCCGGCGCGCATTCGCTGCCGGCGAGCTGGCGGCGCGGGAGCTGGCGGAGGCGGAGAAGGCTCGGGCCGCGTGGCCCAAGGTTTGGCGGCGGCTCGACAGGCCCAAGTTGAGAGCGTGGCTCAAGGCTTGAGCGCCCTGCTGACCGGCCACATCCAGGCGGCCGGCGGCGTAGTTTGCCGGCCCGGCCCGGGCGGTCTAACCGAGCTCGCGATCGTCCACCGGCCTGAGCAGGACGACTGGACGCTGCCCAAGGGCAAGGTTGACGGAGATGAATCCGCCGAGCAGGCCGCGCTGCGGGAGGTCTGGGAGGAGACAGGGCTCAGGTGCGAACTGGTCAAGCCCCTCGGCTGCACTGCCTACAAGGACCGGCGGGGGCGGGACAAGGTCGTCCTCTACTGGTCCATGCTCGTGCGGGAGGGCCGCTTTCTGGCCAACCGGGAGGTGGACCAGCTGCGCTGGCTGACCCAGGAAGAGGCGGCCGCCCTGCTGAGCTATCCGGTTGATCGGGCCATCGTGCTGACGCAGAGCCTGCCGTGAAAAGACTGGTCCAGGTGGCGCTCATCCGGCACGCGCATGCGGGCCAGCGCTCCGCCTGGCGCGGGGACGACCGGCTGCGCCCTCTCAGCGCCCGCGGCCGGCGCCAGGCGGAGGGGCTGCTGCAGACGCTTGCCATAGTCGACGCTGTCCGCATCCTTTCCAGCGACTACCTGCGCTGCACGCAGACAGTCGAGCCGCTGGCGCAGGCGTGCCGGTTGGCGGTGGAGGATGAGCCAGCGCTGGTCGAAGGCGCCTCGCTGGAGCAGGTGCTGCGGCTTTTCGGCGGATTCCGTGCAGGGGCCGTGGCCTGCTGCACCCACGGCGACGTGATGGCGCTGGTCTGCGAGGAGCTGCTGCGCTCCGGCCTGGCTAAGCGCGACGCTCTGCGGTTCGAAAAGGCCGGGACCTGGCTTCTGGATCTGGTCGGTGGCACCCTGACCGCCGCCCGCTACCTGCCACCTCCCGCGACGTAGCGGCTCCGCCCGCGGGTTGCGGGATCGCGGCTATGCTTTCCGGGCCATGGAGATTCTCGGCAAGGACGCTCTGGTGACAGGAGGCGCCTCGGGCCTGGGGCTGGCGACGGTGCAGGCGCTGATCGAACGCGAGGCTCGGGTGGTCATCTTCGACCTGCCCACTTCAGACGGTGAGCGCGTGGCGCAGGATCTCCCAGGTGGGGTCACATTTGTCCCTGGAGACGTGCGCAACGAAGCTGAAGTTCAGCGAGCGGTGGAGGCGGCGGGCGATCTCCGCATCCTGGTCAACTGCGCTGGGATCGGACCCGGCGCCCGGGTCCTGCGCAGGCAGGGACCGATGCCGCTGGCGGACTTCCAGCGGGTGATCGACGTCAACCTGGTCGGCACCTTCAACGTGCTCAGGCTGGCGGCTCACCGGATGGCGCAGCTGGAGCCGGCCAACGATGAGCGCGGCGTGATCATCAACACAGCCTCCATCGCTGCCTACGAGGGCCAGGTCGGGCAGGCTGCCTACAGCGCATCGAAGGGCGGAATCGTGTCCCTCACAATCACCGCGGCTCGAGATCTGGCAAGCCAGCTGATTCGGGTCTGCACTATCGCCCCCGGCACCTTTGACACGCCTTTGCTGGCCGGGCTGGACGAGCGCTTCCGGCAGGCGCTGGCGGAGGAGATTCCGCATCCCAAGCGCATGGGTCACCCGCGCGAGTACGCCGACCTCGCCTGCCACGTAGTGGCCAACCAGATGCTGAACGGCGAGACGATCCGGCTGGACGGCGCGCTGCGGATGGCGCCGCGTTAGAAGGGCTCAGGCTGACTTCAAGGACAACGTCACCGGCGGCATGCCAGCCGAATTCTGGTTGACATGCCGGCGGTCGCCCGTTGCCTGGAGCCGGCGGCGGGAGGCCCGGTTAGGTGACAAAGGGAGCGCGGGCCGGGGCTGAGTCCGGTTGTTCCATTGACCTCAGAGGTAGCAGGTACTGGCGGAAATTGCGGCTTGAGGAATTCCAAGCAGGCCATGTTTAGGCCTTTCCTGGGGCGTGGTAAGGAACTGGTGTAAATCCAAATCTCGGATGGAGGTGAAGGAAATGGCAGTTGTTCGTTGGGATCCGTTCACGGAGCTGACGACCATGACGCGCGCCATGGACCGCATCCTGCGCGATTCGGTCGGCTCTCAGCTCCTCAGCGAGGGCAGTGGTGGCGCCCGGCCGGCGTCGTACCTGCCGGTCGACGTTCGGGAGACCCAGAGCGGTTACGAGATCCAGTGCAACCTGGCCGGGTTCAAGCCCGAGGAGGTTGAGATCACGTACTCCGACGGGGTGCTGAGCATCGAGGCCCAGCGGCAGACCGAGCAGAAGACTGATGAGGGCCGCTGGCTGCAGCGCGAAGTCTTCCAGGGCGACTGGGTGCGCCGGATCTCCCTCCCCGGCGATATCAAGGTGGAGGAGATCGCAGCCAGCTTCGATAACGGAGTTCTGACCGTGTCCGTACCCATCGCGCCCAAAGCCCAGCCTGTCAAGATCAGCGTGGGCAGAACTGAGAGCCAGAAGAAGCTCGGCTCCACCGGGTCCACGAAGTCCTGAGCTGGAACCCGGTCAGTTGAGGCGAGAGGCCGCCCGCCCGGGCGGCCTGTCTCTTAGTACCGCAGCTGCCTACTTTAATTGGGCACAAGCGTAACAGCGCACAAGATTCCCGAAGCCCGGGCCAGCCGAGAGTCGGCGGTGACGAGAGAGCAGCTGAGGTTTTCCGCCAGTGCCACATATCCGGCGTCGTAGGCCGAGACGTTCTCCCGCAGTTCCCAGACGCGCTCCAAGAGGCCGCTCAAGGGATATCGGATCACTCCCAGCTTGCTCCAAACGCGCAACGCGGTCAGGCCGTTTTCGGCTGTGATCCTCCGCCCGAGCACACGGCTTCTAAGTCCGCTCACGACCTCCGAATCGATGAGGTGGGGAACATGGACAGGCTGCTCCTGAAGCAGATCCCGAGCTACTCCCGCGTTGAGAAGCGCCAACACTGCAACTGACGCGTCGACCACTATCAACGGCCATCTCTGGCGGAGGCGATGTCGCTTATCACGCTGTCGACCTCGACTTGAAGGTCTGGCAGGTTGCCCAGCAGCGCATGGTTGTCGGCCCGCCGCGTCACGCTGGCAAGTTCGCGAACCGCCGCCGCGCTGATGGAGATGCCCTCGCTGGCAGCCAGGCGGCCGAGTCTCTCCACGACGACATCCGGGACGTTGCGCAGGTAGAGGGTCCTCATGTCGCGCTATGCTAGCAGAATGCTCGCGGTATGCAAGCACCGTCGCCCCTACGCACGACATCTCGAGCAGCGAAACTGGCGCCGGTCGCGCTAGACGATCTTCGCCAACTCCAGGCCCTGGTCGACGCCGGAGCCAAAGCGCGCCGTCCCCAATTCCTCTCCCAGGTGGTGGTGGTAAGGCACACCGCTGAAAAGGTGGTGACTGCGGGTGGGAACATCGTCACCGCCTGCCCATTCCTGCTTCTGCAGCTCGATGTAGCCGTGCTGCTGCTGCTCCTTCAGGGCCTCCAGCAGGCGGCTCATGCCCAAGCCCATGGCGTGCTGGGCGGCGAGGGTGATGAAGATGAACTTGACCCCCATCTGGCTCAGCTCCGTCCAGGTCATCGGCTCTCCTTCGTTGAACCACTTGAACGAGGAGGAGTAGTTGAAGGCGAAGCGCGCCTCGGGGAAGCGCTTTTGGATCTGCTCGTGGAAGTATTGCGTAGGCCCCCGCTCCGCTGTGGGGAATTCGCACCAGAGCAGGTCCGGGACGCCGCTCTCGAGATAGCGGAGACCGCGCTCGATCGCCAGCTCGATGCCGCGGGTGGTCTCCGGCGCTTCGGTGGCGGAGACACCATCGGTCCGGGCGATGAGCACGAAATCCTTGTTGCCGAGATCGTCAGCCACCGCGCGCGCCATCTTCAGTTTTGCGACAAACTCCGTTGCGGGCACCAGCGCTTTGCCGGCGATATGCCCGCAGCGCTTCGGCATCACCTGGTCTTCGATGTGAGCCGCGGCCAGGCCGGCATTGACGTAAAGCTCGGTGGTGCGCTGGACGTTGAACACATTGCCGTAGCCAACATCCATGTCGGCCACGACGGGCGGAATCGCCAGGTGACGAGGCGGCACCTCCTGGCCGGGATCGCCCACCGCCATCGTCAGCTGGAACTTCCGCAGCGCGCTGACTATCCGCCGGGCGCCGTCAGCGATCTCGACGCTGGAGTACAGGTCCATGTCGGTGGTGCCGAGATGCCCGATGGCAAAGGAGTAACCGCTGAGGTAGACGGCGTCCAGGCAGTGATACATGACCAGCTCGGCCCCGTGGGGATCGAAGATGCCGGGGCCGAAGACGTACGGCTGGCTCTCCATCTTCTGGCGCAGTACCTGCGAGGGATGGAGGAACCGCGTGTCAGGGATCTGAAACCCGGGCGGTAAGAGCGGAGTGTCAACCAGGCGCATCTGTATCTCCTCTACGTTGCTTGGCGATTCGGGGGTGCAGACGCCAGGATGGTTGCACCCGGCCGACATCGGCAAAGGGAGCCGGATTTGGCTCTCCTTTCGCCACCGTAACACACGCAGATATGCGCCACACGAGGATGATCGGATCCAGCCATCGACGCCCGCTATATCTAGCTTTCAGGCTGCCAGCTGTGCAGCAGTTCCAAGAAGGCCGCCGTGATACCCGAGGGCGGACCCGAGTCTCGCCGCCACATCGCCACGAGGGGTCGGCGCAGGGGAGGTCCGCCGCTCAGCTCGACGCGGAGGAGCTCGCCTCCGGCCACCTCCTTCGCCACGGCGGTGGCCGGCAGCAGGCTGACACCGAGGCCCCGCTCCACCATCTTTTTCGCCGCCTCGATATTGTCAAGCTCCATGAAGCCGCGCAGGCTCACTCCCGCCGTGGCGAACGCGGCCTGAGTGATCTCGTAGTAGCTGGAGGTGCGGTCGAACATGATCACTTCCTCGTTCCCCACGTCAGCGAGCGAGACGCCGGAACGGCTTGTGAAGCGATGACCGGGCCGCACCACCAGCACGAGCTCCTCTTCGTGAAAGGGCTTGGCCACCACGTCGGGATGCTGCAGTGCCCGGCCCAGGCCGACCGAGGCCAGATCGTTCAGCACCATGCGGAGCACGTCCTCGGAATGGCCTGTCTTCACCATCACCTCAACCCGGGGATGGAGGGCCGCAAACCTCTCCAGCACTGAGGGCAGGATGTAGGTGCTGACTGCCGGAGCGGCGGCCAGATGGAGCTGGCCTGCAACTGCGCTGGCCAACTCTTCCACGGCGCGGCGGCCGCTGCGCATCGCCGCCAGCATCCGTTCGGCGTGGGGCAGATAAGCCCAACCGGCGTCGCTCAGTCGCATCCCGTAGCGAGTGCGAATGAAGAGCTTGCTGCCGAGCTCCTGCTCCAGGCCGTGCAAGCGCGCGGTGAGCGTGGGCTGGGTTACGTGGAGAACCTCGGCGGCGCGGCTCACGCTGCCCAGCCGCGCCACCTGCAGAAAGCCCTCAACCTGAACTAGAACCATGCCCGATAAGAGATAGCGCAGGTTGGGCGCATTTGTCTATGCCCGGCAGCCTAACCCGTAGCCGCTAAAGGCGGCCAGGGAGCATGCCGGCTGAACGCGCATGGCGCTAAGTGCACTGCTGCACTCCGTCCCAGGCCGAGGTAGATCCGCCGCCCGGCCACCTCGGCGCCGCTGCTTATGCTGGCGGTGAGGATGTTGGAACCGACCCAACTGCGACTCCCTCGACGCTGGACGGTCGCCCTGCTGGTGACCGGCTTGGCGGTGCTGTTGGCGCAGCTGGGCCATCTGCTTGCGTACGGCTGGCAGGTGCCGGCGACCGGCAGCCACAGCTACTATCCGGCCGCCATTCACCTCGTCGGTGGCAGCCTGGCCGCCCTCCTCCTGGTCAGCCTGACGGTCATCGCGCTGGCGCGGCTGCAGTACAGAGGCATCGCCCACGGTCCGGGCTGGTCGCTGCCGCTGCTGTTCAGCACCCTCCTGCTGCTCCAGGTCAGCGTGTTCGTCGTCCAGGAGACGCTGGAAGCCGGCGCTCTTCCGGGCAGCCGGGCCCTGGCCGCCGGGCTGCTGGCCCAGCAGCCGGTGGCGCTGGCGGCGGCACTGGTGATGCGCTGGCTCTCGCGCCGGCTCGGTCCCGCCTTGGCAGCCCTGGGCACAGCGACACCGTTCCGGGCGCCCCAGCCGCTGCCGGGCTGGCTCCTGGCGGCCGAGACTCAAGTCGTCGGCCTACCCGGTTGCCGCCCAGCCGCCAGCTTCTCCCGGGGGCCGCCGGTCTAGCTCCTTCGCTCAGCCGTGCCGGCGAGAAACGCTGTCCTGGTTCACAGCCTTTTCATCAAGGAGCCGATCATGTCACGCCTTTTCAGCTGCCTGGTCGCCCTGGGCGCCGCCGCTGTACTTGTCGGTCGGAGGAGATCCACGTGCACGGCTACGACTACAAGTTCGCGATGAAACCGGGTGAGAAGCAGACGAAAACCTTCAGAGCTGACAAGAGCGGACACTTCCCGATCGAGATCGAGGACACGAGCACCACACTGGGCTTTTTCGATGTGGTCTAGCGCCGCGTCACCTGGTGTGCCCTATCTACACGGTTTCGGGGCTCGCTACGACCTGCCCATCGCGCTCTCGCTCTACATCTCGGCAGCCGCGGCGGTGGTGGTCGTCTCCTTCCTCCTGGTGGCGGTTTTCGCCGCCGGCCGTCTGGGTGAGGAGGCGATCAGATACCCACGGCGTGAGCTGATCCGGCTGCGCGGGCAGCCGGCTGCCGACGCGCTGGCCGCGGCCGCCGGTGCTTTCGGCGTCGCCTTCCTGCTGGCCATCATCCTGACGGGCTGGTTCGGCGCCGGCACGCCCGAGCGCAACCCGGCGGAGTACCTGCTCTGGATCTACTTCTGGGCGGGGCTCGTGATGTTGAGCGGGCTGCTCGGCCCGCTCTGGGACGCGGTCAACCCCTTCCTGGCGCTGCACAGAGTGCTCAATCTCGGCCGCCGGCGTCCTGGCGAGGCAGGAAGGGATCGGCTGGCGTCCCTCGGCCTCTGGCCGGCCCTGCTGTTGTACTTCTGCTTCGCCTGTCTGGAGTTGACCTCGGGCTACGCCAACCGGCCCTGGTTGGTGGCGTCGTTGGTGGCCGGTTACACGGGGCTGACGCTGCTGGGCATGCAGGTCTATGGGGCCTGGTCGTGGCTCAGCCACTTCGAGTTCTTCACAGTGCTCTTCTCCATAGTCAGCCGCTTCGCGCCCATCCAGGTAGAGGAGGGTCGGCTCTATCTCCGGCCGCCCGGCGCCGGTCTCCTCGAGCCCTGGCCGGGCGGTTGGGATCGCGTGACGTTCCTCATCCTGATGCTCAGCACGCTTGCCTTCGACGGCCTCCTGGCCACTCCGCTCTGGCAGGGGCTGGTGGCGGACCTGGCGCCATACTGGCAGGCGCTCGGCGCCTTCGGCACCTTCGCGGTGCGTACGTTCGGGCTGCTCGACCTGACGCTGCTCTTCCTCGCCGTCTTCGTGGGCTGCGTGCGCATGGTGATTTTCTATGGCGGTGTGCGCGTCGAGAGCGTCCAGACCGTGACGGCCTTCGCTCTCACGCTGGTGCCGATCGCACTGGTCTACAACGCAGCGCACAACTACAGCTATCTCATCGTCCAATCCCAGGGGCTGATCCCACTGCTGGCGGATCCCTTCGCCCGTGGCTGGCACCTGCTGCCGGTCCAGGGAGTGCAGCCGAGCTTTGCCCTGGCCCAGGCGTCGACTGTCTGGTACGTCCAGGTGGTCCTGATAGTGCTCGGCCACATCGTCGCCGTGTACCTGGCCCACCTGCGAGCGGGCGAGCGCTTCCGCGCGGCTCGGAACGTCCTGCTCAGCCAGTATCCGATGCTTCTGCTGATGGTCGCCTACACCACGCTGAGCCTCTGGATCCTGGCTCAGCCGATTACCGACTGAGATGCTGCCGAGGTTGGTTGCGTGAGGGCTTGGCTGCCGGATCCGACGGTTGTTCCTCAGCCTGGCTGCGGACGGCGGACGTGCGGTCCTGACTCGAGTAGCTCGAGCGAGGCTCCTTCGAGGGCCAGAACCGTGAGGCCGGTGGCGGTGCCGGACGCATGGACCTCGCCGGATTCCCAGCGAACCCCCAAGCCCGCTGTGATGGGGACGTGCTCACCGCTCGGGCCGGCGACCCAGCCCTCGCCCGACACGACCATGAAGAGCTGAGTCGCGGGGGCGGGATGGCGGCCGATGCTGCCGCCTGGCTGGATGGTCAGACAGGTTAGGTGAACTTGCCGATCGCCTGCGGCGAGACGCGTTGCTCTGGCACCCGAGCTGCCGAATCGTTCGATCACGGTTTCTGCGCGGTCGAACCTGAAAATGTTCAAAGAATCACCTTCCGAAGTGTTGGGCCCCGGTCGGGGCCGGTTGCGTCAGGGCTTGGCCGCTGGATCCTCGAGCTTGCGCAGGCGGTCCGCCGCGATGTCGACGATGGCGGTCAGCCCCGTGTCGATCTCTTCGGCGCGGCCTCTTCTCAGACGCTCCCGCAGCACTTCGGTGATCTCCGCCTTGGAGCGACCGTTGACGAAGATCACGAAGCGAAAGCCGAAGCGCCGCTCGTACTCCTGATTGAGCCGCTCCAGCTCTGGCGGAGCTTGATCCTCACCCTGCTCAGCTCGCGAGCTGGCCGAAATGCGGTCTCGGCGCTCCCCGATGCGAGGGTGGGCGTTGAGCGTTTGCACCTTCTCGGCCTCGCTCAGCTGGGTGAGCAGCCGGCGGGCGTCGCCGACCGGGTCGAGACTGCCGGCCACCCGACGGCCCAGGGCCGAGGACGGCTCGAACAGTTCGGCGGGGCTAGGTGCCACGGTAGGTGCTCAGCAGGTAGGGCCCGATCAAGAGCGGCACGTGATAGTGACGGCTCTCGCTCAGGTCGAGCTCCAGTGTCACCTCGGTCAGAAGGTGAGGTTGGCTCCCAAAGTACCCGTCGAGTCTGACGATCACCGTGTAGCGCCCGGGGGTCATCGGCTGTTCACTGAGCTGGGCGATCCTGCCTCCGGCGTCGGTGCGCGCCCGACCCACGCTGGAGCCTCCTGCCCGCAGCTCGATCTCCACGTTGGCTGCTCCCTCGCCGCGGCTGACGTCGAGGACGTGCGTCGAAAGGGTGGTTCCTGTCGTGCCAGACTGGTCCATGTGCTGACTATCTCCGTGAAAGACCTCGTCTTCAAGGCGCGCCTCGAAACGGAGGTGGCGCCGGTCACAGTGGCGGCCTTTCAACGCCTCCTGCCCCTGCGCTCCAAGATTATCCAAGCGCGCTGGAGCGGCGAAGCCGGCTGGATCCCGTTCGGCACCCTGGAGCTGGATCTGCCCTGGGAAAACGCCACAGTCTATCCGGGCGCCGGCGAGCTCCTCCTCTACCGGGGCGGCTACAGCGAGACGGAGATCCTCTTTCCCTACGGGCGCACACGCTTTGGCAGCACGATGGGCGATCTGGCGGGTAACCACTTCGCCACCGTCACCGAGGGTCGCGAGAAGCTGCCGGAATTGGGCCGGCGCGTGCTCTGGGAGGGTGCCCAGGAGATCAACATCGAAGAGAGCGGAGAGGCCTGAGCTTGCTCATCCGCGGTGGCACCGTGGTCAGCGAGGGGCGGACCTCCGCCGCTGACGTTCGCGTCCGCGGCCAACGGATCGCCGCGGTCGACGAGCATCTGGCGAGCGAACCGGGTGAGGAGGTGCTGGAAGCGGCAGGCCTATTGGTGCTGCCCGGGCTGATTGATCCCCACACCCACTTTGGCCTCGACACTGGCACCGGGCCGACTGCCGACGACTGGTCCACAGGCACCGCCTCAGCCGCCGCCGGCGGCGTCACCACCTGCATCAACTTCGCCACCCAGTTCCCCGGCCAGGGCTTCGCGGAAGCGCTCGCTGCTGTGAGGCGACAGGCGGAGGGACGCGCACGGATCGACTGGTCTCTGCACCTCAATATCACGCGTCTGGACGATGGCTGGGAGCGCGAGCTGGAACAGGTTGTCGACCAGGGCGTGTCCAGCGCCAAGGTTTATACAACCTACAAAGACGCTGTCTTCTACGTCGATGACTGGACCATCTACCGCCTCATGCAGCGGTCCGGGCCGGCCGGCATGCTCGTCCAGATGCACGCCGAGAACGACGACATGCTGCAGGGCCGGCGGCGGGAGCTGGAAGCGGCAGGCAAGACTTCGCTGGCCTTTCATGGCGAAGCGCGGCCGGCGCTGGCGGAGGCGGAGGCGGTGTCGCGGGGGCTGTTCTTCTCGCGCGTCACCGGCAGCCCCATCTATTTCGTCCACCTCTCCAATCCGCTGTCAGTGGACCTCGTCACAGAGGCACGAAACGCGGGCATCAGGGCCTTGGCCGAAACCTGTCCACACTTCCTCTGCCTCAACGACTCGGTCTATCAGCGCCCTGACGCCACCCGCTTCCTGATGACGCCGCCGATCCGCCCCGAGGCAATGCGCAGGGGCCTCTGGGAGCGGGTCCGCGCCGGCCAGGTGGACACTGTCGGATCGGACCACTGCGGTTACTCGCTGGAGCAGCGGGGCGACACCTCAAAATTCGGTCAGGTCCGCAATCCAGGCATCCCGGGCGTGGAGACGACGCTGCCGCTGATGTACACGTTCGGCGTGAAGGCCGGCCTGCTCGACCTGCAGCGGTTGGTCCGCCTCACCTCGGAAGGACCTGCGCGCGCCTTCGGGCTCTGGCCGCAGAAGGGACGCATAGCTTCCGGCGCGGACGCCGACCTGGTGCTGTTCGACCCCGGGCGATCGGGCCCGCTCCGGGATGAGGACCTGCACAGCGCCGCGGCCTTTTCGCCCTTCGCTGGCCTGACTCTGGAGGGGCGGGTCAAGACCACGGTCTGCCGTGGTCGTCTGGTCTTCGATCGGGGCCGGGTGCTTGGCGAGGAGGGCTGGGGCCGCTTCACCGAGCGGCTGCCGGCCCTGCCGGAATCCGGCTGATCAGGCTAGGCGACTAGGATCAAGGAGTGATTTCGCAGGAGTTGCTGCAGCTGCTGGCCTGTCCAAGCTGCAAGGGCCCGATCCAGCCGAGCGAGGACGGGCTCGCGCTCGTGTGCGAGGCAGAACGGCTGCGCTACAGGATCGACGACGGCATCCCCGTCATGCTGATCGAGGAAGCCACCTCTTTCTGAGAGGTCAGACTGCGCAGTCGTAGACGGAAGCGTCCACTCGACTGGCTCGGCTGGTACCGAGCCGGACATCATCGGCCACCTCCTCGTTCGTGAGGGCATAGGCCTGGCCGGGGTGGCTGCTGGAGGCTGCGAACACAACGCCCAGAACCCGACCGTTCAGGTCGAGCAACGGGCCACCCGAGTTACCGGGGCGCACGAGGGACTGCAGGATCAGGATGTTGCGACGCACCGCGCCCTGGCCATAGATATCGCGACCATCAGCAGTCTGCTGCTGATTGACTACCGCCGGCTCCACATCCTCAGCGCCGCCTCCGGGGTAGCCCACCACCGCGCCCTGGGTCCCCGGCTGGGCGCTGCCAGTCTCCAAGCCGGCGGCGGAGACGGCGGGGGCGCGGAGGATGGCCACGTCGCGGCTGGTGTCCACCAGCACGACTGAAGCGGATACTGTCAGGCCGCTGCTGCCCTGCACGAGCGTAGTGCCCGAGGTGCCGGCCACCACGTGAGCGTTGGTGATCAGGTAGCCGCGCGCGACTGGATAACTGGAGCCTGTCACTATGCCGCCACAGCCGTGGCCCTCAACGCGCCAGACTGAGCGCGCCGCCGTTCGTACGGCCGGCGTGTCAGCGTTGGCGGGCAGCTCGAGCTTGGCGACACCCGGCTCGGCGACGGAGAAGGCCGTGGGGAAGGGCGCTGCCGAAATCGTCTGCTGGACGCCCGTTAGGACGCCGGGCGGTGGCGGCAGGACTGACGTCATGGTGCCGATAACGCTCGAGCTCTGCACCAGGCGCGCTACGCCAGGATTGGGCCCCCGGCTGAAGCTGACGCCCAGAAACCAGGCTGTCAGGAGCATCATCAGAGCCGAGAACAGCGCGCCTAGGGCCAGCTCGGCTGAGCCTGGGCGGCCGGCCCGGATCAGTCGCTTGCGTAGCGGGCCACCGATGAGAGAGCCAAACGTATAGCCGAGACTGCCACCAGCCAGCATGATCAGGATCGCCGCCAGCGCCGCGGCGCTTCCAGGTGGGACCGACAGCTTCCGGATCCCGGCTGGCGCCAGCGCCGCGCCCATGACGACGCCGATAACCAGCCCTGCGTACTGGGCGACCGAGAGCCAGAGTCCGCGGCGGTAGCCGTGCAGGGCGCCGAGCAGTACGGCGATGGCAATGACGATGTCGACCAGGTTGATGCCAGGAACGGTACCAGGCGGCCATAATGGGGGTGTGTTTCTGGCCGGAGAATGGATTTGGGCCAATTTGGGCCTGGGTGGGGCGTTCGTGGTGGCCCTCTTGGGCGTCACCGGACTCGGCTTCTGGGTGGTCCGCTCGGAGGGCAAGAACCGGCGGCTCATGGAGGTGGACGAGCAGTCCGAGCCCGCGGAGTCGCTCGCTGACGGTCACCCGCGCTAGACCTTTGATCCCCTGCCGGCCGCTGGCCGGCGAGCGTTCCGCACCCCAAGCCCTGTGAGAATCACCTGGCCCCTCGACCCCAGCGTCTACGCGGGCTTGGTAGTCCTGCTGCTGGGCTATGCCTGGCTGGCGCGGGGAAGGCTCGACAACACTGCCCGGCTGCTGTATTTCCTGGCTGGCGTGATGGCGCTCTGGCTAGCGCTGGAGACGCCCGTCGACACCACCGGCGACCGCTACCTGCAGAGCGTCCACATGTTCCAGCACGTGCTGCTCAGCTTCGTGGCGCCGCCGCTGCTGGTGCTCGGGCTCTCGCCAGCGATGGCCGGCCTGCTGGTGAGGCGGATCCCTCTGCTGGGCGGGCTATGCCAGCCGATTCCGGCGCAAGTAATAGCGGCCGCCGTGATGATCTTCTGGCACCTGCCGGGACCTTATGACCTGACCGAGATGGACGAGAGAGTGCATATCTTGGAGCATCTGACGATGATGGTTGCCGGCGTCATCCTCTGGTGGCCGCTGCTGGAAGCAAGTGGCAGCACCCTGCGGACGCCGCTGCACGAAGGCGCCAGGCTGGCCTACGCGTTGGTGGCGACCTTGCCCCAGGACGGCATAGCGCTGGTCCTTCAGTTCTCCGGCCACGTGTTCTACTCCGCCTACGCCAATGGGCCGATCATCATCGCCGGCTGGACGCCTGTCATCGATCAGAACGTGGCGGGCGTCGTGCTGCAGCTCGCAGGCAAGGTGAGCTTCGTGATCCTGGGGATCGTCCTGCTCTACCGCTGGATCGAGCGCGAGCAGCCCGCCCAGCCAGAGGAATTACACCCCGCCTGAATCGGTGGGTCCGACCTAAGCTTTCCCTAGCGGCCCCCGCGCAGTCAGCGTTCGAGCGTTGCGTTCGTCCGGGCTTCCCCGCCGGGCGTCGACAGGTTGAGCCGGGAGGAGGGCTGCCCGCCGGCTGGGAAAGCTAGCTGTTGTGGGAAGCCAGTGCCTGGTGCTCGAGCGGCGGCCGCAGGCCGTCCGCGCGCATGTCGCGCAGCGGCATGTTCGAGCGCACCACCGGCACCTTGTCGAAGTTGTAGGGCGGCGGCGGCGACGTCGTCGCCCACTCGAGCGTGTTGCCGCCCCAGGGGTCGTCGCCGGCGGGCGGCCCATGCTTCCAGCTCACCACCAGGTTGTAGATGAACACGAGCACTGAAGCGGCGATGACGAAAGAGAAGACAGTGATGAACATGTTGGTCGCACCCCAGCCCTCCTCACCGAACCCGCCTGGGTAGCTGTAGATCCGCCGCGCCATGCCCTCCAGGCCCAGCGTGTGCATGACCAGGAAAGTGCCGTTGAAGCCGACGAAGAAGAGCCAGAACGACCACTCGCCGAGCGTCTTGTTGAGCATCCGGCCCGTTATCTTGGGGAACCAGTACTGGGTGCCCGCCAGCAGCGTGAAGACGCTGCCACCCACCATGACGTAGTGGAAGTGCGCGACCACATAGTAGGACTGGTGCAGCTGAGTATCCACGGGCACTGAGCTGAGATAGACGCCTGTGATGCCGCCGATGAGGAAGGTGGCCATGAAGCCGAAGACATACTTCATGGGCACCTGGAAGTCGATGGAGCCTCCCCACGCGGTGGCTATCCAGTTGAAGAACTTGATGCCCGTGGGAACCGCAATCAGCATCGTCATGACCATGAACCAGGTCTCCACGTAGATGTTCATGCCGACAGTGAACATGTGGTGCGCCCAGACGGCCATCGAGAGGAACACGATGCCGAACAGTGCCGCCACCATGGAGGTGTAGCCGAAGATCGGTTTGCGCGCAAACACCGGAACGATCTCCGAGACCATGCCGAAGCCAGGCAGTATGAGGATGTACACCTCGGGATGGCCGAAGAACCAGAACAGGTGCTGGAACAGCACAGGGCGCCCCCCGTTGCTGGCGAAGAAGGTGGTGCCGGCCTGGCGGTCCAGCTCCAGCAGGAAGAGGGCCGCGGCCAGCGGCGCGCCGACGGCGAGCAGCAGGATCGAGGTCGAGATCTGAGCCCAGACGAAGAGCGGCAGCCGGGAGAACTTCATCCCCGGTGCCCGCAGGGCAACGATGGTGGTCAGGAAGTTGACCGAGGCCATGATGCCGCTGACGCACCAGAGAATGAGGCTGAACGCCCACAGGTCAACGCCAAGGCCGGGATTGAACTGCTTGGTGCTGAGCGGCGGATATCCCGTCCAGCCGGCATCCATGGCTCCGCCCGTGAAGAAGCCGGCGTAGTAGATGGCAATTGACATCGGGATCAGCCAGAAGCCCAGCAGGTTGACGCGGGGAAAGGCCATGTCACGAGCGCCGATCAGGATCGGCACCATGTAGTTGGCGACGCCTGTCATGAAAATCGTCACGAAGAAGAAGATCATCGTCGTGCCGTGCGCCGAGAGCAGCTGGTTGTAGGTCTCGGCGTCGATAACCTTCAGGTTCGGCTGCGCGAGCTGGATGCGCATGACCAGCGCCAGGATGCCGCCGAGCACGAAGGCCAGCATGCCTGTGGTCATGTACATGATCCCGATCAGCTTGTGGTCGGTTGTCGTGAGCCAGAGGCTGATCGGCTTGAAGAAGGTGTCGTCGTAGCTCTTCGGACGGGGTGGCGCTAGAACACTCGCCATCTATCTCTCTCCTGCCTGGCTCACGATGAACTGGCCCCCTGGCCAGTGGGGGAATAGCCGGTGCCGCTGGGACGGGGCGAAGGGCTGGCGCCGGCTCCGGGCGAAGCTCCCGGGGATCCACTCGGAGCTGCACTGGGTGACGGCGCCGCCGATGGCGACGGCGCTGTCGAGGGCGACGGAGCCCCGGCCTTGGCCTTCGCCTCCAGGCTGGTGCGCTTGAATGCCTCGTAGTCGGCGTCCGACACGGCCTTCACGCGGATCTGCATCGTGTAGTGGCCCTGTCCGCAGAGCTCAGTGCACTCGCCTCGCCACTCTCCCGGCCGGTCGACTTTGAACCACATCAGGTTCTGGTAACCGGGCACCAGATCCGCCTTGCCCGCCAAGTCAGGGACCCAGAAGCCGTGGATCACGTCCTTGGAATCCAATCGGAGGCGAACGAGCTTGCCGGTGGGGATGACTAGCGGCGTCGGCTGCAAGCCCTCCGAGCTTACGGTGAAGCCCTCCGGGTAGGTGTAGTCCCAGCCGTACTGGTGGCCCACCACGTGGATGTCGACGTCCGGGTTGTCCGAGGCCGCCGCGGTGTAGTCGCGCTGAAGGGTTATGAACGAGAACAGCCCTATGAAGAAGACGATGAGCAGCGGTCCCGCCGTCCAGCCGATCTCAAGGAGCCGGTGGCCGTGCCACTGGGGCGGCTGGTAGTCCTTGGGCTGCCGGCTGCGCCGGAAGCGGATGATCACCGTCAGCAACAGCCCTTCCACGAGCAGGAAGATCAGGATGGCGGGTATTGAGATGCCTAGGTAGAGGTCGTAGATGTGGCGGCCGTTGGGCGAATTCCCCTTGGGAACTATCGGGCTCAGACCGCTGCCGCCGCCCTCGGCGGCCGACGCGGCGGTGGCCAAGGTCATGCCGAGCAGGGCCACCAAGGGCAACGAGATCAGAGCGCGACGAAGCCAGGGCTGCCCACGCATCAAGGCAAGTATAGGGAGGGCCCCAATCCAGCCAAGCTGCCACCAGAGCTGCCTGGAAGCTGGTTTTGGGCCAGAGGTTCGCCGCCAGATGTGGGCTTGTCGGACCTCGGGGCGCGGACACGGTGGGCAGCTACTGTCGACTAGAATCGCAGGCAAAGTGTCTCGAGCGACCAAGCCCACCTTCGTGGACGTCAACAGTCCTGCGCTGGCGATCAATTGCCCGAACTGCGGTCTCCTCACAGCCCGCTTCGGCCAGTACTGCCGTAACTGCGGCTACTCGATCTGGCCGTCGAGCCGATTCGCCTCGGCCGCGTTCCAGGCCTGGCGAGAGGTCGATCCCGCCCGCCGGGACTGCAGCCGCTTCGATCTCGAGCCGCCGCTCAGACCCGAAGATCAGGTGGTGGTGGTCGACTTCGACCGGAAGGCGCATGAGCTCGGCATTCACATGCCACCCGGCTCCAGCTATCCCATCATCATCTGCCTCGGCCTGTTCTTCATGGCCCTTGCCGCCGTTCCCTTTGCTACGCCTGCCCGGCTGGTGCTCGCCGTCATCGGCCTCGCCATCTTCTTGTTCGGTGTCATCGGTTGGGTGGTCGTCGAGGACACCCGGCACTTTCCGGGCTTCGAGGCGGCGAGCCAGGGTGCCCACACAGAAGCGATGGCAGCCGCCCCGGCGGCGGCTCAGCCCACGGAAACTCGCGTCGAGGAGGTCCACTGATGGCGGTCGCCCAGGCACCGCGGGCGCACTTCGAGCCGGCGCCAAAGGAGCCCAGCTTCCACGTCGGCGTCATGGGCATGTACATCTTCCTGGCCTCCGAAGTCATGTTCTTCGGCAGCCTGTTCGCCGTCTACGCCTACCTCTTCGCTTCCCACGGCCAGTGGCCGCCGCCCGGGACCAAGGCTGTCGAGTACTGGCCGCTGCCCACCATCAACACAGCTGTCCTGCTCTCCAGCGGCATCACGTGCCACTTCGGACTGGAAGCGCTGCGCCACGGTTCGCGCCTGGGCAAGGGCGCCCTGGTGGCCGCTGGCGCGTTGGCTTTCTTCGGCGGCGCCGACCTGCTGTTCGCCGCGATTTCGGCCGTGTCGGGTTTGTGGTTCGAGGTCGGCCTGGCTCTGTTCGGCGCGATCATCCAGGGCGCCTGCATAGCCGTTGCCTTCAGCGTCGGGCCGTTCGGCGCTCCGCGCATGACCTTCTATGGGCTCTGGATCGGCACCATCCTCCTCGGCGTGGCCTTCGAGGCCGGCCAGGCCTTCGAGTTCGCGACCGCCCACATCAAGCTGACCACCAACCAGTTCGCCAGCGCCTTCTTCACCATGACGGGGTTCCACGGGGGCCACGTGGCGGGTGGCTTGATCCTGCTGACCCTGGTCCTGGGTAGGGCGCTGAAGGGACAGTTCGATACCCAGCACCACGTCGGCCCGGCGGCGATCACTCTCTACTGGCACTTCGTCGACCTGGTCTGGATCTTCCTGTACGGCATTCTCTACTTCGCGATCGGCGTCAGCGCAAGCGCCCACTGACTTCAGCCGTCGCCGCGCAGGGACAACAACGTCCGGAGAGCCCTTCCCGCTCTTAGCTGCCTCAGCGGGACGGTGGTGTTAGGGGGTTGCGGCTGGCGTCGGCTGGGGGCCTGCCTCGATCTTCTCCACCCGGATGATGAAGATCAGGATCGCGTTCGCCGGGATGGGTCCCGAGCCCTGACTGCCGTAGGCAAGGTCGGGCGGGATCGTGAGCCGGCGCTCCCCGTGCACGCGCATTCCGGGCACGCCCTCATTCCAGCCCGGGATCACTGGCGTGCAGTCGCCGCTGGGCTGCGCGGCCGAGCTGAGGATGGCGCAAAGCGTCTGGTTGCGATCCAGGCTCGAGTCGAACTCCTGACCGCTGGAGAGCCAGCCTGTGTAGTTGACCCGAACCGACGAGCCAGGTTGCACCTTGTCCCCAGTGCCGATCTTGAGGTCGACGTACTGCAGGCCGTCGGGGAAGGTGACCTTCTTGCCGTCGGCTCCCATGTCGAACGTGAAGGCGCCGGGCGAGGGAGTCGGTGTCGCGACCTGGACGCCGGCGGTCGGTCCGGCGTTGGCGCTGCTGCCGGGATCGGGATAGCCGCAGGCGCTGAGCCCCAGCAGCAGCAGCAAGGAGCTGGCAGCGCCGAATCGCCTCATGCCTCGCCGATCTCGATGCTCTGAATCTCGTCTCCGGGCTTGATCTTCGCCAGAACCTCCAGACCCGAGCGCACCCGGCCGAAGTGGTTGTAGACGCCCGAGCGAGCGAGATGCGGAGCGTCCTCCAGCACCAAGAAGAACTGCGAGCCACTCACGCCGAGAGCGCTGGAGGCCATCGCCAGTGAGCCCTTGGTGAAGGTGGCCGGATTGGTCTCGTCGGGCAGCTTGTACGGCGGCCCACCTGTGCCGTCGCCGTCAGGGTCACCGCCCTGGACCACGAAGCCAGGCACCACCCGATGAAACGTGAGCCCGTTGTAGAAGCCGCTGCGCGCCAGGTGGACAAAGTTGTTGACGGTGACCGGGGCAGCCATCGGCGCCAGATCCACCTGAACCTCACCATGGACCGTCGTAAGCCGCGCTGTGTAGGACCTCTCGCTGTCGATCGACATGGGCGGCGGGGAGGAGGATTGGTTCACAACTGGGCAATCCTACCGAGCGGGCTCCCGCACGCGTGCCACCAGGACTGCCGCCAGGAGCAGGGTGGCGCCGGCCAGGCAAAGGAGACCTGTCGATGGGCCCCAGCGAGCGGCGATGCTGCCACCGCCGAGCGGTCCCAGAGCGAATCCGAGCGCAGTCGCGCTCGAACTGAAGCCGAAGATGCGGGCTTGGATCGAAGCGGGCACCTCCAGTCCGAGCATCGCCGAGAGCGCCGGACTCGTGGCTCCGAACATGAGGCCGAGGAAGCCGGCGCTGAGCACCATCGTCCAGGCCATGGTGCCGAGGCCGGCGAGCGCCAGCCCAGCCCCCACACCCAGCGCGGTAACTACAGCCAGGCGCCGGTAGCCGAGGCGCCGAGCAAAAGGGGCATAGAGCACAGCTGCCGCTGCGCTGCTCAAGCCCGAGATGCCAAAGGCGACGCCGGTGATCGTGGCGGCGCCGCTGGGTATCACGGTGAGCAACTTTAGGACAAGCAGCGGACTGAAGCCGCTGTAAGCCGTCTGGAGAATGGCCTGACAGATGAGGAGCGCGCCGATCGCGGCCAGGGCATGGGGACCGCTCTGCCGGAGCGTGGTCAGGGCAGTCCCTGCCTTGGCTGTGCTGCGCGGGACCATTGTCTCCCTGATCAGCAGCGCAGCGCCCAGCGCGGCCAGGGCCAGCATTCCGCCGCCAACCCAGAAGACCGCGCGCAGCCCCAGCTGGCCGGCCGCGATGCCGCCCAGGAAAGGCCCCATCGCCGAGCCCACGGCAACCGCCGAGGTGAGGACACCCAGCGCCCAGCCAACTCGGGCCCGCGGCGTTCCCGTAGCGACCAGGGCGGTCGCCGCTCCGACAGTGCCGGAGCTGGCTCCCTGCAAGAAGCGCAGCACTATCACGTCTCCCGGCCCGCGGGCAAAACCGAGGAGAGTGAGGGTGACCGCCCCGCCGATCATCGCCCGCACCAGCATCGACTTGCGACCGTAGCGGTCGGCGACGATGCCCCAGAGGGGGCTGGCGACCATCAGCGCCAGTCCCGAGGCGCCACCGGCCAGCCCTGAGAAGAAGGCGAGTTGGTCCTGGCGGTGGACGCCCAGGTCCTTCAGATAGAGAGGTAAGAAGGGAAAGGCGAAAGCGAAGCCGAGGATGGCGGTGAACTGCGCGACCCAGAGTACAGCCAGGTTGCGCCGCCAGTCGGGGAGGCGTGGCTCTGGCTCTGGCTCTGGCGGCGGGGCCGGCTGGGGGTGGGCGGTCACGCGCCAAAGAGAGAGGGCCGGACCACTACTGTCTAGAATAGGCGCCGGCGTCGCCAGGGCGGCTAGCTCAGCTGGGAGAGCGCTAGCTTGACATGCTAGAGGTCGGCGGTTCGATCCCGTCGCCGCCCACCAACCCCGATTTCGAGTTCAACTGCCCTCTTCTTCGCCCTGTTTCGCGCCACCTACAGGCTACCTCCAGTGCAGCAGTTAAGTGGTATAACATAACCGTTTTGTACACGAACCCCATATCCCGGCTGATCGAGGACTACCTCGCCGATGGCCGAGCCCGGGGTCTGTCGCCCAAGACCATAAAGGACGCGTACTCGTACCAGCTCATTCATGTACTGCTGCCCTGGTGCGAGCGGAACGAGATCGTCGAGATCGCACAGCTCGACAATCGGGCGCTCAACCGGTTGACCTCGGAGCTGCTGGAGCACGGCGGAAAGAAGCAACAGCAGCTGTCCCGATTCACCGTCGATACCTACATTCGCAATGTCAATCTCTTCTTGAGCTGGTGCCGAAGGGAGGGGCTAGTCGGCGAGGTGCGAGCCCAGCCGCCCAAGTTACCCCGCCGCGTTGTGGACGTGCTCTCTAGGCAAGAGGTCGATCGCCTCGAAGACACGGCTCGCTCCGAGCGGGACAAGGTCATCGTCCGGCTCTTGGCCGATACCGGCATCCGGGCTGGCGAGCTCGTGAGCCTGAAAGAGGCGGACCTCATGGAGAACAACCGGGATCGATATATCAGGGTTCATGGAAAAGGGGCGAAGGATCGTTTGGTGCCTCTACAGCCACAGCTCTACCGGCGTCTCCAGCGGCTGGCACGTGGGCGACCGGCTGAGGTCCGCCATGACTTCATCTTTGTGACGTTGATCCGCCAGCCTGGCCGGGGCTATGAAGCTCTAACGACAAATGGGCTCCAACAGCTCATTCGCATACTGGGCGAACGAGCCGGCCTACAGAAGCGGGTCCACCCGCACCTGCTAAGGCACTCATTTGCGACTACCATGCTCAACCGCGGTATGGACTCGATCACCCTAAGCCGGATCCTTGGCCACGCATCGCTCGTGATGATCCAAAGGACCTATGCGCATCAAACCGCTGGCGATCTAAGCGAGTCGCTGCTGCGCGCCTTGACGGCCGACTAGGGCGTGTCTCCTAATGCGCTCAGCCAGAGTGTGATGGCTCGCAAGACGGCCCCGCCGCGGTAGGTAAGGGCGAGTTGTCGTAGCGGCTCGCGAGGCCGCGCCACTGCTTGGTGTCGTTGAAGCCGCGCTCGATGACGTTGCGACCCCTTATAGTCGTCGACGTCGTAGCACACCGGTCGCCCACGGCCGTCCACGAGCTGATGGATTTTCGTGCTCAAACCGCCACTGGACCGGCCGATTCCGTGGTCAGCGGAATCGACGCGCAGATTCTTCTAACTCGACAAGCCCCCTGTGTCGCGGGGAAGGTCCGTCGCGTGCTGATGGGGCACGGTTGATCGTGGAGTCCACGCTCACTGCCCAATCGGTACTCTTGCGTAACGCGACCCCTTCGGTATTCCATCAACGTCACATTGGATGGGTGCTGCGATCATCGTGCGATGGTCGCGGACGAAGACCTGCATCG
>QHBT01000019.1 GCA_003244185.1 Candidatus Dormiibacter spiritus | reverse complement strand
AGCCGGCCTGCCGGCCTTGGCGTTGCTTTCTGGCCAGTTGCTATCGAAACCCCGGCTTGCGCCGTCTCGACTGGACTGACCAAGTGCCGACCACCGAGTTCCACATCGGCGCCGGCGACATGTTCCGACTCCTGCGGAGAACCGGATTCGAGGTCCTCGACCTGATCGAGCTCTTCGCGCCCGACGACGCTGAGGACCACCCCTATTACAACGGCATCCCGGCGGAATGGGCGAAGCGCGGGCCGGCAGAAGAGATCTGGCGGGCGCGCAGGTCCGCCTGAGGAAGCTGGACCGCGGGTCCGTCGGCGGGCCAGGGTGCCAAGCCCGACCGGGACTATGTGCGCGCCAGCTGGATCGTGTGAAGGGCATGAACTCCAGGGGCGCGAAGGTAGGCCAGCACCACGTCCTCCAGGAGAACGTCAGAGACAGTCCATGAGGGGTCATAAATGTGGCCGTTGGTGCGGACCAGCAACGTCGTGCCGATCCGTGTGAAGGGCGTGCACGAAAGAGTGCACCTTGCCGATGGACTCACCGTCGCAGCGGGGACCGGTCAGCAGCTTGTGACGGGCCACCATTTCGTCGGAGTCCCCGGCCAGCTGGATAGCAAGACGCGCTCCGGCAGCACCTTTATCTCCGGCTCCCTTGGGCCCTGCCAACCGCTGGCAACCGCCGCCACCGCCGCCCGCCGTGGCGTCGCCCAAGTCATCGGCCCGGGGCGTTCCGTCCAGCCGAGGGACGGCAGTCTGGAAGTGGAGCCGTTCCTGCGTCAGGCCTCGTCCGGGCGCTTGGACGGGGACGTTCGCAGCCACCTGGCGGCCCAGGTCCGACTCGGTGGGATCATTGGCTCATCTCGAACGAGGGTAGGGGAGGAACCCGCACTTCAGGCCCCAGCCGTACGGCTAGGTTGTCAGCCGCTCCAGGTCCACAGCCAGCTGCAGCCGGTGGCGCAGGGACGGTTCCAGGGGATCGCCATGAAGGACCTGACGCAGCTTCTCGAGACGGTAGAGGACTGTGTGACGGTGCAGCCCCAAAGCCAACGCAGCCTCCTTGACCGAGCTGTGGCTGAGCAGCGCCACCAGCGTCTCCTGCAAGGTCCCTCTGCCATCCTCCGCCTGGAGGCGGCCCAGCACATGTTCGACGTAGCGCTCCGCGACGAGCGGGTTCTGGGCCAGGACCAAGTAGGGCGCCAGCTCCTCGTGTTGATGCAGCCGGGCCGCCGGATGCAGCTTGCGCCCCAGCTCCACTGCCTGCTGCGCCTCCAGATAGGAACGGGAGATGCCTCGCAGGCCTGCATGCTCGCCGCCCAAGCCGGCCCGCACCCTTGATCGCGTCCCCAGCCGCGTCAGCAGGTCATCGATCGCGCTCACGTAGTCCTCGTTGCGGGGCCAGAGGACCACTAAGGTGTGCTGGTCGGTGGCGTCGGAGAGGGCGCCATCCGGCAGTTCCAGTTCAGGCAGGATGCGGTCGACGCCGTCGTCGGCCTTGATGACGAGGGCGGCATAGGCTGGGGCCAGCCGCAGGTTCAAGGTGAGAGCCTGCTTCTGAATCGACATGTCGTTGTCGAACGTCTCACTGATGAGCGAGTGGAGGAGCCGGGTTCGAGCGCGGGTGCCGCGGAGGAAGTGCTGTTCGCGCGCGTGAAGATAGGTCTTCGTCACCTCGGCGGCCACCTGGTCAAGAGCCGCAAAGACGTAGTTGGCAGTTGCCACCATCGCCTCGGGGTTGGCTTCCGGGTGGTCCCTCCAAGCGGAGAGGATGGCGTCCCAGGCCACCCGAGCAGCCACCCGGTAGGCAGCCAGGACCGGTTCCACAGACTGCGATCCGCGGGCCTGCAGGATGCCCAGCTGGGCCACATCGCGCAGCTCCCGATGAGTTGCCGGCCGGTGCTCCCGAGCAGTGGCCAGGAAGAGATCGATGCCGGCGGCGCAGGCGCGGGCGATCGCCTCCCGCCGCGGCGGCGCTCCCGTCGACGAATCCCAACGCACCAGCGCCACCACAGCCCGCGCCATGTGGCGGGCCAAGCCCTCCCGGCGGCGGAAGATCTCCTCGATCAACGGCTCAGGCAGCGAGGTGCTGACTTTCGACCTGGTGGCGACAGTTGACATACGCGCCGAGTTTAGGTGATGCTCATCGGCTTGTACCTCAGGTCCATGTCAAGACCTGGGTTGGCAGTCGGCGATGAGTCCGCTTTCCCGGCCAGGCACGTGCCAAGTCTCAGGGGCGGAGCCGATAGAGGACGTGGCGCCTGAGCGGGTGGCCGAGGGGCAGCAGGGGCTGCTCGAAGTCGTCTTCCGCGTCATGCGTCATGCCGACTCGTTCCATCGCGCGAGCGGACGTTGCCGGGCACCGTGAACGAACGATCTCAGCGAGCGACAGCTGGTCGAAGCCAAAGGCCACAACAGCGCGTGCCGCCTCGGTCGCGTAGCCCTGCCCCCAGTGGTGCCGAGCGAGCCTCCAGCCGACTTCCACCGCCGGCATGAAGGGGGCGTCGAAGGTTGGCAGCCAGAGGCCGACGAAGCCGATGAAGACCCCGGATGGGACCAGCTCGGTGGCCCAAAGGCCGAAGCCGTGGCCCGCCATATGGGCCTCGATCCTGTCGATCGCGGCATCGGACTCGCGCCGGCTGAGCGTTCGCGGGAAGTGCTCCATGACCACCGGATCAGCGTTGAGGGCGGCGAAGGGCAGGCGATCGCTCTCGCGCCAGCGTCGTAGCAGCAGCCGTTGGGTCCGCAGCTCAGGCTGGGCGCCCAATCGAAACGACCGTCACGCTGCCAGCGCTTGATTTGATCAAAGAGTCTTTGCCGCCGGTGGACTGGCCGGCCTACCTTCCTCGCGGATGAAGCGCAGCATCTGCTCCCAGGCGTCGTCGCAGGCCTCGCGATGCTCCGCCCAGGTCCTGTCGAAGAACGAGTGGGGCGCGCCGGGATAGATCACCATTCGGTGCGGCACGGCGGCCGCCGTCAACTCCTGGTCGAAGCGCTGGAACTCCTCCTGGGGGGTGAAGTCGGCTCCGGCCACCAGCAGGAGCAGTGGCGCCTGCATGCCACCCAGCACCTCGCGCGCCGCCTCGGGCCTGCCGTAGAAGCCGATGCAGCCGGCCAGGCCGTGGCCGGCGGCTGACTGACGCCAGGAGTGAGCGCCGCCGAAGCAGAAGCCGACTGTGAAGATGGCGCCCACGCTGCCCATCTCCTCGGAACGCAGATGTTGGACGGCCGCCAGCACGTCGGCATTGATCCCGCTGGGCTCGACCCGCTCCAGGTGAGCCCGAAAGTCGAAGCCCTCGTCGCGGGCGTCATCGGTTGCCGTACGACCGAAATAGTCGATGGCCACAGCGTCGACGCCGGCCTCCGCAAAGCGCTGCGCGAGCTCCTTGTAAAAGCTGTGCAAGCCCCTCACGTCAGGCATGATCACCATCCCCGCCCCTGTCGGCTGGGAAGCTCGAGCGAAGTAAGCCAGGAAACGATTGCCGTCCGCCGAGGTCAGGCGAACCTCTCCCTGGTCGGCGGCAGCCCCGGAAATTCGCGGCAGCGGGGGTCGGGCATCATCCGTGTAACACATGGTTAGAGTCTGATCGAGTCAGCTTCTCAGCGTGTAGAAGGACAGCGGTGGCTTCGGCCCGCAGCATCTTGGGGAACCGATTGGATCGGGCCTCTCGGGACGCTCCCGACTAGGGAAGTAGATCGAAGCTTGATACGTGCGACGGACGGACCACCGTGAAGTGCCTGCGGTCCAGGGTGGCGATGAAACCGGCGCCCAGGCGCTCCGGAGTTGTGACCACCGAGGCGTCGACAGTGCCAAGCGGCAGGTCCCGATAGCGAGCCACGAGCTCCGCTATCCGCAGCCAATCGGACACGGCCACCTTCTCGGCTACCAGGTTGCCAACAGCCAAGTCCCCCGAGGAAGCGGACTTCCGTCTCGCTGCCCACTCGGCTGGCGAGGAGATAGGCAACCTCAGCGACGACAAGAACCGGACACCCTTAGCGGAAGACACTTCGGCGCTTTCGGAGGTTTTCGATCACGCCGCTCTGGATAGTGTCGCGGACCCGATCCGAGAGGTTCATCACGAAGTGCTGGTCTTCGGCGAGCTCGGGGTCCAGGTCTGACGTGGGGATGGCCTCGTGGAACTGGATCCGCCACCGGCTGGGCAGCGGGATCACGCCCAGCGGGCCCAACCAGGGAAAGAAGGGGGTGACTGGAAAGTAGGGCAGGTTGAACATCCGGGCCAACCGCGGAATGTTGCCAAGCATGGGGTACGTCTCCTCCGAGCCCACAACCGAGATGGGGATGAGAGGAGAACCAGTCCTGATCGCGAGCTGGGCGAAGCCGCCGCGGCCGAATCGCCGCAGCCGGTAACGCTCGGTCCAGGGCTTGCCCGTGCCCTTCACCCCCTCCGGAAATACGAGCACCAGCTCCTCCTTCTCGAGCAGGTGCCTCGTGTCTTCGGGATGGCCCATCGTCTGGCCGGTGCGGCGGAGGAAGTCAGCCACCCCGGGCAGGCCGAAGAAGAACTCGGCGATCAAAACCCTGGCGTGGCGAGGCTCAGGATGCTCGCGAAAGAGTGCTGTCTTAATCATGGCGCCGTCCCAGGGCAGCACGCCTGCATGGTTGGAGACAAGCAGGGCACGGCCGCTCGCGGGAACATTCTGAACGCCGCTCGACTCCACTCGCCACCAGCGCTCGTACATGAGTTGAAACAGAGGCAGCAGGGATTCCGTCCACTCAGCGTCAAAGCCGAACTCGTCGACCTCATACTCGGCGCCGCGTTGAGCCAGCTCCTGCTGCCGGTAGGCGAATTGGGCGATCTGCATCATGGCAGCCAGGTCGATCACCTCTCGTCCGGTCGCATCCCGAAGCGCGCTGGCGAGCTCTCCAACCGCCTGCAGACCCGCCAGGGGCGCCTCTCGCTGGAAGCGGCGCACGCGCCCGCTCACCTCACGGCGTGCGCCAGCCAGGGCGCCGCTCAGCGGATCAGACCGGGCCTCAACCGCAGCCCTGCCATTCCGGCGCTTGGCCTTGGGCTGAGCCATGGTTCGACGCGACCGCCGCCGGGGACCGTCAGCCAGCGGTGTGAGAGGAGGCCGGTCGCCGGCGCTGCCGCAGGAAGCGCTCCAGCTCCGGCTCGAGGACGGGCACCGTCCCTGCCTCTCCCGCCAGCTCGGCTGCGAACTGCCTCACGACCTCGCGGGAAGTCTGCCTGGGCCGCCAGCCAAAAGTCGACACGAAGGCGCGGCTGTCGACCACCGAGCCGTATGTCAGCAGGCTCGGAAGGTGGGCCGCGACCGGCAGGCCGAGCCTGCGGACAACCCATGCGACTCTCTCTCCCGAGCCGGGCGGCAGAACCGGCAGCCACAGCAGGCGCAAAGCCTTGGTCACCTGGCTCAACAGGACCACGCCGTTTCCGCTCAGGTTGAACACGCCGCCTGCTTCGCCCAGCGCTGCACGTTCCAGCCCTTCCGCAGCGTCGTTGTCAGCGAGGAACTGGAGTCTGGGGTCGAAGCCTGCAGCGCTCAGCAGAACCGGAGCGGAGAGGGCGCGGGCGAAGGCGGTTGCCTCGGTCCGGTTCAGCCGGAATCCGAGGCGGACAGTGACCACTGCCTGGTCGCGCTGCCGGGCGGCGTGTTCACTGACCAGCTGCTCCATCTCCAGCAGCTCCCGCTCCAGGACGGTTCCAGGCGGCCGGCGGCCGGCGACGCGCTCCCCGATCAGCCCCGGCAGGCCGAGCCGCGCACCGTAGACCGCCACGCTCGACTTGACCACCAGCCGCCGGACCGGGCTTGCCGCTCCCGAGCAGGCGGCCAGCACGTTCATTGTGCCGATCACGTTCGTCTCATGGCTGAGCCTGGGCGGCTCGCGGCCCTCGCACCGGGTGGCGCAGTGGATCACCGTGTCGATCTCCAGCTCGCGAATGAGCTTGACAAGCACCGAGTGGCGGGTGTCGGTGTGGACGAACTCGAGCCTCTCAAAGCCCGCCCGAGGATCGACCAGGTCGAGACCGAAGATTGCCTCCACGTCCTCTCGCTGCTCCAATCGGCGACCCAGCGCCGCGCCCAGCGGGCTGGCCGCTCCGGTGACCAGCACCCGCGAATTCATCGCGCGCAGGACACCAGATCGTCTACGGGTAGATGCCGCGAACCGAGTTGGCGTTCGCCACCCGCTGCACTGCGAGGGCGTAAGCCGCAGTGCGCATGTTCAGACGCTTGTTCACGCTGAGGTGGAGCACCTCGTAGAAAGCGCGCGTGATGACGTGGTGGAGCTTGGTGTTGATCTCCTCCTCTTCCCAGAAGAAGGCCTGCAGGTCCTGGACCCACTCGAAGTAGGAGACGACCACGCCGCCGGAGTTGGCCAAGATGTCGGGTAGCACGAAGATGCCCTTGTCGTGGAGGATATCGTCCGCATCCGGCGCGATGGCTGCGTTGGCAGCTTCAGTGATCAGCCGGGCCTGGACACGGCCCGCGTTCTCGGCGGTTATCTGGTTCTCCCGCGCGGCTGGAACCAGCACGGTAACAGGCAGTTCGAGAAGCTCATGAGGGCTCAGGTCATCCGCCTTCTTGAAGCCTGAGACGCCACCGCGGTACTGGCGGTGCTCCCGAAGGGCAGCCAGGTCGAGACCCTTCGCGTTGTAGATGGCGCCCTTCGAATCGCCCACGGCTACCACGCGCAAGCCGGCGTCCTGGAGCAGGCGGGCGGTCGAGGCGCCGACATGGCCGAAGCCCTGCACGGCGACTGTGGGCGTCTCGTCGTCAATCCGCAGGTACTTCAAGCCTTCCAGGGTCAGGTAGGTGATGCCGCGGCCAGGTGATTCATGGCGACCTTGGGAACCGCCCACATCGACTGGCTTGCCAGTCACCGAAGCGGTGACGGAGTGCCCCGTGTGCATCGAGATGGTGTCCATGATCCAGGCCATCACCTGGGCGTTGGTGCCGAGGTCCGGTGCCGGCACGTCGCGCTCGGGGCCGATGAGAAGCGCGATCTCAGTCGCGTAGCGGCGGGTCAGGTGCTCGAGCTCGTTCTTCGACAGCGCTTTCGGATCGACAGTCACGCCGCCTTTCGCGCCGCCATAGGGGATGCCGACCACCGCGCACTTCCAGGTCATGAGCATGGCCAGCGCCTTCACCATGTCGAGAGTGAGATCGGCCGCGTAGCGCAGCCCACCCTTGGCCGGGCCGCGGCTGATGTTGTGCTGCACTCGATAGCCGGTGTAGACGTGGACCGAGCCGTCGTCGAGCTGGACGGGGAAGTGAACAGTGAGCTCCCGCTTGACCTCCTTCAGCATCCGAAGCGAGTCGTCGGGCAGGTTCAGCACCTGGGCAGCCCGCTCCAACCGCTGCTGCGCCACGGCAAAGGCCGATTGCGGCTTCAAGTCGATCGCCATCTGCACCTCTTCACTTGGACTATCGATCCCG
This sequence comes from Candidatus Dormiibacter spiritus, assembly GCA_003244185.1. GTDB lineage: Bacteria > Chloroflexota > Dormibacteria > Dormibacterales > Dormibacteraceae > Dormiibacter > Dormiibacter spiritus. The sequence goes on along the minus strand of QHBT01000019.1, from coordinate 7,034 downwards.
CTGACCGTTCCGACCGTGGGCCAGATGGTACCGCGTCAGCGTGAGTCTGAGCACATCAACCCGGCAATCGCCAGGCACGCAGCCTTCAGCCAAGACGGGCAGAACACGCCAGCTGCAGGCCAGTAATCGGGTGCGCTAGGCGAGCTACCGCTTCGAGCCGGATCTGCAGATCCGAGCTATCGTCGTGCCGCGGCCCTACGGGTACGGGTCGCCCTGACGGGCTGCTTCGGGGCGGCCGGCTGAAGGGCGTCCAGCCGCGCGGCCAAGCCGTCCAGCCGTGTCTCCAAAAGCTCGTAGTCGCGCCGGGTGGGAATCGAAAGCCGGCTCAAAGCCCGCGCCACTGCTACGTCGACCAAGTCCTCCGCCTCGTCCAGCCGGCGCTCCACTTCGCTGCTGACTGCACTGGCCGGAGCGCTCAGGGTGCGACGGACGTAGCCGAGCAGTGCTTGCCCACGCTCGTGCAGCGTCTCGGCACCATTGCCCGGCTGCCGCTTTTCCTCTCCCATGACGATCTGGGAGAGAACCAGGCTGGTCAGGTCTCGGCCCGTGTCACGGTCCACCACCTTGATCTCCGCACCCTCGCGAACGAGTGCTGAGATCCGGTCCAGCGTGACGTAGCGGCTGGTGCTGGTGTCGTAGAGCTTCCGGTTGGCGTACTTCTTGATCAGATGCTCGGTCACCACTTGTGGCGCAGTATAACGCAGCGCGTTATCATCTTCTCCAAGCCAGGTCACACAGTTAGCCGAAGGAGCCGACACCGCCATGACCACGGGAAAGACACCTCCGCCGCTCGGTCCGGAAGCAGACTCTGGACGCCTGATCCGACAAGCTCGTCAAGCTGCCCGCGGCGCTGTGCAGGATATCCAGAAGCGGCTTCCGCCGCAGCTCGCTGAACGCGTTGATCGGAGCCAGCGCCGGCTGCAGGAGCGGCTGGGCGGTGCGGATATTCGAGCACAGCTTGATGGGCTGACCCAGAGGCTTGACGCGCTGACTTTGAAGGTCGAGGGCTTGGAGAAGCTTGTCGCGCCGACTTCCGGGTCTGCTCCGCCTGGCCCACTCGGTCCGGCGGCCGCCCAGATGGAGCCCTCGCTTGCCGCTCAGCGGCGGCGGCCGCGGCCAGCGCCCATCAGCAGTGCCGGCGGGAGAGCTGGGGAAGGCGCGGGAGCGTTGACACGCCGACCTCGCCCGCGACCTGAGCCGCTCGAAACACCTACTGAGAATCAGGTGGTTCGACCCCCTGCCTCGCGCCGCAAGCCGGCCGGAACGCCGCCGAGCGCCAGTGCTGAGACGAGCGCCGAGAGCCAGAGTAGCCCGGGGCTGGACGCCAGCTTGGAGGCCGGCCCGAGCGAGTCCTAAGCCAGTTCGCTGACGGGCCGACCCAGCAGAGTTGCGGAATTGACCGAACGGTCTCCGCGATCCGTTCGGCAATCGCATCCGGTCGGGCAGCTCGCCCCTACGCCCGAGCAGGTTCCGACGCAGTCCTGCATCATTGACGGGCAGCCGGCGCAGAGCCTCCAGCATCTCAGATCCATCTCTGCATCACCAACCAATGGGTGGTGATGAGCTGGCTCAAAGCGATTCTGAGCCCAGCTCCACCAGCAGGGCGGGGTCGATGTTCCCACCACTGACGACCGCCACGGTGGCCGGCCGGCCCTCCAGACAGTCCAGCGCGGCGTAGGCCAGCGCTCCCGCGCCTTCCGCCACCACCTTGCCGTGCGACGCCAGCCGCCACACCGCCCGTCTGAGAGCCGGCTCCGGCACAGTGACCCAGGAATCCACGCACGCTGCTAAGCGCGGCCGGAGCCGGGGATCGTAGGGCGCGGTGGTGCCGTCGGCGATCGTCTCCGGCGTCAGCGCCCGATCGAGCGGTTCGCCCCTCATGATGCGCGGCCACATCGCGTAGCCGCTGGATATTGCGCCGACCATTTCGACCTCCGGCCGGATCTGCCTGACCGCCTCCGCCACTCCCACCATCAGCCCGCCTCCCCCGACCGGCACCACCACCCGGCGCACCTCCGGCAAGTCGGCCAGGATCTCCAGACCGATGCCTCCATGACCTGCCTGCACCAGATCGTCGGCGAACGGATGGATGAACCACTCCGGCTCCCCCTCCCAGCCGCGGCGATTCATCCACGCCAGCAGCTCGGCTCGCGGCAGCAGTGTCACCCGGGCCCCGAGGGCTCGGACGCCCTCGATCTTGGCCTTGGGCGCCGTGTCGAAGCTGAAGACGCGGCAGGGCACCTCGAGCGCTTGGGCGGCGTAGGCGCAGGCAAGGGCCGCGTTGCCGGCGCTGACGGTGAGGAGGCCGCGCCCGCGTTCGTTGGGGGACATGGCCAGCGCCGCTGCCACGAAACCGCGCACCTTGAAGCTGCCGGTGGGCTGCAACGACTCGAGCTTCAGCCAGCGCCCCGCATCGATCGGCAGCAGCGGCGTTCGTCGCACGTAGGGCTGCGCCGCTGCCACCGCCCTCCTGATGGTTGGGAGATCATTCACGCGCCAGCACCTCTTCCGCCGCCCGGCTGAGCTCGGCGCGCGCCGAGGGGTCCTTCGCGAAGATGCGGAAGATCGCCATGCGGACAGGCAGGCGCCGGAATAGGTCGAGAACCCGCGACTGCTCGAAGGTCCCCTGGAGAGCGTCATAAAAGATGATGCCCTCCCCTTCTGGAATGGGACTGAAGGCTCGGGATGCCTGCGCCGCAACGTCAACCTCGAACTCGAGCTGCCGCAGCGCGGGGGGCAGACGCTCTCTGATCCGATCGGCGAACTCGGACCTGCCCATTTCCAGGGCAGCCTCCGGCATCTCGCGCGCCTCCAGATAGCTGGAATAGACCAGCTGCCAGTTGAGCTTTCGCGCCACGATATCGGCCCAGGCTCGGCCCAGCTCTCGCCGGCGGAGGCTCGGCGCGCCGTGGCCCCAGCGCTCCACCTCGCTCAAGAGCGCCCACTCGTTGAGTCGCTGATAGCTGGCGAGGTCGTCCAGCGGATTGCCAGCCAGAAGCTCGTCCATCGTCGGAGCGAAGATGTCGCGCAGCTGCAGATCGATGCGGCGCACAGTGCGGTGGAAGTACACCTGGTGATACAAGTACAGCCGCGAGGTGAGGAACATGAAGAGCGCCTCGGCAGCATGGTTGTGCAGCGTCAGCCCGTGCTGTGAGATGAACGAGTAGTGAATGATCCGCGCCACGTCCACAGCGCCGCTGGGGACCCCGCAGACGTAGGCGTCGCGGGGCACGTAGTCCATGTTGTCGGCAGAAAAGGAGCCGACCAGGACCGGCTTCAGGGCGCTCACCCATTCCGGTGGCTCGAAGCCGGGCAGTTCAGGGGCTGAGATGAGCTCTGCGATCCAGCGTGGATCGATCCGCTCACCAGGCGCAAAGTCCGCCTCCGGCGAAGCCCGCACCTGGTCGATCAGCGGCGCCAGGTCGCCGGTGATGAGATGGCGGCCGACGCTCTCGTGGTTCAGATCCCAGCGGGAGAGATAGGTCTCGTCGAAGAAGTGGCCGAAGGGGCCGTGGCCCACATCGTGGAGCAGGCCGGCCAGCCGCAGAGTCTCGCTGACCATTGCCGCTGAAGGAGTGTCGGGATGCTGCTCGACGAGCGATGGATGGAGGTGTCGAGCCCATTCGCCGGCCAGGTGCATGGCGCCGAGCGAATGCTGAAAACGCGAATGTTCGGCGGTGGGGAATACCCACCAGGCGCTCTGCAGCTGATGGATCCGGCGCAGCCGCTGCAGCCAGGGGTGGTCGATCAGCTCCTGCTCGGAGGTTCCCGGCACAGCGCCGGGTTTGGTCACCTGGACATAGCGATAGATGGGGTCGCTGGAGAGGTTGACTCGGCTGTATTCCTCGAGGGCGCCGGGCACTGTGCCGATTCTAGGTGTCAGCCTGCCCCGTTCGCCCTCCGCCAGAGCGATCGGGAAGACACCGTTCAGTGTCGAAGAACCAGAACCGGGCGAAACTGCTGGCGAGGCATGACTCGGAGAAGTGCAAGCGAGACTAACGGCGCTTCTCGCGGCGTGGGGGCTGAGCGGAGGATGATCGAGCGCGGCGTGGAGCTCTTCAACGCCGGGCGGTTCTGGGAGGCGCATGAAGCCTGGGAGGAGGGCTGGTTGCCGGATCGCCACGGTCCTGAGCGGGGCTTCTACAAGGGCATGATCCAGATCGCCGCCGGCTGCTTGCACTACGGGCGTCGCAACCGGCGCGGGGCTCAAAACAAGTGGACCTCTGGCCGCCAATACCTGGTGCCATACCTCCCCGAACATCGAGGGTTGGAGCTGGCGGGGCTCGTGGCAGACGTTGACAGGCTTTTGGCCGCACTCGACGAACCTGACTGGCCGGAGGATCTGGTCATGCCCCAGATCCAGCGGCGATGAGGCTGCAGCTCCTCCCCAAGATGGCCAGGCGCCACTGGTTGGCGCTAGTCTGGCCTCTCCTGGTCGCCATCGCGACTCAGCGCTACGAGCGGGATCTTGCGGGAAGTCCTCTGCTGGTACTCGGCGAAGCCAGGGCGCGCGGCGATGAGCTTTTCCCAGAGGCGCTGGTGCTCGTCGCCCGTCAGCAGTTCCGCTCTCACCGGCAACTCTTCAGTACCGACCTCCACCAGCGCCCGCCCCTTGGCCATCAGGTTGTGAAACCACGCGGGATGGTTGTCGGCGCCGGCGGCCGAGCCGATTACGATCATCCGCTCTCCGTCCGCCATGTACATGAGCGGCGTCGTGCGCGGTTCTCCGCTCTTCTTCCCGGCCGTCTTGAGTAGGAGCAGGGTCGCGCCCTGGAAGTTGCCGCCGACCTGGCCCGCGTTGGCTCGGAACTCATCGATGACCGACTGGTTGAAGTTGTTTGCCATTTGGCTGAGTCTGACAGCGGTGGTCGCTAGGCATAAGGCGGGAAGCGGCGTCCGGCGGCTTTCTCGATCAGCCCGCCATACCCCAGCTGGGCGAAGTCGAGCTCGTCGATGCTGCCGTAGGCGAATACGAACGGCAGGACCAGATCCAGCGAGGTGTCCTTGCCAAAGCCTGCGCAGGAGGCCACCCCGAGAACCGTCGCCTCCTGCAGCCGGCCCACCCAGAGCATGCTGCCGGGGTGGGCCGGAGCACCCTGGCGGATCAAATGACCACCCGCGGCCCGAAGCTCGCTGTAGGCGGGGTCGAGCGGGTCGATCGAAGAGGCGCCCGCAAACACTATGAGCTCTGCGCCTGTCCTCCCAGCTTCGTCATATGCCGCGCGCACAGCCGCCTGGTCGCGGGCCACCTCGCGCAGGCCGATCAGATCGGCCCCGAACCAGCCCAGCTTGCGGGAGACGGCGGCGAAGAAGAGCTCGCGCGCCTTCGGCTTGAGTCGCTCAGTCACTACTACCAATGTCCGCAGACGCCTGAAGGACAGCAGGCGGACCACCCCCTGGTCGCCGGCTTGGGCCGCCAGCTGCTCGGCCTCGACCACCAGCCGGGCGCTGACCGCAACCGGGGTGACCTTGGCTCCGGCCACGTCCTCGCCCGCCTCCACCGCCTGGCCGTCGACCAGCGTGAAGATGCTCACGGCCGATAGCCGGTTGAGCCTCACGACGGCCTCACGGTCCACCCGCAGCAGTCCCCGGCTCTCAGCCACCAGGCGAGCCTGACTCTGCACCGGGCCCTCCAGCCGCAGGCCGGGCCCCGCAACCGCGCACGCCAGCCGCCGCCCGGCCTCGTCCTCGTGCAGGTCATCCGGCTCGAGTTCGACCACGTGCACTTCGGGGAAGTGGCGCAGAGCGGGAACGTGCTCGGCTCCGAGCCGCGTGCCCTTGCGCAGTCCGGGTCCGAGATCGTGGCTCAGGATTTGACCGGTCACGGCACTCTCGCTGATCGCCTCGCCTTTGAGGCGCAGCACCTTCATCCGGTCTGCCGGAGACCGCTCATGTACTGCGCAGCCACGTCGATGACGGCTGGAACGCCGCTCTCCCGCAAGCTGGCGACCGCCCGCTCCAAGTCGTAGTCCACGCGCCGGTGGTGCAGCGGCCCTCTCCGACCAGCAGGTAGGAGGCGCGCGGATCACCGTCGTCCGGCAGGCCCACGCTGCCCGTGTTGGCTACCGTGAGCTTCCCGATCTGCCTGACATAGCCGCGGTGGATGTGGCAGTACACCGCCACCGCGGCGCCGAGCGGGCCATAGATCGCCTCCAATTCGGCATCGTCGGCCTCGGGCCAGACTATGCGGTAGAGGTCGTCGGGCGTCGCGTGAACCAGGGCGATCCGATCCGCCTGACGCCAGCCCAGGGGCAAGCGGCCCAGCCAAGCCAAGCGCTCCTCGCCCAACCGCTCGGCGGCCCAGCTGACCGCCGGCTCGTCAAGCCGTCGCGCCACCGCCTCGTCGGTGTTGCCGAGCACGCCCGGCCAACCAAGCTCGCGGATGCGATCGAGGCACTCGCTCGGTTGGGGTCCGTTGAAGACCAGCTCGCCGCCGTGCACCACCAGGTCCGGCTGGACGCGTTCTAAGTCGGCGATCACCGCCTCCAGGGCCGTCAGGTTCCCGTGCACATCGGCTACCAGGGCGACTTTCATGGCTGGACTGTACTCGTGAGCCTGCCCGGTCCAGGGGCAGGGCTGAGCCCGGCGATCAGCAGGCCTTCGCGGCGGAGATGACCGCCTGCAGCGCGGCGACGTGGCGCTCGAGCGCGGCGCGGCCGGCGGCCGTCGGCGCGTAGAACGTGGTGCGTCGGCGGCCGCGCCAAGAGTGGGTGGGCTCGACGTACCCGGCCTCGACCAGGACCTTCAGGTGCATGCCGAGATTGCCGTCGGTCAGCTCCAGCAAGCGGCGCAGCCCCGTGAAGCTGAGCGAGCCGCCCGCGGGCAGGCCCTGCAGCGCCGCCTGCAGGCGCAGCCGGACGCCGTCCACCAGCACTGGGTCGAAGGGCGAGCGGAGGAGTTCCGCAACCGCTGCCAGCTCGGTGTCGGGCCTCACGCCGGGTGTAGCAACCTCGACGAGCCGAGGATCGCCATCGCACCGCCGCCGACGAGGCCGAAACAAAGCAGGGACCAGCCACCGGCAAGCACGTGAATGG
>QHBT01000037.1 GCA_003244185.1 Candidatus Dormiibacter spiritus | reverse complement strand
CGCGGCCTCGAGCAGCTCGACGCGAAGCCGCTCTCCCGCACCCTTGCGATTGCGGGTCCGTCTGGCCACGCAATGCAAGATACGTTATCAAGCGGTAAGTTATCTCAGCCGCGGATCACCTGATGCACCGCGGGCCACACCTCGGCGCAACCTTCGAGACCAGCCAGGCGGCGGCGTTCTCTTCGGCGAGCGGGTCGAGCGCTAGCCAAATATCCGGTCGCTCGCCCCGATCGTGCTCCGCCCCCTGAGCTTCGCCTCCCCACAAGCCGGCAACGAGGTGCTGGAGGCGCTCGAGATGCTGGCTGGCATGAACTGCGAGCTTCGCGTCAACGTGCCCGCCGACGCGCCCCTCGAAGTGGTCCCCAAGGGCGCGGGCCGGGAGCGGCGGACGGCTCAGGGCTCGAGCCCAAGGGCCCCGGCAGCCGCAGCAGCTGCGGGTTGGTGCCTTCAGAGGAGCCGGGTCCGGGGCCGCTCAGTGGACTGGTGTGCCCAGCGTGCAGCTGACCAGTCCGTGCTTCTCCAGGTAGCGCTGGTGGTATTCCTCAGCCCGCCAGAACGTCTCCGCAGGAACGATTTCGGTAACAATCGGACGCCTGAAGCGAGGCTGCCAGCGCTCGCGCGAAGCCTGGGCCGCGCCAAGTTGGGCCTCATCTGAGGCGAAGACCACCGAGCGGTACTGGGTGCCGACGTCAGGCCCCTGGCGGTTGAGAGTTGTGGGGTCGTGGTTCTCCCAAAACAGGTCCAGCAGCTGGTCGTAGGACACCCGCTCGGGGTCGTATTCGACCTGCAGCACCTCGGCGTGGCCGGTGCGGCCTGTGCACACCTCACGGTAGGTGGGGTTCGCCTTGCTGCCGCCCATGTAGCCCACAGCAGTGTCGAGCACCCCCGGCAGGGCCCGATAGGTCGCCTCGACCTGCCAGAAGCAGCCGGCACCGAAGGTTGCGACCGCCATCAGCTTGTGCCCTCTTGACGAAGCTCCAGGGCCGCCGAATTGAGGCAGTAGCGCTGGCCGGTCGGCTGCGGACCATCGTCGAACAGATGGCCCAAGTGACCGCCGCAGCTTGCGCAGCGCACCTCCGTCCGCGTCATGAAAAGGCTGCGGTCCTTGTGCAGCGTGACCGACGCGTCGTCCGCCGGAGCCCAGAAGCTCGGCCAGCCCGTGCCGGAGTCGAATTTTGTAGCCGACTGAAACAGCTCGGCGCCGCAGCCGGCGCAGTGATAGCTGCCCTGTTCGTGGACGTCCCAGTAGCGGCCGGTGAAGGGGCGCTCGGTACCCTGCTCCCGAAGGACGTGATACTGCTCAGGGCTGAGCTCCGCCTTCCACTCCTGCTCGCTCTTTTCGACTTTGGTGCTCATGGCTTCACTCTAGACCGAGCCGGCGTCCGCTCTGCCAACCCCCATTCGCCTCAGTCCAGGAACGCTCAGGCGGCGGAGGCGATGATGCCGCCGCCCAGCACCCGACTGCCCTCGTACAGGACTGCGGCCTGGCCGGGCGCGGCGCCAGAGAACGGTTCCGCCAGCTCCAGGCGGCCGGCGGCATAGGTCGCCATCACCGGCCGGGCGCGGTAGCGCAGCCGGGCCTGGCAAGCAAGCCGGTCAGGCGCCGCTCCGGCCACGAAGCGAACGGACGAGAGCTCCACCTGCCGCACTGCCAGGTCCTCCCTCCGGCCCACCGTCAGGTGATTTCGACCTGCGTGGACGGCTGTCACGTACCAGGGGCCGGGCTGGTCGAGCTGACCCAGCCCCTGTCGCTGGCCGACCGTGTACAGCGCCGTGCCCGCATGCCGCCCCAGCACCCGTCCGCTCTTGTCCACCACGTCGCCGGTGGCGACCGGCAGCCGCCTGCTCAGATAGGTGCGCGTGTGGCCGCGCGGAATGAAGCAGATGTCCATGCTCTCCGGCTTGGTCGCCACTGGCAGGCCGAGGTCGGCGGCCAGCCGGCGAACCTCCGGCTTGGTCAGCTCGCCCAGCGGGAAGCGCAGCTTCGCCAGCACCGGCTCGGTCAGGTGGTAGAGCATGTACGACTGGTCCTTGGCCGGGTCTCGAGCCTCGTGGAGCTCAGGCCCGAGGGGCCCTGCCAAGATCCGGGCGTAGTGCCCCGTTGCCATGGCGTCGAAGCCGAGGTCGAGCACGCGCCGCAGCATGAGGTCAAAGCGGACGAACGCGTTGCAGTTGAGGCAGGGATTGGGGGTCCGGCCCTCGCGATAAGCCTGGTGGAAGGGCTCGATGACCCGTTCGCCGAACTCCCGCTCCAGGTTCCAGACGTAGTAGGGAATGCCGAGCTGGGCGGCCACGCGGCGGGCGTCCTCCACCGCGGAGAGCGAACAGCAGCCCCCATGCCGGCCCGCGGCTTGATCGTCGCGCGGCCACTGCTGCAGGGTGATACCTGTCACCTCGTGCCCTTCTTTCGCGAGCAGGGCTGCCGCCACGCTCGAGTCGACTCCGCCCGAGAGGGCCACCGCGATGCGCATCCTGCCAGTCTAGGGAGCGATCAGAGAGGCGGCGAAGCGGGCGCCCAGCCTCTGGTTTGGGGCGCCAAGGGGTAGGGGATGTCAAGCGCAGTCAGGCCGCTTGGGCTTCAGACAAGCACGGTGACGCCGGCCGACTTGATCCGGCGCCACGGCCGAACGGCGGTGAACGCTAGGGCGCTCGGGCCGCTTTCGTTGGCTTTGACGGCAACATCGCGGCTGCTGTGAACGCTCGCCCCAGCCAACGCTGAAGTTCGGCCGGATCGTTCATAACGCTCTCGGGCAGCATGACCTTGTCGCTCCGAGCTCGTCCGTTACCCATGGGATCGAACAAGGCCGCCCCCTCGAGCGCCAGCGCTGTTGCCCGATCAGACTCGTCCAACATCACCATCGTCGACCGTCCGAACAGACCCGCGAACAGGTGGCCGTTCACCTTCGCAGCGACCCCACCGAACATCCGGACGGTCTCCACGCGGGGGTCCTTCGGCAGCGCCGCGCGAAAGACGGGATGGTTCTCGGGAGGGACCTTGACCCAAGCCAAGTCCGCAGCGTACATCGATTCGCTCGCGTCCTAAGAACGCGGCTGCTGTTACGGTCCCGTTATGGAGGTCCTCCGCCCCGAGGCGTCCCAACGTGAGCACGAGGCGTCCCAAGCGAGAGCATGAGCGTCCCCGAGGTGACCACACGCGGCCGCGTCGGAGCAGGCCGAGTCCGAGAACCTCGTACCCCCTTAGCTGCTAACTGACGTGGCCGATCCAATGAATCCGGTTGCACCGGTTACGAACGTGCGCCTGGCAGAGCCTCCCGCCACCGCCGGCACTATGGCGATCTCGTCGGTCGCCTTCAACTTGGAAGCCAGGCCGTCACCCAGGCGCACGTCGTCTTCGTTGAGAAAGAGATTTACGAACTCGCGCGGCTCCCCCTGGTCGTCGAGGAGTCGACCCTTGAAACCAGGGTGCAGGCCGTCGAGCGCATCGATGGCGCCGCGCAGATCCTCCGCCTGGACTTCGACGACGGGTTGACCGCCGCTCAGATTGCGCAGTGGACCGGGGATACGGAATTGGGGCACTTGTAACTACTCCTTGGCTGTCCTGAGAACTCTCTCCTGGAACGACCGCAGACTCGGGTCTATTTCGATCAGGTGGTCGAGTTTGGAATCCGCGACGGCCTCGGCCGCCTTCAGGCCATGACCCGTCACGTAGGCCACGACCACCTCCTCGCCGCTCCAGCGGCCGGATCGTGCCAGCTTGGCCAGAACGCCGATGGTCACGCCGCCGGCCGGTTCCGTGAAGATGCCCTCCGTCCGAGCCAGAAGCCTGATCGCGTCAACTATCTCAGGCTCGCTCACAGCTTCCACGACGCCGCCGGTCTCGGCCGCGATGCGGACCACGTCGCCGCCGTCCGAGGGATTGCCGATGGCGATTGAGCGAGCGATCGTGTCAGGCCGGACTGGCTGAACCCGCTGGCTGCCTGCCCGCCAGGCGTTGTAGACGGGCGCGCAGCCCAGCGCCTGCGCGCCGGTCAGCCGCGGCAGAGCGGCCGGCTCGGGGGCCAGGCCGAGATCGATCAGCTCACCGACAGCGCGGCGATGGCGAACGAACTGGCACCCGCTGGCGATGGGGATCACTATCTCGTCCGGCAGCCGCCAGCCAAGCTGTTCGGCGGTCTCATAGGTCAGCGTCTTCGAGCCCTCGGCGTAGAAGGGCCGCAGGTTCAAGTTGCAGAACCCCCAGGGCAGGTCCTCCAGCAGCTGGCTGCAGAGCCGGTTCACCTGGTCGTAGTTCCCCCGCACCGCCACCAGATGGGGCTGGAAAACGCTTGTCGCGGTCACCTTCCCGGCCTCCAAGTCGTCGGGGATGAAGACGTAGCAGTCCATTCCTGCCCGAGCGGAGTAGGCGGCCACCGAGTTGGCGAGGTTTCCGGTGGAGGCGCAGCCGAAAGTTTGGAATCCGTGCGCTCGACCCCAGGAGATTGCGACCGAAACCACCCGATCCTTGAAGGAGTTGGTCGGGTTCATGCTGTCGTTCTTGAGGTAGAGGTTGCGCAGCCCAAGCTCCGCGCCGAGCCGATCCGCCTTGATCAGCGGCGTCAACCCCTCACCCAGAGAGACGATCGGCGCGTCGTCCGGCAGCGGCAGCAGGTCGCGATACCGCCACATGCTGGTCGGCCCCGCCTCGATGCTCGCCCGGCTGACCCGCCGGCTGATCTCCGCGTAGTCGTAGGCGACGTCAAGTGGTCCGAAACAGGCCGGGCAGACATGCGTGGCCTGCGTCTCGTACTCCTGCCCGCAGGCCCGACAGCGCAGGCCGAGCACCCGGCGCGACACGGTGACCGGCGCGCCAGCACCGATCGACGTCTGCATGCACGAAGTCTATCCGGGCGGCGCCGGCTGCGGCCAGACCGCCGGCAAGGATGCACTGGTGCCAGATACTTAGGTAGACTAACTAACGTGTCGACGCCCATCACTGAGGCAGCCACCGTTCTCGAGCTGGCCGGCCGTGTGCGCACTGTGGTGACGCGGCTCAATCGCCGCCTTCGACGCGAAGCGGAGGGAGGACTCAGCCCCACTGCGAGCTTGGCGCTGGCCAGCCTGCGCAGCCATGGACCCCTGTCACTCGGTGAGCTGGCGGCCGAGGAGGGAGTGAAGCCGCCCACTATGACCGCGACAGTCCAGGCTCTGGAGGAGCTCGGCTACGTTAGCCGTCAGTCGGAGCCGGGTGACCGGCGCGTCAGCCGGATCGCCATCACCACCCGCGGCCGCCATGAGCTGGATCGGCGGCGGCGGCAGAAGACCGCCTACCTGGCCGCTCGGCTGCAGCATTTCGCCTCCAGCGAACTTGCCCAGCTGCAGCGAACGCTGGAACTGCTCGAGAAGCTGCTTGAAGAGGGCCCCCGGTGACGGCGTTGCGCCGCCTTGCAGGGGGCACCTTTGGCTCCCTGGCCGTCCGCAACTACCGCCTGTATTTCTTCGGTCAGGTCGTCTCCGTCAGCGGCAGCTGGATGCAGCGGATCGCCCAATCCTGGCTCGTCCTGCATCTGACCGGGAGCGGCGTCGCGCTCGGCGCTGTCAGCGCCCTCCAGTTCCTGCCTGTTCTGCTCCTTGGAGCTTGGGGCGGCCTCGTGGCGGATCGATTCGACAAGCGCCGCGTCCTCCTCGGCACCCAGGCGGCGATGGGCGTGCTGGCTCTGGGCCTGGCCCTGGCAACGCTGAGTGGGGTGGTCAACGTCGCGATGGTCTACGCCTTCGCTCTGGCCCTGGGCTTCGTCGCCGCCATCGACATGCCGGCCCGGCAGGCGTTCGTGATGGAGATGGTGGGACGCCAGCACATCACCAACGCGGTCAGCCTCAACAGCGCTGTGTTCACCAGCGCCCGGGTGATCGGTCCGGCCCTGGCCGGCGTCCTGATCTCGGCAGCGGGGACCGGCTGGTGCTTCCTGATCAACGCCGCCTCCTTCCTGGCAGTGCTGCTGGCGCTGGCCGCGATGAACCCGTCGGAGCTGCAGCGCTCACTGCCGGCAGCTCGCGGTCGGGGCCAGCTGCGAGCGGGAATCAGCTACGCCTGGCGGAACCGCGAGGTGCGGGCGCTGCTGCTCATCATCGCTTCCGTGGGCACCCTCGCCCTGAACTTCAACGTCATCCTGCCGCTGGTCGCGCGGAACAGCTTCCACGGCGACGCCACGACGTTCGGCCTGCTCTTCTCGACGCTCGGCCTCGGCTCTCTGGCAGGAGCCCTCTTCACCGCCTCCCGGCGGACGATTGGCTGGCCGGGTCTGCTCGGCGCGCTTTTGGTATTCGGTCTCTGCCTGCTCGGTGCGGCTGTGGCGCCGGGCCTGATCTGGGAGCTCCTCGTGCTGGTCCCCCTGGGCGTTGCCTCGCTGGCCTTCCAGGCGACAGCCAACTCCACCCTGCAGCTCAGGGTGGACGCTGCCTTCCGGGGCCGAGTGATGGCCCTTTACGGCGTGGTCTTCGTCGGCAGCACTCCCTTCGGATCGCTCCTCGTGGGCTGGGTGGCGGAGCAGTATGGGCCTCGCTCCGGCTTCGTCCTGGGCGGCGTGAGCGTTCTCCTGACAGGGCTGGTCGCCACCTACTGGTGGCGCCGCGAGCGCCAAAGAGGTGCTGCCAGAGCCAGCGGCGAGACGTGGCGCGGGGAGCTGCGCGACCGGCCGGCGTCCTGATCTCGCGCTGACGTAACCGAAGCAGGAATCTGTCCACCTGTCAGCGCTGTCCCTGGTCAGGCGCTGTGAAAGCGCGCCGCCGCCGCATCCAACTTGACGATGTCCTCGGTGTCCAGCCGCAGATCTCCCGCCGCCGCGTTCTCCTCCAGCTGCGCCACCGAGCTGGCGCCGGGAATGGCTACCACCTGGGGCTGATTCACGAGCCAGGCGAGCGCCACCTGGGAGGCGGTGGCCCCGTGCCGCTCCCCGACTGCCCTGAGCTCCGCCCCGAGAACGGCCAACCGCTGCGGGCGGCGGAACAGCGGGTTCAGGCGGCGGATCCGGCCGCTGGGCCGGCGCTGAGGTCCGTAGCGGCCGGAGAGCGCGCCCTGCGAGAGCGGGCTGTAGGCGATGACAATCCGGTTCTCCCGCTGGGCGAAGGGCACCAGCCCGGCCCGCGGCTCCTGCTGCAGCAAGCTGTAGGAGACCTGGTTGGACAGCACTGGCGAACCGAGCGCCCGATCTGCCCGCTGCCACGCGGCCAGCGAGTAGTTGCTCACCCCGGCGTGACGGATGAGGCCCTGCGCGAGCAGCCGCCCGAGGCCGCCCAGCTGAGCTGAAGCCGGCACCAGTGGGTTGGGGAAGTGCAGCTGGTAGAGGTCGATCTGCTCGACCTGCAGGCGTCGGGCGCTTCCTCGCGCCCGGCGGCGGATGACGAAAGGGACTGGCAGCACCGGAAAGATCTTGGTGGCCAGGAACGCCTGCTCGCGGCGGCCGGCGATAGCCCTGCCGACTATGCGTTCGGAGCGGCCGAGCCCGTAGATCTCGGCGGTGTCGATCAGATTGATGCCGAGGTCCAGCGCCCGATTGACTATCTCGGCGGCCGTCCGCTCGGCATATTCGCCGCCGTACCCCCACTCCCCCGAGCCGAACTGCCAGGTGCCGAGGCCGATGACGGAGATGCGCTCGCCGCCCGCCTCCACATATCTCACTTGCGGTCCTCACTGCGTGTCATCCGCTCAAGTGATACGCAACTGAGCCGGCTGGGTAGAGTCGCCCAGTGCGCAGGGAGGTTTTCAGCGGGCGACTGATAAAGGTGTTCGTGGACGCGAGAGGCAACGAGCTGGTGCTGCATCCGGCTGCTGTGGTCATCGCGGCAGTCGATGCGCAGGGCAGGACGGCCCTGGTCAGAGTGGACCGACCGATGACCGGCGGCACGCTGCTGGAAGCACCCGCCGGGCTGATCGACGCCGGTGAGACGCCGGAGCAGACGGCCCGGCGGGAGCTGCGGGAGGAATGCGGTCTGGAAGCCGGTCGCTGGCACCAGCTGGGTGGTGGCTATTCGAGTCCTGGCTTCTGCGACGAGCGCATCTCTCTCTTCCTGGCGACGGAGCTGGGCAGCGTGGGCGGCGAGGACCCTGACGGGTCTGTCAGAGAGCGGCTCTGGCTGCCTCTGGAGGAGGCCATCGGCGCTGTCGCTGAGAACCTGCCCTGCCAGGCCGCACTTCTACTGGCCGCGCGCCGGCTGAGCCCGAACCGGGGATAATCGCAGGCCAATGCGCATCTTTTCCGGCATCCAGCCGACTGGGGATAAGCACTTCGGAAACTATTCAGGCGGATTCCGCCAGTACGCGGCCACTCAGGCGGAGGGCGAAGCTTTCTTCTGCATCGTCGACCTGCATTCAGTCACAGTCGACTACCACCCGTCGGCCCTGCGGGAGAGCTCGCTCAACCTCGCCGCCATGCTCTTTGCCACCGGGCTCGAACCCGACCGCTCAACCATCTTCGTCCAGAGCCACAACGTCGCCCACGCCGAAGCCGCTTGGCTGCTCTCCGCCGTCGCCAGCTTCGGCGAGCTCCGCCGCATGACCGGATTCAAGGAGAGGGCGGAGCAGCAGACCTTCGTCACAGCCGGCCTGTTCACCTACCCGGTGCTCATGGCCGGCGACATCCTGCTCTACCAGACGGATCTCGTGCCCATCGGCAACGATCAGCGGCAGCATCTGGAGCTGGCCCGCGACATGGCGGTTCGCTTCAACCAACGCTTCGGCGAGACGTTCAAGCTGCCACGGGGACAGTACCCGGCGCAGGGAGCACGGATCATGGACCTCACCAACCCCGAAAAGAAGATGGGCACGACAACAAGTTCGGACATGGGCAAGATCCTGCTCGTCGATCAACCGGATGCGATTCGGAGGAAGGTGATGTCAGCGGTGACCGACGCGGGACGTGACGTACGAAGGGCGGAGGACAAACCTGGCGTGACAAACCTCATCGACATCATGTCGGTGGCTTCCGGGCGCTCACCGGAGTCGATCGAGGCGGAGTATGACGGCCAGGGCTATGGTCGCTTCAAAGCCGCCGTCGCGGAGGCGGTGATCGAGTGCCTCAACCCCATCCGGGAGCGCTACCTCAGGTTGCGCTCCGATCCGCTCGAGCTGGAAAAGTTGCTCAGCCAGGGCGGGGAGAAGGCGCGCGAAGTGTCCGCGCCGACTCTGCAAGCGATGTACGACGCGATGGGTTTCGTACGCCGGAGCGGCTAGACAGCATCCGGCTCAGGAGCCTGCCGCTGCACTCGCAGTCCGGAATCCCCCTCCTCCACTCGCTCGCTGAGGAGCCTGTCGTACACCATCTGCGACCACGACTCCATGGCCAGGTAGTGGATGCGCATCTCCTCCAGCGTGAGCAGCTCACCTGAGAGCTTGTCGGTCTCGCGGATGGCGATCTCCGCCGAGTCCCCGTCGATCAGGAACACAACTCCCAGATGCACTTTCGAGACAGGTGAGGAGTCGTCGTTGAGCAGCCCCAGCAGCTCTGCTTTGAACCTGCCCCGGTACACAACCTCCTCCTCCCATTCCCGGCGCATGCCATCAGCGATCGGATCTCCCCCTGCCAGATCGCTCCGGTTGATGTGACCGCCCACGCCCAGCGAGTACTGCTGGCGGAGGCGCTTCTCAGAGGACGCCTTCAGCCGGCGGGTGAGGAAGTAGTGGTCACCGTGGCGGAACGCGCAGTAAGGGATGATCTGCTGGTAGGTGCTGTCGTCCTCCACCTCGGCCCGGGGTAGGAAGAACGACTGCTCCCGAATCACCCGCTGACACCTCTCCAATCCCTCGCCCACGAAGCCGTGCCAGGCGCCGTCGGGAAAGATCTCAGCCCGCCGTACGCAGAGCACCTCCTCGCGCCGCGCCGCCATCAGAGCTGCGTCCGATCGAGCAAGGCCTCAGTCCTGAGCGGGCTGAGCGGGGTCAGATCGAGCGGCGGAGTATCGCCCAGCAGCATCGCCGCCAGCGATTCGGCCACCGCCGGCGAATGCATGACGCCGTGACCTGAGAAGCCGCACATCGCCCAGATCCCCTCTCGTTCAGTCGATCCCACCAGCGGGTGGTGATCTTTGGTCATCTCGTAGAGGCCCGTCCAGTGGTCCTCCGGCTGCTCGGCTGCAGCCGCCGGGAGGCGGCGCTCAAGCCACTGGCGATGATGCTCCCAGGCGTTCGGATCGCCCGGACCGATGACGAGCAGCCGGCCCTGCCGCTCGCGGCAGTGGTAGCCCGAGCCGGCCTCCAGAAGCACCGGAGTCTGCGGCTTCAACCACTCGAAGGGGCCAACCTGGAAGACGCCCCGCTCGAGCGGCGTCACGCCCAGGTCGACGCCGAGCGACGCTGCCACCTGACGTGACCAGCTGCCGGCGCAGATCACCACCTGCTCCGCGGCCAGGTCCTCCCGGCTGGCATTGGTCTCATAGCGGAAGCTGGCCCCTGCCGCGGTGGCCTCCTCACGGGCGCAGGCCAGCACCTTGGCCGGCAGATAGACGCCGTCCCAGGCGCAGTAGTTCGTCCCGAAGAGGTCGTCAGCGACGACCTCGGGAAAGAGGGTGCGAGGGTCGGGGTGCTGGATGGGGAGTCCGTGCGCGGCCTGCAGCTCGGCGCGCGCTGCCAGCTCAGCCCCGGCCACGGCCGTGTCGGCGAGATACAGGTAACCGACCGAAGCGAACTCGATCCGATCGGCGCGGGCGGCGAAGTAGGGCCGCGACGCCAGCGAGAGGCTGATGTTGAGAGCGCTGCCGTGCTGGACCCGGAAGCCGCCGAGCGCTTTTCCGGTCGAGCCAGTGCCGAAGGGACAGGGATCGACGACCACCACGTCCCGGCGCCCGCCCAGCGCGAGCGCCCGGGCCAGCGCAGCGCCGGCCACTCCGCCGCCCAGGATGGTGATCACTCTGCGACTCTAGCTGTGGGACGCTGGGTCACGACAGGCTGACCCGCTCCAGGTCCTGCCAGAAGTTGGGGTAGGAGATGTCGACGCATTCGGCGCCTTCGATCTCGGTCTCCCCATGGGCCAGCAGCCCGGCGACCGCCAGGGCCATGGCGACCCGGTGGTCGCCGTGGCTGTTCACGCGGGCGCCCCGCAGAGGCGCCGGCCCGGTGATCTCCCAGCCGTCTGGCAGCTCCCGGACATCGGCCCCGAGCCGGTCCAGCCCCTCGGCCATGGCGGCGATGCGGTCCGATTCCTTCACCCGGAGCTCGGCAGCGCCGGCCAGGCGAGAGGTGCCGGGGAGCAGGCTGGCCGCCACCGCCAGCACTGGCAGCTCGTCGATCAGGCAGGCGGCTTCGTTCGGCTGCAGCTGGATCGGGCGCAGCCGCGCAGCCGAGCTGATCTCCATATCACCGAAAGGCTCACCGCTCACCTCCTGCTCAGCGCTGAGAGAAAACGCTGCGCCCACGCGACGGAGGACGTCAAGAAGGGCTGTGCGCGTCGGATTCTGGCCGACACAGCGCAGCCGCAGATCGGCGTCGGGGTGAAAGCTGGCGGCGACCAGCCAGAACGCAGCAGCGGAGAAGTCGCCCGGCACCTCCACATCCCGGGCCTGCAGGCCGTCGAAGGGCCCCTCTATGGCGACCATGCCCGGCGCCACTTCCAGATGTGCGCCGAGGGTTGCCAACATCCGTTCGCTGTGGTCCCGGGAAGGCGCCGGCTCCACTATCTCGGTGCGGCCCTCTGCCGAGAGGCCGGCCAGCAGGAGAGCCGACTTGACCTGAGCGCTGGCGATCGGGCTCGCATACCGGATTCCTCGCACCGGCCGCCCCCCAACCCGAAGCGGAGCGACCTCAGCAGCGGCGCCCATCTGACGCAGGGGTACCAGCACGCGGTCCATCGGCCGGCGCGTGAGTGAGTCGTCGCCGATCAGTGTGCTCGGGAAGGGGCGGCCGGCCAGCAGCCCCGCGAGAAGCCGCATGGTGGTGCCGGAGTTGCCGCAGTCCAGCGGGCCGGCCGCCGGGCGCAGAGCGCCGAGGCCGCGACCCTCCACCCAGCCCTCACCCATCTCCACGCCCAAGGCCCGTAGGCAGCCGGCGGTGCTCGCGACGTCAGCGCCCTGCGACAGGCCCCTGAGTTGGGCGCGGCCGTGGGCGATGGCGTTGAAGATCAGCGCTCGGTGAGAGATCGACTTGTCGCCGGGCAGCCGCAGAGTGCCCGCCAGGCGCCCCGGCGAACACACCCGAACCGTGCTCACCGGCCGCGTTCCGGGTGCTCGGCAGCCCAGCTGTCGCGCAGCCCCTTGGCCGTGGCGAAGTCGTGCAGCAGCTCTTGGTCGCCGGCCTCCACGCGGTGCCGCAGCGTTGCCAGGTTCTGCTCCAGCGCCCGCAGTGTCTCGGCGACCGGCCCCCGGTTGCTGGCGGCGATGTCGGCGTAGAGGCGAGGATCACCGGCGGCGAGGCGGCTCACGTCGCGGAAGCCGGGACCGGCCACCCGCCGCATGTCCTCCCAGTCAGGCGACTCGGCCAGAGCCAGCACATAGGCGGTGGCCAAGAGGAAGGCGCCGTGGCTGATCCCGGCCACCACGCGGTCGTGGCGCTCCGCCGTCAGGAAGATCGGCTGCGCCCCCACCGAGCGGACCAGGTCGGCAACCACTGGTTCGTCCCGGCTCAGCACCCAGGCCGCACCGCCAAAGAGGTCCGCCTGAGCCGCGCTGAGGCCGAACTGCTCGCGGCCGCACAGGGGATGACCGCCCACCAGGTCCAGGCCGGCCTCCCCAGCCCAGGCCAGGACCTGCACCTTGGTGCTGGCGACGTCGGTGACAACTCCCTCGAAACCGGCCAGCGTGGCCATCACCCCCCGCATAGAGGAGATGGGACAGGCCAGCACCAATAGGTCCGCCTGGCGCGGGTCGCCCTCGACGATGAGGCCGCCTTCCAGGGCCGCCCGCTGCGTGGCTGCGTCGGTGTCTTCGCCCAGCACTGTCAAGCCCGGCACTCGCTCTCGGAGAGCCAGGGCCAGGGAGCCGCCCATGAGGCCCAGGCCGATGATTCCGATCCTCATCACCGCCTCATGTTGCCTGCTCGGGCCGCCGCAGCAGCAGCACGGCGACGAGGATCAGCGCTCCGCCCGCGTACTGCAGCGGTCGAAGGTTGATGCCCAGGATCAGATAGGCGGCAGCTGCGGCCACCACAGGTTCGGCGGTGCCGGCGATGGCGGCCTCGGTAGGGGATATGTGATGCAGGCTGGAGATGAAGAGGCCGAACGCAACCAGAGTGCCCGCCAGCACTACGAAGACCATGAGTGCTGCCAGCAGCGGCAGATTGCCCGTTGGCTGCACAGCCCAGGGCGGCGACCAGACCAGCAGCGGCACAGCCCCTATCACGAAGCCCCACGTGGTTGTCGGCCAGGCGCCGATGACGCGGATCAAGGGAACCGAGGCGAGGATGTAAATCGCGGCTGTCACAGCTGAGAGCAGGCCCAGCACCAACCCGAGCGGACTGACTGCCAGGCTGCCTCCCCCGCCGGCCGCCAGGAGCAGTGTGCCGGCCGTCGCTGCCGGCAGGGCAAGTCCGAGCCACAGCGTCAGCCGACTCTGCCCGCGCAGCAGCTGCCAAGTGGCGATCATCGGAATGCTCGTGTACTGCAGGAAGGTGGCGGTCGCGGCGTTCGTCTCATGGATCGCGGCAAAGTACGTGTACTGGACGGCTGCTATGCCCAGCACCCCGTACACAAGCAGCCGCCGCCAATACTGCCGGGGGAAGCGGGGCCTGAACCAGAGCAGGAGCAGCAGCCCCGCGCCGGCCAGCCGCATCATGACCAGCCACTGGGTGCTGATCCCATGGCCGCTCAGCACCACCTGCCCGACCACCCCGTTCAGGCCCCAGAGCCCGGCCCCGGCCACCACGTAGAGGACGCCTCGGAGCTGGTGGCCTGACAGGACCTGCCTGGCTGCGGCTTCGAGCCGCTCAGGCTCGGGACTCGCCACGCTTGCTCGGCGGCCGCCGGGCGGCCGATACTCCCCTACGCAGGCTGGGGCGAGGTGACCGCCTGGAGGCGCTGCAGGTCGGCCATGAGAGCCGTGAAGTTCTCGAAGTCCAGTGATTGGGCCCCATCGGACAGCGCCAGATCCGGCTGCGGATGGACTTCGACAATCAGCCCGCAGGCGCCAGCCGCGATGGCCGCCAGAGACATCGGCCGGACAAGCGCCCAGCGGCCTGTCCCCTGGGAGGGGTCGACCACCACCGGCAGGTGCGAGAGCTGCCGCACCATCGGCACTGCGTTGAGGTCGAGGGTGAAACGGGTTGAGGTCTCGAAGGTCCGAATCCCCCGCTCGCAGAGAACCACCCCTCGATTGCCCTGGCTCAGGATGTACTCAGCGGCCAGCAGCCACTCCTCGATGGTCGATGACATGCCGCGCTTCAAGAGCACCGGCTTGCCCGAACGCCCCACCTCCTGCAGCAGTGTGTAGTTCTGCATGTTGCGGGTGCCCACCTGCAGCATGTCGACATACCGGCAGAGCAGCCCGACGTCCGCCGGGGCCACCACCTCGCTGACGACTGCCAGCCCGGTCTCCTCGCGCGCTGTCGCCAGCATCTTGAGCCCGGCTTCGCCCAGACCTTGAAAGCTGTAGGGAGAGCTGCGGGGCTTGAAGGCGCCGCCCCGGAGGATGCGGGCGCCCCGCGACTTCACGAAGCGAGCAGTGTCGACCAGCATCTCCTCGTTCTCGACAGCGCAGGGGCCGGCCATGATCACAACCTCGGCTCCCCCGACCGGAACCCCGCCCACGTCCACCACCGTGTCACGGGGCAGGAACTCGCGGCTGGCCAGCTTGAAGGGCTTGGAGATCTGCAGGATCTCCTGGATTCCCGGCAGGTGCGAGAAGGATTCCCGGTAGGCGTAGGCATTAGACCCGACCACAGCGACGACTGATCGGTCCTCGCCCCGCGTGACCTCCGGCTGCAGGCCCAGCTCCACCACGCGTTCGACGACTGCCTCGAGGTGGGCCTGGCTGGCTTGATGGGACATGACGATGATCACTCGGCGTTTCCTTCTCTCTGCGACCTATATCGGTCGAGCTCCCGCTTGATTGCCTGGGCCCCCCGGAGATACACGTGCCTGAACTCGCGCTGGCGCCTGTCAGTGTTGTACAGGAGGACCACCCGGATGCAGCGGGGCACCGATCGCGCGTTGCTCGGCGGCACTGCCAGCTCCCGACCGCAGAGCAGGGGGACGTCGACCCAGCCCAAACGCCGGGCGCCGACCGCCGGGAACTCCGCGTCCAGGTCGGGAGTGGTGGTGAAGTAGGCGAACGCGATCTCCTCCGGATCGATCTGGTTGACCGCGGTCAGCTGCTCGAGCAGCTCCTGACTGACCCTGGCGATCGCCTCCGGCTCGTTCGCTTCAGCGGTTGTGGCGCCCCGGATTCCCCTCACCGGCAAGCTTGGAGCAGCTCCTCGGCCAGCGTCAGCGGCTCCTCGCCGGCGTGGATGCGGGCCAGCAGGGCGCTCGCCACGACTGCCGCGTCGGCCTTGCCGCGCAGGCGGCGCAGGTGGACAGGCGTCGCGATGCCGAACCCGGCAGCGACAGGCAGAGTCGTGGCGGCCAGGAGTCTGAGCAGCAGGCCCTCCAACCCCGGGTCCAGCTCCGCGCGCGGGCCCGTGACGCCGGCCAGCGTGACGCAGTAGACGAAACCCGAGCTCTGCTGCACGATGTTCCTGATGCGAGCGTCCGGACTGGTCGGCGCGACCAGGAAGATGGTGTCCAGGCCGGCGGCCCGGAGCGGATCCGCCAGTGGCTCGGACTCTTCCGCCGGCAGGTCCGGGATGATGACGCCGGCGATCCCGGCCCGGGCGGCGTCGGTCGCGAAGCGCTGGGCGCCGTGGCTCAGGATGGGGTTCACATAGGTCATGAGAACGACCGGAGCGCCCTCCTCGGCGATCGCTGCGGCAATGCTGATGGAATCGGCCAGCGTGGTGCCCACCTCCAGGGCCGCCTGGCCTGCCCGCTGGACGACAGGACCGTCGGCGAGCGGGTCGCTGTAGGGCACGCCCACCTCGATGGCGGCGGCGCCGGCGCGGGCATAGGCACGGCCGTGCTCGATGGAGCGGGACCGGTCTGGGTAGCCGGCCATCGTGTAGGGGATCAGCGCCAGCTCGTCTCCTGGCCTGTGCAGCGTCAGCTCCAGCCGGCTTCCCTGTGCCCTTGCCTCAGTGCTGGTCATCGAACTCCTCCACCGAGTCCAGGTCCTTGTCGCCGCGACCGCTGAGGCAGATGAGAATCCGCCCGGAGGGCCCCAGTTCTTCGGCGAAACCGCGGGCTCGGGCCAGGGCGTGGGACGGCTCCAGAGCGGGAATGATCCCCTCCAGGCGGGTGCAGAGCTTGAAGGCCGCCACCGCCTCGGCGTCGGTCACGGCTGTGTACTCGACGCGCTCCAGGTCGCGCAGGAACGCATGCTCAGGCCCCACGCCCGGATAGTCAAGCCCGGCGGAGATGGAGTGGGTGGGTTTCACCTGACCGTCCTCCGTCTGGAGGACGTAGGAATAGCTGCCGTGGAGCACGCCCGGCCGGCCCCCGGTGAGCGAGGCGGCGTGCAGTCCGGTCTCCACCCCCCGACCCGCCGCTTCCACGCCGACCAGGCGGACGTCCTGATCGCCGACGAACGCGGTGAACATGCCTATCGCGTTGGAGCCACCACCGACGCAGGCAATGACTATGTCCGGCAGCCGACCTTCCGCAGCCAGGTACTGATCGCGGGCCTCGTCGCCGATCACGCGCTGCAGCTCGCGAACCAGCTCGGGATAAGGATGCGGCCCGACCGCCGAGCCGATCACATAGTGCGTGCTGGCGACGTTGGCGACCCAGTCCCGGATCGCTTCCGACGTCGCGTCCTTCAGCGTGCCGGTGCCCAGCGTCACCTCGCGCACTTCGGCGCCGAGCAGGCGCATCCGCCGCACGTTGACCGACTGTCGCCGCATGTCCTCCCGGCCCATGAAGACGACGCACTCCAAGCCGAAGCGGGCGCAGGCGGTCGCCGCCGCGACCCCGTGCTGGCCGGCGCCTGTCTCGGCGATGATCCGCGCCTTGCCCATGCGCCGAGCCAGCATTACCTGGCCCAAGGCGTTGTTGAGCTTGTGCGCGCCGGTGTGGCAGAGGTCCTCGCGCTTCAGGTGCAGGCGCGCGCCGCCGAACTCCTCGCTCAGCCTGTCGGCGGAGTAGAGAGGCGTCGGGCGGCCGATGAACGCGTGCTGCTGCGCGCGGAGTTCCAGCTGGAAGGCCGCGTCGGACCACGCCTCCACCCAGGCCGACTCCAGCTCGGCCAGCGCTGCCATGAGTGTTTCCGGCACATACTGACCGCCGTAGGGACCGAACCTACCTGTCTGCGTCGGCATCCCGTACAGCTTGCATGAAAGCTCGCACCAGCTCGGGGTTCTTGTGGCGGACCTCACGCTCGACGCCGCTGGAGACGTCCACCCCGTAGGGCCGCAGCCGGCGCACAGCTCCGCCAACGTTGTGCGGCGTGAGGCCACCGGCAACGAAGGCGCGTCGCCGTCCGATCAGCTCCCGGCCGGCCGCCCAATCCCAGGCTTCGCCGCTGCCGCCGCGACCGTCGGCGGTCCAGGAGTCGAGGAGGAGCGGATCAGGCCAGTCGCCGGGGTCAGGCACGTCGCCCGCTCTAACCTTGAGCGCCTTCATCACCGGCCGGGGAGCTGCGAAGCCGGGCGGCTCCGACCCGTGCAGCTGGATCAGGTCCAATCCCACCACCTGGCTGATCTCACGCACGAGGTCCTCGCTGGGGTCGATGAAAACCCCAACCAGCTGCGGCCTGTCGCTGGGCAATGCGCTCACGATTTCGGCTGCCGCTTCAGCACTCAGCCGCCGCCGGCTGGGACAGAAGTGGAAGCCCAGGAGATCCGCGCCCAGGGCGGTTGCCGCCAGCGCGTCCTCGGCGGAGCAGATGCCGCAGATCTTGACCAGCGTCACAGCTGGAAGCGGTTGTCCCGGATGAGCGGCACCTCTTTGCCGCCGCGCTCCAGCCCGAAGACTTGGACCTCGGGGCCGCCGATCATGAAGTCGGTGTGGATGCTGGAGCGGGAGAGCGCCGCCTCCCACTCGGCTTCCGGCACCAGGTCCGGGAAGCCAGAGCCGAAGGCGATGTGACAGGCAGCGTTCTCGTCATAGAGCGTGCTCCAGAAGAGTCGACCGACCTGCCCAACTCGCGACTCGCTGTCCACGAGCGCCACCTCGCCCAGCCGGGAGGCGTCGGCATCGAGGCTCATCCGCTGCTGGACCAGCTCCGCGCCACGATCAGCCGTGACCTCCACGGCCTTACCGCCCTCGAAGCGGAGGCAGAGCGCCTCGATCAGCGAGCCATCCAGCACCAGCGGCTGAGTGGCGGTCACCACGCCCTGCGTCAGTCGCTTGTCAGGGCAGGTGAACACCTCCTCGGTGGGCAGGTTGGGTATGAAGTCCAGGCCCCAGCTGGTCTGGCCGCCGCCGCCCAGCCAGCGGGAACCCGGTGTGAGGCCGACGAAGAGATCGGTGCCGGGACCCGTGAAGCGAATGCCCTCAAACGCTCTCTCACTTAGCTGCCGAGCGCGCTCCGCGAGTCGGGCCGAGTGCTCACGCCAGGCCGCGATGGGATCCTCGGCGTCCAATCGAACTGTCCGAGCGAGCACCCGCCACAGTTCCTCCACGTCAGGACGGCCCAGCACTCGCTCCGCCCAGCTTCGCGTTGCGCAGCCGGCCACCAGCCAGTTGCAGAGGCGTTCTTCCAGGGTCAGCCGTTTGCTCAACCGCCCCCGCTCGATCATCTGGGCCCGGCCGGCCCGAACCGGGTCAGCTCCCGCCAAGACGCAAGGCGAGCCGTCGTCGACGAGCTGGATCAGCGCGCCCCGGCGGCGACCAAGGTCTTCCAGGGTGGCCAGCCAGCCGGCCGGCGAGTGGCCCAGCGCGTCCTCGGGGGCCAGGTCGATAAGCGCTCGGCGGAGGTGCTGGTCTCCATAGGCGACCTCGACCCAGCGTGCACCCTGGCGGTAGGCCTGCCGCGTTAGTTCGCGCGCCAGCTCCACGTGCTCTACCTCGGCCGTGAGGAGCACGTCCTGCCCCGGCTGCAGGTTCACGCCGACCTGCAGCAACAGGTCGGCATAGCGCTCGACGAGGTGACCTGTCGATTCTGGCGTCATAGCGGCTGAGTCTGCAGGATGCACTACAGAGCAGTTCAGACGCGCAGCTCGCCCAGCTTCTCAGCCGGATCCGCAGCCCGCATGAGCGCCTCGCCGACGAGGATGGCGTCCACTCCGGCCTCCAGCATCCGGCGCGCCGCCGCCGCATCGTGGATGCCGCTCTCGGCCACCAGCACCACCGACTCCGGGACCAGCGGCCGGAGCCGCTCGCTGAGGCCCAGGTCGACCTGGAAGGTCATCAGATCGCGATGATTCACGCCGACCAGGGCAGCACCGGCGCTGAGCGCCGTCTCCACCTCGGCCTCGGAGTGCACCTCGACCAGGGCCTGCAGCCCCAGCCCGCGAGAGGCCGCCAGGAGTTCGCCCAGCCGGAGCGGAGCCAAGGCGGCGACGATGAGCAGCACGGCGTCGGCCCCCTGCGCCCGCGCTTCGAGCAGTTGGTGCTCGCTCACGACGAAGTCCTTGCGCAGGATCGGCACGGTGACTTCGCGCCGAACCTCCGCCAGGTGCTCGGGGCTGCCGCCGAAGCTGGTCTCCTGGCAGAGCACGGAGATGGCCGCCGCGCCGGCGGCCTGGTAGGCAGCTGCCAAGCGGCCCGGCCGGTAGTCCGGGGCCAGCACGCCAAGGAGAGGCGTGCGCGCCTTGCATTCGGCGATGACGCGCAGCCGTCCACCCCTGAGCGCAGCGGCCAGATCCAGGGCGCTGGGCTGCGCGGCGGCCTTCGCCGCCAGGACAGCTTCCGGCTCCCGCGCCCGGCGTCGGGCAACTTCAACCTCCGCCTCGGCGACCAGCCGCCGAAGCAGGTCCGGCGTGGTGGCCGGTAGGACTGAGCTGCGGCTGCTCAAACGGCGGCCAGCGTTTGCGAGGTCCGCGCCCAACCGTCCAGGACCGCTGCGGCGCGACCGCTGTCGATGGCTTCAGCCGCCAGGCCCAGGCCCTCCTTCCACCCCTGGCTCAAGCCGGCGGCGCGCAGCGCGGCGCTGGAGTTGAGCAGGAGGATGTCCCGCTTGGGGCCCTTCGCCCCGGCCAGCAGTTCGCGGGCGATGCGGGCGTTCACCTCGGCTGTGCCACCGCGCAGGTCCTCCTTATCCGCCGGAGCCAGGTTCAGCTCGCGGGGGTCCAGCTGGTACTCGCGCCGGTCCCCTTCGATCATCTCGATCACCAGCGAAGGGCCGGCGGTGCTCAGCTCGTCCAGGCCCTCGCCCTGGAAGACGAGCGCGCGCCGGCTGCCGACCCGACCGAGCACGTCGGCCATCCGGCGGCCCAGCTCGGCCTCCGGCACACCGAGGGCCAGCAGACCGGCACCTGCCGGGTTGCAGAGCGGCCCCAGGATGTTGAACACCGTCCTCACCCCGAGCTCGCGCCTGGGCACGCCTGCGAAGCGGAACGAGGGATGGAAGAGCGGTGCGAAGAGAAAGCCGATACCAGCCTCCTCAACGCAGCGCGCCACACCGTCGGGCTTCAGGTCGATGCGAACCTCCAGCGCCTCCAGAACGTCAGCGCTGCCGCAGAGTGAAGAAGCAGCTCGGTTCCCGTGCTTGGCCACCCTGGCGCCGCAGGCGGCGGCCACTATCGCCGAGAGGGTGGAGATGTTGAAGCTGCCTGATCCGTCGCCCCCGGTTCCCACCACATCCAGCAGCGAGGCGGGATCCGGAATCTCGATCGGGGTCGCCAGCCGGCGAGCCGTTCGGGCCAGGCCGGTGATCTCCTCCACCGTCTCGCCCTTCACCCGCAGCGCCATCAGGAAGCCCGCGATCTGACTGGGGGCTGCCTCGTCCCGCATGATCTGCTCCATCGCCTGCGCCGCATCCGCCTCGCTCAGGTCCTGGCCGCGGGCCAATTGCGAGAGGTACTCGATCACGCCAGCGCCAGGAAGTTCGCCAGCAGCCGGGAACCATCGGGGGTGAGGATCGACTCGGGATGAAACTGCACGCCAAAGCTCGGATGCCGGCGGTGGGCGAGACCCATGATCACGCCGTCAGGATCCCAGGCGGTCGGCTCGAGCTCGACGGGCAGGCTGGCCTCTTCGACTATCAGCGAATGGTAGCGGGTCGCCTGCAGCGGATCCGGGAGGTTGCGAAAGACGTCTGAGCCGCGGTGGCTGACCAGCGAGGTCTTGCCGTGAACCGGAGTATGGCTGACGACGCGACCGCCAAAGGCTGCCGCCAGGGCCTGATGGCCCAGGCAGACGCCGAGAATGGGCATGCTGCCGCTGAGTCGGCGGATGGCTGCCAGGCAGATGCCTGCGCACTCAGGCCGGCCTGGGCCCGGCGAGATGACCAGCGCGTCGAACGCCGCCAGGGCCTCGGGTTCGACCACATCGTTCCGGAACACCATGGTCTCGCAGTCCAAACCGGCCAGCTGCTGAACCAGGTTGTAGGTGAAGCTGTCGTAGTTGTCCAAGACGGCGACGCGCTTCATGGCATCGCCTCCGCCCGCTCGACGGCCGCGAACATTGCGCCCGCCTTGTCCAGCGTCTCCTGGTGCTCGCGAGGGGGTTCGGAATCGGCCACTATGCCGGCGCCCGACTGGACGTAGGCGATGCCGTCAGCTATGACTATCGAGCGCAGGGTGATGGCGAGATCCAGGTTGCCGCCGAAGCCGACGTAGCCAAGCGCGCCGCCGTAAGGTCCGCGCCGTTCCGGCTCCAGTTCGGCGATGATCTCCATCGCCCGAATCTTGGGCGCCCCCGAGAGCGTGCCGGCCGGGAAGGTGGCGCGAACAGCGGCCAGCGAATCCTGGCCGCGCGCCAGGCGGCCGGTCACAGTGGAGCTGATGTGCATGACGTGGGAGTAACGCTCGACCTCCATCAAACGGGGGACCCGCACGCTGCCCGGCGCGGCCACCCGGCCCACATCGTTGCGGCCCAGGTCGACCAGCATCACGTGCTCCGCCCGCTCCTTTTGGTCGGTCAGCAGCTCCCGCTCCAGCGCCTCGTCATGGGCGGGGTCCAGGTCCCGCCGCCGGGTGCCGGCCAGCGGGCGAGTGGTGATCTCCCCCGCCTCCACCCGCACCAAGACCTCAGGCGAGGTGCCGACTATGTGGCGGCCGCCGCCGAAGGCGACGAAGAACATGTAGGGCGATGGATTTACCCCGCGAAGGCAGCGGTAGACGTCAAAGGGCCGCGCGGCCAGCGGCTTCCGAAAGCGCTGGGACAGCACCACCTGAAAAGCGTCGCCGGCCAGGATGTGGACTCGGGCGGCTTCCACCATCCGCTCGTAGCGCTCCTGCCCTAGGTTGGATGTCCACGCGTCGTCTTGAGCCGCCGGCTTGGCGGGCGGCGTTGGCGGCTCGGCCGCCAGCTTCGCCTCCATCTCGTCCAGGCGGCGCTCAGCGGCGGAGCGGTCCTCCCGGTCGGGCCGATGGAGGGTGATGAGGCGGAGCCGCTGCAGGACGTGATCGAACACCGCCAGGCTCTCAGCCCGCAGGAAGGCGCTCTCAGGCAGCGGCGGTCCGGGGCCTGCCGCCTGGGGCAATCGCTCGAAGTGGCGGGCGCTCTCCCAGCCCAGGTAGCCGACGGCGCCGCCCAGAAAGCGAGGCATGCCGGCGGCGTCAACCACCTGCTCGCAGGCGACCTGGCGCAGGGCAGGAAGTGGATCTCCCTCCCCCAGCTCCAGAGGAACCGGCTGGTGGCCGATGAAGGAGTAGCGCGCCAGCCGCTCACCGCCCTCCACGCTCTCCAGCAGAAAGCCCGGCGCATCGGGCGCGCAGAGCAGGGCGTAGGCACGAACCGGAGTGAGCATGTCCGCCAGCAGGTCACGGTGCACAGGCACCAGTGGCGTTCGTGCTGGCAGCGGGCGCGCAGACTCCGCCGAGGCAGGGATAAGGCTCATCTCGTCACTAGAACTGGTCTAACGCTGGTCTCGTCTAATCTCGGCTGAGCATGTCTCAGCCCGGCACCGAGTCTATCAGGACGGTTGACTACCACACGGCGGGGGAGCCGTTCCGCATAGTCACCTCCGGCGTATCGCCGCCGCGCGGAGAAACCATGCTGGCCAAGCGGGCTTGGGCCGAGGAGCATCTTGACAGGACGCGGCGGATGCTGGTGCAGGAGCCTCGGGGCCATGCCGACATGTACGGCTGTTTTCTGACCGCCCCAGTGGATGCGGGAGCCGATTTGGGCGTGCTCTTCTTTCACAACGCGGGCTTCTCCACGGCCTGCGGTCACGGCACCATCGCGCTCGTCACCTGGGCGTTGGAAAGCGGCAGGGTCTTTCGGCCGGACGGATGTTCAGCTGCCAGAGTGCTGGTCGACGTGCCCTCCGGCCGGCTTCCCACCTGGGCCAGCCTGGAAGGGGGCGATGTGACCTCCGTTCGCTTCCGCAACGTGCCCTCGTTCGTGCTCCAGAGATCGGTGCCGGTGGTGGGCATGAAGGTGGACATCGCCTACGGCGGCGCCTTCTACGCGATCGCGCCGGCGCCAGTCGCCATCACCGCCCAGAATCTGGACCGGCTGGTCACCGCCGGTCGGGAGGTGAAGGCCGCGCTCAACGCTCGGGGTGGCATCTTCCACCCGCTGGAGCCGGCGCTGCGCGACATCTACGGCGTGATCTGGACTCAGGACGACCGCAATGTGACGATCTTCGCCAACGGTGAGGTGGATCGCTCACCCTGTGGCAGCGGCACCTCGGCCCGCTTAGCGCTTCTACACGCGACCGGTGAATTGGGCTTGGGCGACGTTCTCAAGCACCGCTCCATCGTCAACTCCGAGTTCACCGGCCGGATCGTCGAGGAGACCCAGGTGGCGCACCTGCCGGCTGTGGTCACCGACATCGAGGGCAGCGCGCACCTGACCGGCCGCCACGAGTTCTTCCTGGAACCAACCGACCCCCTCGGACCCGGCTTCCTGCTCCGCTGATCTGGGCAGCTCGCCGCTGCCGACCGGCTCAGGCCTTGCCTTCGGCCTTCATCCGACGTTTCACGTCCCGGGCTTCTGCCATCGACTGGGGGGAGTCGACGTCGGCAATCGTGTGCCAATCGGCGGAGTAGCGCCGCCAGCCCTCCGGCTTCACATCGAACTTCTTGGCCAGGACAGCCACAGTGATCTTTGTCTTCTGCTCACCGAAACCGGGCAGTCGAGCGATGCGCTGCGCCAAGGCCTCACCCGAGGCGGCTTCCCGCCAGACTCTGTCCGCCCGGCCGCCGTACTCCTCACTCACCACCTGGCAGAGCTGCTGCACGCGCTTGGCCATGTTGCCCGGGAAACGGTGGAGCGCCGGCCGCTCACGGAAGACATCGGCCAGCCGGTCAGGGTCCATCCGCGCAATCCGCTCTGCCTCGAGGTGGCCGAGCCGTTTCCGCAGCTCGTAGGGACCTGAGAAGGCCTTCTCCATCTTCACCTGCTGATCCAGCACCAGCCCGATCAGGAGGGCGAGAGGGTCTGACTCCAGCAATCGATCGGCTTCCGGGTGGCCGGTCCAGGTGATGCTCATGGGAGAATCATCGCGCATGACCAAGCAGGAACTCGCCTGGCTCACAGCCACTGAGATCCGCAGCCTCCTGGCAGCAGGCGAGATCCAGTCAGGCGATGTCGTCGCTGCCCACCTGGAGCGCATTGCCGGCCTCAATCCCGCGCTCGCGGCCTACGTTCACGTCGATCCACTGGCCGCCTCGGGCGCCGGTCTCCTCGCGGGCACCAGCGTGGCAGTCAAGGACACCCAACCGGTGACCGGAATGCCATGGACGCATGGCTCGCCCCGCTATAGCGCTCGGGTGGCCGATCACGACGCCATCGCGGTCAGCCGCCTCCGCCGTCAGGGGGCGGCCATCCTGGGCAAGAGCAATCTGCCCGAGCTGGCAGCGGCAGTGGGCACCACCAACCCGCTCTTCCCTCCCGCCCACAACCCCTGGCGGCACGGGATCACGCCGGGTGGCTCCAGCGGCGGCAGCGGCGCCGCCGTGGCTGCCGGCCTCTGCACCTTTGCCACGGGCGACGACATGGGCGGCTCAATCCGCATTCCCTCCGCCTGCTGCGGGGTGGTGGGCCTCCGGCCCTCTCGCGGGCTCGTGGCGGACGAGCAGCCGGATCCGACAGGGCTCTCGGTCCAGGGCCCTCTGGCCCGCTCGGTGGCCGACCTGCGCCTGGTGCTGGCCTTTTTGGCCGCCCCACAGGTGCCACCGAATGCAGCTTCCCGCCCACTGCGCATAGGCGTCGTCCGCCAGAGCAGCCGGCCGATCGCGCCGGAATGCGCCGCCGCCTGCAACCGGGCGGCGCTGGCGCTCAGCGGGCTCGGCCACGAGCTGGGCGAAGTGGATTGGGACCCCGAAACGTTCGCGAGGGCCTATCAGGTGGTCCGCCCCGCCTCTGTCGCCAGCCAGCCCGGCGACCCCTCCGAATACGGCGAATCCGCGGGCAGGCTGATCGCCGCCGGCCGGCGGCTGGCGCTGACCGACTACCTATCTGCACTTGAGTCAGGCCTGGCGGCCGGCGCCGCGCTGCGAGAACAGTTGACGCGCTGGGATGCGATCCTCAGTCCCACCCTCGGCAGGCTGCCCATGGCGATCGAAGCAGTCCCCACCTTTCTCTCGGCTGAGTGGAGCGAGTACACCCAGTTCGTGCTGCCTGTCAGCTTCGCCGGGCTGCCGGCCGTGTCGGTGCCGGCCGGCTTCGCCGACGGCCTTCCGGTGGGTGTGCAGCTGATCGGCGGTTTCGGCCAGGACTGGGCGCTGCTGGACCTGGCCCAAAGCCTGGAGGCAGAGGACGGGTTCGGCTTCGTCCGCCCGCCAGACATCGGCTGACAGCACGTGACTTCGCGCCTGGCCGGCCTAAGGTCCGCAGGCGCGGTTAACCGATATTGCGTTGTTGATGCCAGACGTCTTAGGTCAGAGGATGGCGCCAGCGGAGGCCGGGGAACCGGGCGTAGTCACGGTCGGTCGTGATCCATTCGCTGCCCGACTCGATGGCCAGCGCCGCGAGGTAGGCGTCCGGCACCAGATTCCCCTTGGCTCCAGCTTCGCGACACAGTCTGGTGAAGATGTCCCAATGCCGGGATCCTGGTTGAACCGGAATGCGGTTGGGTTGGTGGCGAAGCTGGGCAACGAAGCTAAGGGCAGAGTCCACCGGAGTGGGCCTGCCAAAGATGCGGGGATGGGTCACAACCCGGACGAAACCGCTCAAGACAAGATCGGACAGGCCGTATGCCTGGTCGGAGTTGACCAGCGCGTGAAGCCAATTCCGGAACCGTGAGTGATCCGCTGTATCTTCCCGAAAGGCGTAGACGAGAACGTTCACGTCAGGGAGCAGCATCGTCCATGAGATCCAACAGCGCAGCGGTGCTGTCCAGGTCAACTTTGGGGAGAGCTCCATTGCCCTTGAAGGTGGGAAGGTCAACCCGCTTCCTGAGCACATCCGTGGGCCGTCCGAACGCCGCGCGAAGTGCATCCTCAATCACCGCCGTCAGGGTGCGACCGGACCGGGCCGCTTCGGCTTTGGCCTGGGCGAGCAGATTGTCATCCAGCCGGATCGTGGTTCTCACGCATCGAAGCATCTCATGCTGACATCAATATGTCAAGCTCGGTTTTCAGTCCTTGAAGTGTGGCGGCTGAGCGACTCCTGGGAGCGCCGGAACTGAGATGGGGCCGCCCCTTGGTGCCTTCCCGACTGCGGTGCTCTCGCGTACCAGCCGATGCGACAGGACAGGGAGTTAGGATCCCCGCATGATCAAGGGACTTCACGCAATCATCTACAGCGCAGACGCTGAGGCGGACCGCGTCTTCTTTCGGGACGTGCTGGGCTGGCCCTTCGTGGACGCGGGCGATGGCTGGCTCATCTTCGCAGCGCCGCCGGCGGAGCTGGCCCTGCACCCGGTGGAGGGTTCCCAGCGCCACGAGTTCTACGTGATGTGCGACGACGTCAAGGCAACCGTCGACGAACTCGAGCGCAAGGGTGTGGAGCTTGCCCGCCCCGTCAGCGACCAGGGCTTCGGGCTCATCGCCTACTTGAGGCTGCCCGGCGGCAGCGAGCTGGGAATCTACGAGCCCCGGCACCCGTCTCCGCCTGCATTCTGAGACCCTAGCGCGTCCGATCCCCGAGTTAGTCGAGACACCGAGGCCTTCTCAGACGTAGACGACGGCGCCATTCTTCGGGTTATCCAAACCCCCGTCAGCCTTTGAACGACGACTGCCGCGACTGCTCCGTAGAGGAGGTAGAGGACCCAACTCAGACCAGTCGCGCCCTCGGGCTGCACTCGGATGAACCCGAGTGCCCCCGCCAAATGAAACCATGGGTCATAGATGGGACCCCTACCGCTCGCATGAATAGACAGATGCCTACGAGCACACATGCCGTGCCAAGCAAACGCTCGGCTGTGATCAATGTCGAGCAGGGTCGTCTTGCCGATTCCAGACCGTCCTACGAATGACACAGATCCGCCGGATTCGATCTGGAGTGAGACACCGTCCAGGGCTCGAATCACGCCCGTGCCCTGGCGGTAATGCTTTGTCAGATCGATCAATTCAATGTTTGCCATCAGGCTTTCCTTTGGTCGTAAACGCCCGGCGAGATCGTTGGGAGGCTCAATGGCCGCGAGCTTGCATAGATCTCTTACTGCTGCGACTATCTGATTGGCCCGACCTTCGACGTTATGCACCTCGAGTGCATCCCCCGGCCGGTAGCGGCTCTTGAGTCGCGGCTTCGGCAGCTCGGCCAGCTGATTCGCTGGCGTCTGCAGGTTGAGACGCAGTGCATTGACACCCTCCAGGCCAAGAATCTCGTTAAGCGCTTTCCACTTCTCACCCTTCGACCTGTTTAAGAGTCCGACATGCGCTGCCATCTGGGCGCCTTGAGCGACAGTTGGCCGGAGAAGAGACAAGGGGGGCGAGACTGGTGATGTCGGGTAATCTACTGTTGGGTATTCCTCCGTCGGTGGGCGAGCGCGGCCAAGGCGAGAAGCCCGCCTCGTGCGGCTCCTCTGTCGGGCAGCTCTGCTCTTAAGGTGCGACCCGCGCACATGGTCATCGAAACCGCCTAAAGAAATCCCGGATGTCCCCGACCAAGAGATCCGGCTGCTCCATGGCCGCGAAGTGACCACCTCGGTCGAACTCCGACCAATGGACGATCGTGTGCTCGCGCTCGACCAGGCGGCGGATCGAGAAGTCGTCGGGAAACACGGCAACACCTCTCTGAACTACACCGCTCCCTTGGGATCCGGTGACTCCGCTGGTCGCGGCAGCGTGCAGCCCACCAAGCGGGTAGTCGCGCAGCTCGCTCGCCGAGACTCGACCGAGGAGCGGCGACTCCGCGGTGGCAGCAAGAAGAAGACACGCGAGCGCTAGTTATCGAATACGTTGAAGTTCGTCAGAAAACCAATCGGAGCAGAGCTCCTCGATGATCGGGAGGTTGTCCGAGCTTCTGGGGGGTAAGCACTCTCGAAGAGCGCCATGGAGCTATCGCCAGAGCGTGCTCCCGCCGGCAGGCGAGGAGACGTGACGACCGGTGGGATGTCGTGCCTCGAGCACTGCTCGATTGGTATGACCGGAGAGACCCTAGCGCGCTCGCTCCACGCTTCCAGTGGTGCCGGCGCGCTGGCCGGCCAGGTAGCTTGACATCCGCTCCAGGCCCAACCGGAGGTCTTCTTCGCCCTGCGTGTAGGCGAGGCGGATGAACCCCTTCCCAGCCGGGCCGAAGGCCGTCCCGGGCAGTATCGCCACCCCCGCTTCTTCCAGCAGGGCCGCCGCCAGGTCGCGCTCGTCCAGTCCGGTTCCTTCGATGTTGGGAAAGGCGTAGAAGGCACCCTCCGGTCGCTGGCAGCGCACACCCGGCATGTCGTTCAGACCGTCCACCACAATGTCCCGACGGCGGCGGAACTCTCCCACCATTCGCCTCACCGACTGCTCGGACTGCGGCGAATCGAAGGCTTCGATCGCCGCCATCTGGGTGAACGCGGCGGCGCAGGACGACGTGTTGATCATCAGCCGTTCCATCTGCACAGCCAGCTCCTGAGGCGCGACGCCGTAGCCGAGCCGCCAGCCGCACATGGCGTACGCCTTGGACATGCCGTCCATCAGGACTGTGCGCTCCTTCATCCCCGGCTCGGCCAGGATCGAGGCGTGCTCGAAGCCGTAGGTGATCTGCGAGTAGATCTCGTCGGCCACCACATAGAGATCGCGCTCGACCGCCAGCCGGCTGACGAACTCCACGTCTTCCTTGGTCAGCACTCCCCCCGTGGGGTTCTGGGGCGTGTTCAGGATGATCATGCGCGTCCGGTCGCTGACCAGCGACGCGAGCTCCTCCGGATCGAGACGGAAGTTGCGCTCCTCGCGGAGCCTGATGGGCACCTGCTTGGCGCCCACGAAGTTGATCAGCGAGGAGTAGACGGGGTATCCGGGATCCGGGTAGATCACCTCGTCGCCCGGCTCGATCAGGGAGAGCAGCACGAAGTGGAGGACGTTCTTGGAGCCGGGCACCAGCACCACCTCGTCAGGCGACACTTCGACGCCCAGCCGGCGGCCGACGAAGGCGGCGACCGAGGCGCGGGCCTCCGGGATGCCGGCGGCCGGCGTGTAGTGCGTCCACCCGTCCTGCAGGGCGGAGACGGCGGCTTCTGTGATGTGGTCGGGTGTGGCGAAGTCAGGCTCCCCGATCTCCAGATGGACTATGTGCTTGCCTTGTGCCTCCAGCTTGCGCGCTTTGGCCAGGACCTCGAAAGCCCCCTCAGTACCCAGCCGCTGCATCCTTTCCGCCAGCTTCATAGCCATGAGTTTTAGTGCACCCCCTTCAAAAGACCGCCGTCCACCCCCAGAGTCTGACCCGTCACGTATCCCGCTTGCAGGGAACAGAGGAAGGCGCACACCGCTCCGTACTCCT
This sequence comes from Candidatus Dormiibacter spiritus, assembly GCA_003244185.1. Classification (GTDB taxonomy): domain Bacteria; phylum Chloroflexota; class Dormibacteria; order Dormibacterales; family Dormibacteraceae; genus Dormiibacter; species Dormiibacter spiritus. The sequence continues at coordinate 87,727 of QHBT01000037.1, read as the reverse complement.
CCGGTGTGCCCAGGCGGCCCATCGGGATCGTCTTCTCGACCTCGGGGATGCTGTCGCCGTAGAGCACCTTGGCCCGGTCGGTCATCATCGTCCCCGGCGCCAGGTTGTTGACCGTGACGTTGTCGCCGGCCACCTCCATCGAGAGCGTTTTCGCCATCGCCGTCACGGCCGAGCGGAACGCGTTGGAGAGGACGAGGTTGGGGATCGGCTGCCGCACGGAAGTGGAGGTGACGTTGATAATGCGCCCGCGGCCGCTCCGCTTCAGATGCGGGAGCGCCGCCTCAGTCAGCCGCACAGCGCTCATGAGCGTCAGCTGGTAGCCATTGTCCCAGTTCGCCAGCGGCGTGCTCTGAAAGGTTCCCGCCGGCGGCCCGCCCGCGTTGCAGATCAGGATGTCCAGACCGCCGAGGGCGTCGACCGCCGCCGTCACTGCGCGGGCTGGGTTCTCCGGTTGCGATAGGTCGAGGGCCAGATGGCCGGCAGCGCCCATCTCCCGCTCCACCTGCGCGAGCAGCGCATCATCGCGCGAGACCAGGAAGACGCGGGCGCCCTCCTGCGCCAAAGCGGCCGCACAAGCCTTGCCCAGGCCCTTGCTGGCAGCTGTCACGAGGGCTCGGGCGCCGCTCAAGCCAAGATCCACTATTTCTCCTCCCCAGGTGTTCGCCCGGAAACGCTCATCAACTGACGCCTAGGCCGCCTTGCTGTTCACGTACCAGCTGGCGGCGAACTGGAAACGGTCGACCGGATCGATGGCGGGGTTGATCCGGAAGCCGCGCACCCGCTTGTTCTGCAGGTACGCGTAGTGGGGCTCGAAGAGGAAGACGGCAGGCGCGGCATCCGCCATGAGCTGCTGAAAGTCGTCATACGCCTGCTTTCGGGCTTTTCGGTCCACCCCGGCCCGACCGTCCTCCAGGTCCTTGTCGATGAGTGCCTGGCGCAGCATCAGAGGGCCCGCAAAGTTGACGCCGTCGACAGTGGGGTCCGAGTGCCAGAAGAACGTCTGGTCCGGGTCGGGGCCGTTGTCGATAGCTCCCAGCGCCACCTGGTATTGCTTCGAACGCAGGTCGCTGACCAGCGCCGAGGCGGAGACGGGCTCGATCTCGAGCTGGACGCCCACCGCTTTGTACTGCGCGGCCAGGGCATCGGCGACCTGCCTGTAGGGAAAGCCGTCAGACGTCTTCAGCGTGAGCTTGAGCGGTCGGCCATCCTTCATGCGCAGGTGAGTGGCCGGATCCTTGGGCCAGCCAGCCGCGTCGAGCAGCTTTTCGGCACCCTGCGGATCGTAGTCCAGCCGCTTGGCGGCCGCCGCTGAGTAGCCCCAGTTCGACGGTGGGATGGGCCCGCTGGCCACCTCGGCTCGTCCGTCCAGCTGCTGGCCGACTATCTGCTGCCGGTCGACAGCCTTGGCCAAGCCCTGGCGAAGGGCCGCGGGATCGAGACTGGCGGCCTGGTCCTGGCTCAGGTTGAAGAACATGGCCACGAAAGTGAAGGTCCTGCCTTCATGCAGGGCCAGGTCCGGCCGGTTGGCGAGAGCGCCCAGGTTGGGCGGCTGGAGGGCTCCGGCAGAATCAGCCTCGCCCCGGGCGACGGCATCCAGCGCGTCCCCGAGGCTTGGATAGCCGCGAAACTGGAACTGGTCCAAAAAGGGCGCCGGCTTGGCCTGCGGGTTGCGGCCCAGCGTCACCAGCCGACGGTCTTTGGAGATGGCGTCCACCTTGAACGGCCCTGTGCCGAAGGCTTTCTCGCCGCTGTGGGGATCGCCGGGGATGTCGGCCACCGCCACCTTCTCGAAGACATGTTTGGCGATGATGCCCTGCCGCAGCGCCAGTGGGAACGGAGCGCTGGGAGCCTTCAGGGTGAACCGCACAGCGTTGGGGCCGGCCGGCTCGATCTTGATGTTCTTCCAGTCGGTGCCGCTGGAGACCCTGTAGTCAGGCGACTGCAGGACCGAATACGTGAAGAGCACGTCATCGACGCCGAACGGCTGCCCATCCGCCCAGCGCACACCCCGCTTCAGGTCGACCGTGTAGGTAAGGCGGTCATCGGAGACTGTGAGCTTGGCCGCCAGCAGCGGCACCACCTGCTGATCCTGTCCGATTGTGGTGAGGCCCTGGTAGATCAGGCTGTCGATGTCTCGCGCGTTGTCCTCCTGCTCAAACAGCGGGTTCAGCGTGCGGGCGGTCCCCACCACCGCCTCGCTCACCGAACCCCCCTGCCCAGCGGAGCCCTGCACGTTCACCAGCGATGTGTTGGCCGAACAGCCGGCGACCAAGAGCAGCGACAGGAGCGCCAGCAGCGCTCGCGCCGTCAACCGGTGTGGCTCGAGAACCAGATATTCGCTACGGAGACTAGGAAGAAGGCGAACGTCAGTACCCAGCTCGAGTAGTAGATCTGCCGCTCAAGTCCCCGCCGGGTGCGGTAACCGCCGCCCAGGCCACCGTCACCGCCGCCGATGGTGCCGCCCAATCCGGTCGCTTTGGGAGTCTGGATCAGGATGCCCGCGATGAGGAGCACACCTATCACGACTTCCAGGATCACAAAGGCGTTGCGAATCTTATCCATGGTTGAAGAACCGGGCCAGTTTACCGCCGGCCGGGCACTCGCGAGCGCCGCGACCGGCGGACTGGGCGTCAAGCCTGAGGCGGTTTAGCGGGCGGCGCTCAACCGCTCGTTCACGGCTTGCCAGTTGACAGTGTTCCACCAGGCCGCCACGTAATCCGGCCGGCGGTTCTGATACTTCAGGTAGTAGGCGTGCTCCCAAACGTCGACGCCCAGGATTGGCACGCCGCCCTCGGAGACTGGATTGTCCTGGTTCGGGAAGCCCTTGACCTGGAGCTTGCCGCCGGAGAGATAGGCCCAGCTCCAACCGGAGCCGAACTGACCCACCGCGGCCTTTGTAACCGCATCCTTGAAGCCGGCGAAATCACCGAAGGCCTGGCTGATGGCGTCGGCCGCGGCGCCCTGCGGCTCGCCGCCGGCATTCGGTCCCATGATCGTCCAGAAGATCGAGTGGTTGAGATGCCCGCCGCCGTTGTTGCGGACGACCGTCCGGATGTCGTCGGGGATGGCATTCAGATCACCGAGAAGTTCTTCGACGCTCTTCTGAGCGAGCTCCGGGTGCTTCTCGATAGCGCCGTTCAGGTTGTTCACGTACGTCGCGTGATGCTTGTCGTGATGGATCTGCATGGTCTGCGCGTCGACGTGCGGCTCCAGCGCATCCAGCGCGTAAGGGATCGGCGGTAGTTCGAAAGCCATGGCGACTCCTCCTTGAATTGTGGATGGGACTACTGCAAAACCTACTCAGATCGGGGATCGCTTCCAACTTTCTGGCTCCGGCCCTGGTTCTTGACGGCTTCGATCGACCTGGCGGCCGCCTCGGGATCCAGATACTCTCCGCCTTGCCGGACCGGCCGGAAGTCGCTGTCCAGCTCATAGACCAGCGGGATGCCGGTGGGGATGTTGACGCCGGCGATGTCCTGATCCCCGATCTGGTCCAGATGCTTCAGCAGGGCGCGCAGGGAGTTGCCATGGGCGGCCAGGAGAACCACTCGGCAGACCTGCAGGTCAGGCACTATCGACTCGTACCAATAAGGCAGGAGCCTCATCAGGACGTCCCTCAGGCACTCGGTTCGCGGCCTCAACTCGGGGGGCAGATGTGCATAACGCGGGTCCCCCGCCTGCGAGAATTCGTCGTCGTCCGCCAAAGGTGGCGGAGGCTGATCGTAGGAGCGGCGCCAGAGCTGAAACTGCTGTTCTCCGTATTGGGCCAGCGTCTGCGCTTTGTTCTTGCCCTGCAGGGCGCCGTAGTGACGTTCGTTGAGCCGCCAGGAGCGGCGGACTGGGATCCAGTGCCTATCGCAGACATCGAGCGCGACGTCGCTGGTCTGGATGGCCCGGCGCAGGACCGAAGTGTGGACGATCTCGGGCAGGAGACCCCGCTCTCGGAGCAGCTGGCCGCCGCGGACTGCCTCCGCCTGTCCCTGCGCGCTCAGGCCGATGTCCACCCAGCCTGTGAAGAGATCGCGGGCGTTCCACTCACTCTGGCCGTGCCGGAGAAGGATCAGGCAGTAGCTCACTCCGCACCCCTGCCTCCGGCTCCTGAGTAGACCTCCGCCACGGCTGCCAGCATGCGGGAGAACTCGATGGCATCGAGGCTGGCCCCTCCGATCAGGCAGCCGTCACAGTTCGGCAGCTCGACATAGCCCGCCACGTTGGCCGCCTTCACGCTGCCGCCATAGAGCAGGCGAACCTCGATCGCCGCCTGGTCGAAGCGCTCTCGCAGGCGCTGCCGGATCACCCGCATGGTCGAGTAGGCGTGCTCCGGCTCGGCGCTGCGGCCGCTCCCGATCGCCCAGACAGGTTCGTAGGCGATCACCAGCTGCCGCAGGCGCTGGAGCTCCGTCACGCCCAGCAGGGCGTCGGTCTGCCGGGCAACGGTCTCCGCGCTGCGGCCGGAGTCGAAGTCAGCCGCCTGCTCACCGACGCAGGCGATCACGTTGAGGTCGCTCTCCAGGGCAGCTGCCAGTTTTCGGGCCACCATCTCGTCGGTCTCACCGAAGTGGCTCCGCCGTTCCGAGTGGCCGACTATCACCCACCGGCACCAGCCGGCCAGCATGGCTGCCGAGACCTCCCCTGTGTAGGCTCCGGACGGCTCCCAGTAGCAGTTCTGGGCGCCCAGCTCCACACGGCTGCCATGCAGGATCTCGGCCACGCCGAGCAGCCAGCAGTAGGGCGGACAGAGCACGACGTCCACCTCGGTCGAAAGCCGCTCGCCGCGTTCCAGAACTCCCCGCGCCAGCTCCGCGGCAGCCTCTGCCGTGACGGGGTTGAGCTTCCAGTTGGCCGCCAGCAAGGGCCGCTGGGGACTCATCAGGCAGCGTTTCGCAGAGCGGCTACGCCGGGCAGCTCCCGGCCCTCCAGGTATTCGAGAGTGGCTCCGCCGCCGGTCGAGACGTGCGAGAAGCGGCCCGCCAGCCCCAACGCCTCCACAGCGGCAGCGGTGTCACCACCGCCGAGCAGCGAATAGGCACCCGAGCCGGCTATCGCCTCGGCGAGAAACCGCGTACCGCCCGCAAACTCGGGGATCTCGCTGACGCCGACCGGCCCGTTCCAGACGACTGTCGCCGCGCCGGCCACCTGGGCGGCGAAGAGCTCCCGGGTCCGAGGGCCGATGTCCAACTCCATCCAGCCAGGTTCGACCGATTCCACTGCGAACGTTCGAAGCTCCTGCCCGCGCGCCATCTGCCTGGCGCAGACGGCGTCCAGCGGAAGGACCAGCTTTTCACCCGCCATCTCGGCGACCGAGCTTGCCTCGGTCAGAGCCGAGTCTTCGATGAAGCTGCTGCCCACCTCCCTGCCTTCGGCCTTCAAGAAGGTGTTGGCCATCGCACCGCCGATCAGCAGGTGGTCCACCTTGTCCAGCAGGTGCCGGAGAACGCCTGCCTTGGTCGAGATCTTGGCGCCGCCAACTATGGCCAGCAGCGGCCGCTGGGGGTCGTCCAATGCCGTGTGCAGTGCCTGCAGTTCACTCAACATCAGATCGCCGGCGTAGGCGGGCAGCCGCTCGGCCACCCCCACGACCGAGGCGTGGGCTCGGTGCGAGGCAGCGAAGGCGTCGTTGACGTAGATCTCACCGAGTGTGGCCAGCTGGGCCGCGAAGTCGGGATCGTTTGCTTCGTCGCCGGCATGGAAGCGGACGTTCTCCAGCAGGAGGAGCTCAGAATTCCTCAGTTTGGCGGCTGCCTCCAGGGCGGCCGGCCCCACGCAGTCCTCGGCAAAGGCAACCGGCCTCTCCAGCAGCTGCGAGAGGCAGGCGCCGATCGGGCGCAGCGAGAGCGCGGGGTCAACCCTGCCCTGGGGTCGGCCCAGGTGCGACATGACTATCACCCTGGCGCCCGCCGCTGACAGCCCCCGCAGCGTGGGCAGGGCCGCTCGTAAACGGGTGTCGTCGGCGACCCGGCCATCCCTGAGGGGGACGTTGAGGTCCTCCCGCACCAGCACCGCCCGACCTTGAACCGGGACGTCGTGATAGGAGGCCTTGAGGCTCACAGTCCCTTGGCGACGAGTCCGATGACGTCCACCATGCGGCAGCTGAAGCCCCACTCGTTGTCGTACCAGGAGACGACCTTCGCCCCCTTTTCGGTGAGCCTCAACGTCAGGGGCGCGTCGACTATCGAGGAGTGCGGGTTGCCCTTGAAGTCGGAGGAGACGAGCTGGTCATGCGACACCTCCAGAATGCCCTTCAGCTCCCCGGCAGCCGCCTCGTCGAAGGCCTGGTTGATGGCTTCCACGTCGGCTGGTCGCTGCAGGTCGACGCTCAGGTCGATGACTGACACGTCCAGCACCGGCACCCGAAAGGACATGCCTATGAACTTGCCGGCCAGCTCGGGCAGCACCTCCGCCACCGCGCGGTTGGCGCCAGTGGAGGTGGGAATCACGTTGTCGGCAGCCGCCCGGGCGCGTCGCAGATCCGAGTGAGGCAGATCCTGCAGGCGCTGGTCGGCGGTGTAGGCGTGGACGGTGGTCATCATCCCCTTCTCGATGCCGAAGCGGTCGTTCAGCACCTTGACGACTGGGACCAGGCAGTTGGTGGTGCAGCTGCCGTTGGAGATGACGTGGTGCGAATCAGGCTGGTACCCGCTGTCGTTGACGCCCATGACCACCGTGTAGTCCTGGTTCTTGGCGGGAGCGGAGATGATCACCTTCTTGGCGCCACCCTTGTCGATGTGGACGCGTGCCTTGTTGGCGTCGGTGAACAGCCCTGTTGACTCGACGACGATGTCCACGCCCAGCTCGCGCCAGGGCAGCTCGCCGGGATCGCGGTGGGAGAGGAACTTCAGCTCCCGGCCGTCGACCATGATGGCTCCGTCGGCTGCCTCCACCGAGCCCCCGAACGTGCCCAGTGCCGTGTCGTGCTTCAGCAGGTGGGCAAACGTGGCCGCGTCGCCCAGATCGTTGACAGCCACCACGTCGATCTCGGGATTGAGTTCGCTGGCGGCCCGGAAGATGTTGCGGCCGATACGGCCGAAGCCGTTGATGCCGACCTTGATGGTCATGTGAGCCTCCGCTATGGGCACCGGCGAGCGCATCGCAGAGCGCACCGAAGCCGCCGTCAAAGGGGACGGTTCAATGGTAGACCGCGACCGTATTGTCCCGCGACACTCGGCGGCGCTGCTAGTTGTGCGGTTTGGGCGGAAAGGCCCCAGCCGCCTCCAGTTCGAGCCGACGCAAGCGGTGGTTGACGGCTGACTTCGAGACCTGCAAGCGAGTCGCCAGTTCCGCCAGCGCGGCCTCGGGGTTGCCGCGCCGCAGCCGAGCGACGTCCCGCAGCGCCGGCGGCAAGGCGTCCAACCGACCGCGCTTCTCCAGCTGCTCGATCGCCGCCAGCTGGCGGACGGCGGAACCGACTGTCTTGCCCAGATTGGCTGTCTCGAAGTTCAGCTTGCGGTTCACCAGTCCCCGGACCTCCCGCACGATCCGCAGGCTCTCGAACTCCATGACCGAGCGCGATGCCCCCAGCAGGGAGAGCGTGCGGACTATGCCGTTTCCGTCCTTTACGTAGACGAGTGGTTGAGCGCCTCGAGTGCTGACGCCGCTGCGCACTGACAGGTCCGCCAGCGTCGCCTGGACCGCCTCAGCCCAGGCGACACTGGGCGGCACAAACTCGAGGTGATAGCGCGCGCTCGGGGCGTTGATGGAGCCGCAGCCGAGGAAGAAGCCGCGGAGCAGCGCCTTCCGGTCGCAGGCGCGCTCCGGCACCGTCGGCGACGCGACGAGGCTGGCAACGAGCGCTGTCGGCAGTCGTGCCTCCACGTCGTAAAGCGTCTGATGCGGGGTCCGGTGATGCTGAAACCGGGATTCGGCCGCTCCCAGCGCTCTGGTCAGGCGCACGACTCGACGCGCGAGCAGATTGCGCAGCAGCGGAAAGCGGGCCAACTGGCCGGCCGGGTCGATGACCCCATTGACTGAGTGGAAGGCGCCGCGTAGTTCGTGCAGCTGGCAGCAGGCGCGAGCGCTGGTGAGCCCGGCCAGCTCAGCCTTCACCTCAGCGGCGAACGACATCTCTGAGCTCCCACCTGCTCACTGCCCCGGCACGGCTGCCCGGCTGTGCAGTACATCCGGCCTGAGAATAGGCGCTGACTGCCCGCCTCGAGTGCCTGTACCGGTCTGTTCGGCTGGTACAGGCAACTGAAGGCACAGGTGGCGGATAATCGGCGGCATGAGCGATGAGAGAGACGGCCGGACGGCGACCTCGCCCGCTCCGAGCCACGTTCAACTCGGCCTCGGGCGCGAACAGCTGCTGACCATGTACAGGCAGATGGTGCTGGCCCGCGCCATTGATCGCCGGATGTGGGTTCTGAACCGGCAGGGCAAGGCGCCCTTCGTCATCTCCGGGCAAGGCCATGAAGCAGCCCAGGTCGGGGCCGCCCACGCTCTCGAGCCAGGCAAGGACTGGCTGTGTCCTTACTACCGTGATCTTGCCTTCTGCCTGGCGTTGGGAATGACGCCGCTCGACTTCCTGCTCTCCGTATACGCTCGCGCTGCCGACCCCAATTCCGGTGGCCGCCAGATGCCCAGCCACTTCGGCCTGAAGCGCGCCCGGATCATCACCACCTCCAGCGTGGTGGCGACCCAGGTTGTCCATGCGGCGGGCCTGGCCTACGCCAGCAAAGTCCGCGGGCTGGGCGAGGTTGCGGTGGCCTGCCTGGGTGAGGGGAGCACGTCGGAGGGCGACTGGCACGAGGCGCTCAACTTCGCTGGCGTGCACCAGCTGCCGATGATCTGCATAGTGCAGGACAACGACTACGCCATCTCGGTTCCTCACCGGCTCCAGATGAGCGTGGAGTCGGTGGCCAGCCGCGCCGTCGGGTACGGCATGCCAGGCCTGCCGGTGGATGGCGGCGACCTACTTGCTATGTATTCGGCCATGCGCCAGGCGGTCGAGCGCGCTCGGAGCGGCGAGGGGCCAACGCTGATAGACGCTAAAGTCGCCAGGTTCACCTCCCACTCCTCGGATGACGACCAGCGGCGCTACCGTCCGCAGGAGGAGCTGGAAGCGATGCTGCGCAAGGATCCGATCGAGCGTTTCCGGATCTACCTGCAGCGGCACTCACTGCTCTCGGACCCGGAGGACGAGAGCATCCAGCGCGAGGCGACGGCTCAAGTGGATGAGGCGGTTCAGCAGGCCGAGGCAGCGCCGTCTCCTGACGTGGCCGACCTGGCGCGCCATGTCTTCGCGGAGGAGGGGTAGCCGACCATGGCGCAGGGAACGCTGATCGAAGGCATCCGCGAGGCGATGGCCGAGGAGATGGAGCGGGATGATCGGGTCTGGGTGCTGGGGGAGGACGTCGGCCGCAAGGGCGGGGTCTTCCTGGCCACCGAAGGTCTCCACGCCAGGTTCGGCGGCGACCGCGTGCTGGACACTCCTCTGGCCGAGTCCGCGATCGTGGGGGTGGCGATCGGCTCGGCGCTGAATGGTCTTCTGCCGGTGGCAGAGATTCAGTTCGCGGACTTCATCCACCCGGCGTTCGATCAGATAGTCAGCGAAGCGGCGCGCATCCGCTACCGCAGCAACGGGGAGTTCGGCTGCCCGATAGTGATCCGGGCGCCGTACGGCGGCGGCGTCCACGGCGGCCTTTACCACTCGCAGTCGGTCGAGGCTTTCTACTCCCACGTGCCCGGTCTGAAGGTCGTCATCCCAAGTACGCCGGAGGACGCCAAGGGACTGCTCAAGGCTGCCATCCGCGATCCCGATCCGGTGCTCCTCTTTGAGCACAAGAAGTGCTACCGGCTGATCAAGGGCGAGCTGCCCGGCAGCGATCACCTGACACCTATCGGCCCCGCCGCCGTTCGCCAGGAGGGCGACAAAATCACCTGCGTGGCCTGGGGCCTCATGGTCCACTACTGCCTCGAGGCAGCCACCACAGTGGCCGAAGAGGGCATCTCGGTCGAGGTGATCGACCTCCGGACCCTCTCACCCCTGGACAAGAAGACAATCCTCCGCTCGGTCGAGAAGACGGCTCGGGCCATGGTGGTCCACGAGGACAATCTGACTGGCGGCTTCGGCGCCGAGATCGCCGCGATCATCGCGGGCGAAGGTTTCGAATTCCTGGACGCGCCGGTGGTGCGCGTCGCCGGGCCTGACGTGCCGGCCATGCCCTTCAACAAGCCGCAGGAGGACGCCTTCATGCCCAACCCGACCCGGATCGCCCAGGCGATGCGCGATCTGGCAGCCTATTGACCACCGAGGTTCGGCCGGCGCCGGAGATAACCGCCGAGGAGTTCGGCCGCCGCCGCGCTGCCGTCTGGGCGGGCGCCGAGGCGGCGGGTCTCAGTGCGCTGGCGGTCTTCTATCCGGCGCGGATCGCCTACCTGACAGGGTTCCATCATGTGCCCACTGAGCGTCCCCTGGTCCTTGTGCTCGGACCTGGCGGAAAGACGGTGCTGGTGGTGCCGGCGGTCGAGAAGGAGCACGCCGAGAGCATTCCCGGTGTCGACCGGGTCGAGGTGTACTTCGAGTATCCCGGCGAGCGCCACCCGCTCGAGCAGCTGGCCCAAGTGCTGCGCTCACTCGTGAGCTCCGGTTCCGTTGGCGCGGACCATGACGGCGTGGTCCCGTATTGGGGCTACCGGGGGCCGCGGCTCTCCGAGCTGCTGGGAGCGCCGGTGGCAGACGGCGAGATGCTCGTTGAAACGCTCCGCCGGAAGAAGTCAGCGGCAGAGCTGGAGTGCATCCAGGTCAGCTGCGAGTGGGCGGCCCGAGGCCACCGGCGCATGCAGGAGGCCATCCGCCCGGGAGAAACCGAGCTCGAGTGCTACGCACCTGCGGAGCTGGAGACACTGCGCGAGATGATCCGCAGCCTGCCGGGCTGGCGGCCGCGCTCATTCGGTGGCAACGGCCTGACGGCCATGTTCGTCGGCGGCCGCAAGACTGCCTATCCACACGGCTTCGTGCGCGGCCACGGTCTGCAGCGCGGTGATGTGCTGGTCAGCGGCGCCTCGGCAGATATCGACGGCTACCACTCCGAGCTGGAGCGAACGATGTTCGTGGGCGAGCCGAACGGCGCCCAGCGCGACGCCTTCGCCAAGATGCTGGCCCTGCAGGCGCGGGCGATCGAGGTGCTGCGGCCGGGTCTTCCAATGGCGGAGGTGGATCGGGAGGTGGCCGGCCTAGCCGGGGACCTTGGTTGCGCCGATCGGCTGCGGCATCACGTGGGCCACTCGATCGGACTGGAGGCCCACGAGGCGCCATTCCTGGATCGAGGCGAGGAGGCAGTGCTGGAGCCCGGGATGGTGCTCACCATCGAGCCGGGCCTGTACTTCCCCGAGCTGGGCGGCTTCCGCCACTCGGACACCGTCTGCATCACCGACTCGGGCCACCGCGTGATGACCGACTATCCCCGGGAACTGGAGGCGCTCGTAATCCCGGTCTGAGGTAGGGGGTCTTCTGAGGGCCGGGGCGTCGCCTGTTCGGCGGATCGCCATCGGTTGGCTACTAATGCGCTGATCCGTGTACAGCCATTTCTCTGTGGTAGCCAGCTCAGACAGCGTTGACATGGTGGCCCACGTCACTCCTGGGCGCCGAGGCCCGGAGCATCCATCCGCAGAACAGAGCGGCCGTGCGGGTCGGCTGTCGCCAGCAGTTCTTCACGGCCGCCCGGCCAAGACGTCAAGCGCAGTTGGAACCGGGCGCCCGGAACGACTGGTTCAAAGCGCAGGTACGCAACCGGGGCCGCGTCGCTGGCCCGCTCTCCGGCTTCCTGCAAGGTGGTCTCGATCTGTTGGCGGGAGCCGGCGCTGACGTACTGCCAAAGCACTGTGTGGAAGACGATAGTCGCGACGCCTTCAGCGCTAAGTTCGAGCTGAGGTGGGAGCCAGGCGGCGGCGTCTGCTCGATCGATCTCCACTCGGATGGAAGCGGCCAGGTCGAGCGCAGAGTCAAGGATCGCCAAGCGGTCGATTCGATCCGGCCAGACGAAGGAGCGCAACCGTTGGACGGCGTTTTCGTCCGCCAGGTCCAGCGGATTGACATCGCAGCCTCGCCGCTCGACGATCGCTGGCACAGGGACCCGTCGAACGCCTGCCTCGAGCAGGGCCAGGAACCAGCGAGCTTCCCAGTACTTGTCGCAGCGCAGGTTCAGGCCGGCGGACGCACCCAGCTCGAGCAGGCGCAGCGGCAGGCCGGTCTTCCCGGCCACATGCAGAAAGCCGATCGCAAGTGGCGCACTCCTCCCCACTTCGTTGGTCTGGCAGCCGAGGCCGAGTTCTTGTTCGAGCTCAACTCGGCGGTCGGCGCAGGCGGCAGCGAACTTCGACCAGGCGCCGCGCGGCGGCAGGGTCCCGCCGGCCGAGCGGTAGTGCTGGGCGAGATCGGGCAGCTCTCCTCTGAGCACCCAGCGATGGATCGGCGCGAGAAGCCTGAGCGCCAACGCGTTCTCGACCGCCGCCTCTGCATGCGGGCGAAGCAGGTCGAACAGCCAGCCGCCGCCCGCGATCTCATCCGCTGCGCAGCCGAGCAGGTGCTCATACAGCGGCGAACCGAGAGTGGCGCAGGCTCTCGCCTGCTGCTTGAAGGCGGCGGTCAGGTCGCTAGCCTCGGGCAGCTGCGATCTCCAGTTCCTGGGCCCGGTTCGCGTAGCCGGGGTGGGAGGGCCGCTGCACCTGGTACCAGGCCAGAGTGTCGGCCAGCGCGTCCTCCAGCTGGCTCGGCTGGAAGCCGAGCTCCAGGCGTGCCCGGGTGAGGTCATAGCCTGCCGAGCGCTTGGGATCAGGGCCGTACGGGCTGGCCCCCGGCGGCAGCTCAGCATACGGCAGCGGGACCAACCGGGCGGGCCTGCCGAGCGCCCCGGCCAGAGACTCGATGAGCGCCCGGAGGCTGACGCCGTCGAACGCGACGTTGTATGGCCCGTGCAGCTGAGGGCGCTGATCCACTGCCAGGGCGCAGGCATAGCCGACGTCCTTCACCCAGGCGAGGCCCGCTTGCTGCTCGAAAGTCTCCTCCGGCACGAGCAGGGGGCCGCCGTCCTCGACCCGCTGGATGTAGGCGGCGATGCGCAGGGTGTGGTCGTCCGGCCCGAGGATGGCGGGCGGTCGGATCACCACCCAATCTCGCTCCGGGCGACGGGCCAGAACCGTTTCGCACCAGCGCTTTCCTTCCCGGTACTCCTGGGGGTCCAGCGGGATGCCGCCAGTAAGAGGCTGGAAGTCCTCCTCCCGGGCCGGGCGCGGGCCGAAGTCATCCGGATAAACGCCAGTGGAGACGAAGACGTAGCGGCCGCTGAAGCTGCGCAGGACCTCCTGCACCTCGCCAGGCTGGTAAGCGGCCAGGTCGCAGATCACGTCGGGCCGGATTCGCTTCAGGTTCTCGTGAAGCTGGTCCGGGTCCCGGCGGTCGAAGGCGGCGTGGCTGGTGAAGGTGCCGTACGGCTTGGGCGTGCGGCCGGCGGCGATCGTCTCCACGCCCCGCCGCATCAGCTCTTTGCAGGCGGCGACGCCGACGAACCCCGCACCGCCGATGACCAGCGCCCGTAGTCCCCTCACCAGTAGCACACTAAAACGTTGTGGTCGCCGGACGGGAGAGATCGTTTCACAGCGGTTGGCGGCCGGTGTGGCTGGCGCTGGCGGTCTTTGCCGCCGGCGTGGGCCTCAACCGACTGCACACCCCACGCCTCCTCTGGGGCGGGCTTTGGGCTCTCTTCTTCCTCTACGTCGGTTCCTACTGCATCCGCAACTTCATCGCCTGCCGGGAGACCCACTGCGCCATCACGGGCCCCGGCTGGATTCTGGTCGGCGTGGCCGCCGGGCTCGGCTCTCTCAGCGTCCTGCGCATCCCCGACTGGGGTTTCACCTGGCTCGCCTATGTCGCCGTCGCCGGCCTCGGTTTCGGGCTCCAGCGACTTGTCGGCCCAACGCTCAGAGGTCGCGGGCCCTGAACTCGACGTCCAGCCCCTCCATCGCGCTGACCCGGACCGCCATCTCCTGGGCCAGGGCCACTGAGCGATGCCGGCCTCCGGTACAGCCGAAGGCCACAGTGAGCTCGTCGCGCTGGTAAAGCGGGATGGACCAACGCAGCACCGACTCCAGCCGATCCAGCAGCTCGCGGGCCGCCGGCTGACGCAGCACGTATTCCGTCACTGCGGGGTCCCGCCCGTCCAGCGGGCGCAAGCTCTCCTCCCAGTAGGGATTGTCGAGAAAGCGAACGTCGACGAGCCAGGTTGCGTCCGGCGGCACGCCGTTCTTGTAACCGAAGGCTAGGCAGGTGACCAGCTTCTTCTCGCGCTGCCGAAGCCGCAGCGCCAGCTCAGGCACGTCGGCCAGGGTGACGCGGTGGTGGGCTCGCTCGTAGCTGCCCTCGGCCTCACCGTTGTCTTCCCCAACGTGGATCAGCACGTAACGAAGGCCTTCTTTGTCCAGCTGACGCAGGCGCTCCGCGGTGGGGCCGCTGATCACCTCCAGCGGGCGTCCAGTCGCCAGAAAATGAGCCTGCGCCGCGGCCCCTTCAACTCCAGCCAGCACGATCAGGCCGCTCACACCAGCTCCTTCAGCCGCAGCGCCACCCGTTCCGGCACTCCCACCTGGATTATGTCTTCCAAGCTGGCCTCCCGGAGGCCCTGCAGCGATCCGAATGTCCGCAGAAGCGCCCGCTTGCGGGCCGGGCCGACGCCCTCCACCGAATCGAGCGGTGAGCTCAACGCCTTCTTCGTGCGCGTCTTGCGGTGATGCGTGATGGCAAAGCGGTGGGCCTCGTCCCGCACTCGCTGGACCAGGAACATTCCAGCGGAGTCATGCTCCTGCACTATCGGCTCGGAACGACCCGGCGCGAACAGCCACTCGTGCTCCTTGGCCAGGCCAAAGGTAGGAATATCGGCGAAGCCAACCTCCTCCAACACCTCCATCGCCGCGCTCAGCTGGCCCTTCCCACCGTCGATCAGGACCAGGTCCGGCCGGCTCGAGAAGGAAGCGTCCTCAGTCCCGCCCGGCAGCGCTGCCCCGTCGCCCGAGTCGGTGCGCCGCAGCGAGAGCTCGAGGCGCTCGAAGCGGCGCCGCAGCACCTCCTGCAGCATGGCGAAGTCGTTGGGCCCTGGTGTGGATTTGATCCTGAAGTTGCGGTAGTGATCGCTGCGCGGTCGGCCGTCTTCGAAAACGACCATGGAGCCCACCGCCGACTGGCCCTGGATGTTCGAGATGTCATAGCACTCGATGCGATGAGGCGGCTCGTCCAGCTCCAGAACTTCAGCCAGCGCGGCGAGCATCGGCTCAGTGCGGCTGCGGTCATAGTCTGCCTGGATCCGCAGCTGGGTCAGCTCGCCCGCTGCCGTGTCGCTCAGCTGCTGGACCAGCTGCCGCCGGCGGCCGCGCTGGGGCACCTCCAGCTTCACAGCGCCCTGGCGGCGGCTGGAGAGCCAGTCCTGGACCAGTGCCGGCTCATCGACTGGACCTGGCAGGAGGATGCGCCGCGGGATGTGCGTGGCACTGGCGTAGTACTGCAGCAGGAAGCCGCGCAGCAGCTCACTTTCGCCAGCTTCCCCGGCGCCCTCCAGGGCATGCCCATCGTGGCCGATCAGCTTGCCCTGGCGCACGTAGGCCACCTCGACATAGACGTGGCGGCCCTGCCGCGCGTAGGCGACCAGGTCCTCGTCGTCCCGGCTGTGCGTCAGCACCTTCTGGCGATCGGCGATCTTCTCCATCGCCGCCAGCTGGTCCCGGAAGCGAGCCGCGTTCTCAAAGTCCAGGTTCTCCGCCGACTGCTCCATCCGCTCCCTCAGGCGCTTGGTGAGCATGTCCGAGCGACCCTCCATGAAGAGGCCCACCTCCCGGATGCGGGAGCCGTAGCTGGCTCGGTCGACACGGCCTTCGCATGGCCCTGGACAGCGCCTGATGTGGAAGTCGAGGCAGACCTTGTGCTGCTTGAAGATGTCGTCGGAGCAAGTCCTGAAGGGCAGGAGCTGGCGCAGGCTCTTGACAGTGCTGCGTAGGGATTGGGCGCTGGTGTAGGGGCCGAAGTACTGAGCGCCGTCGTTCTGGATCCGGCGCGTGTAGTGGACACGAGGAAACTCCTCCCGCAGAGGGAGCTTCAGGTAGAGGTAGTTCTTGTCATCTTTGAGGCGGATGTTGAAGCGCGGGCGGTAGTGCTTGATGAGATTGCACTCCAGGATCAGCGCCTCGACCTCGTTGGCAGCCTGCACCACATCGAAGTCGAAGACCCGGTTGAGCAGCTCCGCCAGCCGCGCTGTCTGGCCGTAACCAGGGGTGAAGTAGTTGCGCAGCCGGTCCCGGAGCCGGATCGCCTTGCCCACGTAGATGACCTGGCCCGAGGCGTCGCGGAGCAGGTAGACGCCAGGTGTCTCCGGCACTGCCCGCAGCCGCTGACGGATCGATTGGACTTGGGCTTCGCTCACTGGCTCGATCTTAGGAACTGAGCTACTGTTGGACTGTGCAGGAACGCCCCTACCATCCCAACGAGCCGGCACCCAGACCCCCTGCCCCACCGCCAGGAGGCTGGGTCGGAGTCCCCGGCGGCTCTCGCCCCACCAATGCCCTGGCCATCGTCAGTCTGGCCACCGGGGCGGCCTCCTTCGTGTTCCTGCCACTGGTGGGCGCCATCGTCGCAGTGGTCACCGGCCACATGGCGCGCCGTGACATCCGGCGGACCGGCGAGGGAGGCAGCGGTCTGGCCGTCGCCGGACTCATCCTGGGCTACGTCCACCTGGCCCTGTTCGTGCTGGCGATCGGGGTGGTAATCCTGATCTTCGCCGGCGTGCTCGCCGGGGTCTTCGGTCAGCGCTGAGCCGCGAGCTCTCGGCTTCCGGCTGAGGCGTGAGCGTCCGCCTGGTGTCCTAGAAGTGGACTCCTCGCATCAGGTACGCCAGGGCGGCGGCCTCGGTCGACATCTCGGTTTCCCCCTCCTCCTTGCCCGCGCGTGCCTCTGATCCGCCGCTCGACTCCGGGAAGGCGTGGTAGGCGCCGGTCATGACCAGCTTGAGCAACCCCGGAGCAACGGTGTCGACCCCCTCTCCCAGCTTGCCCAGCCTTGTCGACACCTCCGGCGGTCGGCTGAGAACCGCCTGGAGAACCATCTCCGCCGCCTGATCGGTATCGATGGTGGGAAAGTTGGCGTAGATGTCGGTCGGAGCGATCATCGGCGTTCTCACCAACGGCATGTGCACGTTGGTCACCGCCACTCCATCGTCCGCCACCTCCGGCCCCAGGCAGCGGGCGAGCGCCGCCAGGGCGCTCTTTGAAGCCACGTAGGCGCCGAACCGGGGTGGATAAGACTGCACTCCTATCGAGGAAACGTTGATGATATGGCCGCTGCCGCGCTGGCGCATGCCGGGGAGAAAGGCCAGCACGAGCTTCACGGCGCCGAAGTAATTGAGCTGCATCGTGCGCTCGAAGTCATGGAAGCGATCGGTCTGCTGCGCGATGGAGCGCCGGATCGAGCGGCCCGCGTTGTTGATCAGGATGTCGACTGCACGGTGATCTTGAAGCACCTGCTCAGCGAAGCGCTGACAGGCGCTCATATCCGCCAGGTCAGTCGGGTAGACCCAGGCCTGGCCGCCCGCGGCGGCTATCTCTAGCCTCAGTGCCTCCAACTTGTCTCGGGAGCGCGAGACGAGCATCACGCGGGCGCCGTGCCGCGCCAGGTGGCCTGCCAGCGCCCGGCCGATGCCTGAGGAAGCGCCAGTCACGACGACCACCTTGCCCTGCAGCACCGCCTCCAGATTGTTGGGCGTCAGCATCTCCGGATCGAGCTGCCGCTCCCAGTAGTCCCAGATCTTCCAGGCATAGCTGTGCAGCGGCGGGCAGGCAATGCCGCTTCCGGCCAGCGCCGCTTGGGCCTGCTCACAACCGAACCGCGCTCGGTTGTTCACGTAGGCCAGGGCCGCCGGCGGGATCTTGACGTTCTCCAGCAGCTGGCGCCGCAGCGCCTGCATGACCGGCCAGGCCGAGAGCATGCCGCTCACGCCCTCCGGCACCATGCCCAGAGCGCGCCGATCGAGGCGCAGGGTGAACTGCGGGGCGTGCGCCGCCCTGCAGAACTCGTTGACGGTGTCACCAAACGAGAGCGCTTTGGGATCGACGAGGTGGAAGGTGCGACCGTCTAGGCCGGGCTGCGCGGCTATGTGAGCCAGCGCAGCCGCCACGAAGTCGACAGGAACCAGGTTCAACTGGCCGCCCTCCAAGCCCAGCAGCGGCACCCAGGCGGGCAGTGCGTCGCGCAGGCGCTGGAGCACCTTGAAGGCGTAGTAGGGACCGTCGACCCGATCCGCGGCGCCATCCACCGAACTGCCAATGACAATGCCCGGCCGGTAGATCCGGAACGGCCCAGCGCACTCTTCCCTGACTATGCGCTCAGCTTCGAACTTGCTCCTGTAGTAAGGCTCGTCAAGCGCCTGCCCTTGATCGAACATCTCCTCGTTGAACCCGCCCCGAAAGTCGCGCCCGGCCACAGCGATGGAGCTCACGTGGTTCAAGCAGCCGGCGCCCACGCGATTGGCCAGCTCCACCACGTGGCGGGTGCCTGCCACGTTCGCGCGCCGGTTGTCAGCTTCGCTCGCGGTGAGGTCATAGATTGCCGCCAGATGGAAGATGACCGCGCCTTCGAGCCGCGCCAGATCCGCTTTCCTGAGCCCCAGGGCAGGCTTCGTGACGTCCCCTACCAGCGGCTTCACGCCGGGCGGCTGCAGTCGCTTCAGCTTGCCGACTGAGCCCTCACGGACCAGCGCCAGGATCGGCTCCTGCCGCCGGCTCAGCTGCCCCAGCAGGTGGCGGCCGATGAAGCCGGTGCCGCCGGTAACCAGATAGGTCACCCGACGAAGGTTAGCCGCCGCCGAGCCAGGGCACCAGCAGCCGGGCGAGAGCCGGCGCCCGCTCCACCTGGGGAGTGTGGCCTGAGCCTGACACGATCTCGCAGCGCGCTCCCTCTATGCCCGCTGCCACCGCCAGCGCGTGGACAGATCCGGTCAGGCCGTCCTCTGCCCCCGCGATGACGAGCGTCCGCGTCCCCACCGAGCCCAGGAAAGGACGTAGATCCTGGCGCCTGTCGCACTCGATGTAGCGCAGGATCGACTCGCGTCCCAGCGGACGAGCGCTCAGCTGGCGAACCACCCCCGGCACGAGGCGGGCGAAGGCCGCCCGACCGAAGGCCGGAAGCACCAAACCGAGGTGAAGCTGGTCATCGGTCAAATTGGAGCGCGCCAGCGCTTCCCAGTGGTCGAACACCGCCCGCAGACGAGCGTCAGCATGCTCCGCGGGAGAGATTGCCACCACACTGTTCACGCGGCCGGGGGCTGCTGCCGCCAGCAGCAGTGCGACCGTGGCGCCGAGCGAGTGCCCGACGAGGTGGGCGTCAGCCAAGCCGGCTGAGTCCATGACGGCGAGCAGGTCGGTCACCAGCTGCTGGGGGCCGAAGGGGACACCCGGGTCGGCTGTTCGCCCGGTTCCCCGAGGATCGAATAGGACGCAGCGAAAGCGAGGAGTGAGGGCGCCCAGCAGCTTGAGCCACGCGCCCCTGTCGCTGAACGTGCCGGGAACCAGCACCACGCGCTCACCCGACTCGGCTCCGACCACCTCATGGGCCGGAATCAGCCCTGCGCTCAGTTCAGCTCGTAGAGATCGCCGAACTTGCCTTCCACGTAGCGGATCCAGGGCCCCGCCTCTATCGCCCGTCCCGTCACCCGCTGGACCAGCTCCTGGGGCGTGAACTTGCGACCGTGCAGGTAGACGTTTTCGCGCAGCCAGCCAAGGAGAGGAGCGAAATCACCGGCTGCGATCTGAGCGTCCAGCTGGGGCAGCCCCGTCCGGGCGCGCTCCATGAGCTGGGCGCCTATCACGTTGCCCAGCGCGTAACCGATGAAGCCGCCGAGCATGGGTTGGGTCCAGTGGATGTCCTGCAGCGGCCCCTCCACCCCTGACGGTGGCTCCAGGCCCAGATACTCCTTCACCTGCACTGCCCAGGCCTCGGGCACCTCCTCGACAGCCAGCCGCCCTTCCAGCAGCTCCTTCTCGATCTCGAAGCGAAGCATTATGTGCAGGTTGTAGGTCAGCTCGTCGGCGTCGACCCGAATGTAGGAAGGTTCCACCGCGTTGCAGGCGCGATAGAACTCCTCCTCCCCCACTTCGTTCAAAGCCCCGTTGAAGGCCTCCTGCAGCTGGGGGTAGAAGTGCTGCCAGAAAGGCCGCCCGCGCCCCACGAGGTTCTCCCAGAGGCGCGACTGCGACTCGTGCACACCGGGCGAGGTGCCCATGGCGAGGGGGGTGCGAGCCAGGACCGGCGAGATGCCCTGCTCGTACATCGCATGGCCCGACTCGTGAATGGAGGAGAAGAGGCAGCCCTCTCGCAGGCTCGGCTTGACCCGGGTTGTGATCCGCACGTCCCCGATTCCGAAGGAGGTGCAGAACGGATGGGCGGAGAGGTCCTGCCGGCCCCGCCCAAAGTCGTAACCGAGACGCTCGACGACGCGGGTCGAAAAACTGAGCTGCTTTTGCGGCTCGACCTCGCGGCTCAGCACCGACACGTCTACGCGGTCTGAGTGCTCCTGGACCCGACGCAGCAACGGCACTATCCGGTCCCGCAGCTGGCTAAACAGGTGCTCCACTTGAGCCGTGTCGAGACCCGGTTCGTTCAGGTCGATGAGAGCGTCGTAGGCCCTGCCGGTGGTTCCGATTGCCTCCGCCACACGCTGGGCCAGCTCCACAGTGATCCGCATCCGCGGCGCGAACAGCGCCCAGTCGCCCTTGGCGCGGGCCTCCTGCCAGACGGGCCGCGAGATCGCGCCTTCGCGCGCCAGGGCCACGACCAGGTCGCTGGGCAGCCGGGTCTCCTGGTCCCAATCGCGGCGCGTCACCCGGACCAAGCGCGCGTCGTCCGAATCGTCGGCCAGGCCGCTCACCTCCGACTCGGCGGCTTCCAGCAGCCGCCCAGTGCTCGCAGCGACGAAACGCTCGTGGGCTATACGGCTCAGGGTGCCGAGCTGATTTGCACGGTCCGCCACGCCGCCGGCAGGCATGTATGTCTCCTGGTCCCAGCCCAGCAGCTCAGCCGCCTGATGGAGGTCGCTGACCTCGAACAGCACCTCCCTCAGATCCGCCAATGCGCTCAAGCGGGCACCTTCAGCGGCGTCTTCACAGCCTTCGGTTTCCGCGCGGCACGGCGGCCGTTTTGGTCGGCGGCGGCCAGGTGCGGCTGAGCACGCTCCAGCACCCGCCGTAGATATGTGCCGGTGTAGGAGTTGGCATTGACGGCGACCTCTTCCGGGGTGCCCTCGGCGACGAGATCACCGCCTCGCCCCCCGCCTTCGGGACCGAGGTCGACTATCCAATCGGCTGTTTTCAGAACGTCCAGGTTGTGCTCGATCACCACGACAGTATTGCCATGCTCGACCAGCCGGTGCAGCACGTGGAGCAGCCTCTCTACGTCCGCGTAGTGGAGACCGGTAGTCGGCTCGTCCAGCACGTAGATGGTCTTGCCGGTGTCCCGGCGTGACAGCTCGGTCGAGAGCTTCACGCGCTGCGCCTCCCCACCCGACAGCTGCGTGGCCGGTTGGCCGAGCCGGATGTAACCAAGGCCCACATCGCGCAGGGTCTTGAGTTTGCTCAGAATCCGAGGGACGTTCTCGAAGACCTCGTTCGCCTCATCCACTGTCATCGCCAGCACTTCAGAGATCGAGTGGCCGCGAAACTTCACCTCCTGCACCTCGCGCGTGTAGCGCGTCCCCTGGCAGACCTCACACTGCACGTAGACGTCGGGCAGGAACTGCATCTCGATCTGGATGATGCCGTCGCCCTGGCAGGCTTCGCAGCGACCGCCCTTGACGTTGAACGAGAAGCGGCCGGGGCCGTAACCACGCACCTTTGCCTCCGGCAACTGCGCGAAGAGCTCCCGGATCGAGGTGAACATGCCGGTGTAGGTCGCCGGGTTGGAGCGAGGCGTGCGGCCGATTGGCGATTGATCGATCTGGATCGCCTTGTCCAGATGCTCCAGCCCGTCGATCCGGTCGTGGCGACCGGGCTTGTCCTTGGCGCGGAAGAAGTGCTGGCCGAGCTTGCGGGCGAGGACGTCGCTGATGAGTGACGACTTCCCTGAGCCGCTCACGCCGGCCACGCAGATGAAGCAGCCGAGCGGCAGCCGGACGTCGATGCCGCGCAGGTTGTTGGCCGCCGCGCCCCTGATCACCAGCTCCTTGCCGTTCCCCGGGCGGCGGCTGCGCGGCAGCGCAATGCTGAGGTCACCGCGCAGATAGCGGGCGGTGAGGGAGTCGCTCTTGGCAACCACGTCCTGCACTGGCCCTTGCGCCACCACCACGCCGCCATGCTCGCCCGCGCCCGGCCCGATGTCCACCATCCAGTCGGCCGCCATGATCGTCTCCTCATCGTGCTCGACGACTATCAGCGTGTTGCCGAGGTCGCGCAGCTGAACCAGCGTCTGGATGAGACGCCGGTTGTCGCGCTGATGGAGGCCGATCGAGGGCTCGTCCAGGATGTAGAGCACGCCCATCAGCTTGGAGCCGATCTGGGTGGCGAGGCGGATCCGCTGGGATTCGCCGCCCGAGAGCGTGTTGGCAGCACGCTCCAGCGAGAGGTAGTCGAGTCCCACATCGATGAGGAAGCGCAGCCGCTCGCGGATCTCCTTCAGGATGCCTCGGGCAATCGTCTCCTCCCGCTCGCTGAGGCGCAGCTTGTCGGCGAACTCCACTGCCTCGGTGACTGCTAGCCGGCAGACGTCGGCGATGTTGCGGCCGGCCACTGTGACGGCGAGGGAATCAGGCTTGAGGCGCGCGCCACCACAGGCGGGGCAGGGCTTCTCGGCCAGGTACTTGCCCAGCTCCTGCTTCAGGAATTCGGATTCGGTTTCGTCGTAGCGCCGTTGAACGTTGGCCAGGATGCCTTCGAAGGGAGCCTCGTAGTGGCGCCGCTGGCGGTACTGGTTGCGATAGGAGAAGCGCACCTTCTTTTTGCCCGAACCGTTGAGCAGCAGGTCCAGGTCCGGACGGCTCAGGTGTTGCACAGGCAGGTCCATATCGATCTCGGCCGCCTCGCAGAGCGCCTCCAGCATCTCTGGATAGAAGAACTGGGAGCGGCTCCAGGGGGCGATGGCGCCCTGCCGCAGGGTCAGCGAGGGGTCCGGGATGACCAGCTCGGCGTCAGCCACGAGCTGCATGCCGAGGCCTGTGCAGGTCGGGCAGGCACCGTGGGGCGTGTTGAAGGAGAAGTTGCGTGGCTGCGGCTCGGGCACGCTGTGGCCGTCGTAGGGACAGGCGTAGTCCTGTGAAAGGCAGACCTCGGCCGGCGCCGCGGCGCCCGGGCGGACCACGTGAACCAGCAGCACAGAACCCTGACCCAGCTTGGCAGCTATCTCCAGCGAATCGACCAGGCGCATGCGCTGGTCGGGCCCGACGACCACGCGGTCGACGACCACCTCGATGTCGTGCTGCTTGTAACGCTCGAGCGGAATCTCGGCGCCCAGCTCGTAGAGGGTGCCGTCGACGCGCACCCGCGAGAAGCCCTGCTTGCGGATGTCCTCCAACAGCTTGTCGTACTCGCCCTTGCGGCCCCTCACCACTGGTCCCAGGATCATCAGCCGCGTGCCCTCGGGCAGCTTCTCGACCTGGTCGGCCATCTGCTCGATCGTCTGCTTCGCGATCTCCCGGCCGCAGATCGGGCAGTGGGGATGGCCCACTCTGGCGTAGAGCAGCCTCAGGTAGTCATACACCTCGGTGACGGTGCCCACCGTCGAGCGGGGGTTCCGCGAGGTGCCCTTCTGGTCGATCGAGATCGCCGGTGAGAGCCCGTCAATGGCGTCCACGTCAGGCTTTTCCATCTGGCCCAGGAACTGCCGGGCATAGGCCGAGAGCGATTCCACGTAGCGCCGCCGCCCCTCGGCGTAGATCGTGTCGAAGGCCAGCGAGGACTTGCCCGAACCGGAGAGGCCTGTGAACACGACCAGCTTGTCGCGCGGGATGGCCAGTGTGACGTCCTTCAGGTTGTGCTCCCGCGCACCGCGCACGACTATCTGATCGTTAGCCATCTGCCTCCGCTGGCTGGAAGGTGGCGGTGGCCGTGCCGATCAGGCGGCCCTGCGGGCCGGTGATGGTGCACTCAGCCAGAGCCGTGCGCCGGCCCGAGTGGACGACCCGCGCCACTGCCCGCAGCCGCTCGCCGGCTCGAGCCACGCCTGTGAAGTTGCACTGCAGGTCGAAGCCCGAAGCCGCCTGCCCCGGCACTGCGTCAGCGGCGATGGCCCCTTCCAGAGCTGACTGGGCAAGGACGGCCAGAAAGCCACGATGGATGCGGTCGCCATCGGCGAAGTCGGGCCGGCCCTCCATCTCGAGCGCCACCTCACCCCTACCGGCCTTCACTGTCTCTATCCCCAGCCAGGCGAGCGGCCGGGATTCCCTCTCCGCCATCAGCGCCAGCCTCCGTCGCGGGGGATGCGAAGGCAGGTCGAGGAAGCCTGGGCGACGAGCTTGCCGGCTTCGTTGACCACCTGTGCCTCGCTGAAGAGCAGGTCTTCGCCCATCTCGACGATCCTGCCGATGGCCCGGATCCGACCATCGACCACCGGGCGGAGAAAGTTGATCTTGAGGTTGATAGTGGTGTTCGCCTCCTGGTCGGGCTGAAGGGTGAGGAGCGAGGTGCCCATCGCGGCGTCGGCGATCTGAGTGATGACACCGCCCTGAACCACGCCGCCCGGATGGCGGTGTTGAGAGTCGGCGGTCAGCTCCACCACCACCCGGCCTGGCTCGACTTCCGCGAAGCGCGCCCCGAGGGCTTCGCTCCAGCCTGCTCGCGGGCCCTCGCCGCGCAGGCCCAGCCGGAGTGCTTCGAGGTTCGTCACCAGCCCATTTTCGAGGAAGCTCAGCCGTGGCCTAGGGCCCGCGACGGCTGCGCCGCCAGTTCTGGACCTGGCTGGTGCGCTGCCTGGGCGCCGCCGCGATGGCCAATGCCACCTCGGCGTCGTCCTCCCCGCCGCTGTCCTCCCCGGCCAGCCGCTTGCGGATGCCGATGATCTTGTCCCTGACGCGCGCGGCGTCCTCGAACGCCAGCTCCTTGGACAGACGCTTCATCTCCTTCTCGAGATCCCGCACGATCGCCAGCAGGTCCGCTCTAGGAACCCCGGCGCCGGCCATCAACTCCACTGCGTCGGCCTGCAGATCCTTGTGGTCGATCTCGAGGGCGTAGATGGCCTTCTTCACGGTCTCCGGAGTGATGCTGTGCTCTTCGTTGTAGGCGATTTGCCGCGCCCGGCGCCGGTCGGTCTCGTCGATCGCCTCGCGCATGGAGTCGGTGATCTTGTCGGCGTACATGATCACGTGCCCCTCGACATTGCGGGCGGCTCGACCGATGGTCTGGATGAAGGAGCGGAAGGAGCGCAGGTAACCCTCCTTGTCGGCGTCCAGGATGGCGACCAGAGCCACCTCGGGCAGGTCCAGGCCCTCCCGCAGCAGATTGATGCCCACCAGCACGTCGAAATCCCCCTGGCGCAGCCCGCGCAGGACCTCGATCCGCTCGATCGCATCCAGATCCGAGTGGATGTAGCGAACGCGGATGCCGTACTCCTTCAGGTAATCGGTCAGGTCCTCGGCGAAGCGCTTCGTCAGCGTGGTGATGAGGCAGCGCTGATCTCTCGCGGCGCGCTCGCGCAGCTCGGCGACCAGGTCGTCAACCTGGCCCTCGGTCTTGCGCACCTCGATCGCCGGGTCGACCAGCCCGGTCGGCCGCACCAGCATCTCCACCACCCGCTGGCTCTTCTCCAGCTCGTAAGGACCCGGTGTGGCGGAGACGTACACGATCTGGCCCGCCCGCTCATCCCACTCCGCGAAGCTGAGCGGCCGGTTGTCGAAGGCGCTCGGCAGGCGGAAGCCGTACTCGACCAGCGCCGCCTTGCGGGAACGATCGCCACCCAGCATGCCGCCGATCTGGGGCACCGCCACGTGCGACTCGTCAACGAAGATCAGCGCGTCGTCGGGTAGGAAGTCGAGCAGGGTGTAGGGCGCCTCGCCCGGCTGCCGGCGGGTCAGGTGGCGGGAGTAGTTCTCGACCCC
This sequence comes from Candidatus Dormiibacter spiritus, assembly GCA_003244185.1. GTDB lineage: Bacteria > Chloroflexota > Dormibacteria > Dormibacterales > Dormibacteraceae > Dormiibacter > Dormiibacter spiritus. Next base: position 61,685 of record QHBT01000037.1, on the reverse strand, counting down.
CGCGCAGGTGCCTGTCTCGCGCAGCATCTCCAGATCGAAGTTCGTCCGCTGGCGCAGGCGCTGCGACTCCAGCAGGTTGCCGTGTTCGTCGAACCAGCGGCAGCGCTCCTCCAGCTCGGTCTCGATGTCCCGCATCGCCAGCTCCAACTTGCCGCGGGGCGTGACGTAGTGAGTGGCGGGGAAGATGGTCAGCTCCTCCCGCTTGCCGAGGATCTCACCAGTCACGCTGTCCAGCTCCTGGATGCGATCGATCTCATCGCCGAAGAATTCGATCCGATAGACCTTCTCCTCGCTGGCCGGGACCACGTCGACGATGTCGCCCCGGACGCGAAAGCGGAGGCGGCTCAGGTCGTAGTCGTTGCGCTCGTAGAGCATCTCGGTCAGCTTGCGGAGGAAGATCTCGCGGCGCAGCGTCTGGCCGGCCTTGAGAGTGAGCGACTCGCCCATGTAGTCCTCGACCGAGCCGATGCCGTAGATGCAGCTGATGCTGGCGACGACTATCACGTCGCGCCGGGTGAGCAGGCTGCCGGTGGCGCGGTGGCGGAGGCGGTCGATCTCCTCGTTCCGGCTGGAGTCCTTCTCGATGTAGGTGTCGCTCCGGGCGATGTACGCCTCGGGCTGGTAGTAGTCGTAGTAGCTGACGAAGTACTCGACGGCGTTGCGGGGAAAGAGCCGGTTGAACTCCGCCCAGAGCTGCGCGGCCAGCGTCTTGTTGGGGCTCAGCACCAGCACGGGCCGGCCCAGCTCCTGCAGCGCCCAGGCCACGACATTCGTCTTGCCGCTGCCCGTCACACCCAGCAGCGTCTGCTCGCGGACGCCCTCCCGCACGCCATGGATCAGCTCCTGGATGGCCTGCGGCTGGTCCCCCTTGGGCTCGAAGGGCGCGTCGATCTGGAAAGCCGTCGGCATCCCCTCAAGTCTAGGGCGAACAGCCGTTCGTGAATGGTTCTCTGGGTCCAGGCGAAGGGATGGTGCCTGCCGGTCGCCCTGCATCATCGCCTACAGGTTTGGCCGCTGACGTTCATAGCTGACGACGCCCCTCCGGTCGGCCTCGGCGACAACAGGACCTTCGCCGTCAGGGCACTCTCAGTCGGCAGGCAGGTTCAGGATCAGCGCCTCCACCTGGCTGCCGCGCCGGACTGGCTCGTCGCCTGACGGGATCCGCACCAACGCGTGCGCTCCGACCAGGCTCAGAAGCCGCGACGAGGATTGAGAGCCAGTGGTCTGAGCGATCAGCTCGTCGCCCCGCCGGCGCAGGGATACCCGGTGGTACTCAGTGCGGCCGGCCGCCGGTTTGGCCTCGAAGTCGAGCCTGACCGGCAGGCGCGGCCGCTGCAGCTGGCGGAATCCCTGCATCCGGCGCAGAGCCGGCCGCACGAAGACCTCGAAGGTGACCAGCGAGCTGACCGGAAAGCCCGGTAGGCCGAAGGCGACCCGGTCCTCAGACAGCGTGGCAAACGTGAAAGGCTTGCCCGGCTTGAGCTTGACCCTGCCGATGTGCACCTTGCCCAGCGACTCCAGGAGCGGCTTTACGAGGTCGTGGGAACCGACCGAGACGCCACCCGAGGTGACCAGCACCTCGTGCTCGATCAGCGCCCCCAGCACCAGCTGGCGCAGCTGAGCCGGGTCGTCAGGAGCCGCCGGCAGCAGGCTCACCTCAGCGCCGGCCTCGCCCAGCGCCGCCAGCAGGGCCCAGCGGTTGGAGTCGATGATTTGGCCCCCCTCCGGCCTGCCCCCGACCTGGACCAGCTCGTCCCCCGTCGACATGAGCGCGACGCGCGGGCGCCGATGCACGATCAGGGACGGCCGGTTGAGCGCGGCGGCCAGGCCGAGCTCCGCCGGCCCGAGCACGTCTCCCCGGCGGAGAACGCGAGTGCCCGTGGTGAGGTCGGCCCCCGGGCGGTGATAGTTGCTGCCAGGCCTTAGCCCGGCCGGCACCTCCACCCAGTCAGCGCCGGCTCGGACCTCCTCCAGCATGACCACCGTGTCGGCGCCCTCAGGCAGCACCCCGCCGGTCAGGATCCTGGCGGCGGCCGCCTGCGGCAAGCTGCCCTGGAACGGCCGGCCGGCTGCCGCCTCTCCGGCCAGCGGCAGGCGGCCGCCAGAGTCGGCGGCGCGCAGCGCATAGCCGTCCACAGCGCTGCTTCGAAAGGGAGGCAGATCCTGCTCGGCGATCAGGTCCTGGGCCAGCACGCGGTTCGGGCAGGCAGCCAGCGGCAGCTCCTCTGTGCCCAGTACGGCAACCTCCTGAAGGACCAGGGCGAGTGCCTGGTCAGGGTCGATCAGCGGGTAGGTGGAAGGCTGCATAGTTCTCCACGATCTCAAATCTCAGCCGCCGCTGCACCCGTCTCAGCGCGACCAGCACAGGGACTCCCAGCAAGAGGACCATCAGCGCGTTGCCCACGGCGCGGAAGGTGTCATAGGCCAAGGACGTGAGCAGGTAGAAGCGGCCAAAGTGGGCGAGCGCTTCGCCGGCAGCCATGCCGGGCACCCAGCCCAGCTGCCCGGGACCGCTGTAGAAAGCCACCCAGACCTGGATGTCCATGAGCGCGCCGAAGGCCCAGCCGCCCAGCGCACCGACCCCGGCCAGCACCATCAGCGCCGGCCAGCGTTGCTGCCGCCAGCGAGCTGGCAAGAGGAGACCGGCGATCCCGGCGCTGACGCCCACCCAGCCGGTGGCGAAGATCTGGTACGGCACCCAGGGCCCGACTGCGCCCTCCGCCAGCGAGGAGACGAGGATGGTGAAGCCGCCCAGCAGGAAGCCGTAGGAGGGCCCAAACACGAAGCCGGCGAGCAGGACCAGGAAGAAGATGGGGCTGAAGCCGCCCACGCCGGAGGCGGAGGGAATCGCGAGCCGGAAGGCGGTGTCGAGCGCAGCCAGTGCCGCCAGCAGTGCCACCTGGCGAGCGTCCAGGTGCCGGAAGCCGACCTCCAGCAGGAGCAGCGCCCCCAGCGCGGCGATGGCGATAGCCGCCGCCGCCGTGTCGGCCGGCAGCCCGCCGCCCAGAAAGGGCCAGGCGAAGAGCGCCAGCCCCAGCAGCGAGAGGAACGCCAGCCTCATCCCGGCCCCTGCGGTGCGAGGTCGGCGCGCAGCGCGGGCTGCTCGCGCACTGTCCCAGCCTGCACCAGCAGCACCCTATCGCAGACCTCCCCCACCAGCTGGCTGTCGTGCGTGGCGATGATCACCGCTGAGCCCTCAGCCGCCAGCCGACCGACCAGTCGCCGCAGGCCGGTGCGGGCTGAGCGGTCCATCCCCCGGGTCGGCTCGTCGAGCAGCGCCAGCCGGGGCGACCCAGCGAGCACCGCTGCGATCGCTGCTCGCTGGCGCTGGCCGCTGGAGAGATCCCGCGGATCGCGTTCGGCCTGGGCGAGCAGGCCCAATTCGCCGAGGACCTGCTCGGGCGGTTCGGCCGAGGCTGCCCGGTCCAGCGTCGCCCGAAGCTCCTCTCTGATGCTGGCTCGGTAGAGCAGCGCAGCCGGGTTCTGAGGCAGGAAGGCGACCCTGCCCGGCGTCCGGCTGACCGCGCCGGACAGCGGCGGCAGCGTCCCCGCCAGCAGCCGCAGCAGGGTAGTCTTGCCGCCGCCGTTGGGTCCCGTCAACGCCAGCACCTCGCCGGTCGCCCCCGCCAGGTCCAAGTCCTGCAGGAGCGGCAGGCCCGCCGGGCCGACCGTCGCTCCTCGCACCGCCCAGGCCTCCACGCCCCGGTGCGCCGGCGTCCGGTAGGCGGCCGGCTCGAGACTCGTGAATCGGTCTCCGGCCGCCGGCCCCAAGTCCTCGACGCGGCCGGCCTCGACCAGAAGCGTGCGCTGCGCCAGCGGCCCCAGCCACTCGTCACGATGCTCTGCCACCACCACCGCCAACCCCTCGGCGGCCAGTGCTTGGCAAGCTGCGGCAACCAGTTCGGTCCCCTCGTGATCGAGCTGCGAAGTGGGCTCGTCCAACGCCAGCAGCTGGGGCCTCAGCGCCAGCGCCGAGGCGAGCGCCACCCGCTGCCGCTCGCCACCGGAGAGCGTCGCCAGCCGGCGGCCGGCCAGGTGCAGCGCTCCCACGCGCGCGAGCGCCTCCGCGACGCCTTGGCGCAGAGCCGGCCCCCCAACCGCCTCGTTCTCCAAGCCGAAGGCGACCTCCCGCTCGACCCAGGAGCGCACAGCCTGCAGCTCGGGATCCTGGAATACGAAGCCAACTTCCCGGGCCAGGCGCCGGGTGGGCGTGCGCAGAACATCAAGACCGCCCACCGTCACCTGGCCGGAGATCCGGCCGCCATGGAAGTGCGGCACCAAGCCGTTGAGGAGCCGGAGGAGGGTCGACTTGCCACCTCCGGAGGGTCCGACGAGCGCTGTGAGGCCGGCGTCGAGTTCCAGGTCCACCGCCCGCAGCGCCAGCTCGGCTGCGGCAGGGTACTGGTAGCTCAGGCTGCGGAGGGTCGCCCGGGCCATAGGAACAGAGGAAGCGCCAGGAGCAGGAAGGCAGCGAGCGGCAGCGGCTCCAGCGCCGGCAGGCTCAAGGAAGGATAGGGGTACCACTCAGCCGTCCGGCCGCCCAGCCGGGCAGCGATGAACAGAACGAGCGCAGCCGCTGAGCCGACCACAAGCACACGGTCAGGTGAGCTCAGGCCCGGCCGCTGCCAGCGGCTGCGCGGGCCGGCGCCGTAACCCCGTGCCTCCATGGCCTCGGCGAGCTGGATCGAGCCCTCGACCGCCGTCAGCACCACCGGCACCGTGATCTCGGCCCAGGAGCGGGGCCCGCGCAGGCGCCAGCCACGCAGCCTCTGCCCCTCCACCACCTGGCCCACTGTGGAGCGCAGGGCGCCGGCCAGTCCCAGCGTCATCGCCAGGGTCCCCCCCGTCCTGTCCAGCCAGCCGGGCAGGGCATCGATCAGCTCGTCAGGTTCCAGCAGCAGCGTGAGCGAGGCGGCGCCGAAGAGGCAGGCCATGAGGCCCACACCACTGAAGAGCCCGTAGGCGAGCGCCTCCAGGGTCCAGGGACCGCCCAGGCCAGGCAGCCAGCCGGGCAGCGTCCAGAGCACTGTTTCACCGACGTGGGCGACCACGACGTTCAGCAGGGCGGTGGTGCCAGCCAGGATGCCGGCCGCCAGGAGCAGCCGGCGCACCCGCCGCCAGCCGGCCAAGCGGATCAGAACTGTCAGGCTGATGACAGCCGCCAACACCCGGTAGAGCGGGTTGCTAGTCGCCAGGGCCAGTACCACGCAGGTCAGCGCCCAGGCGGCGACAGCTCGCGGGTGCAGCCGGCCAGCCATTGCTAGGTCCGCTTGGGCAGAGGCGGCAGGGCAGGTGGGCTTCCAGTCTGGGGCCTGTACTGCCAGCCGATCGCGCCGCCATCGGCGACCTGGACATGATCCAGGCCCGTGGACGACTCCTGCCAAGCCGGTTGACCCCTTGAATCTAGAAGCAGATCCCAGTACGGCGCGTTCGGAGGAAAGCACTGGTCGAAGTGGGCAGGTTCGTTGTCGACCTGGCAGATGCCCAGACCAAGAGAAGTGGTGCTGGTCCGGAACTCAACGCCGCTGTTCTTCATGAGGTTGGGGCCGTTGATGGAATCGCCTTGGAAACCGACACACGCCTGGACCACCCTGCCTGACAGATGTTCAACCACCACATAGGCTCGGTGCGGGGCCTGCGCGTTCACACAGCTGGCCTGACCGGAAGGCGTTTGCGAGGCAGTACCGGAGCCGGGCCCGCAGGCGATGGTGATTAGGGCCAGTATCGCGCTGGCCGTGAGCAGCTTGCGCATGCTTTGATCTCCTGGCGGCGCTCTCCCAGCCGCGGGGAACGCCGGCCGCCGGCGGCCTCCCCACCGTTCGCGCGGACGGGTTGCCTCCCCGACGGTCAGGTCTCCTGGCTTGCGGATCGCCACCCCGGCCCGCCTTCCCAGATCTTCATCCAGTGGCGTCTTGGGCGGGGCTCCCCGCTGACAGTTGCGCGACAGCGCCGGATTCGCACCGGCTTCCCTTGCCCGTCAGGGCGTTGCCCATGCTACAGCCGGCCAGGCACGCAGCCGGCCAGGCACGCAGCCGGCCGGAGAGTCGCTCAGCGCGGGCTGACCTCGCTGGCGAGCCAGTCCAGATACTCGGCCGAACCGCCGCTGACCGGTACCTCCAGGATCTCAGGGTTTTCGTAGGAGTGCCGCGAGCGGATCTCCGCCTGGGCCGCCGCCGAAGCGGCTTTCGTGGTCTTCACCAGCAGCAGTGCCTCGTGCTCGCGGTGCAGGCTGCCCTTCCAGCGGAAGAAGGAGTGAACCATGGGGACGACCGAGCCGCAAGCGGCCAACCGTTTCTCCACCAGGGCCTCGCCTATGCTCTCGGCCTCATCCCGAGCCGCCAGCGTGGTGATCAACAGCACCGCCTCCGCCTCAGCCACGAGGCACCTCGAGCCAGGCGATCGCGCCGGCGAGAGCTGCGCCTCCCAGGAGCGCGCCTCCGATGACGTCCGACTGCCAGTGCACGCCCAGGTAGAGCCGATCCAGAGCCATCAGCGCAATCATGACGGCTGCCAGCGGCAGAGCCAGCCGGCGGCCCCAGCCGTCAGGCAGGAGTCTGTGCAGCACAAAGGCCAGGAGACCGTAGACGAGCACTGTGCGAACCATGTGGCCGCTGGGGTAGCTGTTGGCGATCCCGGCGCCGCTGGCCGCCATATCGCTCGGACTCGGCCCGTCGGCGTGATGGATGAAGGGCCCGGGATGGTCGAGGAGGCGCTTGTAGAGCACTTCTATCAGCACCGCAGCGGGATAGGCCAGGGCGACCCACACCTCCGCTCGAAAGCCGGCTCGCCACAGGTACAGAGCAAGTCCCAGTATGAGGAGGACTGTGAACTCGACTCCGCCAAGCACCGCGAGAACCTGGCCGGCCGGCTCGCCGGCGGGATTCCAGAGCCCGGCAAAGAAGTGAGCCGCCCGGACGTCCAGGATCGAAGTCGCGCTTGCGGCGACGATCTGTGTGTAGGCGAGGAAGGCGAGACTGAGGATCGCCAGAAACAGCAAGCTTCGGTTCAAAGCTGACACGTCAGGAGAACCGTACCCAGTCTGGGCGCGCCGCCTTCAACGCTGGCACCGGCGGCAGAAAACTGTGCTGCGACCGCCCAAGCGCGTCAGGGTCAGGGCGCGGCCGCAGGTGAGGCAGGGCTGGCCGCCACGGCCGTAGACGCGCAGCTGCTCCTGCTGTGCGCCCAGCTCACCCCAGGCGTCGCGGTAGCTGTCTACGCTGCTGCCCCGGTTGGCGATCGCCTGCCGCAGGAGGACATCGAGCGCCGCGCGCAGACGTGCGATACGCGGGCGGCCTATCGCACCGGAGGGGCGGTCGGGCCGGATGCCCGCTTGGTGCAGGGCCTCATCCGCGTAGATGTTGCCGACGCCTGCCAGGACTGACTGGTCAAGTAGGAGCAGCTTGATAGGCGCTCGCCGGCGGCGCAGCCGCCGGTGCAGGTCGGCGGCCGTGAACTTAGGATCAATGGGCTCGGGACCCAGCTGTGGCAGCTTCCGGGCGGCCAGCAGCTCGGACTCAATGCCGAGCAGAAGCCGGCCGAAGCGCCGGACATCGCGCCAGCGGAGCTGCCGGCCGTCATCCAGCGCCAAGACAGCATGCAGGTGAGCGGGCTCAGGGTCCGCGGCTGCGGCCAGCCGCCACTCGCCGGTCATGCCCAGATGCACCACCAGCAGGCTGCCGCCGCTCAGGTGGTGCAGGATGTATTTGCCGCGCCGGGTGAGGGCCTCGATGCGCTGACCGGGCAGGCCGCGAGCAAAGGCCTCCGGCTCGGGATACCTGACGACTGCCGGAAATCGCAGGTCGCAGGCGGTCAACGTGCGGCCGACCAGATGTGGGCGCAGGTCGGCGGCAATGGTTTCGACCTCGGGCAGCTCCGGCAACGCTCCCCCCGGCCCTAGCCGACGACTGTGGCCAGCTTCGCCAGGTCAGCCCAGTTGAGGCCCTGCTTGGCTTCCACCTCCAGGTGGCTGGAGAGCTCGTAGGCCTCCGTCATAACCCTGGGCACCATCTCAGCGAAGCGCTCCAGCTCGACTTCAGGCACCTCGAAGACGAGCTCATCGTGGACCTGGAGGAGCATCCGACCGCTGAGGCCCTGAGCGCCGATCTCCTCATCCAGGCGCACCATGGCTACCTTGATGATGTCCGCCGCCAGGGACTGGATGGGGAAGTTGATGGCCATGCGCTCGGCGGCTTGCCGCAGCTGATAGTTGGGCGAGCGCAAGTCTCCTATGGTTCGGCGCCGCCCGGTGGCGCTCACGACGAAGCCCTCTTCCCTCGCCTTCAGGCGGATCTGGTCGAGCCAGGCTTTCAGGTTCGTGTAGGTGGACCAGTACTCCTTCAGGAACTCACGGGCCTCATCCCCTGGAATGCGCATCTGCTGCGAGAGCCCGTACTCTCCCTGGCCGTAAATGGAGCCGAAGTTGGCCACCTTGGCCAGCCGTCGCTGGTCCGGGCTGACCTCGGCCAGCGGCACCTTGAAGACCCGGGCCGCGGTGGCCGCGTGGATGTCGTGGCCCGCTTTGAAGGCGGCCAGCAGGTTGGCGTCCTCACTCAGGTGGGCGGCGATCCGGAGCTCGATCTGGGAATAGTCGGCGGCGAACAGCTGCCAGCCTTCTGGGCCGGCCTGGAAAGCGCGCCGGATGCGCTGGCCGAGACCGGTCCGGATCGGGATGTTCATCAGGTTGGGATTGGAGGACGAGAGGCGGCCGGTGGCCGTCGCGGCCTGGCCGAACGATGTATGGACGCGCCCCGTCTTGGGGTCGACCAGCGCCGGCAGTGCGTCAACGTACGTCGACTTCAGCTTGCTGAGCTGGCGGTGCTCCAAGATCAGGTCGACCACCGGATGCTTCTCCCGGAGTGCCTCCAGCGTGTCGGCGTCAGTCGAATAGCCGGTCTTGGTTCGCTTTCCGACAGGCAGCCTCAAGTCTTCGAAGAGAAGCTTGGCCAGCTGCTGGGGGGCGCTCAGGTTGAAGTTGTAACCGGCCGCCAGGGCGACCTGGGTCTCCAGCCCCCGCAGCTGCTCCTCCAGCTCCGCCTGCATGCTCCGCAAATAGGGGACGTCGATCGCCACCCCGGCGCGCTCCATTCTGGCCAGAACGGCTGCCAGGGGCAGCTCCACCTCATGAAACAGGTAGTCGACGCCCAGGTTCCGCATCTCGCTCTCCAGTTGCGGTCCGAGATGAAGGACAGCCTGCGCACGCGGTCCCGCGAAGTCGGCGCACTCCCGAGGCTCGCAGGCCGCGGCCGGACGCGCGCCGCGGCCGGTGCCCAGAAACTCCTCCTGGCTCTTCAGCTGGCGGCCGAGAAACTCACGTGCCAGGTCCTCGAGGCGTGGGTCGCGGGAACCCGCGCCGAGCAGATAGGCGGCGAGAAACGTGCTTGACCGCCACTGGTAGCGAGCGAGCCGGAAGCGCTCCAGCACCAGGTCGGTCTCCTTCACATCGTGGCCGGCGAGGGGCTTGGCGGCCACTGCTGCACTGATGTCGCCGACCAGCTCGGTGGGCACGTACCAGGCGTCCTCGCCAGCGGCGAGGGCCAGACCGGCCAGGGGACCGGAGCGGGCGGAACCGTCCCACAGCCCGTAGACCGCCACTTGAGGGGCGGCCGCCAGGCGCCGGCGCAGCTCCTGTAGATCGTCGGGGCCGGCGAGAATCACCCCCGTCTCCGCCACCGGCTCGAAGCTGAGGGTGGGCTGAACCGGCAACTGATCCGGAAGCGGCAGACGGGCTAGAAGCTGCCTGAACTCCAGCTCGTCGAACACCGCCCGGGCTTCGTCGTAGTTGAAGCGCAGCCAGCGCGCCCGCTCCAGTTCCAGCTCGACGGGAGCGTCCCGATGGATGGTGACCATCCGCTTGTTGAGCGCGAGCTGCTCGCCTGCCGCCTCCAGGGCGGCACGGATGCGGCCGGGCTTGAGCTGGTCGAGTCCTGCCAGCAGTGCTTCCACCGAACCGAACTGCTGGACCAGCTGCGAAGCTGTCTTCTCACCGACGCCGGGGACGCCCGGGATGTTGTCAGAGGTGTCGCCCCGCAGCGCCTTGTAGTCGATGAGCTGGCTCGGCTCGAGGTTGTAGCGCTGCCGCACCTGGTCGGGTCCGTACATCGTGGTGTCGGTGATGCCGCGCCGCGGCACCAGCGCCTCCACCTGCTCGCTGACCAGCTGCAGGCAGTCCAGGTCGCCGCTCACGATGGTGACGGCCAAGCCGGCCGCCTCGGCCTGCCGGGCCAGCGTGCCGATCAGGTCGTCTGCTTCAAAGCCCTCCACGCCGTAGATCGGGATGTGCAGCGACATGAGCACCCTGCGGACCAGATCGAACTGGACCCGGAGGTCGTCCGGCATGGGCTTGCGACCCTCCTTATAGGCCGCGTACTCCTGGACCCTGAAAGTGGGTTTGCCCATGTCGAAGGTGGCGATGGCGTATTCGGGCCGGCTGGCCAGCACGATGGCCAGCATCGAGGTGAAGCCATAGACAGCGTTCGTCACGACGCCGGCCGAGGTGCTCATGGGCGGCAGCGCGAAGAAGGCGCGATAGATCAGGCTGTGGCAGTCGATCAGAACCAGGCGGCCGCGCCTGCCCCTAGGTGCCATCAGCCGACCACTGCAGGGTGGCCGGGGGCGAGGGCTGGCACCCGCTCATTCTCAGGCAGATGCGGAGCCGGGCAGAGAGGCACCCGGGGGTTAGACTTTGCTCCAAGAGGTGCAGGAACGGACGATCTGATCGAGGTCACGGTCGACAGCATCCGCGTGCACATGCCGACGCAGCAGCACGTGGTGATCCTGCGCGAGCGCGAGAGCGAGCGCTACCTCCCCATCTGGATCGGCAACGACCTCGCCAACGCCATAGCCATGAAGATCCAGGGGGTCGCTCCTGACCGGCCCCTGACTCACGACCTAATGAAGTCAAGCTTCGAAGGGCTGGGCGTCCAGCTGAGCCGGATAGTGGTCACCTCCCTGGCCGACCAGGTCTTCTACGCCCGCCTCTTCCTCCTGCAGGACGGCCGGAAACTGGACGTCGACTCGCGGCCGAGCGACGCCATCGCACTGGCTGTTCGCTATGAGTGCCCGATCTACGTGGCGGCCGAGGTCCTGGAGAAGGCGGGCGTCATCCCTCAGAAGGACGACGAGGACGAAGAGGCGGAGGAGCTCGAGCCCGACCGGCTGGCGGTCTTCCGGGATCTCGTCAACAACCTGGATCTGCCCGATCTCCCTGAAGAGCCGGGCGCCCACGGCCGGGGACCGTCGCGCAGCTGAGTCGACAGGCAGGCTGAGCGTCAGCCGAGTTGAGGGCGGCTGCGCCTCGGTGCGGAAGGCCGATGCGCTGCCAGGCCCCCGCCTGACGCAGCGGTCGAGCTGCGCTATGGTTCTTGGGTCTTTTGGCCAATGGATCTGAGCTCGGCCTGACCCCGCGCCGCAGTGAGGCGCTGGCTGTTCTCCGTCGCTTGGCGGCGGAAAACGCCGGGGCGGTTCATTACTCAGCCGTCGGCAGCGCCATGAGCATCTCCGCCTGGACCGCGTACGGATTGCTGCGCGAGCTGGAGAACGCCGGACTGGCCCGACGCACCCACTCCCTGGCGAGCAGTGATCGCCCGACCGATCAGCGCCGGGGCGGCCGCTCCAAGATCCTCTTCAGCCCCACCCTGCCGCAGCCGGCCGGCGAGCTGGTCGACCGCCTGCGGGCGGCGTTCGAGCGCTTCGCCGGCATCGCCGACGAGGCGGTGGCTGTGCGCACCTATCTGTCCGAGGCTCTCCCCGGCGGCGATCCCGCCCTCGCGCTGGGCTTCTGGTTGGCGCGCCTGGGCCGGGCTGGCAGGGACGCCGGGGCGGCTGTGCGGGCGGTTCTGGACAGCGCAGCCGTGCCGGCGGCCAAGATCCAAACCCTGGCCGGCATGGGGCTGGGCGCCGAACTGATTCAGCTGGGTAGGAGCCGACTGACTGACTCGGTGACCGGCGCCGTGACCGCCCTGGCCGGTCGGCTGGAGGCCTTCCAGCGCAGCTCCGACGCCCCGCTGGCAGCGCTGATCGAGGCGGCCCGCACTCTGCCTTCCCAGTCCACGCCGGAGGCGGCGCGATGACCCAGGCAAGGGTGGCGGTGGTGACAGACTCGACTGCCGATCTACGGCCCACTCTGAGAGATCAGCTGTCGGTAACAGTCGTCCCGTTGACAGTCACAGTGGGCGGCCAAAGCTTCCTGGACGGTGTCGAGATCCAGCCCGAGGAGTTCTACCGGCGGCTAGCTGCCTCAGGCTCCATCGCCACCACCTCACAGCCCTCGCCTGGCATGTTTGCTGACGCCTACCGTCAGGCTCTTTCTAATCACGACCAGGTGCTCTCGCTTCACATCTCGGCCAAGCTGAGTGGCACCTACCAGGCGGCCGTCCAGGGCGCCGAACTGGCGCAGATGACGGACCGCGTCACGGTGGTCGACACAGGCCTGGTCTCCATGCCGCTGGCCCTGGTGGTGCTGGCCGCGGCCGAGCTGGCCGCCGACGGCCGGTCCGTCAAAGAGATCGCCGCCAAGGTCGGTGAGATCGCTAGTGAGACCCACGTCTACTTCCTGGTCGGCACCCTGGAGCAGCTGCGCCGCGGCGGCCGGATTGGACGGGCCAGTGCCCTCGTCGGCTCGGTGCTGCAGGTCAAACCGCTGCTCACCATCGCTGAGGGGGAGGTGGCTCCGCTGGAGCGCGTTCGAACTCGGGAGAGAGCCCTCAGCCGGCTGATCGAGCTGGCCGGTGCCGGCGAAGAGCGTTGCTGCGCCATCGTCGGCCATGCCTGCTCGGAAGACGCTGCGCAGCGGGTGGCTGACGCTCTCGCCGGCCGGAGCGAATCGCTTCTCGTCTCGCCACTGGGGCCGGTGGTGGGCGCTCACGCGGGCCCGGGCACCGTGGGCGTCGGCTTCTACCCGGCGGCGCTCTTTCCCCTCGGCCTCAGGGACCTGAGGACGGCCGCCGCCACGTAATCCGCCCGGGTTCGGCCAGCTTTTCCAGCTGGCCCTCCTGGCTCAGGGACTGGAGGTGGGCCAGGCCCTCCTGCAGCGCCATGCGGCGGTCGATCAGGTCCGCTCGGCGCCCCCAGACGCGGGTCGCCACCGACCAGGCGCTCAGGTCCTCCACTCCGATCAGAGCCAGGATCTGTCTCTTCCGCCGGGCGTGGTGGGCCTCCAGCTCGCTGACGCGCTGCAGCACCGAGTCGAAGGGCCGGCCGTGGGCCGGCAGGATCAGCCGGGGCTTGAGAGCGGTCAGCCGGCGCAGCCCCGCGAGGTAGTCGTCGAGAGGATCGGGCGTGCTCTGCGGGTGGAGGCCGATGTTGGGGCTGGTGTCAGGCAGCAGCTGGTCGCCGGCGAAGAGGACGCCTGACTCCCCGTCGAAGAGGCAGATGTGGCCGGGCGAGTGACCGGGCGTCCACTCCACGCGCAGCCTCCTGGTGCCCAGGTGGAGGGTCTCCGAGCCGTCCAGCTGCAGCGCCGGGGCAGCCACACCGACGTACTGCCTGATGCCGCGAGAGGCGTTCTTCAGCTCGGCCACCTCGGCCGGCGGCACGCCGTGGACTTGGAGATGATGGCCGACCTCCTGGACCAGCTGTTCGATCTCGAGATAGCGAGGGTGCACCATCGGGACCTCCAGGCGGTGCAGGAAGAGCTGGGCGCCGTCCCGCTCGGTCAGCTCGCCGGCGCCGCCGTAGTGGTCGGGATGGATGTGAGTCACAACGAGCCGCCCGATCTTGGCTTCCGGACCGGCGACCTGCCTGGCAGCGGCTCGGATCAGAGCCAGCGAGTCCTGCCCGTTCATGCCGCAGTCGATGAGATCGACCCGCTCCCCGCGCGGGAGAAGAAAGCAGTTGACGCGGCCATCCTCCCAGGGGATCGGCAGTCTGAGTTCGAACACGCCGCTGCTGACTTCGGTGAGCTCCTTCATCTGTCTTGGTCAGCGGCTGCAGCCGTATAACATGGTTCCGGCAAAATGCCGCGAAGCGTCATAAATGGAGGAGTCAATGACTGAGGAGCTTACCCCGCAGCAGGTTTTCGACAAGCTGCCCGAGTACTTCCGCGCCGAGAAGGCCGGGAACGCCAATGCCAACGTTCAGTTCAACCTGACAGGCGATCAGGGCGGCCAGTGGTGGGTGAAGATCGCCGATCAGACCGCCACCTCCCACGAGGGCACAGTCGAGAACCCGAACCTCACCCTGACTGCGGACGGCCACGACTATGTCAAGATCGCCACCGGCACGATGGATGCCACCTCCGCCTTCATGAGCGGCAAGCTCAAAGTCAAGGGCGACATGGGCCTGGCGATGAAAATGGCCTCGCTCTTCAAGCGCCCCTAGGAAGTCTCCCGGCCGCCGGCCGCCAGCCCCCTTCTGCCCCAAAAGGGAATACGACGAGCTTGTCGTCGGTCGAAACCTGATAGCGTTGCCTGCCCCAAAGGGGCAGCAGGTTGGCACAGAGGAGACAAGATGGCAGACACGGACGTGGAGAGAAAGCGGCTGGAAGCCGAGGCCGAGGCACTGTCTGCGCTTGCCTCTCAGGCCGAGGAGGAGGCGGGGCTCGGCCGGCCGATCGCAGAGACGGTCGGCGATGTGGTCACCCGGGATCCTGAAGACACGGAGTTCGCGTCAGTCCTCAGCGATCGGGAGGTGGGCGAGAACCTGGTCCAGCTTCTGGAGGAGAACCGGGAGCAGGTCGAACACGCGCTGGACCGGATGAACCAGGGCACCTACGGCGTCTGCGAGGACTGCGGCAAGCAGATTCCGGCTGAGCGCCTTCGCTTCCGGCCCGAGGCCACCCGCTGCGTCGACTGCCAAGCCCGCTTCGACAGGACCAACGTGGCCCCCGCCTGAGGCCGTCTCCGCCCGGTCCGGTGGCCAAGGATTCTCAGCCGAAATTTGTTCAGTGCGGAAGGTAAAGGGAAACTCAACTGTGTCATTGCTGGCCCTCTATCGTCCGGTTTGGCTGCTCTTGGCCATTCCTTTCGCTGCCGCTTCCCTCTTCGGAGTGCTCTTGGGCAGGTCAGTGGTACCCAGTGATCCAGATGCTGGGTCGCGAACTGGATTCCGCGCGTTCCGAATGAGTCGCCAGATGCTGGTCCTAGCCACCGCAGCAGGTGCGATATTGGGCCTAGGTATTGGTATGACCCTGGCGATAAAGACTCATCCTTGATATGGCGCTTGTCAACGCTAGCCACGGCCCAGTGCATTGAAGGACGACGGGCCTTGCGGCCATGCCTGACCGCTTGCATTTTCCTACCAACCTTGACCTACGACAGCAGCAACAACCTGAAATAGGATCTAGGCTCCCTCCAGCACCCGCGACGACAGGCCGAGAGTTAGGCGAGTGCCTGGTCTACTCGAGGATAGGACAGGTTAGAGCGAGCCGTAGACGACCGCCTTCTGCTCGGTGTACTCGTGGAACGCTTCCAGACCGTGCTCCTTGCCGAAGCCTGACTGTTTCGTGCCGCCGAAGGGCAGCTCGTCATGGGCGATCTGAAGTGCGTTGACCCACGTGTAGCCGGCGTCCAGCTCCTGCACCGCGCGGTGGGCGGCGGCCATGCTGCCGGTCCAGATCGAGGAGCCCAGACCGAAGGGCGAGTTGTTGGCCCGCTCCAGGCCCTGGTCCAGGTCCTTGATCCTCATCACCGGCAGGGCAGGCCCGAAGACCTCCTCGGTGACCATCCGGGATTCATCGCTGACGTCGACCAGGATCGTCGGATTGACAAACCAACCCTTGGCGTACTCCTCGCCCTGCGGCCGGTCGCCTCCGAACACCGCGTGGGCTCCCCGGTCGAGAGCGTCCTGCACCTGGGCCTCCACTTCAGCCCGCTGCTGTTCGGAATGCATAGGCCCCATGCGGGAGCTCTTGTCCATGCCGTCGCCGGGCTTCAGCTTGCCGGCCCGGGCGATGAGCTTCCCCAGCAGTTCGTCGAAGACCCCCTCCTGGATGTAGAGCCGCTTGATCGCCAGGCAGGCCTGACCGCAGTTGAAGAAGCGGCCGACAGAGATCGCCTTGGCAGCCTCGTCCAGGTCGGCGTCGTCGAGCACTATGCAGGGGTCGGAGCCGCCCAGCTCCAGCACCACCTTCTTGAGCTGTGGTGCCGCCGCCGCCATCACCTTGCGACCGGTCGGCGACGAACCGGTGAGTGCGATCTTGCGGATCAGCGGGTGCTCGACCATCGCCGGGCCGGAGCCATGGCCCAGGACCACGTTCACCACGCCCTCGGGCAAGCCGCCTTCGATCAGCGCCTCAACGCAGGCCAGCGTCGACAGCGGAGTGGTTTCGGACGGTTTCAGCACCACACAGTTACCGGCGGCGATCGCCGGCGCCACCTTGTTGGCAGCCAGCGTGAGGGGGAAGTTCCAGGGCACGATGGCGCCCGTCACGCCGATTGGCCGGCGCAGCACCAGGCCATAGGTGCGCGGGTCCGGCAGAGTCACATACTGCCCGTGGATCTTGTCCGCCAGGTCAGCGAACCAGGCTATGTTCTCGCCGAAGCGCTGGGCCTCGATGCGGGACTCGAGGATCGTCTTGCCCTGCTCAGCTGTCAGCAGGGGGGCGATCTCCTCCACCTTGCCCAGCATGTGCTCGGCCGCCCGATGCAGGATGCGCGCGCGCTCCGCGGGAGCGATCTTGCCCCACTTCTTCTGCGCCCTCTCCGCCGCCTGGGCGGCTCGATCGACGTCTTCAGGGCCGCCGCTGGGCACCTGGTCCACCACCTCACCGGTGGACGGGTTGCGAACCTCGTACGTCTGGCCTGAAGCGGCGCCCGTGCGCTCGCTCTCGATGATCATGGTTGCCACTGTCGTTTCCCCCAAGCTTGGTTCGTCAGGAATCACGCCGGTCGCCGGATAAGACACCATTATTCCGCCGCCCGTCATCAAACATCGGAGGCTTGCCATGGCAGTACGACTCGAGCGAGAGGGGCCGGTCGCTGTGATCGTCCTCGACCGGCCGCCCGCCAACAGCTACGACTACGAGTTCCTCCGCGAGCTGGGCTCGGTGATCGACGACATCCGCTACGACGATGACCTCCGCGCAGGGGTCCTGGCCAGCGCCTCAGAGAAGTTCTTCTCGGCCGGCGCCGACGTGGCGGCTTTCCAGGCCGGGTCGGCCCATCAGCGGGCGATGACAGCACTCCTGGCCCACGAGGTCTTCCGCAAGTTCGAGCAGACGCCGTTGGTCTTCGTGGCGGCGATCGCCGGTCACGCGCTGGGCGGCGGTTTCGAGCTTGCGCTTGCCTGCGACCTTCGCTTCGCTGCTCGCGGCGGCTACAAGCTCGGCCTGCCGGAGACCAATCTGGGACTCTTCCCGGGCTCGGGCGGCACCCAGCGCCTGCCTCGCCTGGTGGGCCTTTCCCGGGGCATGGACATGATCTTCAGCGCCAGCCAGTTCGGTCCCGAGGAGGCCGAGCAGGTGGGCGTCGTCAACCGCCTGTACGAGGACGCCGCCGCCTGCCGGACGGCGGCTGTGGAGTACTGTCGCCGGATCGCCGAGGGCGCCAGCGAGGCGATCGGTCGGGCGAAGGTAGCGGCCTCTCTCGGCTATGCCGCTCCGCTGGATCTGGGCCTGGCGATCGAGCGGGAGGCGATCAGCCGCATCTTCGTCTCCGAGGATGCCGCGGAGGGGATCGGCGCCTTCCTGGAGAAGCGGAAACCCCAGTTCAAGGGCCGCTGAACCAACCCGCCAGGGGACCGAGACCAACCGGTCAGAAGCCGATGTTGCACCAGGGCTGGAGGGGCCAGCCGAACATGGCGTCGGCCTGCGCCAGGGCGCCTGGGCGGCACTCCTCGACCAGCCCGGCGCGCTGAAGGCTGGTGAAGCTCGTGCCCGCCAGGTACGCAGCTGCCAGCGACTGGGTCGGCAGAACGAGGTCGGCGCTCTCAGACGTTCGGGAGCACTCCGCGCCGTCGGGGCCACCTTCGAGAGCGAAGACTCCTTCGCTCTCCTGCCAGTAGCCGGCTTTCACCTCGAGTGTGAGCTTGCCCAGGCCCAGGTAGCGGCGGCCGGCCAGGGCCCGGGGCACGTCGAGCAGGCTGAGCCAGAGCTGCGGCGAGACCTGCTGGATGAGCCCGTGCGGATCCCGAAGCAGATGGCGCAGGGGCGAGTCAACAGGCTGGCTCGGAGCGCTGAGCCGGCTCACCAGGTCGATGTCAAGTAGGTGGCGCCAGAGCGCTGCATAGGTGCCGGCCGCGAGCCCTTGTAGTGCTACCACCCGCAGCCGGCCGTCGGGGGAGTGGACTGTCCAGCGCATGTCTTTGCGAAAGAGCGCAAAGCCGGCTCGCTCCGAGCCGGGCGCCTGCAAGACCAGGTAGAGATTGCTGTATCCGCCCCGATCGGATTCATCATCGGCCAGCAGTTCCTCCCAAAACGAGGACGGCCTGGCGATGGCGCCCGGTTGACTCAGCACGAAGCGACGCTCGATGTCCATGAGCACATCGAGAGCGGCAGCGGGTTGGCGGTATTGGATGCCGCCCAGCTGCGGCTGCATCGTCATCGCTGAGCGGTCCCGAGCCAGCTCCAGGTCAGCTCGATAGCTGGCGATGCCGAAGCCGAAGCGGCCGTAGATGGCTCCCTCCGAGGCGTAGAGTGCGGCGATCGGCTCCCCCCGCTCGGCGGCCTGCCGCAGCAGCTGGCGCATCATGTCGGTCAATGCGCCCTGGCGGCGATGGGTGGGCAGAACCGTGACTGCCGAGACGCCTGCGGTGGGCAGCGCGACTCCCCCAGGCAGCGAAAGCTGGAGGCTGTAAGCCCCGGCGGTGGCAAAGAGCTCGCCGGCGTCGAAGTAGCCCCAGCAGCGCTCCCGTTCGAGCCGCCTGGCTCTCTCCTTCACCACTTCTGGCTTGGGCGTCGAGCCTCCGAACGTCTCCCCGCACTGGATCACGTAAGCGGCGAGCTCAGCCTCGTGCAAGACCCTGAGCTCCCTCATTGGCTCCTCCTGGTCCAGAACCCGTCCGGGTCCAGCCGGCGGATCTGGGCCAACTCCTCGGAGCTCGGCGGCTCAGTCATGGTCCAGCTCTCCCCCACCTGCAGCCGCCAACCTGTGGCCGCCTGGACCTGCGCCACTTCCACGCCGGGGTGGACCGACGTGAGGTAAGCCTCGCCGCCCTGAGGAGGGAAGCGGAGCACCGCCAGGGTGGTCACAATGGCCGCCGGCCCGCCGCCCAGCAGACCATGCCGCCGCCGCCAGCCGGGGCTGCCATCCCCGTGCCCGGGAGAGGTCACATACGAGACTCGCTCGACCAGGCGGCGCCGCTCGTGGCTCATCAGCGTCACCCAGCGCTGGGACAGGATCGCGATGTCAGCGCCTCCCCCGCTCCCCGGCAGCTTCAGCTGCGGCCTGGCGGGAGGGCCGATATAGCTGGTATTGAGGTTGCCGAAGCGGTCAACCTCCGCGCCTCCGATGAAGCCGAGGTCGACGCCGCCCTGTGCCATCAGGGCCATGGTGCTTGACGTGCCGGTGGCCCACAGGGATCCGGCCACGTTGGGTGGGTCGCCCATGGTGCCTAGGAAGGCGTTGGCCGGCCGATCCCGGAGCAGGCCGAGCTCGAACAGCGCTCGCGCGTTCGGCGCGTGCGTGTTCCGGGCGACCCCATAGGCCAGGACGGGCAGCCGCATGCCTACAAACACGAGGTCGCCGTCGCGGATCTCGCGGGCGGCCGCGGCGACCATCAGTTCCTGCGCAGTGAAGCGCTCACTCATAGCCGTAGTCGGCAGGCTCGGCGAGAAGCCGGCGGGTGACTCGCAAGGGGTCTAGCTCCAGCTTGGCCAGGTACGCTGCTCGATCCGGGACGTCCAGCACCCACTCGCGCAGCCAGCGCCCGAAGCCCTCAGCTGTGCGCGAGAGCGCAGCGTACTCGCGAAAGGCTGCGTGATCGCGCTTCCAGTAGCCGGGCAATGGCGAGGGCAGACAGCCGCCCGGCTCGTGCACCACCGCCACCACCTTCGTCTCCGGCACCAGTACCCGGCTCGGATCGGAGAGGATCACCTCTGGCTCCACGAGCTGCTCGCAGGTGAGGATTACACCGTCGGCCGCCAGCGCCGCCTCCTGGGCCACGCCGAGCGGGCCCCAGGTGTGCGCTCGCCCGCCGGCGTCGGCGCGCTGGACGTGGAGGACGCAGACATCGGGCCTGACCGCTCCGACGCGGACGCTGCCGTCGACCAGCTCCAGCGCGGCCTGACCGCTCAGGATGTCACTGCCCAGCAGGGTCGGAGTGGGGATGTAGGGCGAGTTCCAGGCGGCCGCCCAGAGAGCCAGTGAGATCGAGAAGTTGCTGTGATCGCGCACAGTCAGCGGCCGTGGGTCCCGGCTCTCGACGGCCCGCCGGTAGCAGTGGCCCAAGCCCTCCGAGACATTGCCCACCCAGGCCGCCACCACCTCGGCCACGCAGCCGGCGCCGATCAGCTGGTCGAAGAGCGAATCGGAGATGGGACCGATCAGCTTCAGATCTCGCCGCCGCTGCCGGATCACCTCGTGCCCGGCGGCAAAGGGAATCGCCGGCTCCAGGCAGCAGCCCATCGCAACTGCCGCTCCATCGGGCACGAAGCGCTCGACCGCCTGAGCCAGGGACATGACTTGAGACATGTTGTCAACGCTAGCCGCGGCAGCGGGTCAGGCGTCGATGGCGGCCAGATAGCTCCGCAGGTTGCGCTGTAGCTCGGCGACCGAGTCACCGCCGAACTTCTCCAGGAAGGCGTCGGCCAGCGTCAGGGCGACCATTGACTCGCCGATGACTCCGGCGGCCGGCACCACGCAGACATCGCTGCGCTCGTAGTGCGCCTGAACCTTCTCGTGCGTCCGCAGATCGACCGACTGCATTGGCTTCTTCATGGTCGAGATCGGCTTCAGCGCCACGCGCAGGTCGATCGGCTCACCGTTGGTGGTGCCGCCCGTCAGGCCACCCGCGCGGTTGCTCAGGTGCCGGTAGTGGCCGTCCTGGAAGTCGATCTCGTCATGGAACGCCGAGCCCGGTCGACTCGCGCCCTCGAAGCCGCCGCCGAACTCCACCCCCTTCACTGCGTTGATGCTCATGATCGCCATCGCCAAGCGGGCGTCCAGCTTGCGATCCCAGTGCACGTGACTGCCGAGCCCGATGGGCAGTCCTGTCGCGACCACGCGAAACGTCCCGCCGAGGGTGTCGCCTCGGTCACCGGCAGCATCGATGGCCGCGACCATGCTGTCGCTCAGAGCCGGATCCGGACAGCGGACTGGTGAGGCCTCTATCAGCTCCTCGCTCAGCTTCAATGGATCCAGCAGCTCGTAGCCCAGGTCCACCGCGCCGATGGACTGCGTGAAGCTGAAGACACGCACCCCCAGGCGGTCCAGCAGGGCGCGCGCCACGGCGCCCGCCGCCACCCGGGAGGCGGTCTCCCGGGCGCTGGAGCGCTCGAGAATGTTGCGGACGTCGTCGTGGCCGTACTTGATGGCCCCGGCCAGGTCAGCGTGGCCCGGCCGAAGGCGAGAGACCGGCCGGGGCTGGAAGCCGTCCTTCTCCGGGCTCATCTCGGCAGTCCAGTTGGCGTGGTCGCGGTTCTCCAGCACCAGCGCCACCGGACTGCCAAGCGTCACTCCGCCCCTGACACCCCCGACCAGCCGCGCCTGGTCGGTCTCGATCTGCTGCCGGCCGCCGCGGCCGTGGCCGCCCTGGCGCCGGGCCAGGTCGCGCCGGATTAGCGCGCTGGAGAGCTCCAGGCCCGCCGGTACGCCCTCCATGATCACCGTTAGCTGTGGGCCATGCGACTCCCCGGCCGTGAACCAACGCAGCATCACCGAAGAATAGGGCCGCCCCGGCTCATTCTTCGCTACGCGCGTGACTTCTACGATCGAAGGTGATGACGCTGGACTACGCTGGGGCCCTCGAGCGAGCTCGCAGCCTGGCAGCGGCGGGGCGGCGCGTCCTGGGCCTCGCGGGCATGCCCGGCAGCGGCAAGTCACATCTGGCCCAGCGCTTGGTCGCCGACCTGGACGGCCGGGCTGTCTGCGTCCCGCTGGACGGATTCCATCTTGCGAACTCGGAGCTGGAGCGGCGGGGCCGTCGGCAGCGCAAGGGAGCGCCCGACACCTTCGATTCCGCGGGTTACTGCCAACTCCTGCGCCGTCTGCGCCGGCAGCGACCGGACGAGCTGATCACTGCTCCCGCTTTCGACCGCGGCCGAGAGGAGACAATGGCCGATGCGATCAGCGTGGTAGCGGAAGTGCCGTTGATACTCACCGAGGGCAACTACCTCCTGCTTCCCGGTCATGGTTTCGGCCAGGTGCTGCAACTGCTCGACGAGAGCTGGTACGTGGAGTGCCCGGAGTCCGAACGCGTCCGGCGTCTGATCTCCCGCCACCGGGCATACGGCAAGACAGCGGCCGAAAGCCCGGGAATGGGCACTGGGCAGCGACCGCGCCAACGCCGAACTGGTCGGCGCCCACCGACTGAGAGCACGCTTCACTGTCCGCGGCTGACCGCCCGGCAGCAGCGGAGGTCCTCTCACGACCGGGGGACCGATCAGAGAAGCGCCGCGCTCCTTTGCCTTCCGGGTGGCGCCTCCTTCCTGGTTCGAAAGGAGTCCCTGCGGGTCCCCTAAGCCGATGTTCACCCGCCGCCCCGCCGGTGACCGATCCAGCCGCCGCTATTGCGGTCGCCGTCGGTTCAGCGACACTTGAGATATGCGGTCCCGCCGGCTGGAGCCTCACGAGAGCGGCGTTCGAAGCCTGGTGCACGGTGATGGCTACCTGTCGTACCGCAGCCTCGCCGAAGCGCCGGCCGACCCCGATGGCATAGTGGTCCTGGAGGGAGACGACGGCGGCCAGATCTATCTGAAAGTGCCGGCGCGAGACGTGCGCTGCTCGGAAGAGCGCCTCGACGGTCTGCTGCGGGAGATCGATGCAGCGCAGTGGAAGGACCCCAGCATGGCCCACGTCTACCACGAGCGCAGGCCACTGGATGGCGTCGTCTCGGGCGGAATGGGCGGCGGCGAGGCGAATGGCCGGCTCTGGATCCACGGGCGGCTGCGGGACCGTGCCGCGCGGATCGCGACCGTCTTGGACGGTCCGTCCGCCTAGCGTCCTAGGCGGTCCGACGCGGCGCTTACCGGCTGCCGTCTCGGTCAGTAACTGACAGCATCCGGCACAATGCCGCCCATGCCCGAACGACCGGAAGAGGACCTCCGCGAGTTCGCCCGAGTCGCTCACCAGGCTGTCGACTGGGCCTGCGAATACCTCTCCCAGGTACGCGACCGGCCGGTGCTGAGCGCCGCGGCTCCGGGCGACATTCGCTCCGCCCTGCCGGCAGCGCCGCCGCAGCAGGGAGAGCCGCTGCGGGCGTTACTGGCCGACTTCGAGCGGATAGTGCTCCCGGGCATCACAAACTGGAACCATCCTCGCTTTTTCGCCTACTTCGCCAACACCGGCTCCACCTCAGGCATCCTGGCCGAGCTGCTGATCGCCACGCTGAACGTGAACGCGATGCTCTGGCGCACTTCTCCGGCCGCAACCGAGGTTGAGGAAGTCGCCTGCGCGTGGCTGCGGCAGGCAATGGGTTTGCCCGCCGACTTCTTCGGCCTGATCAACGACACCGCGTCCTCCAGCACCCTCTACGCCCTGGCCGCAGCCCGGGAGGCCGCGGGGTTGAGCGCCCGCAGCCAGGGCGTCGATGGCAGGCGCCTGCGCCTCTACACATCGGCCGAGGCGCATTCGTCGGTTGAGAAAGCCGGCATCGTGCTGGGGATCGGTCAGCAAGGCGTCCGCAAGGTCCCGGTCGACGAGCAGATGCGGCTCGAAGTCTCGGAGCTGAAGCACATGCTCGCCGAGGATCGCGCCGTCGGCCTGCAGCCCTTCGCGGTTGTGGCCACTGTCGGCACCACCTCAACCACCTCGATCGATCCCGTGCCGGCGATCGCCGACATCTGCGAGCGCGAGGGCCTCTGGCTCCACGTCGACGCCGCCTATGGCGGAGCCGCGGCCGTGCTGCGGTCGCACCGGCACGTCCTCGCGGGTACCGACCGGGCCGACTCCCTGGTCATGAACCCTCACAAGTGGCTCTTCACACCGATGGACTGCAGCGTCCTCTACTGCCGGCGACCCGAGGTGCTGAAGAACGCCTTCAGCCTGGTGCCTGACTACCTCACCACCAGCGAAGGAGATGAGGTGCGCAACCTGATGGACTACGGCACCAGCCTGGGCCGGCGCTTCCGGGGCCTGAAGCTGTGGTTCGTGCTGCGGGCGTTCGGCCTCGAGGGAGCCAGCCGGGTCATAGCCTCGCACCTCGCAATGGCCCAGCAGCTGGAAGCCTGGGTTCGGGACGACGCCGACTTCGAGCTGCTGGCGCCTGTCCCCTTCAGCACCGTCTGCTTCGCCCACCGGGAAGGGGACGCCCGGACCCAGGCGATCGTCGAAGCTGTCAACCGCGACGCCACGGTATTCGTCTCCCACACCCGGGTCAGAGATCGCTACGCGATCCGGATCTCGATCGGCAACCTGGCGACCAGCCTGGACGACGTGCGCCTGGCCTGGCAGAAGGTACGCGCCGCGCCGGACTGATTCAGAGCTGGAGGAATTCGCCCCTCTCGCGCAGCCGCGTCAGATCCGAGCAATCAGCCCGGAGGTCGGCCGAGCGGTCGGCGGCGTGCTCAGCCAGGTACAGCTCTACCTCGTGAGATCTCGACTCGCCGGATCTTTCCACCCAGATCCTGTAGTCGTAGCTGGACGCGAGCTGCCGGCGGCAGGCCCCCAGGCCTTCCACCAGCACCATGCCCCCCGCCGCCAGGTGCTGGGGGTGGCCGCTGGCATCCTCAAACTCCGCCGCTGACCCGCGAACAAGCTGGAGCAACACCCGGCTGCGGAGGCGGCGCCAGTCCACCGAGCCCTCGTCTCCCTCAGCGACAAATTGAGACAGGGACACCACCTTCAGATGGGGATCGTTCTCGCTCAGCGCCTGGGCCAGCTGCGGGCGGCCCCCGGCGTCAGTGCCGTCCAATCCCACCAGCAGGGTCAGACGACGCCGCGGCCGTGCGTGCAGCCTGGCCAGCAGATCGCGCACCCTGTCCACTCGCACGGTCAATTCTTGCCGAACTGGGAGAAGTTGCGCCCCGGCCGCCGAGCATCTGGCTTAGATTGACCCGATGCCCACTGCAGTCCATGCCGACGCCCTGCTGGACCCCGAGACCGCAGAAGGTCTCCGGCCGGCCACTGTGCTCATCGACGACGGTCGTGTCGTCGCGGCGGGGCGGCGGGAAGAGATCCAGGTGCCGCGCGACGCGGTCGTCGTTGACGCCGAAGGCCTCACTCTGCTCCCGGGCCTCATCGACTGCCACGTGCACCTCTGCTTCCCCGGCACCGGGCTTGACCTCGGCGAGCGCCTCGCCGCGCCGGCCAGCCTGGTGGTCCTGCAGGCGGTGGATTCCTGCCGTAAGACGCTCAACGCAGGCTTCACCACTGTGCGTGACGCCGGCGGCACCCCGAACGGGGTCCGGCTGGCCGTCGAACGCGGCCTCTTTCCCGGGCCTCGACTGGTGCTTGCGATTCAGATCCTGAGCCAGACCGGCGGCCACGCCGACAACCACTTTCCCTGCGGCGTCACCGTCAACTGGAACCCGACGCCTGACCTCCCGCCGCCGGTCGTCGACGGCGTCGAGCCGATGCGCCAGCGCGTTCGCCACCTGATCCGCGAGGGCGCCGACTGGATCAAGCTCTGCACCTCTGGCGGCGTGCTCTCGCCCGGCGACTCGCCGCACCACGCCACGTTCAGCCCCGAGGAGATCACCGCTGCCGTGACCGAGGCGGCCACGCAAGGCCGGCGCGTCATGGCCCACGCCCAGGCGGCCGCCGGGATCAAGAACGCGCTTCGCGCCGGCGTCGCGACTATCGAGCACGGCATCTGGATCGACGATGAGGCGCTGCAGCTGTTCAGCGCGGGCGGTCAAGCTTTGGTGCCGACCCTGGTGGCGCCGCGCTGGGTGATCCGCCACGCCGAGGCGGGCCGCATGCCGGCCTGGGCGGCGGCCAAGGCGCAGGACGTGGGTGCCGACCATGACGCCAGCATCAAGCGTGCGATCGAGGCCGGGGTGGAGATCGCCTTCGGCACTGACACTGGCGTTGGCCTGCAGGGGACCATGGGCGAGGAGTTCCTGCTGCTGCGCGAGCTCGGCATGCCGCCCGCTGACTGCCTGCGCACCGCCACGACGGTGGCCGCCAGGGTGCTGCGCCTCGAGGGCCAGGTGGGGACGCTGAAGCCGGGCGCTTACGCTGACTTGATAGGCGTGCCGGGCGACCCGCTCCAACGGCTGGAGCTGCTGGCCGATCCCGCCAGCGTGCACCTGGTCGTGAAGGGCGGCGAGGTGGTTAAGGCGCGACCGGTCTAGCGGGACTACGCTAAACGGCCCACAAGATCTGGTTCGCTAGCCTGAGCCGGAAATGTCCGGCGTTGGGCCCAGCAAACAACCCCACAGCTCCCAGCTGGTAGCGAGTGAGCCGCAGGCTGCGCGGAGAGCCTCAAGCCTTCGAGCAGAGCCGCTGTATTCAAAGGCGGCTTGGGTGTTACTCCTGATCCTTGGCCTGCTGCCCGTCCTCGCCTCGATCCTCGATCTGATCGGCATCCGAGCCAACGGAGTCCCTTCCGACCACCGGGCGGCCTTCGCCGCCGTGGCGCGCATGGATTGGACCGCTGCCACGGCCGCGTCAACCGGAGTGACCAGGTATGTCTCCCTGCTGGAAACCGGCTACGCGCTCCACGAGCTGGTCTTCGGTCTCTTGTTCCTGATCATCGTGGCCATCCCCTTCCGCCAGGGAGAGCGCTGGGCCTGGTTCGCTTGCTGGGTAGTCCTGGTCGCCGATGTCGGGTACACCTTCACCTTCGGCCGCTATGACAGCGCCATCCTCCGCAACAGCGTCATCGCGGATCTGGCGCTGCCGATCCTGCTGCTCCTGCAGGTGCCGCGTTTCTTCCGGAGGTCGTGGTCCTAAGCATGCCTTTCAAGTTGATTGCACTCGTGCTGCCGCTGTCCTTGGACGCATTTGCCGTCTCTGCCGCTCCCGGGATTGGCCTTGGGGTACGGTGGCCGATGAGGCATTCGGTCTGACGTGAATAGCCGGATCTTCGAGCCCGTGACCGAGCACGCCGAACACCAGGTGCTGCGCCGGCAGCCTGGATTCGAGTTCACGCCCATACTGCTGGGCAAGGTTTCGTCCCTCATCGTTCGACCGCCCACCGGCGGCTGGGCGGTGGTCGCATTCATGGTCCCACTCTTGACCGGTCAAGGAGATTCAACAGACGTGGCCGAATCTCATCTGACCACCGAGGCCGTCGCCGTCACCCGATTAGCGATCGACGATGGCCGCGCTTTGGACGGGGCCGAGCTGACCTACGAGTGGCGAGACGGCGGCTGGCGTGAGGTACTACACCCAGCTTGGTGGCTCCCCGTCAGATCCTGATTCCGAGGTCAGCATCGACGTCTGCGGTCCGAGTACCTAGCTTTCGGCTGCTTGCCACGCAGCCGGCCCTTGGCTTTGACCACCAGGTCGACCGACCCCAAACAGATCGCCCAGCTCGGCGATCGTGGGCTGACCGGCCTCATTCAGCGCCCGTAGATGGTTTTGTTGACGCGTCGGGGAAAAGGCATCGCCAGCCGTCTCCCGACGTTCGCGGCGGATCCCCTCATCGCTGTCGGAGACGTAGCGCAGCCCCGCCTCACGGGCCGTCGCCACCGCCTCGTTGTGAGCCGCCTCCCCGGCCGTCTTCCCCACTTCCAGCGCCGATACGAACAATCGCCCTGGCAAGCTTTCGGCGCCGAAGAGGGCTGGTAGCCTGACAGCGACTCACTCAACATTGGCCCATCGACAAAGGAGCCTTCATGTCCCGAACCGTCAAAGACGTCATGACCGAAAAGCCGCTGGCCCTGCAGGCCGGCACCACGCTGGTCGAAGCGGCCCTGGCCATGCGCAACCACGATGTCGGCAATGTGCTGCTGCTGGACAACGACACGGTGGTCGGGATCGTCACCGATCGCGACATAGTCATCCGCTCCGTGGCGGAGGGCCAGGACCCGGGCCAGACCGTGCTGGCTCAGATCAGCAGCCGCGACCTCACCTCGCTCAGAATGGACCAACCCGTCGAGGAGGCTGTGAAGCTGATGGAGGAGCGGGCAGTGCGCCGCCTGCCGGTGCTCGACGAGGCCGGCCGGCCGCTGGGCATCGTCTCGATCGGGGATCTCGCCGTGGAGCGAGACCCTAGCTCCGCTCTCGGCCAGATCAGCGAAGCCGAGCCCAACCGCTGAAGTGGACGCCGGGAGCAACCAAGGACAGCGGCGCTGTGGCGTCATCTTCGACGTCGACGGCACCTTGGTCGACTCCACCTACCTGCACACGCTGGCCTGGGCCAGAACCTTCCGGGAGGCCGGTCGTGAGGTCGAGACCTACAGGATCCATCGCGCTGTCGGAATGGGCTCCGACCAACTCATCCCGGCTCTGATCGGGCGTGAACAACCAGAGCTGAGCGAAAAGCACACCGAGCACTACCGCGGACTGGGTGACGAGGCACGGGCCTTTCCCAGAGTCTCCGAGCTCCTTCGCTCGCTGCACAGCCAGGGGCTGCAGGTGATTCTCGCCACTTCCGCCAAGCCGGAGGAGCTGAAGCGGTTGCTGGCCAAGATCGACGCCGACGACACGATCGATCGCGTGGTCAGCTCCGAGGAAGTTTCCACCAGCAAGCCGGCGCCGGACATCTTCGAGACCGCGCTCGAGCAGTCCGGGCTGAACGCTGGTCAGGCACTGGTCGTGGGCGACTCGGTCTGGGACCTGAAGGCCGCCAGTCGCTGCGGCCTGCCGGCCGTGGCGGTAGTCTGCGGCGGCACATCCCGCGCTGAGTTGGAAGAGGCGGGGGCCGTTCGCGTCTACGAGGACCCGGCCGAGCTGCTGGCCGACCTCCGGGGCTGGACGCAGCTGATCCAAGCCCCAAACTGACGTAGCGGCCTAGGGCGCGCCCCCCGGCAGCGGGCCGGCCGACGGGCCCGGCCTCTGCTCATGCTCGCGGTCTGCCTCCAGCGGATCGACGGCTCTGGCCTCGACGCCCGTGCGCAGTTCCTCCACGTCGTGCTCGGCTTCTCGATCCTCCATGTAGCCGAGGTCGACCGCGGTGTTGGGATCGTCAGTGCGCACCACAGTTTGCGGGGGGTTGGGTTCCGCCCACCGCAGGTCTTCGGCGTACTCCTGCTCTTCCGAACTCAGAACTGGGTCCAAAGCCGGATCTGTGGCAGCAGCTTCAGACGCAACCTCTGTTTCCGACAGGCTCTCGTCAAATTGATTACTCATCGCGTCGGCTCAGCGGTGCAGGATGTCGAACAGGAAGGCTCGGTATTCGCGGATGGTCAGCCGCAGCCCTTCAGTGTCGCGGGATCTGTCCGTCGCTTCCCGCAGGCCGGCCCGCCGGCGCTCGTAGGCCTGCCGGATCCGATCCATCGTCTCACCGACGAGCGCGTCGGCCTCGTGCACCGCAGCGTGCGGATCGTCCACGAAGGACCCCTGGACGCTGTCCCAGCGGCGGCGCAGATCATCCTTGTCGGACTCGCTCACCGCCGGCGTCCCCGGACCGCTCGGCTCGGCCGCTTCGTTTTGTGGCCGCGCCTCGGCTGGCACGGCCCCGCTGCCGGCCGGCCGGGCCTTGGCCGCGCCCGTCATCGCATCCCGGTCGTCAGCCGGCCGCGCCTTCGCGGCCGCTACCGCGCCTGGCCGTTCCTCAGAACCAGGCTCTCTTGGCTCGGCTTCGCCACCGGGCTTTGGCCAGAGCCTGCCCTGCCGCTCGTCTGGCACGGGCTCGGCGCCCTCAGGCTCCAGCCCCGGTCGCCTCTCTTCTTCAGGCCGCTCCATGGTCCCTCCTTATGTTCCGCTGCCCGCATCCGGCGAGCGTGGTGCTGAGACGTGAATCGTCCAGTGAGGGTACGCGAGCGGGAGGAAGCACTTCTCTTTCGAGTCATGGATGGTGGAAGGATCTGCCACCGCTTCGAGACCATCTGCCATCACGTTCGCATAACGTGCTGTCCTCGACGGTAACCGTCCGCTTCTTGCAGCGAACCCTGCAGGCTGATATCGTGACTGTAAAGTTTGGTCAGCGTCAAAGTGAGGAGGAGACACACATGTGCATGAGCTGCGGCTGCGGTGAACCGAACGAGCGTCATAAGCCGGGCGACATAACGCTGGACGACCTGAAGACGGCGGCCAGCAATCACGATCTCGAGGTGGAGCAAACGGCTGACAATATCCACGACCTCGCTCGCGACCTGAAGCAGTCAGGCCAGATCACTTAGCGCGCATCGGATGCCGGGCGGCCTCAGGCTGATCGCCGGAGGCCGTTTTTCTCATGGAAGACCCTTCAGGTCTGCCGCTTCCCCGACTGCGCGCGGCCGCCCGAGGTTGTCGGGCTTGCGATCTCTGGCAGAACGCGACGCAGACTGTCTTCGGTGAAGGCGAGCCGGCGGCTCGCCTGCTGCTGGTGGGAGAGCAGCCGGGCGATCATGAAGACCGGGAGGGCAGGCCCTTTGTCGGACCTTCCGGAGCACTCCTGGACCGAGCCCTGGAGGAGGTCGGTATCGCCCGCCCGGACGCCTACGTGACCAACGCCGTCAAGCACTTCAAGTGGGTTCCTCGCGGCAAACGGAGGCTCCATCAGAAGCCGAACGCGGCTGAGATTGGCGCCTGCGCCCCCTGGCTGGAGGCGGAGGTGGCGGCGGTGCGACCGCAGCTGCTGGTAGCGCTGGGCGCCACAGCCGCGCAGGCCCTCTTTGGGCGCTCCTTCCGAGTGCTCGCCCAGCGGGGCCAGATGCTGAGCACAGTGCTCGGCCTTCCCGGCCTCGGCACCGTACACCCCTCCTCGATCCTGCGGGCCCCTGATGAAGAGGCTTACCGGCTGGCTTACCAAGCCTTCGTCAAAGACCTCCGGGTGGCGGCGACGGTGATCTCTGGCGGCTGAAGGGGCGGCTCACTGCTTGCGCTGGATCGCCCGGGCCAGATCTTCCTTACCCATCCGCGACGCCCCCTCGACGCCCAGCGAACGCGCCCGCTCGTACAGCTCCTGGCGCGTGTGGCCGAGGACGTCCACCCCGCCGAAGGTCTCTCTCTCACCGCGGCGCGCCTGCTCCCCACTGAGCGCCGCCTGGGGATCGCTCGGCCCCGGCTCCGCCTTGGGCTCCCAGTGATCGCCTACCTTCTCGTGGGTGTGTTTCACAGCTGACCAGGCAGTGCGATACGCCCTCTCCCCCTTCGCCGTACTGCTCCTCAGCGCTGGCATGAGTCTCCACGAACGTCCGCTGGGCCTTGGTATCGGAGCGCTTCAACGTCGAGGGCAGCTCCTCATCAGCGCCCGATTGCTTGGCGGTTCTTCTCGGCATGCTGCCGGCAACCTTAGCGTGCCGGCGCAGCCTGACTGGCCGATCCGGCCGGCGAAGCGTCTGCCGGCGCCTGTAGCGTTCCGGCCATGAGTGAAGTCAAGTTCGGTGTCCAGCTCCATCCCCAACACACGACCATGTCCGACATGCGGCGAGCCTGGCGAGCTGCTGACGAGTTGGGCGTCGACAGCATCACGACCTGGGATCACTTCTTCCCGCTCTATGGGGATCAGCAAGGGGCTCATTTCGAGGGCTGGACAACCGTTGCCGCCATGGCCGCTGACACCCAGCGAGCACAGGTTGGCATCCTCGTCACCTGCAATACCTATCGCAATCCCGACCTGCTGGCTGACATGGCCAGGACTGTCGATCACATCAGCCAGGGCCGCACGCTGCTCGGTGTCGGCGCCGGCTGGTTCGAGCACGACTATCGGGAGTACGGCTACGACTTCGCCACGGCCCCTGAGCGGCTGCGCGCGTTTGAGGACTCCCTGCGGCGGATCAAGGCGCGGCTCGGCAAACTGAATCCGCCGCCTTTGGGCCGGCTTCCGATCCTCATCGGAGGCGGCGGCGAGAAGGTGACCCTTCGGCTGGTGGCCACCTACGCGGACATGTGGAACTCGGTGACCAACGATCTCGAGGTGTTCCAGCGCAAGCTGGCGATTCTCGACAGCTGGTGTGAGAAGCTCGGCAGGGATCCGCGAGAGATCGAACGATCGGTGCTCTTCGAACCTGAGCAGGTCGCCGACCCGAGCGGATTCATCGCCGCCGGCGCCGGACACCTGATAGTCCAGTGGCGGCACCCGTTTTCGATCGAGCCGATAGCCAAGTTGCGTGAGCGCCTGCGCCAGTCGGACAGAGAGGCGGCGTCGGCCCAATCCTGACGTAGCAGCAGGACTTTTGGCGGACGACGCTCCCTAACATGCAGGGGAGCGCTGTCACAAGTAGTTCCAGCGCCAGAGGCGCTTTTTCTCAGGGGGAAACGATGACCGAGCAGACCATGCCGCCGCAGAAGCAGCGCCAGCCTGATCGACAACATGCCATGGATCCCCTGGCTTCGGACGACTCCTCGTATATGGCGGGCCAGATCCTGCACCCCAACGGCGGCCAGGTGGTCAATGGCTAAGGCCGCAGGCCTCGTTGTCGGGCTGGGCGGGGCGAGTGTCGGCCTGGCGGTTCTGGCCGCCCGGCGCCAGCGGGAGCTGCTGGACCTGAGCGACCGCACGGCACTGATCACCGGCGGTTCCCGCGGCCTTGGCCTTCTCATCGCACGCGAGCTCATCCGGCAGGGCTGCCGGCGCGTCGCCATCTGCGCGCGGGACCTGGACCAGCTGGGCCGGGCCCAGGAATTGCTCAGCACCGAGGGAGTCCAGGTAGTGGCCCTTCCCTGTGACGTCAGCGACCAGCAGCAGGTTGAGCACCTCATCCAGCAGGTGGAGGAACGGCTCGGTGCAGTCGACCTGCTGGTCAACAACGCTGGCGTCATCCACGTCGGCCCCCAGGCGGCTCTCACCGAGGCCGACTACCGGGAGGCACTCGACATCATGTTCTGGGGAGTCCTCCGGCCGACGCTCGCCGTGCTGCCGAGCATGCGGCGCCGGAACGCCGGCCACATCGTGAACGTCACGTCCATCGGCGGCAAGATCAGCGTGCCCCATCTCAGCGCCTACAGCACTGCCAAGTTCGCCGCTGCTGGGTTCTCGGAGGGCCTGCACGCCGAGCTCGCCCACGAAGGGATCGCGGTCACCACAGTTGTTCCCGGGCTCATGCGAACGGGCTCGCACCTTAACGCCAAGTTCAAGGCCGACGCCGACTACCCGCTCTTCGCCCTCGGCGCCAGCTTGCCGGGAATCTCGATGGACGCGGAGCGGGCCGCCCGGCAGATAGTCGCGGCCGCCCGGCGCGGCGCCGCGGAGGTCATCCTTTCCCTCCCGGCCAAGATGGCTGTGCGCGTGAACGGGGTCGCCCCTGCCGCAGTCAGTCGTGCCTTCGCATTGGTGGCACGCGTGCTGCCGGCGGCGCCAGCACAGGCCAGCCCAGCCAGCAGCGGGCGCGAGCTGGAGCAGAGAAAACCGAATGCCGCCCTGCATCTCGCAACGGCTCTATCGCGAAACGCGGCTCACCGCTTCAACCAAGTCCAGCCCTAGCAGCGCCGGAGACTTGGCGCTAGAGTAGTACATACGTATGACCCAGGGGCTTGCCGAAGGCACCAGCGTCAGGGAGCAGATCATCCGCGCAGCGGCTGAATCCCTGCTCGACGCCGGCTACTCTGGCACCAGCGTCCGCGCCATTGCCCATCGCGCCGGCATCGCGATCGGCAACCTGCAGTACTACTTCCCGAACAAGTCAGAGCTCCTGGTTGCCGCCTGGCGCTATCTCACCGACCGCTCGGTGGAGGAGCTGCGCACGGCGCTGAACCAGGTGAACGATCCGCTCGAGGTGCTGCAGTTCGGGGTGGAGTCGATCTGGGGAACGCTGCGCAGCCTGGGCGACATGCAGCTGGCAGCGTTCGACCTGATGGTTCAGGCTCCCCGCACCGAACGATTGCAGGCCTACCTGCCTGAGCTCTTCACCCGATACCGCGACGTGATCCAGGAGCAGATCGACCGCCTCGAGCGTGACGGCCGCGTCAGGTTGAGCGTGGACCGCGACATAGTCGTACCGCTGGTGTTGAACACGGTGCTCGGCTTCGGTCTCTACTACGTGGTCACCCGGGACGACGAGACCTGCCTGCGGACGCTGCAGGCGTTTCCCCAGCTGGCCCGGTCGTTGGTCGAGCCGGTCCCTGCGCCAAACGCGGCGGCCGGCGAGGAGAGGGCATGACGACTGCGGGCCTCCGCCTGGAGGAGGCCGATCTGAGCGCTCTGGAGCAGGTCTGGCAGGGCGACCTGAAGGACACCTACCGGCTCTACCGGCGCGAGGCCGACCATCTGGCTGCCCTGGCTGCGACGCTGGTCGAGCGGGCAGTGGCTCTGCAGCAGCTGGGCGGAGAGCCGGCGCCGCCCCCGGAGCTGTTGTTGGGCGACCTCTGCCTCGCCCGCGCCTCCCGCCTTTTGGCGGAGACCCGAGATCAGGCTCTCCAGGTCGGGTTTGCCCGCGTGGTAGAGCGCACGGCCGCCAGCGCCGCCGGTGGCTTCAAGTCGCCACCGGTGCGCCAGCAACTGTTGGAGCTGCTGGCCAATTCACGATGATCAGCACCCGGCGCCTTGCCTTCGCCAGCACTCGGGAGATCAACTTCCTCGATCTGACCGGTCGCCTCCAGGCCGAGGTCACCGCCTCGGGTTTGACGCAAGGGCGGATCTTCATCCAGTCCCTGCACACCACGCTGGGCCTGACGCTGAACGAGAACGAGCCGCTGCTGCTCGCCGACCTGGAAGCGATGCTCGAGCGCCTCTCGCCCCGGCATGGCGCGTATGAGCACGATGACTTCGCCCGCCGCGTCGGCATCCTCGCCGACGAGCCGCGCAACGGCCAAGCCCATTGCCAGCAGCTCCTGCTGCAGCCCTCGTGCACGATTCTGGTCGAAAACGGCCGGCTCGTGCTGGGCCGCTGGCAGTCAGTGTTCGCCGTGGAGTTGGATGGCCCCCGACAGCGGGAGGTAGCTGTCCAGCTGGAGGGTGTGTTCGACGCCAGCCGCGGCCGGGAGTCCGATCAAGAGCTGGTCGAACTGGAATTGAGCCGTCAGCTGCTCGTCGACATGGAGCTCGTACGTCAGCCGATGCAGCGCTTGGTGGAAGCGGGCGGCAAGCGCGTGCGGCCGCGGCTGGTCATGCTCTCGGCCCGGCTCGGCCCCGATCATGATCCTCTTCGCGCCGCTCAGCTTGCGGCGGCGGTTGAGCTGATCCATGATGCGACGCTCGTGCACGACGACTACGTGGACCAAGCCGCCACGCGTCGGGGCCGGGCCAGCGTGGCCTCGGCCGAGGGGCCCGAGCGTGCCATTGCCGTGGGCGATTACTATTTCGCCAAAGCGACGCGGTTGATAGCGGAATTGGGCAATCAGACAGTCACCGCGACCATCTCCCAGGCGATGGAGGAAATCTGCCTCTCGCAAATCGACGACGTGCGTTTGCGCGGCGTTTATCCCGGCGACTACGGGATGTACCTGCGGGTGGTGCGAGGCAAGACGGCAGCTCTGTTCGCCGCCGCCTGCCGGGCCGGCGCTCAGCTCGCCAACGCGCCGGCGGACGTGTGCCAGCGACTGGAGCGCTTTGGGGAGGTGCTCGGCATCGCCTTTCAGATGAGTGACGACCTGCTCGATTACAGCTCGACCTCCGGCAAGCCCGCGGGTCAGGATATTCGCGAGCGGGCGGTCTCCCTGCCGCTGATCTATGCGACGGAGCACGATCGGTTTGGAACTCGGGTCAAGGAGCTGCTGGACGGCACCCTCGGTGAGCCGGAGGTGGCGGAAATCCAGCGCCTGGTCGGGCAGAGCGGCGCGCTGGAGCGCGTTTCCGAAGAGGCCCGCGGGCTGGTCTCAGCCGCGGTGCGAGAGCTCGAGCAGGTCGACCTGAACGGAGTGCGCCCGGCGCTGATCTCGCTCGCGGAAGCCACTGTCGACCGCGTGGCCTAAATCACTGCAGCCGTTCGTCGGGGCTCTGGTCAGGCCTTGCCGCTGAGCAGCCCCACAGTGCGAAATGTCAGCAGCTTCAGTTCCACCTCCCGCCAGCCGGCCTGGCGGCCGAGCTCGACCAGCTCCTCAGGGGTGCGGTAGGTGTCGACGGTGTCCGTGAGATAGCTGTAGGCCTGCCGCTCGCCTGAGATCCAGCCGCCGACCGGGATCAGCACATGGCGCAGGTAGCGTCGGTAGAGCGCTCCGATAAGGCCGCGCGGCGGCCTCACGAACTCCAGCACCAGCGTCCGTCCGCCAGGCTTTACGACCCTGCGCATCTCACGCAGGCCCAAGAGCGGGTCCGCGTAATTGCGGAGGCCGAAGCCGACCGTTACGGCGTCGAAAACTTGGTCGGCGAAGGGCAGGTTCAGCCCGTCGCCGCGCAGGTAGGAGACGCTCGGCTGTTTGCGAGCTGCCACTCGCAGCATGTTGGCCGAGAAGTCCAGCCCCACCACCAAGCCTTCCGCCGCCCGCCGCTGCAGAGCGCCGGCCAGCTTGCCGGAGCCGCAGGCGACGTCCAACACTCGAGCCTGCGGACCCAACCGGGCCGCCTTCGCGGTGGTTCTCCGCCAGCGGGCGTCGGACGCTGCGGAGAGGAGGCTGTTGTTGAGGTCGTAGCGCTGAGCGATGCGGTCGAACATTGCCTGGACCGCCACAGGGTCCCGCTCAGCCATAGTCCGGCGCTGACAAGAGCACGCCTCAATGTAGGGGCACGGCCGGTGGCACGGCTCGGCGCCGCGACCACGGTCCAGAGCCCAATGGACCGGCTGGTCAGGTGCGGGAAGGCCGCCGGGTACGTGTGTAGGGTGTGTGTGGTGGCCAGGCTGAACGTGTACGTTCCGGACGAGCTGGCCGAAGAGGCCAGGCGGGCCGGCTTGGGCGTGTCGGCGGTCGCCCAGGAAGCCATCCGCCGCGCCCTTGCCGCTCGTTCCACGGACACCTGGCTGGCCAGGTTGCGGCCGGCGCCTCCCCACCTGGCGACGCACGAGAGCGCGCTGAGCGCGTTGGATGCGATTCGAGACGAGCTTCCGACCAAGCATGCCTGAGGCGGTTGTCGACGCCTCCGCGCTTATCGACCTT
This sequence comes from Candidatus Dormiibacter spiritus, assembly GCA_003244185.1. Lineage (GTDB taxonomy): Bacteria > Chloroflexota > Dormibacteria > Dormibacterales > Dormibacteraceae > Dormiibacter > Dormiibacter spiritus. The sequence goes on along the minus strand of QHBT01000037.1, from coordinate 24,654 downwards.
CTGCTGGGTGAGGCCCTGGGTGAGGCGGTGGCGGCCCGCTTGGCCGGCCACCAGCTGCACGTCCCCGCTCATACCGACGCGGAAGCGCTTTCCGCTCTGGCCCGCCTGCATCGGGCTGGCGAGCTTGACGCCGACGCTGTCGAGACTATGCTCGCCTACCTGGCCGCGGCACCGCTCGAACGTCATCCCGTGAGTGAACTGCTGCCGGGCGCCTGGGCCAGGCGCCAAAGGCTGCGGCTGGCGGATGCGCTGTACGTCGAGCTGGCGGCCTCACTCTCGCTGCGGCTGGTCACCACCGACAGCCGCCTGGGTTCGCTGCCCCTGGTCGATGTGGTGGAGCGTTAGGACGCCGCTCCTCGTCAACCCTGGCCTTAAGCTGGCCGCCATGAGGAGCTCCGCGCTGGTCCTCCTGACGCTGCTCCTAACGACATGCGCGTGCGGGGGCGGGCAGACCAGCGGCCCGACCCCCAGAGCAACGGCCGCCACTCGGGCGACTGCCACGCCGGCCCCCACACCGACGCCGCAGGCGCCCCTCACCCTGACCGGCCTGTTCCACGCTCAAGGCGGCCCCCCGGGAACCTCCTCGCACATCCGAACGCTGATCGCCACCGGCGATGTAATCCCGGCCCGGCTGGTCAACCTGGAGGCGAGCCGCCGGGGCGACTACGCGTGGCCCTTCCGCCCGACGGCCGACTTCGTGAAGAACGCCGATGTGACCTACATCAACCTCGAGTCGCCGCTGCTCCAGGGCTGCGTGCCGGACGGGCGTCCGAGCCTCAACTTCTGCGGCGATCCCCGCTGGACCCAGGGGCTGCAGATGATCGGCACCAAGGTGGTGAACGTGGCCAACAACCACGTCAACAGCGGCCGGCCGGTGACTGAGACCAAGGCGCTCCTGGAGCAGAACGGCATGCAGGTGACCACCGATCTGGGGCCGCCGGTGGTGCTGGACGTGAGGGGCCTCAAGATCGCCTTTGTTGGCTGCCGGGCTGTCGAGAACGGTTCGGTGGACAGAGCTCAGCTGAAGGCCGTGATTCAGCAGGCCAGACAGCTGGCCCAGATAGTAGTGGTGCAGTTCCACTGGGGCAAGGAATATGAGCGGCAGCCGATGGTCGCGCCTGGCATCGCCCCCGACCAGCCGATCGAGCTGGGTCATCTCGCCATCGACGCCGGAGCCGACCTCGTGATCGGTAACCATCCACATTGGGTCCAGGGCGTCGAGGTCTACCACGGCCACCTCATCACCTATGCGCACGGCAACTATGTGTTTGACCAGGTGAACTGCTTCCCTGGCATCGGCAGCGATTACCGCACCTACTGCTCCGAGGACACCCGGACCAGCGTGATCGGGACCTACACCTTCTACGACGACAAGCTGGTCGCCGCGTCCTGGAAGCCGACCTACACCGACACCGCCCTCCAGACACAGTGGGCGGATCCCGACCGCAGCCAGAAGGTGCTCAAGACGATGGAAGACGCCAGCGTCCAGCTGGCCCAGGGCCAGGGGGAACCGACCAGCTGAGCTTGTGGCCCGTGACAGCCGAATCTGAAGGATCCGCCCGCCCCAGAGCCACCCCACGAAGCAGGCTTGGTGGGAGCCTGCGGCCTGCTCCACATCCGACCGTACCGTCCCTCAGCCGGCCCGTTCCCAGATTGAGGCGATGCCCTGGCCTACGCCGATGCACATGGTGGCGAGCCCGAACCGCTTCGCTCGGGTCTGCAGCTGGCTGACCAGCGTGCCGACCAGGCGGGCGCCGCTGCAGCCGAGTGGGTGCCCCAAGGCGATCGCGCCCCCGTTGACGTTGACGCGCTCCGGCTCGAGGCCCAGCTCCTGGATGCAGGCAAGGGCCTGACTGGCAAAGGCCTCGTTCAGCTCCACGAGGTCCAACTGACTCGCTGCCAAACCGGCCTGGGCCAGCGCCTTGCGCGTGGCCGGCACCGGGCCGATGCCCATGAAGTCCGGGTGCACCCCTGCCGCGGCCGCTGCCACGAGGCGGGCCAGCGGCTTCAGGCCACGTCGCTCCGCCTCGGCAGCAGACATCAGCACCAGAGCTGCCGCTCCGTCGTTGAGCGGTGAGGCGTTGCCAGCGGTAACCGTTCCCTCTTTGGAAAAGATGACCGGCAGACGGGCCAGCGCCTCCAGCGATGCATCAGCCCGTGGTCCCTCGTCCTGGCTCAGCAGCTGCGGAGCGGCTTTCCGTTGGGGTACTTCGACCGGAACGATCTCGGCGTCAAAGACACCCCCCTGCTGGGCGGCCACCGCCCGCTGGTGGCTGCGCAGGGCGAACTCGTCCTGCGCCTCCCGGCTGATCCCGTACCTGGCCGCCACGCACTCCGCCGTCTCCCCCATCTGGAGCGTGCCGTACATCTCGGCCAGCTTCGGGTTCACCAGCCGCCAGCCCAGGGAGGTGTCGAAGGCGGTCTGCGGGCCGCGGGGGAAGCCAGCCTCCGGCTTGGCCATCACCCAGGGCGCCCGCGTCATGCTCTCCACGCCGCCGGCGACCATCACTGAGGCGCTGCCGGACTGGATCTCTCGAGCGGCACTGATGCAGGCCTGCATGCCTGAGCCGCAGAGCCGGTTCACCGTCTGCCCCGGCACCTCGACCGGGAAGCCAGCCAGCAGAGCCGCCATGCGAGCCACGTTGCGGTTGTCCTCGCCCGCCTGGTTGGCGCAGCCGAGGATGACGTCGTCGACCTCGGCTGGCGCGACGCTGGCGCGCCCCACCGCAGCGCCGAGCGCCAGGGCCGCCAGATCGTCCGGCCGCACCGACTTCAGCTGGCCGCCGTAGCGACCCATCGGCGTTCGGGCGAACGCCACCACCACTGCCTCCTGCAGGGCTGGCATAAGTTAGCGGCGGCGCTCGACGAAGGCGCGAACCCGCTGCCGGAATTGGTCGGATTCCATCATCACGCCCTGGAGCAGGAACTCGAAGTCGATCGCCTCCTCGAGCGTCGTGCTGGCTGCATGGTTGACTGAGCGCTTCATGGCGGCCAGGGCTTGCGTGGGTCCGGTCGCCAAGCGAGCCGCCAAGTCCGCGACGTAGCTCTCCAGGTGGTCGGCGGGCAGGATGCGGTTGATCAGACCCAGCCGCTCAGCCTCCTCGGCCGGCAGGTCGTCGCCTGTATACATGAGCTCGAGGGCCTTGCCGGCCCCGATCAGGCGGGGCAGCAGCCAGCTGGCGCCGCCGTCCACAGTGAGGCCGATGTGAACAAAGGCCTCCCGCAGATAGGCGCTCGAGATCGCATAGCGAAGGTCACAGCAGAGCGCCATCGACATTCCAATGCCGGCCGCGACACCGTTCAGGGCGGCGATGGTGGGCTTGGGCATTTCGTGCAGCCCGAGCAGGATGCTCTCGTACTCCCCCCGAATCCGCTCGGCCGCGCTGGCGCCCTCCTGGAACTCCACCACGTCGGCACCCGCACAGAAGGCTTCTCCGCTGCCGATGAGCACAACCACCCGCGCCTGGGAATCGCGCTCCGCTCGCCGAACTGCTTCGGCCAGAGCCGCCCGCAGCTCGGCATTGACTGCGTTCCGCTTCTCCGGCCGGTTGAGCCGGAGCCAGGCAACTCCGTCCTTCACCTCGTACTCGAGCACGGCTTGCGTCTCGGTGCGCTCGCTCATTCGGTCATCTGCCCTTGAACTCCGCCTGGCGCTTTTCGAGAAAGGCGTGCATGCCCTCCTTCTGATCTTCAGTGGCGAAAAGGAAGTAGAAGTTCTTGCGCTCGGCCGCCAGCCCTTCCTTGAGCGGCAGCTCCAGCGACTGGTTGACCGCCTCCTTTGCCAGCCTGGCTGCCAGGGGCGCCTTGGCGGCCAGCTGCTGGGCCAGCTGGACGGCCACGCGGATGGTGACCTCGGCCGGAACCACCCGGTTCACCAAGCCAAGCTGATAGGCGCGCTGTGCTTTGATCGGCTGACCGCCGAGGTTCACCTCCATGGCCACGTACTTACCGGCGGTCCGCGGCCAGCGCTGCGTGCCGCCGGCGCCGGGGACGATGCCCAGGTTGATCTCCGGCTGGCCGAAGCGGGCGCTGTCGCCGGCGATGATGAGATCGCACATCAGTGCCAGCTCGCAGCCGCCACCGAGCGCATAACCGTTCACCGCCGCTATCAGCGGCTTGCCGAACGAGGTGACCTTGCTCCACCGCCCTGTCTGGTCTCGCTGCACCTGCTCGACGGGAGTGCGATCCGCCATGTCGGCGATGTCGGCCCCGGCGGCGAAGACCTTGGGGCCGCCGGTCAGCACGGCTGCGCCCACCAGTGGATCGCTGTCGAAAGCGTCCAGGGCCTGCGTCAGCTCAGCGATCAGCGCCGGGCTCAGCGCATTCAACACCTTCGGCCGGTTGAGCGTGATGACCGCGACAGCGCCCTCGCGCTCCACCAGCAGGTTTTCGTAATCCATGAGCTCGACTGTATCGCCTACAGCTTCAGCTTCGGTCTGAGAGGCGCACGTATCATCACCAGCGTGCCGGCAGCACTGCGTGACAGCTTCGGGCGGGTCGCTGACGATCTGAGGATCTCGGTCACCGACCGCTGCAACTTTCGCTGCGTCTACTGCATGCCTGCCGAGGGTCTGCGCTGGCTGGCTCGGGAGGACATCCTCCGCTTCGAGGAGATTCACCGGCTGACGCGCATCTTCGTCCAGCGCTACGGCGTCAGGACCATCCGGCTGACCGGCGGCGAGCCACTGGTTCGGGTGCGCATCGAGGAGCTGGTGGCCATGCTCAACGCACTCGATCCCAGCCTGGACATCACCATGACCACCAACGGCGTGCTGCTGCGGCAGAAGGCGAAGTTGCTCCGCGAGGCCGGACTGAAGAGGGTCAATGTGTCGCTCGACACGCTGCACGCCGACCGCTTTGCCGAAATCGCCCGCCGGGATGCTTTTGCGCGCACCATGGACGGCCTGGCAGCGGCCGAGGAGGCGGGACTACGACCGCTGAAGCTGAACCTGGTGGTCATGCGCGGCGTCAATGACGATGAGGTGCTCGACTTCGCCCGGCTGGCCCGCGAGCGCGGCTACGAGGTGCGCTTCATCGAGTACATGCCGCTCGACGGCCAGGGCCGCTGGAACAGCGACCTGGTGGTGCCCAACCGCCGCCTGCAGGAGCAGATCGAGGACCTCTTCCCGCTGGTGCCTGCCCAAGAGGGCAAGGCAGCTCCCGCCCAGAGCTTCAAGTTCGCTGATGGAGCGCCTGGCGGCGTGGGCTTTATCTCCTCGGTCTCGGACGCCTTCTGCTCTTCCTGCAACCGGCTGCGTCTGTCGGCCGAGGGCGGGCTCAGGACCTGCCTCTTCTCAATGCGGGAGACGCCCCTGCGCGATCTGATGCGCCAGGGCGCGTCGGATGACAGCTTGGCGCGCGTGATCGAGGCTGCTGTCTGGCAGAAGGAGGAAGGGGGGGCGCTGCACATCTCTGACAGCTCCTACCAGGCGCCCGCCAAGAGCATGTCGCAGATCGGCGGCTGAGCTCCCGTCCAGAGGGTCCAGAGCATGGCGCTGCCGTTCTTTGAGGGCGATCCGACCTACCGCCAACCCGATGCGTACTGGCAGGCACTCGGCTGGATCACAGTCGGCCGGGCGGCCGACAGGATCCGAGAAAAGATCGGCGAGTGGCGTCACCCGATCCTGATCAAGGGTGAGGTTAGCGGCCTCAACCAGTCGAATGGCCACTACTTCTTCACGCTGAAGGACGAGCTGGCCCAGCTGTCAGTGTTCCTGTCCGCCGCTGTTGCACCCGCGCTCAACGCCCTGCCCAAGAACGGCGAGACCTGCCTGGTCGGCGGACGGCTGCAGTTCTCGCCCAGATTCGGCAAGCTGCAGTTCGTCGCGGCCTGGGTGCAGTACGACGACATCGGCCGGATGCACGCGGAGCTTGACGCCCTGAAGCGGAAGCTGGAAGCGCAGGGCGCCTTTCGCCTCGAACGCAAGCGGCCGCTCCCGTTTCTGCCGCGGGCTGTGGCCTTGGTGACCTCGTCCGGCGGGGCTGTGATCCATGACCTCCAGGTCACCATCGAGAAGCGCTTTCCGGAGATGACGATCCTTGTCTATCCCGCGCAGGTGCAGGGCGGTCAGGCGGCTGGCAGCGTGGCCGCAGCGCTGGATCGCTGCAACCAGGAGGCACGGGCCGAGGTCGTGGTGGTCGCCAGGGGCGGCGGCAGCTTTGAGGACCTCTATCCGTTCAACACCCTGCCCATCGTGCAGGCAATCCTGCGCTCTCGGCTACCGGTGGTAACCGCGCTCGGGCACACCTCGGACCGGACGCTGGCCGATCTGGTGGCTGATGTTGAGTGCCAGACGCCCACCGCGGCGGCAAATCGCGTGGTGCCCGATAAGGCCAGGCTCTCAGCCGACCTCGAACGAAGCCGGCTGCGCCTGGAGCGATATCTGGACGCGCTTTTCGAGGCGCGGGTGCGGGAGGTGAGCCAGGGCAGTGATCGCCTCGAGCGCTTGGCGGCGGCTGCGCTGCAGCCACGCCTCCAGCGCCTCGAGAGCTGCCGCCGGCAGCTGACTGCGGTCAGCCCCGCGCGGCAGCTTGAGCTCCGAGACCGGCACCTCAGAGATCAACTGACGCGCCTCGAGCGGATGGCCCAGGCGACGCTGAGCGGCAGCCTCCAGGCCCTTGCCGCGCGCGGCGGCATCGCTCGCGTGGTTCGTTTCCTAGGGGTCCGCTTGCTGCGGGCGGAGACCGAACTGGCCCGACGCCAGGAGCGCTTGGCGGCAGCAGCGCCGCGACAGCTGGCGGTCCGGGCTACCACCACGGCTGACCGACGACAACGGCTGCAGGCCGCCTGCCGTCAGACAGTCGACGCCAGGGCCGCGGCGGTGGCGACCCGCCGCGGCCAGGAGCGGGTCGACCGGAGCATCGCCGACCGGCTGGCACGCTCGGCCCAGGCGCTGGAGCAGCAGCGGCGCCGGTTGGAGGCTCTGAGTCCCGAAGCTGTGCTGAGCCGCGGCTACAGCATCACCACTGACGCCTCAGGCCGCGTACTTGTTTCGGCCCGACAAACGGCGTCCGGTGCCCCCATTTCGGTCAGGCTGGCGGCGGGTTCCCTGGCCGCCCGAGTGGATGAGGTTAAGCCGTGACGAGCCCAGAGGAACTGCCTTACGAGAGGGCGCTGGCGCTCTTCGATGAGAAGCTCCAGGCGCTCGAGAATGGGAACCTTTCTCTGGAGGACGCCCTGACGGCCGTGGACGAGGCGCGTGTCTACCTCCGAGTGTGCGAACAGCGGCTGAGCGAGGCGAAGAGCCGGATCGAGCTGCGCCCGGTCCCCCCGGCAGAGGACGCCAAAGACGAGACCGCGTTCTGATCCTAGAAGGTCGGTTGGACCCCTTGACCAGTTAGTGCAGTTGGAGGTTTGGGATGCAAGACAAGCTGCGCCTAGAGGGGTTGACACTAACCGTCGCCAGCGTCGCGAAGTCGGTCGAGTTCTACGGCGGAACCCTGGGGCTCGAAGTGGCCTACCACCCGGGGCCGGCATTCGCCCTGATCAAGGTTGGCGGAGAGCTCGGTGGGACCATCGGGCTGCTTTCAGTCGAGCAGGCGCGCAAGAAAGGCGCCAAGAAGATGACTTCGAACCAGACGAAGGCGATCCACATCGAGTTCACTACCGATGACCTCGACGCCCTCTACGAGGAACTGACCGCCAGGGGCATGACGTTTGACGAGCCGCCGCACGACGAACCCTGGGAGCGCGTGATGAGGGGATTCGACCCCGACGGATATTCGGTCGAGATCGCCCAGGGGCGGCGAGGTCAAGACGGCGACATCTGGACCAAGGCCAGGTGAGGTTTCTTTAGATCCTCGCGGTCACCCCGACCAGCACTCTCGGCTAGCAGGCTAGAGCCCGGCAGGCAGGTCATCCGCCGGCGGCCGCCCTTCCGGCCATGCTTCGTCGGCCGGCTCCACGGCGGGCCCGTGCGGAGCCTGCTCCGAGACATTCCGGGGCACCGGCGAACCGCCGGTCTGGGCGCGGTCGGGCGCCTTGTACCGCCCACCAGTCCGTCTCCCAGCCGGTCTGAGGGGTGCGGTCGGCACCTGTGCTCGACCCGCCTCGCCTCTCGATGCGACCGGTGGCACTGCAGCCACGGGCGAAGAATCTGATCGCCCCTGGGGCAGGCCGGCGGCCACTGCCTGGACTGCTGACGGTGGTGACTCCGCTTGAGCTCCTGACGGTGGCGAGTCCGGTGCGGCGAGCACCGTCGGCCCGGCGAGCACCGTCGGCCCGGCGAGCACCGTCGGCCCGGCAATCGCCGCCGGCGGCTGCGGCTGGGGCTGGGGAGCGCGCTCCTGTGAACTCCGCCCTTCAGCCTGCCGCCGCTGGGCCGCTTGGACTTGGCCGTTCAGCTCCAAGCGAACTACCTCATACAGCCAGCGAGCCCAGTTTGCCAGCCACACGACCCCATTGGGAAAGGCCGAGAGGTTGGCTGCGTAGTGCTTGTGGTGGAAGGTCCAGAGTGACCGGTGCCGGGCCCAGAGCTCGCTCCTCACTTCAGTCTTGGGCAGATTCAACGGCGTTCGGATCGCGTGCGCTTGAGGCACAAAGTAGATCTTCCAGCCGCCAGCCCTGAGTCTGTAGCAGAGGTCCAGGTCCGCTCCCTCCTGGCCGTAGTCGGAGTCGAGGAAGCCCACCCGGTCGACCGCCGCCCGGCGCACGAGCAGGCAGGCGGAGCTGCCCGCGTCTATCTCATGAGCCTCGCCGCCACCGCCCGGCCGGCCGCCCCCGAAGCGGCTGTTGGGGAAGACGCGGTTTAGGCCCGTGGCGGCGCCGACGTTGCGCGCCGGAGTCGGAAAAGCCCGTCGAGCCTCCAGGTCGAGCTCGCCCTGCTCATCGACCAGAAGCGGGCAAGTTGCCCCCATGTCAGGTCGGGTGAGCAGGAAGTCGGCCAACTTGCCGACGCAGCCCGGCCCGACTGTGACGCTCGGCTGGAGTAGGAGCACGAAGCGACCCTCCGCCAGAGCCAGGCCCGCGTTGCCGGCCACGCCGAAGCTGCTGTCGGCCGGTCGGCGGACGATCTTGACGATCGGAAACCTTTCCCGAACGGCCTCAACTGTCCCGTCACTGGACGACCTGTCGACCAGAATTGCCTCCAGCGGGATGTCGGCAGTGTCCTTCAACGCCTGCAGGCAGGCCACCGTCCGCGCTCGCTGATTCTGGGCGACGACGATGGCTGAAACAAGCGGCTTACCCGCGGACATGCCCGCCAAGGATAACCAGGGGCCGTCGGGTTAGCCCTCGGCGGCGTGGGTAAACTCTTGACTCCGCGTGAGCCTCCCCACCGAGTCAATCACGCGCCGGTCTCCCATACCGCGGCTGGACCGCCTGCGCCACAGCCGGCTCGTCCGCCAGAATCTGATCCTGTTTCTCGGCGGGTTCAGCGCCGGAATAGGTGGTTTCGTCTACCACGCGATAGCCACGCGGTATCTGGGTCCGCGCACGTACGGCGAGGTCGCCGCCATCGTGGCGGTCTTCACTGTCGGCACGACCGCCTACCAGATCCTGACCGTCGTCCTGGCCCGCTATGCCGCGCACCTTCAGGCTGAGGGCCGCCCCGGCAGTCTCCCCTACATCGCCCGACGCGCAGCACTGGTCCTGGCTCCGCCATCACTGCTCTTTCTGGTCGGCGCTGCGCTGCTCGCTGGACCAGCCGCTCGCTTTCTCAATCTCGATTCGCCCCTGCCGCTGCTCTGGACCGCCCTGGCCATGGTGGCCTATTCCTACCTCGCCATTCCCCGCGGCCTGCTCCAGGGCAGTCAGCACTTCACGGGCTTCTCGGCCAACCTGGCCAGCGAGCTCGCCGTCAGAACGGGCGGCCTGACGCTGTTGCTTGTGCTCGGCCTCCGCGTCAACGGGGCGGCGTTGGCCCTGGTCGCGGGGGCCGCCTGGGGCATCCTGCTTGGTCTGTACTCGCTGCGCAATGTGCTGCGGCTGGCGCCGGAGCAAGCCCAGCTGCGGACCATGGTCCACTTCGCCCTCACAGCAGCTGCCGGTACCGCAGGCATCCTGCTTCTCTACAACGTGGACGTGGTCCTCTCAGCCCACTTCCTGAACAAGCACTCGGCAGGGGTGTACGGCGTCCTGAACAAGCTGGGCACCATCGTCTACTTCCTCACGCTCAGCGTCAGCCAGGTGCTGTTTCCCCGGGTGGTGGAGGCGGTGGCGAGCAAGAATCACCCCGGCCGCCTGCTGTTGATGTCCGGCGGCATCATGGGTCTCTTGGGGGTGTGCGCCATCGGAGGGTTCTGGCTCTTCGGCTGGCTCGTGCTGGCACTGTTTGGCCCGGGCCTCCAGGAGGGCCTTCCCTACCTCGTCCTAGTGGGCCTGATTGGTCTCGGGCTGAGCCTCGACAACCTGCTGATCCAGTTCTTCATGGCCGTCCACGATCGGGTCTTCATCCCGATTCTGGCCGCCGCCTGTGCGCTGGAGGCCGCGCTGATCACACTCTTTCACGCTGGCATCGGTCAGGTGGTGGGGGACGTATTGACAGCCGTCCTGCTCCTACTGGGCGCGCTCGCGCTGCGCTGGCTGCTCCTTCTGCCTGGGTTGCGGCCAGAGATGGTCACGGCGGAGGACGACTGAGGCGCTGGTCACCGCGGAGGGCGACTGAGGCCGTGGCGAAAAACCCCGCCACCCTCGCGGGCGACGGGGTTTAGATGCTCGGCAACGACCTACTCTCCCACCGCGTTACCGCGGCAGTACCATCGGCGCAGGAGGGCTTAACTGCCGTGTTCGGAATGGGAACGGGTGTTTCCCCTCCGCCGTAGCCACCGAACTACTCGATTATAGGCTCTCGGTCCCGCGCTCAGAGGGCTTGCTAGCGGGAGCGGCGGCGGCGGGCGCGGAGGCTCTTGATCTTGCGGGCCTCGGCGGGCGGCACGTAATGCGCCCGACGGCGCATCTCACGCACCAGGCCTTGTTCCTGGACCTTCCGGCGGAACTCGCGCAGCGCCTGCTCGAACTCCTCTGGATCCTTGACGACTACCTTCAACGACTAATCACATCCTTTCGCTCTTGATTGGGCCCGTCGCACGCCTGAGCGGCTGCCTGGGCACGTCCTGCAGGATACTGCACGCTCCCGCCCGAAGCAAGCCGCCGGGGCCAGGCGCTAACCTCTTTCAGGCATGCCTCGATTGCTCGACCGCGCGATGGCCAGCACGGTGCCGCTGCTGCCTCGCGGGATTGTGCGGCGGGTCTCCGAACGGTATATCGCCGGCGAGACTCTGGCGGACGCCCTTGCCACAGTCCGCCGGCTCAGCGCCGGAGGCTGCCTGGGGACAGTGGATCTGCTCGGCGAGCACGTTACCAGCCGGGAACAGCCACTTGCCACCAAGGCAGCCTACAGGGAGGCGATCCAGCGCCTCGCGGAGGAGAAACTGCCGGCCGGTGTTTCCGTCAAGCCCACGGCGTTCGGGCTAGCCGTGGACCGCGAGGTCTGCCTCCAGAACCTGCGCGAAGTGGCAGCCGCGGCCGCCGAGCACGGCCGCTTCATGCGAGTCGACATGGAGGAGTCCCACTTCACGTCCAGCACGCTGGAGCTCGTCCACGAGCTGCACGACGAGCATGCCAACGTCGGCGCCGTCATCCAGGCCCGGCTGCGCCGAAGCCCTGATGACATCGAGCGACTGCTGCGGGAGCGAATCTCGGTCCGCCTCTGCAAGGGCATCTATCAGGAGCCACCTGCCGTAGCCCTCCAGGACTTCGATCAGATCCGCATCGCCTACTTGCGGCTGCTCGATCGCCTGCTGCAGGCGGCCTGTTATGTCGGCATCGCCACCCATGACCGCTGGCTGGCGGAGCGCTCGCTCGAGATCGTCAGACATCACGGGCGGGGCAGGGACCAGTACGAGTTTCAGATGCTGATGGGGGTGGCTGAGCCGCTCCGCCGGCGGCTGGTTGCCGCCGGGCATCGCGTGCGCATCTACGTGCCCTACGGCGGCGACTGGTACGCCTACTCCCTGCGCCGGCTGCAGGAGAATCCCCAGATTGCCACCTCAATCGCGCTCAGCCTGATCGGACGCGCGACCGACACGAGCCGCTGATGCGGCTACTACTGATTCAGAAACCTTGCGATAGGCACGGACGCTGCTTTCAGTCCAGAACCTCTGAAAGATTCCGCGGCCAGGGCAGATCACGGCTACGCCAATTCTTCCCTCGCAGCATGTCGTGCTGGTTTCTAGCTCCGCGGCTTTCCCCGGCCAATGCATTAGCCGGCCGCTGGGCCGGCGGGAGAAGTGGCCAAAGCGCTCGTGAATGAAAATCGTCGGCAGGTCGTTCGCGCAATGTCTTAGGACATCCGCCCAGTCTCTATGACATCCGCGCATGACAGGTGTGCTATCCTCCCGGATGGGGGGAAGGGCGCCGACGTCCGCTTCTCATTGAGGGTACTGCCAGTGCGATCGAGTCTTAGTCGGCGCCGTCTTCCTTTGTTCGGCCTATCGGCAGTTGTTGGGCTCTTGGCGGCGTCGTTTGCTGCTATCCCGGCTCAAGCCGCGGTCACCTCCTATTCGGGCAACGCGTACGCGGTCGGCCTGACCGGAGTCAGCCTCGTAGGCGGCACTGTCGCCGTCACTGATCAGCTGATTAGCTACACGGGTGCGCTACCGCCTGCGGGCGGCACGTTGAATGGGGGGGTTGGCATAGTAACCCTGCCCGCGGGCCTCGGTACTGTCAACGTAGTTCTTGAGCAGACGAATGGAGGCGGCACTACGGCTACGTCCACGTCGCAGGTCGCCGCCGTCACGCTCCTCCCAGGAGGAGCATTCCCGACCGGCCTGCTTGCTGCCACCGTTCTGAACGCTAATTCCGGCGTTGTCAACTGCGGTGTGCCGACGCTGGCTTCCAGCGTAGCCACGCTCCGCATCGGGACAGTGACAGTGACCATCCCGACTAACCCCGCCCCCAACACAGTGATTCCTGTTCTGGGTGTCGGTGGCGCGCTGATCGCCACCGTGACCTTGAACGCCCAGGGAGGATCCGGCACTCCCCCCACCGACAGTGCCGGAACTGTCAGCGCTCTCGTAGTCGACTTCCCCGTCACCGGCCTGCTGAACGCTGTTATCAGAGGGACGATCACCATCTCTCAGGCCCACAGCGATGAGGCCTGCACGGCGGCTCCCCCGCCAACTCCTACGCCCACTCCTGCGCCCACTCCTGCGCCCACTCCTGCGCCCACTCCTGCGCCCACTCCTGCGCCCACTCCCGCACCCACAGCAACCCCGACCGCACCCCCGAGTCTCCCGGTCACTGGAGCCGGCCCCGGTCAGCCTCCGGTCAATGGCGGTGGCACCGCATTGCTGGCTGTCGCCGTTCTGCTGCTCGTGTCCGCCACCAGCACTGGTTTTCTGGTCTGGCGCCGCAGGTCGTCGCATCTGATCGACTGATCAGCCCAATCGCCATGACCGCTGGGCCCAGCAGGCTTGTGCCTGCTGGGCTCGGTTCGTCTCCGGTGGCCTCTTTTGCGGTCGCTCGCGACCTCTTTCTTCAACAGCGGACTGCTGCTTGGTGCGCAACCAGTTGGGGCTGATGCGACGAGCGGCATCTTCTCCGCGTCACGGCAGGCCCTGGCCGACCCACAATGGCTCTAAGCTCCCGGAGGGTATCGCTACGTCTCGCAGGGGGCCGCCTAGTTGACTGACGGACCGGTAGGCGTGGACCAGCGGCCGATCAGGCCGCCCGCCGGCCCTCGTTGAGCAGGACCTGGAGCTGAAGAACTGACCCAGAGTCTTCCTGTCCGGCGGAGTCAGTTGGCACTACGCGAAAAGCGTGAGAAATCGACGCCACTGGTAGACGATGGCAGCGACGACCAGCACCAGCGCGACGCCGGTCCCCACCGCTATGAACAAAGAGTTGGGTTGCAGGGTGGCGTTTAGAAGCAATGTCACGCCCACGCCGGCGACCATGCTGTTCAGCGCGGCGATCATCGTCCCGGTCGTGAACAGGACTCCGACCCAGGACCGATTGGTCGCCATGGCGTCCATAACGGCTTCCGTGTCATCGGCTCGGGAACCAACGTCGAAGTAGCGACCAGCTTCTGGTGTCAGGCTCGAATAGAACCGACGGATGCGGACGATCGAGCGCAAGGCAATCACGTTCTCGACTGCGGTGTCACAGACGCGAACGAACGTAAAGAGCCCAAGCACGAAGACTGCGGGCAGAACGGCGGCAGCGAATATGGTGAATGCCTCCGCCCGCTGAGCAGTGAACCCGAGCGCCACGAGCGCGCTCGAGAGGGAGAAGAGGTAGAGGGACGCACGGCTGCTGCTCTCGCTGATGGTGGCGCTGGCGGCGGAGCGTAGGTCGAAATGCTGTGTCACGAGCGCGCTCATGAACGCCTGCTCCCGGCCCTGTTGGTCCATGTTGACCTCCCATCTAGAGCGCGTGGCACGCACGAATGCCGCCCAGCGCTAGTCCTGACGGCTCGCAATTGGAGAGGCGACCCTGCATTCACTGACGCTGCCGCGTTGTGCCGCTGCCTCAGCGGTCAGTCGCTAACTCCTTGGCCGCCGATCGACGGAAGCCTACAGGCCTCCTGGCAAGTGGTCTGCGGAGGTTGAAGCCGACTGCGGCTCGCTCGCAGTGGCGGCTGGATTCGCCGGCGCTGACCCGGCAGTTCGTCGCCTGCGAGTCACTGTGCCGCCAGCTGCCGCAACCGGCGTGCGCCGGCGCGCCGTGCGGGGTGTCGCGGTTTTAGCCGGCGCAGTTCGTCGTGTGCGTCCGGCGGCAGCCGTCGAGGCTCCATCGGCGGACTGGCGGTTGGGGGCTGCCACCGTTCGGCGGGGGGTGCCTCGCCTGGGCGTCGAGCCGGCGGATCCGGCCGTCGCCGCCCCAGCGCTCTTGGTTGCCTCAGCCGCCAGCGTGCTGGCCTGCTCAGCTGTAGCGATGGCGGCTGCTTTGAGCTGGTCGATCTGAGCACTGAGCTCGTCGACCCGTTTGCGCTGCTTCGCGAGCTTGTCTACCTCCTTCCTCAGTTGAGCGATTACCTTGGCCTGGTTCCCACTGGTCGATTTCTTAGCCGACTTCCTTCGATTCTGCTTAGCCATCGGTACTCCTATTCTTGCTTGGGCCATCCCACATGTGGCTGCGAGTCGCCAAACACACGACGGTCGGATCAGCCTTGTCGATGCAGGCGCAATTCTAGACCGTCCAGCAGCTCTGAGGCATCTACTCGTCGTGTAGGCCCTGCAGGTCCCGGAAGCGCTCCGAAAGAACCTGGCCTGCGAGCTCGGGCCATATGGCATTCGCATGGTGCCACTGCAGACCGCCGGCGTGCCGGAGTCGATCCCGGAACCCTTGGCTGAGCGAGCGGTGATTGCGGAGGCGATCCAGCGCGGACGATGCTGAACCGCGCAGCGACCCTTGAGGACGTTGGGGAATGTCGGGATGTTCGCGGCCTCGAACTGGGCTCGGGCAATGACCGCGACTGCATCAACATCACCTGCGGCGCTCAGGTCGACTGAGGTTGCCGGTCGTGGCGAGCCGGCGCGTGCGCCAGCGTACGCAGACGGTGGCCCCGGCGAACTACGGCTTAGCGCAGCGGCAGCTTGACGGCCGGCCATCCGGTCGCCAGAATATGAGTTGTTGCAGGGAGGGCCGCTTCCGCGGCGCAGTCGAGGGGTGGGCTATGCCGGCGGTGTCACCAATCAGGGTCGGATCCGCCAGTCGCCTACGAGTCCTGCGAGCGAAGCATTGCCGGCCGGGTGGCAGGACGAGGAGGAATGCATGACTGAAGTTCCAACGCTTGGTGTGGTCCGCTCGTTCAAAGTCGTCGGCGCCTTAGCCAAACCAAAATGGGCTGGACGCGCCCTTGGTTTGTTGGCCGCATTGTCCACCGTTGGGTTGGTGTCGGTCGTCCCCGCGTTTGCGGCTGCCGATCAACTGGTCCAGATCAGTAGTGATCCGTACACGAACCCCCAGGCTCAACACCGGACGCAGGTTGAACCGGATACCTTCGCCTTCGGTAAGACCGTCGTCTCAACCTTTCAGGTCGGCCGGGTCTTCAACGGGGGTGCTAGCAACATCGGTTGGGCCACCTCCCTCAACGCCGGACTGACCTGGCAGCACGGCTTCTTGCCGGGTACCACTGCCAATTCAACGCCAAGGGGTAAGTACTTCTCCGTGAGCGACGCTTCAGTCGCCTATGACTCCCGGGATGACGTCTGGATAATCTCGTATCTCGGTCTGTTGGGCCCCGGCGGCGGCCCAGGTGTCGATCTCCTGGTCAGCCGCTCCACCGACGGCGGCCTCACCTGGAGCAACCCTGTGCCCGTGGACGTGCGTGGGACCACCGCGCAGCAGTTCCTGGACAAGAATTGGTCTGTTTGCGACAACACTCCAACCAGTCAGTTCTTCGGCAACTGCTACACCGAATACGACAACAACTCCGTCCTCGACCTGGAGCAGATGAGCACTTCCACCGATGGGGGGCTGACTTGGGGCGCACCCAAGACCCCGGTGGATCAGCCCAGCGGCATCGGCGGCCAACCGATAGTGTTGCCGAGCGGCGCGGTAGTCGTTCCCTACATCAACCTCAACGCCGGCGTGATGGCCGACTTCATCTCCACGGACGGAGGTCTCAGCTGGGGAGGTTCGACCTTCATCTCCGCAGCCGAATTTCACGTGCCGAACGGTAATATTCGCGCCGGCCTGCCGCTGCCGACTGCGGAGATCGACGGGTCGGGCAGGATCTACCTAGCGTGGTCCGACTGCCGTTTCGAGGGCCAGTGTTCCTCGAGCGACATCATCTTCAGCACCTCGGACAACGGCCTGGTCTGGTCACCCGTCCACAGAGTCCCCACGAACCGCGTCGGCAGCGGTGCCGACTACTTCATACCGGGGCTCGCTGTAGACCGCAGCTCGCCCAGCGCCCACGCCCGCCTGGCGCTGACTTACTACTTCTACCCCCAGGCCAATTGTTCTGAGGCGACCTGCCAGCTCGAGGTCGGCTTCATCACCTCCACCAACGGAGGCGACAGTTGGAGTGCGCCAGAGACTTTGGCTGGCCCGATGAAGCTGAGCTGGCTGCCCCTGACCACTCAGGGTCGCATGGTCGGGGACTACATCTCGACCTCGATCGCACCTGCTGCCCGCACCGCAACCCCTGTATTCGCAAGAGCTGTGGCGGGTACCGGACCGCAGAACTTCCATGAGGCGATGTTCACAGTCCCCGAGGACGTCGCAGCAGTGCGCGGTGGGTCGCTCTCATCCGCAGCTCCGCAGATCGCGCACACGTCGACCGCGCACCCTCGGACCCTGCACACTTCGGCTACAGCCAGGTAAACCGGGTTCTGACTCGGGATGGGCTCCGCCACAGGGGCGGGGCCCATCCACCGTCCGCAGGCGTAGCATTTGGGGGAAGGGCAAGCGGATCCGATCATGTGCGATAGCCCGCCGGCTAACTTGCAATCAGTGACCGCTTCGGTGCGGCGGCTGCGGGCGTTGGCTGCCTGGTTGATGGTTCTTGCGGCGGTCACCGCCACATCCTGTGGTTCGCCCAGCCGGATGACTGGTTCGCAGAACTCAGCGCCTTCGAGCCAGCCCTACGTGCCTCCGGGCGCTCCCACCCCCGACCCGAATGGGCCCCCGTTCCTGACAGTCGTCCTCAGGCCGGGTGAGGATCCAACTGCAGTGGGCCATCGGATTGCAGGAGCGGCCGCAAGTGTGAGCCAGGCGCCGCAGACACCCCAGGAGAACCTGCCCGCGGCGATTCGTCGTCGGACCTACCGCATCGGTTTACTCAAGGGTCAGGGAGTCGAGGCATTGAGGAGGGCCCAGACCGATCCCGGAGTGATGCGTGCGTACCTGGGAGAATATCCCGGCCAGTACCCAGAGCAATAGCCCCACCTCCAGGCCAGGGGCGAGCACCTCTGTGATGGAAGACATGGGGTACCGCTACTGATCCTTGCGGTTTGTCTAGGGCGATTTCTGGATCTACCGGTAGCGACCGTGCGACTGGTGCGCTTAGACCCGCAGCCCCCGCCGGTCTCAGACCACCTGCCGAGCCGGTGACACCTGAAGGGATAGGTAGAGAGCGAACAGGTAGGCCACGACGGCGACCGCGAAGCCTGCCGCCATCAACATCGAGCTGAAGTTCTCGTTGTAATTGAGGAAGCTGCCCCCGTTGAAGCCCGCGCCGAGCGTGCCGATGAAGCCGAAAACTGTCGCCGTCACCAGGCTCCCCCGCCTCATGAGGATGCCCTGGATCAGCAAGTAGACGGAGCCCACAACCAGCACCAGCCCGAAGCCGGCGTGGAGTTGGAGCAGCAGCGGCCCCTGCAGCACTGCCCAGGTGACGCTGGCCACCACGCCGCCGAAGTACTCCGGCGGCTTAGCGCCGGGGTGGCTGGTAGGGATCGTCACGAATAGGTTGACGGCCATGCCCAGCAGGAACTGCATCACCAGTGCCAGGAGGGCAAACAGGCTGGCAGAGGCCAGCGCCCTGGCTCGTAGGTCCATCCCCCTCATTTTGCCGACCCGCCTGTCCACGGAGTCACAGCCCCGAGCTGCCCTGCGGGCACTTTCCTTGGGTGGCGGGTCGTGGTGATCGCTGACACCCGCCGTCTGCCGGGTCGACGCTCGCGCGCTGGCGCGAGTCTGGCCAATGTAGATCCAGCTAGCCCTGGCCACCCAGACGGCCGCCCGACCGCTCGGCCAGCTGTCTAAACGCTTCGGGCACCCGTCCGCCCTCGGAGAACATGACAGTCGCGTAGCCCACCGCATCCCGCCCGAACCGGTCTCGGATCGCGTCCACCGCTCGGTCGACAGCCCAACGTGCCGAACCTGAGGCGGTTCCCGGCCGGCTTCGATCAACGCCCAGGCCGAGGGGCAGCTGGAGTTGGAGGATGGAATCGTCCACCAGCTGCGAGACCGACACAGCCAGGAGCGTGATCTCGTGCTCGCGCGGATGGTCGGCAAGAGCTGCCCATGCCAGTTCGGCGGACAGCTCGGTAAGGGTGAGTGAAGCGGAAATGGGGCTGGACAACGTGAGGGACCGGGTGACCGAGCGCAGCCCCGTGAAGCGCACCCTGACGGTGATGGTGCGCCCAGATCGACCCGCCGCCCTCAGCCGGCCCGCCACACGATCGGCGAGGTAGCCGAGCGTGGACCGAAGCAGACCGGACGTGGGCCGCCGGCGGCCAAGCGCAGACTGTGCTCCGACCGATGCCACCTGCCGGGTGGTTTCGATTCGGCGAGGATCTGTGTTGGTGGCCAACGATCTCAGCTTGTTCCCAACTGCCCGACCGAGCATGCGCCTCAGCACGGGATCTGAAGTAGCAGCCAGGTCGCCGATGGTGCGGATGCCCACGCTGGTCAGCCGAGCAAGCGTGACATGCCCGACGCCCCACATCAGCTCAACCGGCAGGGGACGCATGAACTCGAGCTCGCGGTCGGGCTCAACCAGGACCAGACCATCCGGCTTCGCTGTCTGCGAGGCGATCTTGGCGAGGTGTTTCGTTCGCGCCACGCCGACAGACACGGCCAACCCGATTTCACGCCGCACCCGCCTGCGGATCGCCGCGCCGATCTCCCCGGGCGAGCCGAACAGGTGCTCAGTCCCAGCAACGTCCATGAAGGCTTCGTCGATCGAGATCCGCTCGACCAGCGGCGTGAAGTCGCGGAGAACGTCGATGACCTGATCGCCGAGGCGCTGGTACTCATCGAAGTGGCCGCCGACGAAGCGCAGGTCTGGACACAGCCGCCGGGCCATCCAGCCTGGCATCCCGGCTCGAATCCCAAACGCCTTGGCCTCGTAAGAGGCGGCGAGGACCACTCCCTCACCTACCGCAACCGGTCTGCCGCTCAGCGAGGAGTCGAGCAGCTGCTCGACTGACGCATAGAAGGCGTCGAGGTCCGCGTGGAGGATCGTCGCCTCGCCAGCCCGGGCCATCGCGCGCAGTCTAGCCAAACATTTGTTCGAGCACCAGGGTTCAGCGGGCGGCGCTGGGAGGCAAACCCATCGCTCGGCGCATCCTTGAGGACGACCATGTGACCGGCCCGACCGCGAAGAGCCGCCCCCGGAGTTCGTCCTGTGGCTCGGCCCGGCCGCGCGCCCCGACCCGGACTGCCTTACCGTGGCGGCCGCGACCCAGCTTAGGTGACGGTGATGGTTCCCTGCATCCCCTGTTGCCGGTGCGAATCAACCGCGCACCACATATCGTAACTGCCCGCCTGGAGCGTGACGGTGAAACTGGTCGTGCCCCCAGCCGTCATTCGCTGAGCCGCACCGACCTCATTAGTGGTGCCCTTGGGCGCAATGTGCAGATCGTGCGGGAACTTGCCGTCGTCCATCAGGTTGAACGTGACCGTGCCGGCTTTGACGGTCACCAGCGCGGGGTCAAGCTTGAACTCGGACTCGTGGATCGTCACGACCTGCGCCGTGGGCGTTGGCGACGTGGTTGCGGACGGCGCCGAGGTGCCCGCGGTGCCTGACCCTGACGAACCGCTGCCACATGCGGCAATGACGAGGACCGCAAGGGGCAGCAGGAGAAATCGGTGCATCAGAACTCCTTGGATACGGTGGCTGCCAGCGTCTGCCTATTCATACGAGCCGGGGTTACAGGAAAGTTCATACCCCGTCCGAGGTGCGGAGCTCGGCGGTGCTAGCAGCGCTCCGCGATAAGTCCCCCTGTTTTGCTGCTGTTTCGACCTGAGTGCGCCACGTTCTCGCTCCCCCCGGGGGCGGGTGAGAGGATGAGGCCGACCGGCTGTATCGCCGAGAAGCCGAGGAAGAGCCCCACGAAGCGCTCCATCGCCCTTGTTACGCAGGATCTCGTCCACGAGGCCGGCTGGTTGGGAAGCCGTAGATGTCGTGGCTGCCGCACTCGGACCCTTGACGGCTAACAAGGCCCCACTGTCGACTGTGCAGTAATGTCTCGCATCCACTCGTCAATGTCGTGCCGTGTCGCTAACACGGCCAGACGGTCATTAGCCTTCGACGCGAAGCGCAACGTCGCGACCAGAGTCGTGCGGTCCGGGTTCTCCGGCCAGCTAACGTCTGGGTTTCGGTTCCGGTGATAATCCACGATTTCGAAACAGAATTGGAAGAGCCTCACGACACCGCCATGTTGATTGGGAAGGCCAGCCGCAAGGTGGCGACGAACGACCCTCCAGAGACAGCGCACTAAAGGCGTCTTGAGGACGACCACCTGGCTGGCTCGATCGCGCAGAGCCTCGGTCCATCCGATAAACACTCCCTCGGCGATCCAGGTGTCCTGGCCGGCGAGCCGCGCGGCCTCTCGGACGAGGGGCCCAACAGGTCGTGGGCGCAGACCGGTTCTGTATGCAATGGCGGCGACGGCATCAAGGTCAGTTGCACGGACACCGGTTGAGGCTGACAGTGAACGAGCAAGCCTAGACTTACCGCTTCCCGGACTACCCAGAATCAGCACTCGTGGCATCGCGGCCTGACAGTACGGTAGATGAGGAGTCTCGAGCTGTCAGCCGACGGCGGATCAACGCCGCTGTGAGTGCCTTAAGTGATGGCGCGCTGACAAACTGGAGATGGCCTCCCCCGTTGGTGCAACGGCAGGCCGGCACGTCGACCCGGCAGACCCAAACGCGGCTGAATCTGTGCCACGCCTCACGACGTCCGTGGGTGGTGCGGATAGCCCAGAACGCCCATCTGTCGCAGGAGGCCGAGTTGGCCGAGTTCCTCCCAGTGCTTAACGATACGACCCTGGCCAATGCGATGGAAGTGCATGCCCGTGACGGTGACCGGACGTCCGGTGGCAGCGACACCGGCGAAACTGCCAGTATGGGTGGCCGACGCACTCCAACGGGTGGTGACTCTGTCCCGCTCGGCGACCTGGTCTTCGACGGTCACCACGAGGTCCGCGAATGCACCATGGGTCGCCTCCACCGCGGCGGTGTAGACCTCAATGCCGACGACCGGACCGCCAGACACATGGCTGACGAAGGACGGGTCGAGCAGTTGCGCAAGGAGTCTCCGGTCCCGGCCGGTCAACACCTCGTTGTAGTACCGGCGTACCAAGGCCTTGTTCTCCTCCAACCCCACCCCTACATGCTGACCGACACTGCCGCAGCGGGCAGCAGCCAGTCCCGTAAGCGGATCCGCTTGCGAGAATGATCAAGCCGTCCAGGCGCCCGGCGGCACCCGCCAAATCGTCGTCGCAAGCGGATCCCCCTGTCGGACGGACCCGCGTGGCCGTGCGGGTGCGTACGTCTAATGGGTGATCGGTGCGGCGAGCACGTCGAGCACAGTTCGCGGATCGCGGCTGAGGAGTGTGCCGAGCAGCGGATCGGTTGCGGCGAAGAAGCCCTCGTTGGCGGCCTGGTACATGCTGAGCGAGAAGCGCGCCATGAACTCTTGCTGACCTGCCGCGATTTGCGTGGCAACCCAGTCCTCCGGATCGAGCACCACTCGCTTGATCGACTGTCCGGTCAGCTCGGCCGCCATTGTGGCGATCTCGTCGAAGGTGGGCGCGGCGTTCGCGGTGATCGTCGTCGGGCCGTTGTAGGCGCCGTCGGACTCGAGGATGACGGCCGCAGCCTCGGCGGCGTCCTCGCGCGCGGTCCACGACACCGCCCCGTCAGCGGGCACAGCGATTACAGCGGTCTCGCGCCACGGTCCGGCCAGCCACGTCAGGCTGTGTGCGTAGAACCCGTTGCGCAGCGAGGTCCAGGCGATGCCGGACTCGGCGAGCAGCTGCTCGGTGGCGAAGTGGTGACGCCCCGGTAAGAACGGGGTGTCGGGTGCGGCCCCCTGGTGGCTCGTGTAGAGAATCCGTCCGACGTCTGCCTTCACCGCCGCATCGATCGCGGCGCGGTGCAGCTCGACCGTGTCCCCCGTTGGGTCGTTCGAGGACACGAGCAGCAGCTGGTCGGCGCCGTCGAACGCGCCAGGCAGGGACGTGAGGTCGGCGTAGTCGCAGCGCCTCACCTCGACGCCACGCTCAGCGAAGCGGCGGGCCCTGGCTGGGTCGCGGACAGCTACGGCGACGTCGCTGGCCGGCGTGCGAGTGAGCAGGTGATCGGCGGTGGCGCTGTTCAAGGCGCCCGTTGCGCCAGTGATGATGATCATCGGTCAACCTCCTGTGTTATCGACGGAATCAATCGCACCGTATCGATGGTATACCACGGGAAGCAGTCATGCGTTATCGTTGGTAAGTGACCAGAGCGACCAGCAGGCGGGACACCCGGGCTCGGATCGTCGATGTCGCTGCACGCCTGCTGCAGGAAGAGGGACCGGTGGCGGTCACCACCCGCGGCGTCGCCGAGCGTGCGGGTGTGCAGGCACCCACGATCTACCGGCTGTTCGGCGATAAGGACGGCCTGCTCGAAGCGGTGGCTGAACACGTGATGTCCACCTACGTGTCCGCGAAGGCCGAGATCGTCGAAGCAGCCTCGGCCGCCGACGTCGACCCAGTCGAGGAGCTGCGCGATGGCTGGACCATGCAAATTGACTTCGGCCTCGCCAATCCGGCCCTATTCCGGCTGTTGAGCGATCCGGATCGCGTGAGGCACTCGCCGGCGGCCCGATCCGGCAAACAAGTTCTCCAGGCCCGCATCCGCCGGATCGCACTGACCGGCCGGCTACGCGTCAGCGAACACCACGCCGTCGACCTCATCCAGGCCGCCGGAATCGGAGCCATCCACACGCTGCTGTCGACCCCGCCCGATCAACGCGATCCCGATCTCGCCCCGAGCATCCTTCAGGCCGTACTCACCCGAATACTTGCCGACACGCCAGAACCCGCACATCAAGCACCGATCGAGGCCGCAGTCGCTTTGCGAGCCATCGCACCCCAACTCGACATGCTCAGCCACCCCGAACGCCAACTCCTGGCCGAGTGGCTCGACCGCGCAATCAAAGCTATGTCGGCAAACCTCTGACGGCGACAGGCGCGATCGGGCGCGCGACACGCCAGGTGCTCATGCCGCCTGTGCCGCAAGCGGATCGGGCTACGAGACATGGGCATTCTGCGTCGGCAGGTCAGGGTCTGGGTCCGGGAGGTACCGGATGCCGCCCGCGTACCTACGTCAGCGAGCATGAGCCCATGAAAATGAGTGGCGTTGCCTCAACCACCAGGCGTGTGCCCGGA
Source organism: Candidatus Dormiibacter spiritus (assembly GCA_003244185.1). Taxonomy (GTDB): domain Bacteria; phylum Chloroflexota; class Dormibacteria; order Dormibacterales; family Dormibacteraceae; genus Dormiibacter; species Dormiibacter spiritus. The sequence continues at coordinate 600 of QHBT01000037.1, read as the reverse complement.
GGTTTCGTCGCAGCCAGCGCGTTCGGGGTGATCCATGCGGGGTTCAGTCTCTACTGGGCTGCGGGTGGGACGTTGCTCGTGTCCTCGCTGGGGACAGCCCTGGTAGAGGGCTTTCGAGGACGGGAGTGGCTGCTCGCCCCAATTGGCGCGGTCAAGCTGGTCGCCGCCATGGCTCCGCTCGCGCTGGCCCGGTCGGGCTGGCCGGCCCGGCGCGTCACACGATGGACGTGCTGGCTGGGCGCCCTTCTACTCATGGGCTGGGGTGGTCTGAACACCGCGGTGGGAAACCTGGTGCTCGCCGATGTCATCCAACCCGAGTCCGGCTTCGACCGGCCCGGCATGATTGGCCACGCCTACTGTGGGATCCGCTGTTTCTCGATTGGGGTGCGGCCCTGATGATCGGTCTGCTCGCCTCACGCGGTAGAGCGACCGCAGCCCACTGACCTCGCATAAGAGCCGTCCCGCTGCGGGAACCCTCTAGCGGTACTGATCGGCCTTGGCTGTCGTCCCTGGCCGGTTCGGAGGAGTCATTCCCATAAGACCCGCCCGATGAAATGCCCGGTGAGGGTGGGCTAACCTGAACAGCTTCCGAGATAACGC
>QHBT01000055.1 GCA_003244185.1 Candidatus Dormiibacter spiritus | reverse complement strand
GACCCGATCGCAGACATGCTGACTCGCGGGTCGGAGACGACACCGGTTCCCGCTCTTGCCATCACCAACTCGACTTCATCACGCCGGGGATCCTGCCCTCGGCGGCAAGCGTTCGAAAACAGATGCGGCACATGCCAAACTTTCGCATGTAGGCGCGCGGCCGTCCGCACAGGCGGCAGCGGTTGCGCAACCGCACTGCGAACTTGGGCGGTTTCTTCCAGCTCTCAATCGCTGACTTCTTGGCCACTTACTCACTCCTCCGCTGCACGCTGCTCACCGGTCTTCCCGCTTGCGGAATGGCATACCCAGCTGGGTCAGCAGCGCGCGGGCCTCTTCGTCGGTTTTGGCTGTAGTCACTATCGAAACCTCGAAACCTCGCAGCTTGTCGATCTTGTCGTAGTCGATCTCGGGAAAGATGATCTGCTCCCGCAGCCCCAGCGAATAGTTGCCGCGGCCGTCGAAACCCTCGCCGCTGATGCCGCGGAAGTCCCTTATGCGCGGCAGGGCGAGGCCGATCAGCCTCTCCAGAAAGAACCACATCCGGCGGCCCCGCAGCGTGGCCTTGATCCCCACCGGCATGCCCTCGCGCAGCTTGAACGCCGCGACCGAGCGACGCGCCTTCACCACCACCGGCTGCTGGCCGGTCATGGTGCGGACGTCGGCGACGGCCGCCTCCAACGCGCGCGGGTTGTCCTTCGCCTCGCCGATGCCGATGTTGAGGATCACCTTCGCCACGCGAGGCACCTCCATCACGTTGTCGTAGTCGTATTCCCTCTGCAGGGCGGGTACCGCCTTCTCCAGATACGTCTGCTGCAGGTCAGGCGACCGGCTGCCGGTGTTCGCAGTAGCTGTGCTCACTGGGCCTCCGTCTTCCGAACCCGCTGGTAGGGCTCGCCGCACTTGACGCACTCCAGCGCCTTGCGACCACCCTCCAGGACTGTGTGACGGATCCGCGTCGGCCGCTCACAGGCCGGACAGAAAAGCATCACGTTGCTGTAGTCCAACGGCGACTCAAAGTCGACGATGCCACCTTGCTGGACAACGTTCCCCGCGACCCGGCTGCCTGCCTTGGTGTGCCGCTTCTTGAGGTTCACGCCGCGCACCACTATCTTGCCGGCCGCGGGCAGCGTGCGCAGAACCTCGCCTCGCTTGCCCTTGTCCTTCCCGGCCAGTACCACCACCGTGTCCCCGGCCGCCAGGTCAGGTTTCGAAAGCCTGGCGGCGCTTGCCTTGTTCTTCAGCAACTCAAAGCACCTCCGGAGCCAGGGACACAATCTTCATGAAGTTGCGCTCGCGCAGCTCGCGGGCCACCGGGCCGAAGATGCGCGTGCCCCTGGGATTGTTCTGGGGATTGATGATCACCGCTGCGTTGTCGTCGAAGCGGATGTTCGAGCCATCCGGGCGACGATATTCCTTGGCCACCCTGACGACCACGGCTTTCACCACCTCGCCCTTCTTAACCTGGCCGCCTGGCTGGGCCGATTTGACTGTCGCGGTGATCACGTCGCCCACCGAAGCGTAGCGACGATAGGAGCCGCCCATCACCCGGATGCAGAGCAGTTCCCGGGCACCGCTGTTGTCGGCCACTCGGAGCCTGGATTCTTGCTGGATCACAGCTTATCTGGCCTTCTCGACGACTTCCAGCACACGCCAGCGCTTGTCCTTGGAGATGGGCCGCGTCTCCATGATCCTGACCAGATCGCCGACCTGGCACTGATCGCTCTCGTCATGCACCTTGAAGCGCGTTCGCTGCCGCATCACCTTCTTGTAGAGCGGGTGCGACTTGAGGCCCGGCACCTGGACGATGACCGTCTTCTCCATCCTGTCGGAGACCACTCGCCCGGTGCGAACCTTGCGCAGGCCGCGGCTGCGCTCCGCCGCCTGCTGTTCTGGTTGAACTTGACTCATCTAGACATCCTCTTGGCCGGCGCGTCTTGCCCGAGCGCGTGTGCGGCCAGCCGGCTCGGCAGCCTCCGGGGCATCGTCCTCGCCGGCCTGGCCCTCGCCCGCCTGAGCTTCGGCTTCCACGGCTTCGGGTGTTTCTCGAGGCTGCACCAGCACGTCGTCGCCGTTCAGCCGTCGCTGCTGGACCACTGTCAGGATGCGCGCAATGTTCTTGCGAACCCGCCGCACCTGCCGGTTGTTCTCAAGCTGTCCCACGGCCAGCTTGAAACGCAGCTCGTAGAGCTCCCTGCGCTCGCTGCTGAGGCGGGCTGCCAGCTGTTCTGAGTCCAGTTCGGCGAGCTCAGCGGCTCTGATCATTCTCCGCCTCCGGCGTGTGCTAGCTGAGTGGCCCGAGACTCCTCGGCCATTATGAACCGCGTCTTCACCGGCAGCTTGGCCGCCGCCAGGCGCATGGCCTCCTTGGCAGTTTCGGCGTTCACGCCGGCCATCTCAAAGAGAACTCGGCCAGGCTTGATCACCGCCACCCAGCCTTCCGGATTGCCCTTGCCCGAGCCCATCCGGGTTTCTGCCGGCTTCTTGGTCACGGGTTTGTCGGGAAAGATCCGGATCCAGATCTGGCCGCCGCGCTTAACGTGGCGGGTCATCGCCCGGCGAGCTGCCTCGATCTGCCGATTCGTCATCCAGCAGGCTTCCTCTGCCTGGAGGGCAAACTGGCCGAAGGCGATAGTCGCGCCGCGAGTGGCGACGCCACCCCGCCGGCCCTTGTGCTGCTTGCGGTGTTTTACGCGCTTAGGAAGTAGCATCCGGCTCCCCCTCCTCGTCTGCTGCGGCGGCCGGCCGCTTCCGCTCTTCACCGCCAGTGGTCTTCGTCTTGGGGCCCTTCTTCTCCTGGGGCTTGTCCGCCTTGTCCGACTCGGACGTTGGCAGGATGCGCGAGATCGCCGATGCGACAACGGAGCCGGCCGCCTCGACAACCGCGGCGACAACTGGGCCGCCCGTCTCCGGGTCAGGGCCGGCCGGCTTCTCGCCGCCCGCCTGGCCGGCGCTCAACCCGCCGCCGGCTTCCATGCTGCCTTCGGCCGGAGCAGCCGGCGGCGCCTGTTCGGACGCGCGGGACTTCGCTGGCGCGGGCACCTCAGCCTGCGCGGGCGTCTCAGCCTTAGCGGGCGCCTCAGCCTTCGCGGGTGCCGGTCTCGGCAGCTCGGCCGGCCGGACGGTCCTGGCCCTCGTACCTGGCTGGCTGCGCCGCTCGGCCTCGCTGGCCGGGGTGCCTGGCGGCCGAGGGGCTCGCTGGCGCAGCCCGGTCCCAGCCCGCTCGCCGGCGACCTGCTCAGCCAGGTTGGCGGCAGCGACCTTGGGGTCACTCGGGTTCTGGTTGACTGCCGCGGCCTCCAGCGTGCCTGACGGCAGCGGAGCTTGAGCCTGCGCCTGCGCGGCGGCAGCCCGGCGGACCTCGATGGCGGCAGCATCGGCCTGGCGGGCCAGGTTCTCAGGCACCAGCTCGACGCCCCGGCGCTTGGGCGCCAGGAGGTCGCGGTAGATCCAGCACTTGACGCCTATCACACCGAATGTGGTCTTGGCGGTGGCCCGGCCGAAGCGGATGTCGGCCCGCAGGGTGTGGAGGGGCACCTGACCCTCGCGATCCCATTCCCGGCGGGCCATCTCGCCGCCGCGCAGCCTGCCGCCGAGCGCTATCCGAACGCCCTTGGCGCCGGCGCGCATGGTTCGCATGATCGACTGTTTCATGGCTCGTCGGTGGCTGATCCGGCGCTCGATCTGGAGCGCGATGTTCTCAGCCACCAACTGGGCGTCCAGCTCAGGCTGCTTGATCTCCTGGATCGAGATCTTCACCCTGCTCCCGAAAAGCTTCTCCAGATCGTTGCGGAGGGCGTCCACCGACGCTCCGCCCTTGCCGATGACGATGCCCGGCTTGGCGGTGTAGATGGTGACCGCCAGCTGGGCGTTGGAAGAGCGCTCGGTCTCGATCCTCGCCACTCCGGCGTTCTTCAGGCGGCCGGAGATGAACTTGCGCATCGCCAGGTCCTCATGAAGCACCTTGGTGTAGTCCTTGTCGGCGACGAACCAGTTGGCTTCCCAATTCCTGTAGGAACCGAGCCGAAACCCGTTCGGGTGGACCTTGTGACCCAATTTAGCTTTCCCCCTCGACGGCAGCTTCGGTTTCCGCCGCTGGCCTCGCGCTCCGAGCGGCCTGCCGGCGGCGGGCCGGCCGAGCCGGCGCAGCCTCCGGCCGGTCCTCGACGATGGCCGTGATATGGCAGGTGCGCTTGAAGTACTGATGCGCCATGCCCCGGCTGACCGGCCGGATGCGCTTCATGGTCGGCCCCTCGTCGACGACCACCGTTTTCAGCCAGAGGTCAGCCCGATCCAGATTGTGGTTGTGCTCGGCATTCGCGGCAGCGGACTTGACGGCTTTCGCCACATCCTGGGCGGCGTGCTTGGGCGAGTACTCGAGCTGCGCCAACGCCTCGCTGACACGCATGCCGCGCACCATGTCGGCCGCCAGCCGCGCCTTGCGGGCAGTACGCCGGATGTACTTGGAACGAGCCAGAACTTCCATCTGTTTCCTAACGAACCTTCGAGGCCCGCTCGGTCTTGGCGCCCCCGGTATGGCTGCGGAAATGCCGGGTCGGCGCGAACTCGCCGAGCTTGTGACCAACCATGTTCTCGCTGATGAAGACCGGAACGTGCTTGCGGCCGTCATGGATGGCGACCGTGTGGCCCACCATCTCCGGGAACACGGTCGACGCCCGCGCCCAGGTGCGGATGACCTTCTTCTCCCGGGACGCGTTCAGCTTGCCGACCTTGGCTTCCAGCTTGGCGTCGACGAAGGGTCCTTTTTTCAGCGAACGGGACATTGCTTTCTGATTTCTCTACTTCTTCTCACGACGTCGGATGATGAGCGAGCTGGAAGCCTTCTTCGGCTTCCGGGTGCGGAAACCCAGCGCGGGCTTGCCCCAAGGCGTCTTGGGGTTGCCGCCGGGGCCGGTCTTGCCTTCGCCACCGCCGTGCGGGTGGTCGACAGGGTTCATGGTTGAGCCGCGCACTGTCGGGCGCTTGCCCAGCCAGCGGGAGCGGCCCGCCTTGCCGCCGGACTCGTTCTCGTGGTCCAGGTTACCAACCTGACCGAGCGTGGCCGCGCAGCGAACGTGGATGCGACGCAATTCGCCGGAGGGCATGCGTACCACGGCATAGTCGCCCTCCTTGGCCAGCAGCTGCGCCGACGTGCCTGCCGAGCGGACCAACTGGCCCCCGCGGCCGAGCGTGAGCTCGATGTTGTGAACGGTGGACCCCACAGGGATCCGCTGCAGCGGCATGGAATTGCCGACCCGGACCGGAGCCTCCGACCCGCTATGGATCTGATCTCCCACCCTAAGTCCCAGCGGCGCCAGGATGTACCGCTTCTCCCCGTCCGCGTAGTGAATCAGGGCTATGCGCGCGGAGCGGTTGGGGTCGTACTCGATGGTCGCGACCTTGCCGGGGACTCCCACCTTGTCGCGGCGGAAGTCGATCCGGCGGTAGCTGCGCCGCCCATCGCCGCCGCGATGTCGCGTTGTGATCTTGCCCTGGTTGTTGCGGCCGGCGTTGTTCTTGAGCGGCTCCAGCAGGCTCTTCTCGGGCTCGGCGGCCGTCAGCTCCTCGAAGCTCGCGGTCTTCAGAAAGCGGCGGCCAGGACTTGTCGGCTTGTACTGCTTGATGGGCATCAAAGGCTCCCGAACAGGCCTTCGATCTTCTGGCCTGGAGCCAGCGTCACGATCGCCTTCTTCCAATCGGCAGTGCGGCCGGTAAGGCCGCGCCGGCCTGTGCGCCGAACCTTGCCGCGCACGTTCACGGTGTTGACCGCCCGGACCCTCACGCCCTGATCCTGGTAGTGCTCCTCCAGCGCCTTCGCTATCTCGTTCTTGGTCGCGTCGGGCGCCACCCTGAAGGTGTAGCGGCCCTCCTGGTAGAGCGTGTAGGAGCGCTCGCTCACCAGCGGTCCGAAGAGAACCTCGACGGGCGCTCTCATTCGCTTGCCTCCCCGGCCACCCAGCCTCGCCGCGGAGCGGGTGGACTGAAGGTCTCCTCGAGCACGCTCACCGCGTCCTTGGCGATGATCACGCGATCGTGAGTGAACAGGTCGTAGAGATTCAGGTTGCTGGCCAGAATGACCTTGGCCCAGGGCAGGTTGCTGGTCGAGCGGGCGACCACCTCGTTCGCGGCCGGCAGCACAACCAGAGCCGTGTCGTCGACGCCGATGGCATGAAGCAAGCTCACCATCTCGGCAGTCCGCGGCTTATCGATCACGAAGTTCTCCAGCACCGTCACCTTGCGCTCGCTCGCCTTGACGCTCAGCGCCGAGCGCAGGGCGAGCCGGCGCATCTTGCGCGGCATCCTCTCAGCAAAAGAGCGGGGCTCAGGGCCGAAAACCGTGCCGCCGCCAACCATCGAGGGCTCGCGCGTGGACCCGTGCCGGGCGCGGCCTGTGCCCTTTTGCCGGTAGGGCTTGACGCCGCCGCCAGAAACCTCATCCCTGTGCTTGACCTTGGCAGTGCCCTGCCGGGCATTGTTGCGCTGGCGGAGAAAAGCCTGGTGCATGACTGCCATGTGCGGGACCTGGCCGAAGATCGACTCGGGCAGCTCGAAGCGGCCGGCCCGCTCGCCACTCGCCGTGTAGGTCGGCACCGACAACGGATCCGCCGACTCGTCCTCAGCGAGCTTCCCGGCCGCCGCCGACTCGGCCTTCGGCCCTGGCTTGGCGTGGCTCCGCACCCTGGCCGCGCTCGAGCTGCGCGCGCCCGTTTTGCGCTTGCCCGGTTCGAGCTCCTCGGCCGCCATTTCGACAGCTGCAGGCTTGGGCTCGAGCTCCTGCTCCCCGGCAGCAGCGCTGGTTGGCTCCTGCAACTTGTCCTTGTCGTCAGCCATCACCTGCCTGCCCTCTGCTTGACGGAACCACGGATCAGGACCAGCGAGCCATAGGCCCCCGGCACTGAGCCGTGGAGCAGCAGCAGGTTCCTGTCGTGATCGACCCTCAAGACCTTCACGCCCTGCACTGTCGTGCGCGCCGCGCCCATGTGGCCTGCCATCTTCACGCCTTTGAACACTCGAGCTGCATCGGTGGCGCCGATCGATCCGGGCTGACGCACGTTCATGGAACCGTGACTCTCAGGACCTCGTGAGAAACGGTGGCGCTTCACCATGCCCTGGAAGCCCTTGCCCTTGCTCTTGGCGGTGACGTCAACCAGCTCGCCCTCGGCGAAGACATCACAGCGCAGTTCCTCGCCAGCTTGCAGGCCCTCGGCACCACGGAGCTCGATCACTTGGCGGGCAGGTTCGATGCCTGCCTTCTTGAACTCACCGGCCAGTGGCTTGCTCAGCCGGCGCGCCGGGACGGGGTCGAACGCGAGCCGCGCGGCCGCGTAGCCGTCCTTCTCTTCGGTGCGGAGATCGAGCACGCGGCAGGGACCGGCCTCCACCACTGTCACGGCTGATAGCGTGCCGTCTGGATTGAAGAGCTGGGTCATGCCGAGCTTGCGGCCGAGCAGCCCCTTTACCGCGGGCGCCGACTTCTTCTTCGCCATCAGAGCTTGATCTCGATCGAGACGCCGGCCGGCAGGGTGATGTGCATGAGAGCATCGACGACCCGGGGGTTCGGGTCCAGGATGTCCACTATTCGCTTGTGAGTGCGCATCTCGAACTGCTCCCGGGAATCCTTGTCGATGAACGGCGAACGAATCACCGTCATCTTGTTGATCTCCGTCGGCAGTGGGATGGGTCCAGCTATGCGCGCGTTCGTACGCCGGGCGGTGTCGACGATCTTGTCGGCCGCCTGGTCCAAGACCTTGTGGTCGTAGGCCTTCAACCGGATCCGTATCTTCTGCGCCACTAGAACCCCAGCTCCGTGCGAAGAGTGCGAAAAGCTGGAGCGCGCAAGCGTCGGCCAAGTCGCGTTGCTTTCACCTGCGAGCTCCCCTACCTATACCTATTCGCTACTGAAGGACTTCGGTCACGACGCCGGCGCCCACTGTGCGGCCGCCCTCGCGGATGGCGAAGCGCAGACCCTGCTCGCAGGCGATGGGCGTGATGAGCTCGATGGTCATCTCGACGTTGTCGCCCGGCATGCACATCTCCACGCCCTCGGGCAGCGAGATGGTACCCGTCACGTCGGTGGTACGCATATAGAACTGGGGCCTGTAGTTGGAGAAGAACGGCTTGTGCCGGCCGCCCTCCTCCTTGGTCAGCACGTACACGTTCGCCTTGAACTTCGTGTGCGGTGTGATCGAGCCCGGCTTGCCCAGCACCTGACCGCGCTCCACGTCCTCCCGACCTATGCCGCGCAGCAGGGCGCCCACGTTGTCGCCCGCCTGGACCGAGTCCATCTGCCTGTGGAAGGTCTCGAGGCCCGTGACCACCGTGGTCCTCGTGGGCCGGATGCCGATGATCTCGACCGGCTCGTTGATCTTCTGCGTGCCACGCTCGACGCGGCCAGTCACGACAGTGCCCCGGCCCTGGATGGTGAAAACGTCCTCGACAGGCATCAGGAAGGGCAGGTCGTTCTTCCGCTCCGGCTCGGGGATGAAGTTGTCCACCGCGTCGAGCAGCTTGGTGATGCCCTCGGCCGCCTCCGGGTCGCCCTCCAGCGCCTTCAGCGCGGAGACCCGCACGATCGGCAGGTCGTCGCCGGGGAATTCGTAGCGGGAGAGCAGCTCGCGGAGGTCGAGCTCGACCAACTCGACGAACTCCTCGTCCTCGACCATGTCGATCTTGTTCAGGGCGACCACCAGCGAGGGAACGTTGACCTGCCGCGCCAGCACAATGTGCTCGCGCGTCTGGGGCATGGCACCATCGTTGGCGGCAACCACCAGGATGGCCCCGTCCATCTGGGCGGCGCCCGTGATCATGTTCTTGATGTAGTCGGCGTGGCCCGGGCAGTCGACGTGGGCGTAATGGCGCTTCTCGGTCTCGTACTCGACGTGCGTGATCGAGATGGTGATGCCGCGCTGCTTCTCTTCCGGCGCCTTATCGATCTGATCGAACGCCTGGAACTGGGCCAGGCCCTTGGCCGCCTGCACCTTCGTGATGGCAGCCGTCAGGGTCGTCTTGCCATGGTCGATGTGACCGATCGTGCCCACGTTCATGTGCGGCTTGGTCCGCTCGTACTTCTTCTTGGCCACTAGAATCCTCCTGCTGTTTTGGACAGCGCCAGACTGAACCTTGCTTCAGAGCCGTTCACTGTCCGGCTCCCTTCTTACCCACGGCCTCTGCCAGGTTGCCCGGCAGCTCCGCGTAATGATCGAACTCCATGGAGTACGCGGCACGACCCGAGGTCATGGAGCGCAATGCCGTCGCGTAGCCGAACATCTCAGCCAGGGGCACATAGGCCGTCACCGACTGCGATGTGCCGCGACCCTCCATACCCAGGATATGACCTCGCCGCGAGGAGATGTCGCCCATCACGTCGCCGAGATACTCCTCAGGCATGGTGGCGACCACCTTCATGATCGGCTCCAACAGGTAGGCGTCGCCTCTGCGCAGGGCATCTTTGACGCCCATCGAGCCGGCGATCTGGAAGGCCATCTCGCTCGAGTCCACGTTGTGGTAGGAGCCATCCACCAACCGGACCTTCAGGTCCAGCACTGGATAGCCGGCAACCACACCGCTGTTGATCGCCTCCTTGATCCCCTTCTGGACAGCCGGGATGTACTCGCGCGGGATCCGACCCTGCGTGATCTGATCGAGGAAGACAAAGCCCAGGCCCCGCTCACCTGGTTCAACCTCCAGTTCCACGTGGCCGAACTGTCCCTTGCCGCCCGACTGTCGCACGAAGCGGCCGGTGCCGTGGGCGGACCTGCGCATGGCTTCGCGGTACGCGACCTGGGGCCTGCCGATGTTCGCGTCCACCTTGAACTCGCGCGTCAGGCGGTCGACGATGATCTCCAGATGCAGCTCGCCCATGCCGGCGATGATGTTCTGGCCGCTCTCTTCGTCGGTGTGAACCCGGAAGGTGGGATCCTCTTCCGCCAGCTGCTGCAGGGCCAAGCCCAGCTTGTCCTGGTCGACCTTCGTCTTGGGTTCAATGGCCACCGAGATGACCGGCTCCGGGAAGGAGATGGACTCGAGCAGGATCGGCTGCGACTCGTCGGCCAGCGTATCGCCAGTGGTCGTGCCCTTGAGCCCGACGGCGGCGGCGATGTCGCCGGGGAAGACCTCTTCCACGTCCTCGCGCCGCATGGCGTGCATGCGCAGGATCCGGCCGAGCCGCTCCTTGCGACCGGTGGTCACGTTCAGTACTGTCGAGCCTGCCTTGAGGCGGCCTGAGTACACGCGGAAGAAGGTGAGCTTGCCCACGCCTGTGGGGTCGCGCTGGACTTTGAAGGCCAGGGCGCTGAAGGGCTGCTCCTCATCGGGTTGGCGGATTGCCAGGCTGTGGTCGGCGGGATTCAAGCCCTCGACCGCCGGCTTGTCAGCCGGCGATGGCAGATAGTCGACGACGCCGTCCAGCAGGGGTTGGACCCCCTTGTTGCGCAGTGCGGCGCCGCAGAGAACAGGCACTATCTGGCTGGCGCAGGTCCCCAGGCGCAGCGCTCTGATGATCTCCTCTCCGGAGATCTCCTGCTCCTCCAGATACTTGTTCATGATCTCCTCGTCGAAGTCGGCCGCCGCCTCGAGCATCACGCGGCGGTGCTCCTCGACCTTGCCCCGCAGCTCGGCCGGGATCTCGGAGGTCTCCAGGTTCTTGCCCAGGTCGTCGGTGTAGACGATGGCGCGCTGGTTGATCAAGTCGACGATGCCCTGGAAGCCCTCCTCGGAGCCGATCGGCAGCTGCACAGCCACCGCTCGCGCGCCGAGCCGGCCTTTGATGGAGTCGAGCGCAGAAAAGAAGTCGGCGCCCATGCGGTCCATCTTGTTGATGAAGGCGATCCGTGGCACGCTGTAGTGATCCGCCTGCCGCCAGACGGTCTCCGACTGCGGCTCCACTCCCGCCACCGCATCGAATACCGCGACGGCGCCGTCCAGCACCCGGAGGCTGCGTTCGACCTCGACAGTGAAGTCCACGTGTCCGGGTGTGTCCAGGATGTTGATCGAGTGGTCGCGCCAGGTGCAGGTGGTCGCGGCTGAGGTGATCGTGATGCCGCGCTCCTTCTCCTGGACCATCCAGTCCATGGTGGCCGCGCCCTCGTGGACCTCGCCCATCTTGTGCAGCTTGCCGGCGTAAAAGAGGATCCGCTCAGTAGTCGTGGTCTTGCCGGCGTCGATGTGCGCCATGATGCCGATGTTGCGCACATTCGCCAACCGGGTTGGGGCTTTCAATGCAGTTGCCATCATCAGTACCTGAAGTGGCTGAAGGCCTTGTTTGATTCCGCCATCCTGTGCGTCTCCTCTTTGCGACGCACGGCGCCGCCAGTGTTGTTGGAGGCGTCCAGCAGCTCGAAGGCCAGTTTCTCGGACATGCTCCGGCCCCCGCGCTGGCGGGCGAAGCGGACCAGCCAGCGGCGGGCCAGGGCCACGCGCCGCTCCGGCCGGATCTCGATCGGGACCTGGTAGGTGGCGCCACCCACCCGGCGCGGCTTGACCTCCAAAAGCGGGGTCGCGTTGCGCAGGGCGGCGTCAAAGATGTCCAGCGGTTCCTTGCGGGACTGGCGGCTGGCACGCGTCAGCGCTTGCTGCACCACCCGCTCGGCTGTCGACCGCTTGCCGTCTTTCATGACTATGTTCACGAACTTCGCCACCGACTCCGAGTGATAGATGGGGTCGGGCGCGATGGTTCGCTTTTCTGGCCGGCTTCTTCTGGGCACTGCCTATCTCTTCCTGCCGGCGGCGGCGGCCTTCTCGCGCTTGGCGCCGTACTTGGAGCGGCCCTGTTTGCGGTTCTTGGTGCCCACCGTGTCTAGAGTGCCGCGGATGATGTGGTAGCGAACACCGGGCAGGTCCTTGACGCGACCGCCGCGGATGAGCACCACCGAGTGCTCCTGCAGGTTGTGTCCGATGCCGGGGATGTAGGCGGTGACCTCGATCCCGGTGGTCAGGCGGACACGCGCCACCTTCCGCAGAGCTGAGTTCGGCTTCTTCGGCGTCATCGTGTAGACACGCACGCAGACGCCGCGGCGCTGCGGCGAAGCCTTCAAGGCCGGAGCCTTGGACTTCTTCGCTGCCGCCTTGCGGCCGATCCGGATCAGCTGTTGGATGGTGGGCAAACGGTATCTCCTGTAAGTGTTTCTTCCCAGCCGTGAACGCCGTGCTGGGACGACAAACGGTAAGTATATCGCAAGGCAGCAATACCAAATCGGCCGCCATCCAGAAGAGGCACGGCCTCCCCGTACACCCCCCTCCGAGTGCAAAGCGACCGGTCATCGCAGGGCGTCCGGGCCAGCCCGACACGACGATTAAAGAGAGAGGGCGCTCCGCCGGGAGCGCCCTCTCTTGCCTGACGCAGCCTACGGGCTTACGCGACGGCGCGCTCCTCACGATTGTTGGCGAAGGCGAAACCCGCCAGCCCGCCCAGGAGAGCGGTGGCAGCGTGCAGGACGATGTCAGTCCCGCCGATCGGGACCAGGCCGAGGAAGCGGCCGGCGCTGTCGGTGGGCAGGAAGCCTGCCACTGCCAGCACTGCGAACAGGACTGCCATGCCGCGGGCGTACAGCACCGAGCGGCCGGTCAGGAAGGCCGCGATGCCGATGACGCCGACCAGCAGGTGCACCACGTTGTGCAGCACGTTCACCGGAAAGAGGATCAGCGTGCCCACCGCCAGCGTGCTGGAGACGGCGAAGCCGATCAGTCCTACCAGCGTGTAGACGGCGCCAAAGACGATTGCGTAAGTACGGGCGAGATTCATTGAGTTTCTTTTCCTCTGACTAACTGATGGACGGGACGACTGTGCTCGGTGAGGCTCTCAGTGATTCACCTCCCGGCGAGTTCCAGTAAGTGCTACGAAGCTCCAGCGTTGGGGGATCACCAGCGCCAGGAGCGCCGCTGCCTCGATCGCCTTGGTGCCTAGGCCAACTGCATCGGCGGTTTCCAGACCGGCGGCCAGGTAATAGGCGTAGGCGGCCAGATTGGCGATGAGCAGCAGACCGAGTGCCGGGCGCCATCCCGACTTCAGCAAGCCCCAGACGGAAACCGCCATCAGCCCCAGCCCGTCGAGCATGAAGAGGACCGCCGTGGCCGGCTCTCCGGCGTGGGCGGGAATCAGAGCCAGGTGGATGGTCGCGCTGATCAACGCCAGCAGCAGGGCAGCTTTCGCAGTGGTCCCAATGCCTGCAGACCGGCCAAGAGCCGCTGGCACCCTGCCTCGCCTCTCTCGGCGCCATAGGTCACCGCCGCGAGGAACGAGAACAGCGCCACCGCCAGTCCGGGCAGGGCGACGATGGCAGCGCCGTGCTCCCCCATGGCCATTAGCGCAGCGTCTCCTTCACGGGTTGGCAGGACCACATGCGTCTGATACGCAGGCGGCCGAGACAGAGATCACTGCACGCGCGTTCCCGAGCCCCGGGCGAAAGGCGGATGAAAAAAGGGGCGCCCGACCAGGCGCCCCTTTCTCGAGTCGGTATTACACGCTGAGCGTGTCGAGGTCGATGGGCTCTTCCTCGAGCAGGCGTGCCGCCTGTTCGCGCTGCTTCTTGTAGTAGTCGAGTCCAGTTCCGGCGGGGATCAGCTTGCCGATGATCACGTTCTCCTTGAGTCCCCGCAGACGGTCGATCTTGCCCGAGATAGCAGCCTCCGTGAGGACCTTGGTCGTCTCCTGGAAGGAGGCGGCCGAAAGCCAGGAGCTGGTGTTGAGGGCCGCTTTGATGAGGCCGAGCAGCACAGTCTGCGCTGTTGCCGGCTCCCCGCCCTCAGCCAGAACCGCCTTATTCGCCTCCTCGTAGTCCCACTGCGAAACGATCTCGCCGGGCAGCAGGGTGGAGTCGCCGGCCGAGTCGACGCGGACCTTCCGCATCATCTGCCTGACGATCACCTCGATGTGCTTGTCATTGATGTCGACGCCCTGGGAGCGGTAGACCTTCTGCACCTCGTCGACGAGGAACTTCTGGACCTCCTCCTTGCCCAGGATGTGGAGCAGCTCCTGAGGGCTGATGGGCCCTTCGGTGATCTGCTCGCCGGCCCTGATGTGCACGTCCTTGTGGTCGCGCGACTCCAGCTCCGGCCGGATCCGCTCGCCAGGTGGGATCGCGTATTCACGGACCTCCTCATCGACAGTTGACACGGCGATTTCCTTGGCGCCTACCCGAACCCTGCCGGCGTGTCGCGTCCGGAGCACCGCGTTCTCGGTCCTGGCCAGTTCCTGGCCCTCCATCACCTGGGCGCCATCCTTGACGACCACCTCCATCCCGGACTCGACGGGATAGGAGACCTCGAACTCTTCGCGGGAAGTGATGCGAACCTTGCGGCTGCCGTCCTGACGGATGACCTCGAGCTCTCCCTCGATCTCCGAGATGAGGGCCTTTCCCTTTGGAATGCGCGCCTCGAACAGCTCCTCGACGCGGGGCAGACCCTGAGTGATGTCCTTGCCCGCGACACCGCCTGTGTGAAACGTACGCATAGTCAGCTGGGTGCCCGGCTCCCCGATCGATTGGGCGGCGATCACGCCCACCGCCTCGCCGATCTCGACCAGCTTTCCGGTTGCCAGGTTGCGACCGTAGCAGACGCGGCAGATGCCCTCCCGGGCTTCGCAGCTGAGCACCGAGCGGATCCGCACCGATCCGGCCTTTGCCTCGATGGCCCGGCGCGCCGCCGAGTCGTTGATGGGCTCGCCCGCCCGGACCAGGACCTCCCCGGCCTTTGTGACGATGTCTTCAGCCGCCGTCCGGCCGGCGATCTTCTCCAGGATCGGGTCGCCCTTGCCGCCTTCGGTGCCTATGCCGTGGACCCAGATCCCGTTGCTGGTGCCGCAGTCCTCCACCCGCACTATCACGTCCTGAGCCACGTCGACCAGGCGCCTTGTCAGGTAGCCGGAGTCCGCCGTGCGAAGGGCTGTGTCGGCCAGACCCTTGCGGGCGCCGTGGGTGGAGATGAAGTAGTCGAGAACCGTCAGGCCCTCTGTGAAGTTGGCCTTGATCGGCAGGTCGATGATCCGGCCTGTCGGGTCGGCCATGAGGCCCCGCATGCCCGCCAGCTGGCGCAGCTGCTGGACTGTGCCCCGGGCGCCGGAGCCCATCATCATCCAGATCGGGCTGAACTTGTCGAACGACTCCTCGGTGGCGCCGGCCACCTCCTCGGTCGCCCTGGTCCAGAGTTCGATCACCTTGCGATAGCGCTCGTCATCGGTCATGACGCCGCGGCGGTACATCCGCTCGACCTCCTCGACCTCCTTGTCAGTCTTGGTCAGGATCTCCGCCTTGTCCTGCGGGTGCGGGATGTCAAAAGCCGAGATGGTGAAGCCGGCCCGCGTCGCGTAGCGGAAGCCCAGCCGCTTGATCTCGTTGGCGGTCTCCGCCGTGACCTCGCTGCCGTAGAGGCGGAAGATCCGCGCGATCAGGCCCCGCAGGCCCTTGCGATCGAAGTGGGCGTTCTGGTACACCAGCGGCTGCAGATCCTCGCCACCGCCTTCACCGGCGCTGCTCGGCGCGTCCTCCGCCGACAGCGGGTCGCGGCCCACCGGCAGCACGTTGTTGAAGATGACCCGGCCGGGTGTCGTCACTATCAGCTCGCCGCCCACCCGGACCCGAGCCCAGTCCTGCAGGCCGATGGCGTTTTCGTGGTAAGCGAGCAGCACTTCGGCCGAGCCGGAGAAGGCCCGCAGCTTGGCAGCCTTCACGCCCACAGGCATCTGGCTCCTGGCCGCCGTGAGCCAGTAGCAGCCCAGGACGATGTCCTGCTGCGGCGCCACCACCGGGTTGCCGTCGGCCGCCGAGAGGATGTTGCGAGAGCTCATCATGAGGTTCTTAGCCTCGGCGATGGCGCCCGAGAAGAGCGGCACATGGACTGCCATCTGGTCGCCGTCGAAGTCCGCGTTGAACGCGGGGCAAACCAGCGGATGGATCCTGATGGCCGAACCCTCGACCAGCACCGGCATGAACGCCTGGATGCCCAGGCGGTGCAGCGTGGGGGCCCGGTTCAGAAGCACAGGATGGTCGTGGATGACCTCGTCGAGGACGTCCCAGACGACGTTGTTGCTGCGCTCCACCATCCGCTTGGCTGACTTGATGTTGGTGGTGTAGCCCTTGTTCACCAACTCGCGCATGACGAACGGCTTGAAGAGCTCCAGGGCCATCTTCTTGGGCAGGCCGCACTCGTTCAGCTTCAATTCGGGCCCGACGACGATGACCGAGCGACCCGAGTAGTCGACGCGCTTGCCCAGCAGGTTCTGGCGGAACCGGCCCTGCTTGCCCTTCAGCAGATCTGAGAGAGACTTCAGCTTGCGGTTACCGGTGCCTGTGATGGCCCGGCCCCGGCGGCCGTTGTCGACCAGTGCGTCGACTGCCTCCTGGAGCATGCGCTTCTCGTTGCGGACGATGATCTCGGGAGCGCCCAGCTCGAGCAGCCGCTTCAGCCGGTTGTTGCGGTTGATCACGCGCCGGTAGAGGTCGTTCAGGTCCGAGGTGGCGAACCGCCCGCCGTCCAGCTGGACCATCGGCCGCAGCTCCGGTGGGATGACAGGCAGCACCTCGAGCACCATCCAGGTCGAGCTGGCGCCTGACTTACGGAAGTCTTCGACCGCCTTGAGACGCTTGATCGCCTTCTGCCGCCGCTGCCCGCTGGTGGTGCGGGACTCCTCGCGGAGCTGGTACATCTCCTGGTCCAGGTCCAAGCGGGCCAGCAGATCGCGCACTGCCTCGGCGCCGATCCGGGACTTGAAGACACCGCCGAAACGATCGACGAACTCGCGCTGCTGGGCGTCGGTCAGGATCTGCTTCACATGCAGTCCCTCCAGATCCTCGCGCGTCTGCTGTAGCTGCTGCTGGCGCACCTCGAGCTGCTGCTCCAGGGAGGCATGCTCTCCGCCGGTGGCGGCCTCGATGGTCGCCGCAAGCTCCGCCTCAGCCTGCGAGTAACGGTTGCGCGCCAGCTCCTGGGCAGCCCGCAGCTCGGCCTCGGTGCGCTCGATCTTCTCCTGCACCTTGCGCAGGGTGCCGGCGACCATCTCCTCGCCAAAGGTCTCACCCTTGACGACGACAACCTCCTCCTCGCCCTCGATGCCCACCACGTAGTTCCGCTTGGCCTTGGTTCCCAGACCCTTGGTGATGGCTGCCTGGACCTTCTGCGCCTGCTCGCCGAGCAATTTCTCAGTGGCTTCGAACTCCTGCCGGAGCTGCGCCACGTCGGCCTCAACCTCGCTCTTCAGCTGCTGCAGCCTGCCCTCATGCTCCTGCCGGATCTCACTCGCCTTGGCCTCCACATCACCCCGCAGGCGGGCTGCCTCCTCGTCGCTGTCGAGGTTCAAACTATTGAGGAAAGCGGTGCGCGCCGCCTCGTCAACATCGGTGACTATGTAGTTGGCGAAGTAGAGCACCTTTTCCAGGTTGCGTGGTGACATGTCCAAAAGCAGACCCATCCGGCTGGGAATGCCCTTGAAGTACCAGACGTGGCTGACCGGCGAGGCGAGCTTGATGTGTCCCATCCGCTCGCGCCGGACCTTGCTGCGGGTCACCTCGACCCCGCACTTGTCGCAGATGATGCCCTTGTACCTGTAACGCTTGTACTTGCCGCAGTGGCATTCCCAGTCCCGGGTGGGGCCGAAGATGCGCTCGCAGAAAAGCCCGTCCCGCTCGGGGCGCAGTGTCCTGTAATTGATCGTCTCCGGCTTCGTGACCTCGCCGTGCGACCAGGAAAGGATCACATCGGGCGAAGCCAGCGAAAGCCGCAGGGCGTCGAAGTTCTCGAGCTTCAACAAGCCTAGTTATCTCCTCTTTGCAGTGAGCGGCCGGGACGTGTCTTGACTGCTCTCATTCGCCGGCGTCCTCGCCCAGCTCCAGCCTCTCCAGGCTGATGCCGAGATCGATCGGCAGCTCCGGCATGTCCTCTTCGTTGAGCACTATCTGCTGCTCGTTTTCGCTCAGGATCTCCACGCCGAGCGCGAGACCCTGGAGCTCCTTCACGAGCACTCGGAAGCTCTCCGGGATGCTGGCCTCCAGCGTGTTGTCGCCCTTGACCACTGCCTCATAAGCCTTGACCCGGCCGACTATGTCGTCGGACTTGACTGTCAGGATCTCCTGGAGGACGTGGGCGGCGCCGTACGCCTCCAGCGCCCAAACCTCCATCTCACCAAAGCGCTGGCCGCCGAACTGAGCCTTGCCGCCCAGCGGCTGCTGGGTCACCAAGCTGTAGGGGCCCGTCGAGCGGGCGTGGATCTTGTCCTCGACCAGGTGATGCAGCTTGAGCATATAGACCCAGCCCACAGTCACTTCCTGGTCGAAGTCGACGCCGGAGCGGCCGTCGCGCAGCCTCACCTTGCCGCTGCGGGGCAGGCCCTGGGCCGCCAGCTCCTCCTCGATGGTCTCCAGGCGAGCGCCGTCGAAGACTGGCGTGGCTATCTTCTGGCCGAGTGCTTTCGACACCCAGCCCAGATGCGTCTCCAGAACCTGGCCCAGGTTCATCCGGCTGGGCACACCCAGCGGATTGAGCACTATCTCGACAGGTGTGCCGTCGGGCAGGAACGGCATGTCCTCGATCGGCATGACGCGGGACACGACGCCCTTGTTGCCGTGGCGGCCGGCCATCTTGTCGCCCGACGAGATCTTCCGCTTCTGGGCGATGTAGACCCTGACCAGCTCGGTCACTCCGGGCGGCAGCTCGTCCTTCGCTTCGCGGCTGAAGACCTTGACGTCGACCACCACACCGCGCTCACCGTGCGGCACGCGGAGGCTGGAGTCGCGGACCTCCCGCGCCTTCTCGCCGAAGATGGCCCGTAGCAGACGCTCTTCGGCCGAGAGTTCGGTCTCGCCCTTGGGCGTGATCTTGCCCACCAGCAGGTCGCCCTGCTCGAGCTCGGCCCCTATGTAGACGATGCCGCGCTCGTCCAGGTTCCGTAGCGCATCGTCGGCCACGTTGGGGATGTCGCGCGTGATCTCTTCCGGACCCAGCTTGGTCTCCCGGGCCTCGATCTCGAACTCCTCGATATGGATGGAGGTGTACTTGTCCTCCTGGACGATCGACTGCGAGAGCAGGATCGCGTCCTCGAAGTTGTAGCCCTCCCAGGGCATGAAGGCGACCAGCACGTTCCGGCCGAGCGCCATCTCACCGTTGTCGATGGCAGGACCGTCGGCCAGCAGGTCGCCCCGCTGCACCTTCTGGCCTGCCTTGACCAGCACCCGGTGGTTCAGGCAGGTGCCCTGGTTCGAGCGGTAGAACTTCTGAAGCGGGAAGCGATGGTCAGGCGAACCATCCTCCGGCCTCACCACAATCTCGAAGATCGGGGTGGCGTGGATGCCCCTCAGCTCCAGCGGGTTGGCCACGTCGACGACGGTCCCGGCCACGTCCGAAACGATGACCTCGCCCGAGTACTTGGCGGCATAGTGCTCGACGCCGGTGCCAACCATCGGCGACTCGGTGACCATCAGAGGCACCGCCTGCTTCTGCATGTTGGCGCCCATGAGGGCACGGTTGGCATCGTCGTGCTCCAGGAAGGGGATCATCGCGGTGGCGACGGAGACTATCTGCTTGGGGGAGACGTCCATGTACTGGATGCTGGTCACGTCGGTCACGGCAAAGTGGCCGCGCGAACGCGATGGGGTCCTGACGTCCTTGAAAGTGCCATCCGCGTTCAGGGCCACGTTGGCCTGAGCGATGTTGTAGAGGTCCTCCTCGTCGGCCGAGAGGTAGACGACCTGAGGCGAAGCCCAGGCCACGATGTCAACCGACTGCACACCGCCCTTCTTCAGCTTCTCTCCCGAGCTCGCTTCGAGCACCGCCCCCGTGGGCAGGACTTCCTTGCCCTTGCCGTCCAGCGCAGGCCGGCGCAGCGTGCGGCCCTCGAGCAGATCAGCTTCGCCGCTGACGTTGAGGCGGCTGTAGACGCGTCGAAACGGCGTCTCCACGAATCCGTACTTGTTGACCTTGGCGTAGGTCGCCAGCGAGCCGATGAGGCCGATGTTGGGGCCCTCGGGCGTCTCGATCGGACAGATCCGGCCGTAGTGGCTGTGATGCACGTCGCGGACGACGAGGCCGGCCCGCTCGCGGGAGAGGCCGCCCGGGCCGAGCGCCGAGATGCGACGCTTGTGCGTCAGCTCGGCCAGCGGATTGATCTGGTCCATGAACGTGGAAAGCTGGCTGGAACCGAAGAACTCCTTGATCGCGGCCACCACCGGCCGGGCGTTGATCAGGGAGGCGGCGGTGACCGTGTTCGGATCCGAGATGGTCATCCGCTCCTTGATGATCCGCTCCATGCGGATCAGGCCCATCCGGAACTGGTTCTGGAGCAGCTCGCCCACCGCGCGCACCCGGCGATTGCCGAGGTGGTCGATGTCATCGGCGATCTGCTTCTCGGGCGAGGCGTTGTTGAGCTCGATGAGCTTGCGCAGGATGGCTATGAAGTCGCCCTTCTCCAGGATGCGCAGATCGCGATTCTGAACCCGCTCCTCGATGTCCTCCTTGTCCCTGCCCAGTCGCTTGTCGACCTTGTAGCGGCCGACCCGGCCCAGGTCGAAGCGGCGGGAGCTGAAGAACAGGCTCTGGAGCAGCGTGCGGGCGTTGTCGACGCTGGGCGGATCGCCCGGGCGAACTCGCCGGTACAGCTCCAGCAGGGCATCCTCGGTCCGCGTGGTGGGGTCCTTGTCAAAGGTCGCGTCCAAATACGGGTGCTCCGCGTCGGTGTCCACGTCGCCGAACAGCTCCCGGAAGGCACGCTTCTGCGCCTCGCGGTCGTTCTCCGTGCCCGCCAGCTGGGGCAGCTCGAGCGCCTTCAGCAGGGCGGTCACCGGCAGCTTGCGCTTGCGGTCGATCTTGGCTGTCAACAGATCCTTGGTCGAGGACTCGATCTCCAGCCAGGCGCCGCGGTTGGGAATCAACTTGGCGGCAAAGAGCCGGCGACCGGTGGCCAGGTCCTCGCTGGCGGTGAAGTAGACGCCGGGGGAGCGGACGAGCTGGGAGACAACCACCCGCTCGGTTCCGTTCACGATGAAGGTGCCCTCATCGGTCATCATGGCGAAGTCGCCCATATAGACCTCTGACTCCTTGATCTCACCCGTCTCCTTGATGGTGAGCCGGGTCCTGATCCGAAGCGGCGCCGCGTAGGTCATGTCACGGTTGCGGCATTCCTCGACCGAGAACTTGGGCACGCCGAACTCGTAGTCGAGAAAGCGCAGCTCGAAGTTCTTGCCCGTGTAATCGGTGATCGGGTTTATCTCGTCGAAGAGCTCGCGGAGCCCCTCAGACCGGAACCACCGGAAGGACTCGATCTGAGTTGAGATCAGGTCTTCGAGCTCAACCAGGTTGGGGATCTGGCCATAGGAGAGACGCGCGGGAGCCTTCATCTCAGAGATCATCAAAGCGGCAGCCTCCTAAGGTGCAAAGGGCGCGCCAAACTCGGGGGTGGGATCAGCGAGCTGACGAGCACGAACTGCCATCATAGCAAGTTTCGACCCGCCTCGGTGGGCCAAAACAGGGGGAAACCGTCAGTGCCGGGCTGTCTTTATAACTTTGGGCCGTAACAGTACGCCCCTCGGGCTGCCTTTGTCAGCAGAACGGTTGGTTATGGCCGGCGGGGCGCTCGGCCAAGCTCGATCAGCCTTGACCCTGCCCTCGTGCGGGTGAGCGCTAGAGCCGGGTGTAAAGAGCCGCCACCCCGAAGCTTTGGATTGCGCTGCCCAGGAGCGCCATGCTTAGCGCCGCCCCGATCAGGATGCGGGCAGCTTTGGGATAAGGCGGCCGGGGCCGCCAGGCGGCCAGCGCCGCGGCCAGGACAGGTAACGCCAGGAGCAGTGCCAGCAGAAGCGGAGCGGGAGTCCACTCCTCGCCACCGCCGAGCCACCAGTTGGTAGCGGTCGCCCAGCCGGTCAGGAGCAGCAGCAGGGTCAGCGGCAGCGACCGGCGACGGAAGGCCTGCCAGGCCAGCCAGCCAGCCGCCAAGTACACCTCCGGATAGACCATCCACTTGTACCAGCCGTACTGCTGCGTGTTCTGCTCGCCGGCCAGCAGCGCAATCGCGCCGGCATAGGCGATAGCGGGCCAGGCGAGGAAGAGCGCCGCCCGGCCCCGGCCCACGCTGAGCGCCGCCAGTCCCATCCAGCCGAGGAGCCACCAGCCGTCGCGCAGCCGGCGATTCACGCCGGCGACCGACTGAATCAAGTCGAAGCCCGTGAGCACTCCCCGCCGGTTCTGGGCCTGGAGCTGGGTGATGTGCAGGAAGAGCTGCCAATCGATCAGAGCTCCGTAGAGCAGCCAGAGCAGCAGGCCGGCGGCGCCGGCGGCAGCCGCCGCCAGAGCGACCCGCCAGCGGCCGCAGGTCAGGAGGCTGATCGCCAGGCTGCCGGCAACCGCTATGCCCGAAACCTTGGCCAGCGGCGCCAGCAGGCAGCAGCCGAGCAGCAGAGGCAGGACCCACCTGCCCGCCTTCCCCTCGCTGCTGAGCACACCGGCCCAGAGCGCCAGCAGGAAGAGCACGGCGAGCAGCGCCTCGGGTTCGGCTTCCCGGCCGAGCAGCACCGCGGCCGGAGTCACTGCCAGCAGGGCGGCGCCAACCAGTGCCGCCCAGCGACCCAGCAGCCGGCGCCCCAGCAAGTAGGTAAGCAGAACCGCTGCCGTGCTGAGCAGGATGGGTGGCAGCCTCACCACCTCGGGGCCTGTCGACGCCATGTCGCGGCTGCCGGCCAGCAGCGCCCAGCCGCCCATGAGATAGGAGAACAGCGGCGGGTGGTCCAGCCAATGATGAACCAGGGGATAGTTGGTGCCGAAGGCGTCGAACCGGGTGTAGCTCGCGTAGCCGGGAAAGTAGGACCACGTGTAGGCGTCCCCATGGAGCAGCAGGTTCAGACCAGCCCACGTGAACTGCACCTCGTCGGCGTTGTCGGTGAAGCCAGGGGCGAGCGTGTAGTCGTGCAGCCGCAGCGCCAGCCCCAGCAGCACCACGAGGCCGGCCAGGAGCCACTCCGGTGGAGGCGCGATGCCCGGCCGCTGCCCGGCCGCCGGCTCAGCCGGTGCCGACGATCCGGTAGACGGTGTAGGTGCTGTTGGCATAGACGCGCAGAGCGGCACTGTTCCAGTAGGCCGCGTTGGCCTGGTGCCCGCCGAGTTCCTGAGGACCCAGGACCACGTAGCTGACGTGGTAGCGCCGAAGCAGTGCCGGTGTCTCCGGATCCCCCCGGAGCATGCGATCGGCGTCTGCCGCCCGCCGCTGCCAGTCAGGGATGCCGTAGGACCAGAGCCAGCCGGGATAGCCGGCGGCCACGCTCCGACCGGCCAGCGCCGGCACCGGCTCGTTGTGCTCAGGGGCGACCAGGAAGATGGCGTGCCGATCGGTGTTCGTCCGCACCCAGGCGGCGGTCTCCAGGCCGCCCCGATCGGCGAACTGGGCTTGGTTCAGCGGCTGGTCAAGCGACCTGGCCAGGTCCAACCCCCCGGAGAGCACCAGGAGCACGAAGCAGACAGCAGCCACCACAGGTCCCAGCCTGCCCCGGCTGAGGAGACGGGCGAGCAGCGCACCGATCACCAGCGAGCCGAGAAGAGCCCAGTAGGCGAAGAACTTCGTGTTGTCCCAGTCCCAGGGCTGGAAGACAAGCAGGTTGGGGATCAGGAACCAGAGCCAGATCGGCGCCAGCCGGAGCCGGCTCTGGGCCGGCAGCGCCGGCCGCCAGAGGAAGGCTGCCAGCAGGAGCGGGACGAACAGCCCCAGGTTCTTGAGCCAGAACCAGAGCGGCCCGTCGGCGTGGCCGCCGGTATCGGCCAGCCACCAGATCTGCCAGCGCGGCTGGCCGCCGGCCCCGGTCGCGAGCCAGGCAACCTGGGGCAGGCCGAGCAGCAGGGCAGGCACGAAGAAGGTCAGCCATTCCCGGCGCCGCTCGAACACCGCCCAGAACGCGGCGAGGACCAGTACAGTCCCGTAGGCGTGCAGGTGGGCGAGCGGCAGCAGGCCCGCGAGAACGCCGGCAAAGCCGAAGGCCTGCCGGGCAGTGGGCCCTCGGTCTTCGAGCGCGCGCCAGAGAAGCGACAGGAGCAGCAGGGCGAGCGGGAAGCCGAGCAGCACCGACCGCTGGGGTAGAAGCCAGCCGAGGACGGGGTTCAGCCACTGCAGGTTGGCCTCCGGATCCTGAGTGCTGAGCCGACTGAGGTGCGCCAGAGCGCCGAGCCCCGTGTGCGCCACGTCGCCCGCCACCCGCACGAAGCCCAGGCCGCCGCTCAGCAGGAAGACAAGCGTTCCCAGCGCGCCGCCGAGCGAGCTTCCGACCAGGCGCCGGCCGGCTGTGTACATGACAGCGGGGAAGGCCAGGCCGAGCAGCCCGCTGCTCCAGACCAGTGAGGCGGTCAGGGAAGCGCCGAGCGGCACCAGGCCGGCGGCCAGGAAGTCGACCAGAAACGGATAGGCCAGCCGCTGGTCGGGAGCGATCGGCGAGCGGGGCGGCAAGTTGTCGCCATAGGCGAAGGAGCCCGCATAGGTGAGATGCGCAGCCCAATCACCGTAGACGCCGATGTTGCCGACCAGCAGCGATCCGTCGACCACCTGGTAGGCCCGGGCCAGCAGCAAGATGGTGTATGGCCAGCACACCAGCAGCAGCAGAAGCAGGGGCCATGCCTCCAGCCGGCCCCACCGCTCCCGCGCATCCACCCATTCCGAGCTGAGAAGCCGACGACCGCGATACCAGCCCGCGCTCCCCGCGGCCAGCGCCAAGCCGAGTCCGCCCAGCGCCGTTCCCAGGGTCAGGCCCCCGACAAGGGAGAGTAGGCATTGGGCCAGGGCCACGACGAGGGGGCCCACCACAGCGCCGTAGGCCATCCGCTCCTCCAAGCTGAGCCGGAGATCGCTCAGGAAGGTCAGGCCGGCGCCGGCCACAACCATGGCCAGCAGGGCGACAATGACCGCCAGATGAGCGAGCACAAGCAGCAATCCCAGGACCACAACCACGGCAGCCCCTGCCACCGGGGCCAGCATTCGCGGCCGCCGGCGCCCGACGCTCAGATCCAGCTCGGGAACCACATCTTTCCCGCTGGAAAGCCGCTGAAGTAAGCCGGGTAGGAGATCGGCAGTCCCGTCCAAGCAGGATAGAAGTAGGCGAAGCCGAGCCCCGCCACAGTGAGATAGGCAGGGAGCAGCCAGCGGCGACCGGGCTGGCGGCTCAAGCGAGCCAGCACGAAGGCCAGCGCCAGCACCATGAAGATCAGGCCGCCGAACATGTGATAGAGGAAGAGGACGCGCGTGATGCGCGCCCAGGGCAGGTACTGCGTCAAGAAGCCCAGTAGGATCACCGCGGCCGCCCAGCTGCGCTCGCGGATCAGGTAGTAGGGCAGCAGCAGAAGTGCGGGCAGGCTGGCCCACCAGATGAAGGGATTGCCGAGGTTGATGATCCCGGCCACGAGCGGCTGTCCCGAGGCCTGATCCAGGCCCAAGCCCTTGTACTCGTAGTAGTAGGCGACCGGCCGGTAGAGGAACGGCCACGAGTACCACTTGGAGCCGTAGGGGTGGGTGGCCGTGAGCGTCGCGTGGTACTGAAAGATCTGCTGCTGGTAGGTGATGAGATCGGTCAACGAGTGGAACTGGCCGCGCGTGAAGAACGGCAGCCAGCTCAGGAGGTAGATGCCCAGCGGCAGGACCAGGAAGGCGAACCCACTCAGCAGCACGTACCTGGGGGTGCTGGCGCGGCCGGGCAGGTAGGGCAGCGTCAGTCGGCCGAGCCGCCAGCGGCCCTGCCCCCGGTTGCCCTCAGCGCCTACCAGACTGGCGATGCCGCGGACCAAGAGAAGCAAGACGATGCTGGCCAGTGTGGCCAGCGCTATCCACTTGGCGGAGATCGCCAGGCCGCAGACGGCGCCCGTGGCCACCAGTGTGGCGTAGGACTCGCGGCGGCTGCGGCTGCGCAGGTGCAGCGCGAAGAGTGTGTAGGCCAGCAGGATCAAGAAGATGGGGATGATGTCGATCATCCCGATCCGCGACTGGACGAAGAACATGCCATCGAAGCAGGTCAGAAAGCCGGCGGCGAACGCGAAGCGACGGTCCCGCCAGAGCTGCAGCGCAAGCAGGTACATGAGCGGCACGCAGAGGGTGCCGAAGGCGAGGCTGGCCAGGCGCCAGCCGACCGGGTTGAAGCCCAGGTCGGCGTAGTCACCCTGGCCGCCGCCGAAGGTCTTGAGCCACCAGCCGTCCAGCAGCTCGCCCGCGGCGATCACCTCCTTCGCCAGTGGCGGCTCCGGGTCGAAATAGGCGATCCCCTTCAGGTCGTTATGCGCGAAGACGCCGAAGTAGATCTCGTCGAATACCTCACCCTCCGGTGGTGAGGCAGGAAGACCCGCCGCTTGCGTATTGCGCTGGTAGGGATAGGAGAGGCCGCAGAGCGTGCCGGGCTGAGAGGTGGCGTCCACCGGCGTGCCGTGGACACAGTTGCTCACCGGCGGTCTGTCAAGGTGACCTGTCAGCACATCGGGCATAAGCGGGCTGAAGGCCCGCAGGACGAACGCCACCAGGAACAGGCCGCCGAGGAGAAGCACGTCAGCACCGGCCAGGCCCAGCCAGCGCAGCAGCCGGTTGCCGCCGCTGTCGAATGCGGCAGAGAGTGGCGCGATGCCGGCCGAAGCCGGCGCCTCGGTCGCCGGAACGGCTGACCGGTCGGCGGCAGCTCCGCCTCTGCCGCTCACCGAGAGCGCTTGGGCCGCCTCTGGCCGCCGCGGTTGACAGCTCCGGCCCTGGGGATTCGGGCCGAAAGGTCGAGCGCCAGGCCGTCAGGATCAGGAACGGGCAGGGCCAGGATCTCGCCCTCCATCAGCCGCGCTCCCAGCCGTTTCTGCAGCGCTGGGAAGCGGTCGTCCTGGGAGCGCAAGCGGATGAATACCGCCGGCTTGGGGCCGAGAGCGCGGGCCGGGCCGCTGCGTAGGTAGCGCTTGCGCGCACCCTCGAAGTGGCGGTACAGCGGGTTGACTCGGGCGGTGCGGACCAGCTCGTAGGGGATGAAGGTGCTGCGGATCAGATTTCTCACCCTGAAGCCCTCCGGCAGCAGCTCCACCCGGCTGCGCCAGCGATAGGTGAGTAGGAAGACCAGCACGAGCAGGCCGAGCGGGATGTAGATCGCGTAGATGAAGTAGCTCTGGACCTTGAATCCTGCCAGGTCGTAGGGGGCGACGTTTCGAAAGGCAGGCAGCAGGAGCGAGGCGGCGCCGCCAACCACGCCGAAGGCGAGGAGCGCAATGACCATGATGCGCTGCGAGCGCCAGGTCTGCTCGGCGTAGAGGATGGGCTGCTCCAAAGCCCGCCCATTATGCGGCGCAGGCTCCGAGCCGGCGCGCTCGGGTAGTGCCTCGGCGGCGCGGGCTAGCGGGTGCGGGAGCTTTGGGGCTTCCAGGTGCGGTTCAAGCTGCCGGTGGCGTAGCCCTGAAGGTCGAGGGCCACGAACGTATAGCCCGCGCTGACGACGGCCTCGACCACCTGCTGGCGCAGATTCAGGGCCCGCGCCATCTCCTCCACCGCCACCTCGATCCTGGCCACTTCGCCATGGTGCCTGACCCGCACCTGGCGGAAGCCCAGCCCCAAGAGGCCGGCTTCAGCAGCGCCGATCCGGGCCAAGATCTGCGGCGTCACCTCGGTACCATGGGGCACCCGCGACGAGAGGCAGGCGAATGAGGGCTTGTCCCAGTTGGGCAGCCCCAACTCCCGCGCGGCGGCCCGGATGGCCGCCTTGTCAAGGCCTGCTTCCAAGAGGGGGAAGCGGACCTGCCGCCGCACCGCCGAGGCGTGGCCGGGGCGGTGGTCAGCCACGTCATCGGCAGTGGCTCCGTAGGCGAGATGGCGTAGGCCGAGCTCGGCTTGGATGGGCGCCAGGGTTTCGAAGAGCTCTTCTTTGCAGTGAAAGCAGCGATCGGGCCGGTTCTCGCGGTAGGCCCTCAGCTCCACCTCGTGTGTGTCCACCTCGATCAGCCGGGCGCCGAGTGATCGAGCCAGGTCTCTGGCCGCCTGCTGCTCAGCCGCCGGATAGGCGGGCGAGGAGGCCAGCGCCGCCCGGGCCCGCTCAGGTCCGAGTTCCTCCAGGGCCAGCTTCAGCAGCAAGCTCGAGTCGACCCCACCGGAATAGGCAACCAGGACCGACTCGAGCGCGCGGATGCTCCGGCGCACCCGGCTGAGTGCCGTCGTGTCGAGACGATCGAGCTGAATCACCCTCGCCCTAGAGATCCGGACGGGTTTTTCGGCCGCACCTCAAGAGGTGCGGCCGGGAACCCGGCCGAGAGATTGGGTGGCCAGGTGGGTCAGATCCAAGGAGCCGACGAGCACCGCAGTGAGCGTATTCGAAATACGCCCAGCGAGGAGCGCAGGAGGCGACGCCGGAGATGGCCCACATGGGCGCCCAAGATCCGGACGGGCTTTTCGGCCGCACCTCTAGGCCTAGCGTGCGGCGAGTTCGGCCGGAGCGAGGCTGACCGACGGCTCTGCGGCCGTCATTCCGCAGAAGTTCTCGTAGTCGATCAGGCCCGTCACGCTCGGCTCGTCGCCGCAGAGCGGGCAGCGCGGGTCGCGGCGCAGGTTGACGCGCCGGAAGCTCATGTCATAGCCTTCGAAGATGAGCAGCCGGCCGACCAACGTCTCCCCGATGCCGAGCACCAGCTTGATGGTCTCGAAGGCCATCAACGAGCCGATGATGCCGGGCAGGACACCGAATACGCCGGCTTCAGCGCAGCTGGCAACGGCTCCCGGCGGAGGCGGCGTCGGGAACAGGCAGCGGTAGCAGCCGGTGCCCTTGGCAGCCTCAAACATCGTCATCTGGCCCTCGAAGCGGAAGATGGCGCCATGCACCAGTGGCTTGGCCAGGAAGAAGGCGGCGTCGTTGCTGAGGTAGCGCGTGGGGAAGTTGTCGGTGCCGTCGACTATGACGTCGTAGGGCCTGAATACGTCGAGCGCGTTCTCGGAGTTGAGGTGAAGCGAGTGCCTCACGACCTCGACATCAGGGTTGATCGCGCGGATCGCATCTTCGGCCGAATCGACCTTGGGCCGGCCCAGGTCGGCCACGCCGTGCAGGATCTGGCGCTGGAGATTGCTCGCGTCGACGTCGTCGAAGTCGACTATGCCGAGCCGGCCCACGCCGGCCGCCGCCAAGTAGAGCGCTGCCGGGCTGCCCAGACCTCCCGCTCCCAAGAGCAGGACGCTGGTGTTCAGCAGCTTGCGCTGGCCGGCGCCGCCAACCTCGGGCAGGATGAGGTGACGGGCGTAACGCTGGACCTGATCGGGTGTGAAGGGGGCCGGTGCCATGTGTCGCTGAGGGATACTACCGCCCGGTCCGAAGCGGCTATTCCTAGAATGACGCCACGTGTTTGGGGATGGCACGCAGGGGCGGCCGGAGGGAGCGCGAGGCTGATGGAGAGTCAGTATCTGGACGACGAGCAGATCATCTCGCTCTACAACAAGGTTCGGGCCGGCCGCCGCAGCTGGCCCGACGACATCTGGCGTTCCCCGGCGGCGCTCCAGTACGGAGTCACGATCTTCGACTACTGGATTCACAACGTGATGGGCTGGAAGGGCTGGCCGCACGCCCGCACCCGGGTCACCCCGGCGCTGCTGGAGAAGCATCGGTTGGCCGACATCGTGGAGCAGGTCTTTGTGCCTGAGTTCGGCCAGGACTGGCTCGACTTCGAGGTGGTGCTCAACGAGTCGATGCGGGTCTCCGAGGACGAGAACTGGGCGGGTGATCTGGTCGATCGCCAGGAGCGGGTCGAGTCGGCCTTCGAGCACAGCTTCGAAAAGATCCTGGGCTCGCCCAAGCACGACAAGCGCCTGCTGGAGACCTACCACCGCTTCCGCAACCATCTGATGCGAATGTGGGGCGCGTTTCAGGAGGCGCAGGCCGAGCACGACAAGGCCGAGCGGGAAGCTGCCGAACGCTTCTGGCAAGGCCTGCGGCTCGTCCGTTCCCACCGGTCGCGCTCGGGCGAGCAGTGGTCGATCCTGGACGGTGAAGAAGACCGACTGGGCGAGGTCTCGATGCTCTGGGGAGATCCGGGCCCCTACTGCCTGATTGTCCTCAGTGAGAAGCTCCCGAGTGAGCGGGGCAGCTGGGAGCAGGTGGTCTGGAAGCTGGAGCAGGAAGTGCTCGTCGACGAGCCCGGCGATGTGAGCTACGGCGTCTGGCAGAAAACCTTCCTCGGTGAGTACTACCGCTGTGCCGACTGCGGCGAGCTGCACAACCAACTGGACGAGGACCCGGCTGAGGAGCTCAGGGTGGAGCTGGACGACGAGGAGTGACACCGAGCGGCGTCCCGGGAGGGGACCCGCCGGGATGGGGGTCGCCAGGCTGGCCAGCCCGTAGACTGAGCCGGGTCAAAGCTCTCTATGGAAGGGTGGCTGAGTGGTCGAAAGCGCCCGCCTGCTAAGCGGGTAGGTGGTCTGAAACTGCCTCCCGGGTTCGAATCCCGGCCCTTCCGCCAGCCGCACCGCCGGCGGATGAGGGGGTGCTCAGATGAGTGAAAGCCGCGTTCCATCCCCATCCCCATACGCCCCCGCGATCGGCTTTTCGGCCGCCGTCCGGGCTGGGGGCTGGGTGACCACCGCGGGCACAACCGCCGTGGACGGAACCGGGAGCATGGTCGGCGATGATGCGTACGACCAGGCCCGCGAGGCGCTGCGCAAGATCGGCGCGGCCCTTGCCGACGCGGGGGCCCGCCTCGACCAGGTGGTGCAGACCCGTATCTATATCACACGGAGCGAGAACTGGGAGGCGGTCGGCCGGGCCCACGGCGAGATGTTTGGCGGTATCCGCCCGGCAGCCACGATGGTGGTGGTGGCCCAGCTGCTCGACCCCCGCATGCTGGTCGAGATCGAAGCTGTCGCCTTCACCGGCGAGTGACGAGCGAGCCGCGGTCGGCCGTCGCTACCGACGCTGCTCAGTCCGACTCCCGACACCGGCCAGGGCCAGGGCGAGGCTGTCTTCGGCCAGCGCAACCGCCCAATCTGGCAGCCTCGTGATCTCGGTCAGCCGCCGCCGAGCGTGGTAGCCACCGTAAGCGGTGGCAGCTGACGCCAGCACTGCGAACAACGCCCCCGTTGGCCCGGCCAGGCGGGCTCCGGCCAGACCGGCATTGACCGCTCGTCCGGCCAGCGCCGGTCCGGCGAGACGGCTCGGCGTCGCCGGCAACTTATCGCCGATCAGTTCGCCGCCGGCGAGTACCGCCAACCCGCGAGCAAGCCAGGGCCGGCCGAGAGTGCCGCGAGCGCCCAGTGCCGCCAGCGGCAGGAAGCTCCGCAGGCCGCCCGCCGCACCCAGGGCGGCCGCTCGGCCGAGCTGGCTCATTGGCATGGAGATGACTCTAAGGCGCCGGCTCAGGTCGACGAGACGCGGCTGCCCGTCGCGTCCTGTCTCAGTGGCCCCTGTGCGGTTGCCTTCTCGGCCTAGGCATCGGCGGCCAGGGCCGGCGCCAAGGCTTGGAAGACGAGCTCGCCGTCCTGGACATCCACCTCGACTGTGTCACCCTCTTTGAACTCGCCCTGCAGAAGCCGCAGCGCCAGCTGGTCCTGGATCAGCTTCTGGATGGTTCGTTTCAGCGGCCGGGCGCCGTAGGCGGGATCCCAGCCGCGCTCGGCCAGCAGCTGACGGGCCGCGTCGGTCAGCACGAGTCCCTGCTTGCGTTCGGCCAGCCGGCGGCGCAGTCGATCCAGCTGGATGTCGACGATGGTGGCCAGCTGTTCCCGCGAGAGCGCCCGAAACACGATGATCTCGTCCACGCGGTTCAGGAACTCGGGCCGGAAGTGATCGCGCAGAACCTCAAGTACAGCTGTCTGGACAGCCTCGAACGGCTGCCGAGAGAGCTCCTGGATGACGTGGCTGCCCAAGTTCGAGGTCATGATCAGCACTGTGTTGCGGAAGTCGACTGTCCGGCCCTGACCGTCGGTCAGGCGCCCGTCGTCGAGCAGCTGGAGCAGCACGTTGAAGACGTCAGGATGCGCCTTCTCGATCTCGTCCAGGAGAATCACGCAGTAGGGGCGCCGCCGCACGGCCTCCGTCAGCTGGCCGCCCTCGTCGTAGCCGACGTAGCCCGGCGGGGCGCCGAGCAAGCGCGCCACCGTGTGCTTCTCCTGATACTCCGACATGTCAAGCCGGATCAAGGCCTGCTCGTCGTCGAAGAGGTACTCCGCCAGCGCCCGCGCCAGCTCGGTCTTGCCCACACCCGTGGGGCCCAGGAAGATGAAGGAGCCGACCGGCCGGTTGGGGTCGGCGATGCCTGAGCGCGACCGACGCACGGCGCTGGCCACCGCCTCCACAGCCTCATCCTGGGCGACCACGCGGTCGTGCAGGCGGTCTTCCATATGGAGCAGCTTTTGGATCTCGCCTTCCAGCAGGCGGCTGACTGGGATGCCCGTCCACTTGGCGACGACGGCTGCGATGTCGTCCTCCGTCACCTCCTCCTTCAGCAAAGCGCCTGTGCGCTGGAGCTCCGCCAGCTCCTCGTTGGCCCGGTCCAGCTGCTTTTGGATCTCCACGGCTTCGCCGTACTTGAGCCGCGCGGCCCGCTCGAAATCGGCCGCGCGCTCGGCGCGCTCAGCTTCCTGCCGCGTCTCCTCCACCTTGCCCTTGAGGTCGCGGATGCGACCGATGACCTCCTTCTCGCGCTCCCAGCGCGCCCGTAGCGCGTTGCGCTCCTCGCCCACCTGGGCCAGCGTGCGCTCCAGCGCCGCCAGCCGATCTCGTGAAGCCCGGTCAGTCTCTTTCAACAGGGCCTGCCTCTCGATCTCGAGCTGCCGCGCCTGGCGCTCCAGCTCGTCGAGCTCGACCGGCAGCGAATCTATCTCCATGCGCAGTCGTGCGGCCGCTTCGTCCATCAGGTCGATGGCCTTGTCGGGCAGGAAGCGGTCGGTCAGATAGCGGTTGGAGAGCACCGCCGCGGCGACCAGAGCGGAGTCCTTGATGCGAACGCCGTGGTGAACCTCATAGCGCTCGCGCAGGCCGCGCAGGATGGAGATGGTGTCCTCCACGCTGGGCTGGTCGACCAGCACCGGCTGGAAACGGCGCTCCAGCGCTGCGTCCTTCTCGATGTGCTTGCGGTACTCGTCAAGGGTGGTGGCGCCGATCGCTCGCAGCTCGCCGCGAGCCAACGCGGGCTTCAGCAGGTTGGCAGCGTCCATGGCGCCCTCCGCCGCACCGGCGCCAACCAGAGTGTGCAGCTCGTCGATGAAGAGGATCACGCCGCCCTCGCTGGAGGTCACCTCCTTCAGCACCGCCTTCAGGCGATCTTCGAACTCACCCCTGTACTTGGTGCCCGCGATGAGTGCGCCGAGATCCAGCGCGACCACCTTGCGGCCCTTCAGACTCTCGGGGGCGTCGCCCGCGGCGATCCGCTGGGCCAACCCTTCAGCGACTGCTGTCTTGCCCACACCGGGCTCCCCGATGAGCACCGGGTTGTTCTTGGTCCGGCGGCTCAGCACCTGGATGACCCGGCGGATCTCCTCGTCCCGGCCGATGACCGGATCGAGCTTGCCGGCGGCCGCCAGCGCCGTCAGGTCGCGGCCGTAGCGCTCCAGCGCCTGGTACTTGGATTCAGGGTTTTGGTCGGTGACGCGCTGACTGCCCCTGACGGACTTGAGCGCCGCCAGCAGCTTGTCCCGGCTGAGCCCGGTACGCTTCAAGATCGGTCGGTCGACCAGCGCCAGGACCAGATGCTCGGTCGAGACGTAGTCATCCTTGAGACCCTGTGCCTCCCGCTCGGCGGTCTGCAGCGCCCGCTCCAGCTCGGGCGCCAGATAGGGCTGGCCGCCGCTCACTTTGGGCAGACGCGCCAGCTCCGAGACGAGCGCCGGCTCCAGGGCCGTGCGGGAGGCGCCGGCCGCATCCAGCAGCGGTGCGGCGATGCCGTCGGTCTGCCGCAGCAGCGTTAGCAGCAGGTGTTCAGGCGAAACCGCTTGCTGGCCCTGGTCTTGGGCCAGCCCGGCGGCGCCCTGCAGCGCCTCCTGTGCCTTCTCGGTGAACCTATCCAATCTCATTCCACTAAGAACTCTTCCCGAGCTCGCCTACAGTTCACACATGCCTGAGCTGCCGGAGCTGGAGGCGCTGAGGCGGCAGCTCGGTCCGCGTCTGGAGGGCCGGCTGGTCACAGCCGTCGAGATCAACCCGCAGAAGGCTCACATGCTCCGCTACCCGGCGGAGAGCTTCGCCCACGAACTCCCGTTCCGCCGGTTGGCCGGCCTCTGGCGGCGGGGCAAGCACCTGATCTTCGACTTGGAGCTGATGCGGGGGGACGATCGCCGCCACCTGGTCATCAATCCCATGCTCGGGGGCCGCCTGCAGCTCGCTCCAGAAGACCAGAAGCTGCCGGCCACCCATGTGTTCTCGCTCCGCCTGGACCAAGGGGAAGAGCTGCGTTATCTGGACTTCCGGGACATGGGCAGGATCTACTGGACTGCCGACCCCGAGCAGAGAGTACCCGCCTGGGCAGGCCAAGGACCGGAGGCGGACAGTCTTCGCCAAGAAGCCCTGGAGGCCTTTCGGAAGCGTCTCCGCCGGTACCGCGATGAGTTGAAGGACCTGCTCCGCAACCAGGCTTTTCTCGCCGGGATTGGCAATGCCTACTCGGACGAGATCCTCTTCGAGGCAAAGCTGCTCCCGCTGCGCCGCCGCGCCACACTAAAACCGGGTGAGGAAGAGGCTCTTTACGCGGCAATTCCGCTGGTACTTGAGCGGAGCATTGCAACCATCCTCGCCAATCCTGACTACGACGAGTCCAAGCAGGATCGCAAGTTCTTCCGGGTTCACGGTAAGGGTGGCGAGAGCTGCTCCCGCTGCGGCCATCGCATCAGCCAGCTGGGCGCTAACCGCGAACCGCTGAACTTCTGCCGCGGCTGCCAGCTCTGAGAATCAGCTCGCCGCGGCCGGCTGACGTAGTCGGCCGCTGACCAGGCGCAGAATCGGGTAGCCGTCGACGTACGTCCGTCGCACCCTGTCCACCGCGATGCCAGGCAGGAGGGCTTCACCGCCCTCAGTGACGACTGTCTGCTTCGGAAAAACTGCCTTCCAGACGTCGCCCACGGCGCTCTTGGGCAGAAGCCCGGGGACGTAGATATAGCGGCGGTCGGGTGAGCGTTTGCGGGCGGCGCGCTCCGCCCGTGCAAAGGCAACCTGCGCCCCACGATCTTTCAGGTAGGGATCGTGGACCTCCATGAACTCAGGCCCTTCGAGCGAGCCCTTCTTGGCGTCGCCCCGGTAGAGGAACGCGAGGGAGCCACCCTCGGCGGATCGGACGGCGGCTTTGACCACTGCCTCCGCGATCTCGGGGTCGTGGGGCAGGATGGCAAGCACCTGGCATTCAGCCAGCCGGCCGCGGCCACCGAAGTGAACCACAGGCACCCCCGGCCGGTGCAGGAAGGGGAACACTGCAGGCTCCCGGCCACGGGAGTAGTAGTAGGTGGTCAGCCCGAGAACCAGCCCGAGCGCAGTGATGCCGCCGCCGAAGAGGGTTGCCAGGGGCTTGGCGACAAGGTTGGTGAGCCAGGCGACGCTGACCAGCGCAGTGGTGAGGAGCCCTACCGAATACTTGAGCCAGGCGCCCAGATTTCTACCACCAGGGAAATCGAACCAGCGCAGGCGGTCCAGAGCCAGCGATGTCAGAATGAAGGCGCCCAGCAGGCCGAACGCGTAAAGGTCGCCCAGGATGCCGGGATCGCCCCGGCTGGCCGCGACCAGCGCAACTGGAATCGCCACCGCCATCAGGATCGACCAGTGAGGGGTGCTGCGCCAGCGGTTCCGCTGTTCCAGCAGGCGGGGCAGGAAGCCCATCCGCGAGAGTGCTATGAACACGTGGTAGCAACCGATCACTGCGGTGTTGCTCGCGAAGATGAGCAGCAGCGAAGCGCTGGCCGCCACGTAGCCACCAACCACCGGTCCGGCGACGTGCGCGCCCAGAAGGGAGACGAACTGGTTGGGATCGCTGCTCTTGGCGTCGAGCAGCGTCGTGGACCAGAGCGTCAGCAGCGGGCTGGTGACCACCATCGTCATCACCACCAACGCCATGGCTTGCCCCGCCAGCTTTCGGCGCGGCTCCCGCATGGCCGGAGCCAGCTGGGCGATTGTCTCCAGGCCCGAGAAGGCGAGGAAGGCTGCCGCATAGCCGGTGATCAGCACCAGCGGCGTCAGCGGCGGACCTTCGGCGATCGTATGGAAGCTTCGGACTATGCCGGCCGGACCCAGGGACACCGCCACCGCCACGACGACCAGCAGCTGGCCGCCCGCGGCCAGCACTGCAAAGGCCGCTGACACCCGCGCGCTGTCTTTGACGCCCAGCAGGTTGAGCGAGCCGAGGATCACCAGGGCGACGATTGTGATGCCAACGACGAGGGGACGTGGACTGATGGCCGGCACGACGACTGCCAGGTAGAAGACGCCTGACAGGGCGCTCAGCGCCGCGGTCAGGAAGTAGTCGACGAGGATGAAGCAGCCGCCCAGGAGCCCGATGAAGGGATGCAGGGCCTGGGCCGCCACGTTGACCACCCCGCCTCCTTCGGGAAAGCGCCAGGCCACCTCGGCGTACTTCAGCGTGAGCAGTATGAAGACGATCAGCGTCATGGCGACGAAGAGCGCGGAACGCCCACCGAATTGGGGAAAGAGGATGCCAGGCGTGTAGTAGACGGAGGTTCCGATGTCCGCGAAGACGACGGCCCAGCAGAGGAACCAGCCCAGACTCCCACCGCGCACCTTGACCCGGCGGCGCGGCCGCGTCTCGGCGCTCAGAAGGCAGCCCTCGGCCGTCGGCTATGGGCTGTCACGTCGCGGAGATTACCTTCTCGCTCGAGGCAGAGGGTTGACTCGTGTATGACTAAGGCGATGCCGACGCCGAACGCCAACCAGCGGCCGCCAGTGAACGTCTACGCGGCCAGCGGGCAGCTCAGCGTGGCGCTGCCCATTCCTGGCGCGCACGCGGATCACACGCACGTAACGGTTGCCGCTGACCGGCTTCGCGTGCTCGCCGAGTGCAAGTACTCGCAGGACCAGCAGCACTTCCTGCAGCGGGAGTGGCAGGTGGGCGCCTGGGAGCTGGACCTGGAGCTACCTCAGCGGGTCGACCCCGAGCGCAGCCGGGCGGTCTTGAACCTTGGCGTGCTCACGGTGATGGCGCCGATCTCGAACGAAGGCCGGGGCGAGCGCCAGATCCCTGTCGAGTAAGGCGAACCGAAAAGAAGCCCTGCTCAGCTCAGCCGCGGGCTCCTGCCTTTTCTCGCTCGACCTTCTCCACAACTTGGTCAGCGGGTGCTTCACCACCAGCCGCTTCAGCCGCCTCGGCCGTGGTCGCCTTGGCTGATGTCCGCTCCGGATCGGCACCTCGCCGCTGCATGGTCACGCGTCCGTTCAGCAGCGCGCCCTCCTCGACGGTGAGCGCGCCCACCTGGACATCTCCACTGAGGCTAGCTGTGCCCTCCAGCGCCAAGCCTCCGGCGGCGATCACCTTGCCGGTCACGTCACCCCGAAGGATGACCCGCTCGGCGGCGAGGCTGGCCTCGACCTGAGCCCCCGACTCCACCCTGATCGTAGCCGCGCTGTGCAGTTCTCCTGTCACGCGGCCATGGACTACCAGATCTCCCTCGACGATGAGCTTGCCTTCAAGCCTCGAGTTGGGACCGAGATAGGTCTCCTGACCCTGGCTTCGCTCTTGAGCGCGGCGGCCGCGACCAGAAATGTTGTCTTCAGGCATCTTCTCTCCTCAGAATTTACGTTCCCCCCATGCTAGGTGACGCTGGCCACGCTCCGACGGCCTTCTGAGCCTGCTCCGAAGCCTCTCCACTTCAGCCCGATAGGGCTAAAACTGGCAGTTAGATCAGAGCGTAGGCGGTGATCAGACCGATCCCGATGCGGACAGTCGCCGCGAGGATGGTGGCTGGGAGTAGATGGCGCTGGCCCATCAGCTCTTCGGCGTCCACCCCTATGACCCTATCGAAAGCGAACAGAGCCGCCGCCTGCGCCAGGATGCCGACCAGGCCGAAAACCAGCGTTTCGATCAGGCCTTGAAGCAGGTCTCCGCCGGAGGTGAAGATGGCGGCGGCGATGAGGAAGCTCAAGCCAAGCACGCCGCTGGCTGCCAGCACTGCAGCGTTGGCATTGTGCTCAGTCCGGATCACCTGGCCGAGCTTGCCCGGTGTGACCAGGTCGAGCGCCAGGTAACCGAGCAGCAGCAGTAGGGTGCCGAGGACCGCGTAGCCAACCAGGGCCAGCACGCCATTGAGTAAGGACCACGGCCACTGGGTGGTGGTGGCCAGAAGGGCCGCAGCCAGCTGCGCTGTGAGACTCAAAGCGCTTGCCATCCAGACGTTCCCTGCCGAAAACCGCTGCGCATCAGTCGAACAGTATGTCGGCTCCGGGCGATTTCTCGTTCACGGGCTGGGCAGCCTGATCAGCCGTCGAGCGCGGCGCGGACCAGGTTCCGCAGCTCGTCGTCGGAAATCTTGGCGGCGTCGTCGGGTCGGAGCTGGATGGTGCCCTTGCTGGTCTTGAGCTCGGGGTGCCGTGCGGTGAAGCCGGCGTCGCGGCCCTGCTGCCAGCCATAGATGGACACGCCGTGCTGCCACACACCGACGAAGAGCCGGCGCCGGCCGACTTTGTAGGTCGGTATCTGATACGAGATCACTACCGCGGCGTCGGGCTGCGCCTCCAGGACCAGC
Organism: Candidatus Dormiibacter spiritus; assembly: GCA_003244185.1. Lineage (GTDB taxonomy): Bacteria > Chloroflexota > Dormibacteria > Dormibacterales > Dormibacteraceae > Dormiibacter > Dormiibacter spiritus. Next base: position 6,809 of record QHBT01000055.1, on the reverse strand, counting down.
CGGTGAATGCGTTCGAACAGTTGCCGGCGGTCCGGGGCGATGGCGTCGATGTAGCCGCGAACGGCGTCATCCATCAGTTCATCCTAGGCCCGGTGCTCGGGTCGATGAACGCGACCCATGCCGCCATCAGCGGCGTCGCCGTCATCGGCTTCGCGATCTCCTCGTCGAGCTTGTATCTCATGACGTTTCTCCTCAGTGCTGGCACCTCTGCAGCGCCTCTCGCCAGAGACGTCGGAGCCAGAGATCCATTCCGGACACGCCGCGAAGGACTCACCCATCGTCCAGGAGGCGAGCGGCGCGGGAATGGAGGTGGCGCTGCTGCGAGAGGTTGGTAGCTCGCCGGGCCGCCGCCAGGTAAGAGTCGCGCGCTGTCGCTCGATCGCCGGCCATCTCCAGAAGGTGTGCGCGGACCGCATGGAGCCGGTGGTCCTCGGCGATCCGTTTGTCCGCCTGGAGCTCGTCGAGGAGGTCGATGCCCGCCTGCGGGCCTTGGGCCATCCCCACCGCGACGGCATGGTTCAGATCCACGACGGGGTTGTCGGAGATCCGCATCAACAGCTCGTACAGGCCCACGATCTGCGGCCAGTCGGTCGCCTCGGCGCTCGGCGCCTCGTCGTGAATCGCGGCGATCGCCGCCTGGAGCTGGTACGGACCGGTTGGTCCCCTGGGCAGCGCGTCGGTGATGAGCGCCACGCCCTCGGCGATGGAGTCGGCGTTCCAGAGGCTTCGATCCTGCTCGGCCATCGGGATCAGCTGGCCGTCCCGACCGGCGCGCGCTGGCCCGCGTGCGTCAGTGAGCAACATGAGCGCGAGCAGCCCCGACACCTCGCCGTCCTCCGGCAGCAGTCGATGGACCATGCGGGCCAGCCGGATGGCTTCGGCCGCCAGGTCGCCTCGCTGCAAGCTGGGCCCTGACGTGCTGACGTAGCCCTCGTTGAAGATCAGATAGAGCACGTGAAGGACCGATCGGAGCCGTTCGGCCCGCTCCGGGCCAGCGGGCATGGCGAAGGAAATGCCGCTGTCCTTGATGCCCTGTTTGGCCCGGCTGATCCGCCGGGTCATGGTCGCCTCCGGCACCAGGAACGCTCGAGCAACCTCGGCGGTTGTCAAGCCGCCGACCCCTCGCAGGGTCAGCGCGATCTGCGAGGCCGGCGACAGCGACGGGTGGCAGCACATGAAGAGCAGGATGAGCGTGTCGTCGGACTCCGATCCTGGCCTGCCGGCGGGGGGAGCCAGCCACTCCTCGGGCAGCATCCGCTGGGTGACGGCGTCCTCACGGCGCTGGCGAGCCTGCTCGCTCCGCAGCAGGTCGGTCAACCTGCGCGAAGCCACAGTGATCAGCCAGGCACGGGGATTCTCCGGAATTCCGTCCTTCGGCCACCCCATGGCGGCGGCGATCAGGGCCTCCTGAACCGCGTCCTCGGCGGTGTTGAAGTGCCCGTAGCGGCGTACGACGGCGGCGAGGGCCTGCGGCGCCAGCTGGCGCAACAGGCCCTCGACCTCGGTGTCAGGTACTGGACCGATCAGAGCTCCAGCTCGGCCCGGGATTCGACGATCGGCCGCACGTCCGCCACGGGGGCGGAGGCCCCGGCCGGACCCGGGCAGCTCGACAGGCGGCCGACGATCGCCGTCGCCCGGTCGAAGCTCTCACAGTCCACTATCCAGTAGCCGGCGAGGACCTCCTGAGTCTCGGCGTACGGCCCGTCAGTCACGACCGTCACACCGTTCTGCAGCTGGACCCGCCGGGCGTGGACGGGGGCGGCCAGGCCCCGCGTCTCCACGAGCTCGCCGGACTCGGCCAGCTCCCTGTTGAACGATTCCATGAACGCGCCCATCGCCGCAAAGTCCTCTGCTGACCAGGCAGGCTTGTCAGCAGGCTTCCCCGACATCGCGTCGTAATCCTGCTGCGAGGCGTAGGTCAGGATCATGTACTTCATAACGTTCTCTCCTCTGTACTGGCACCTCTGCAGTGCCTCTCGGCAGAGACGTCGGGGCCAGCGGCCCATTCCGGACATCCACCCGGTACATGGTCGTGACGCTAACCACTGCCCGCCGTCCGAGCTCAGGACACCTCACATCGCGGCTGCGGCCCGGCAAGCGTTCTGATCATTACCGATAGTGGGGTCGCGACTGCACCAGGACGGTCAGTTCACCGATATATACTCCTGACGTGACCAAGCGGACGATGCAGGAGGCGACTTTCCTGATCCTCACGGCGCTGGCCGCAGGCAGCCAGCACGGGTACGGGATCATTTCCGACGTCGCACAGATCTCGGACGGACGTGTCCGGTTGCGCGCCGGGACCCTGTACTCAGCCCTGGACCGTCTGCGCATCGACGGGTTGATCAGTGTCGACCGCGAGGAGATCGCCGAAAACCGCCTGCGCCGTTACTACCGGCTCACGCCGGAGGGATCCAAGCTGTTGGCCACTGAGGCAGCTCGGGTCCAATCCAACGCGGCGACCGCGATCGCCCGGCTCCGCGTGACGAGGGGGCTGGCCGGATGACCGACTCGGCCGAATTGGAGCGAGGCTACCGCCGCTGGCTGTCGTGGTATCCCAAGACGTTCCGGCGCGAGCACGAGGCGGAGATCACGGTTCTGATCGCCTCGGCCCGAGAAGGCCAGCGCCGGCCAGAGGCTGTGGAGTGCCTGGACCTGATGAGCAGCGCGCTAAGCATGCGTCTGCGGCCAAGGGTGCCTCGAGCGGACAGATCAGCCTTCAGGGCGATCAAACTCATGTACCTCGGCGCCCTGGTTGAGCTTGCTGCCGCAATCATTATTTTGGCGACGATCGGCGAAATCAAGTCGGAAGTTGTCATGAGCAGCCCAGGTCTCACCGAGGCTGAGTGGCATGCAATCGTCGTAGGTCAACTGGCACCGACCGAGGTTGGCGCGATTCTCGGCGTCGGCTTTTGGCTGTGGATTGCCTGGTCCATCGGCCGCGGACATCGTTGGCCAAGGCTCGTGTTTGCGATCTTTTTTGCTCTCAACATATTCGGCCTGCTCAATGGGTTAGTCCATGGATCAGCGGTGTACGCACGGCCGGACCTGGCCATCGGGACTCTCCTCTGCCTCGTCGAACTAGCGGCGCTCGCTGTCATCTGTCGCGCGAAGATCGCACCCGCTCAGTCGGGCACCAGTCGAACTATCGCCGAGTCCTGAGCCGCAGGACCCGGAACGGTGGCCGCCTTGCCCAGCCAGCAACATTCCCGCCTTCCAACTGGGCTTCTCTTTGGAGCTGCGAAGGTGGGCATCATCGCCCTCCACCTTGCCACCAATGGCACTCTGGGTTTTCATACTGATGAGCTCTACTATCTCGCCTGCGGCCGCCACCCAGCGCTTGGTTATGTCGACTTCCCACCAGTCGTCCCACTCCTCGGTCGATTAGAGACCGGACTCCTCGGGGTCAGTCCCTGGACCCTGCGCCTGCTCCCATCGCTGTTGGGCGGTTTCCTCGTTGCTCTTTCCGGCGCCTATGTCCGTCGACTTGGCGGCTCACTGCGGCTCCAAGGAATTGCGCTGCTCACTGCCATCGCAGCGCCATACCTGCTGGGTGCGAACTGGGTCTTCCAGACAGTGACTTTCGACCAGGTGACCTGGATGGTCTCCCTCTACTGGTTTCTCTGCCTCGTCATCGACCGGCGCCCGCGATACTGGATCTATATCGGCATCACGCTTGGGATCGGGCTCGAGGTGAAGTACACCATCGTCGGCCTCATCGCGGGGATCGCGATCGCCGTTCTTCTCACGCCTTGGTTGCGCGTGCAGCTGCGGACGAAATATCCGTGGCTGGCGGTCGCGATCGCACTTCTCATTTGGGCACCGAACCTCGTCTGGCAGGTCGTCGAGGGCTTCCCCTCCGTAGCCTATATCGCCAATCACCGGGGGAGCGGCGGTGGCGCCGTTGTCTACCTCATCCAGTTCGTCGCTTACCTTTTCTTTATTCTGCCGTTGTGGCTGGCGGGCATGATCTCTCTGTTCCGCAGTCGACTGCTGCGTTCGGTCGGAATCGCCTGTGCCGTTCCGCTGCTCGTCTTCCTCTTCGTTGGTAAGTCCTACTACGCAGCGGGGACGGTTCCGATCGCCCTGGCTCAGGGCCTCATGGCGATCTCACGAATCGAGCGACCGAAGCTTCGCTCCGGCCTTCAGCTCGCTGTCGTCATTGCGAACGTGCTCGAATTCGTCGTGTTCTTCCAGCTCCTCGTCCCGATCACTCCCCCAAATCGGATCCACGCTGCCAGTCTGGATGTCAAGAACGAAGTATTTGCTGACAGCGTGGGGTGGGACGACGTCGCGAATCAGGTGACGGCGATCTACGGCAATCTTCCGCCATCGGAGCGCACCAACACAGCCATCATTTCGGCCTACTACGGCGTGCCGGGGGCACTGGATGTCTACGGCAACCCAAACGCCCTTCCTCCTGTCGTCAGTCCACAGCTGTCTTACTTCTACTGGCTGCCGCGCGACCTCACGGCAACCGATGCTCTCATGGTGGATTACCAGCCTTCTCAGGTGGCGTGGATGTGCACGTCACCAAAGCTCATAACACATCTCACCGTGCCATACGACGTACTAGGTCTGGAGCAAGGCGCGCCGGTCACCTTCTGTCATCTCAAGGCTCCGATCCCAAAGATCTGGGCGCAGCTTCGCAACTTCTCCTGATAGCCAGCTCGATCCATGGAGAACACGGCCGACCTGTCGCTTGGCTAGACGTGACACTCTTCCAACTTTCGTGGTCTGCCGGGTAGAGACGTCAGCGTTCCACGCGCGCGAGAAATACGGCGGGCGGCTGCCTTGGAAGTTCCGATGCCAGGACGAGCAGGTGACTGATCGCCGGTGACAAGAATCGACGCACTCGCCGTGGCCAGGGCCACCAGATAGTCATCGCCTGGATCTCTGGAGAGGTGATCGGGATGCTCCTGCGAACATCGACGCCGTCGACCGCACGAGTTGGCGGAAATCGGCCGCGTCCTTGGGGTCGATGTGTTGCCGCAGCTTTGGGTGAGCAAGAGTCCGATCAAGCTCCGCCAGCAGCGCTTCCGACACGACCAACTCGAAGGCGCCACCAGACCACAGGGCGATCAACCGGCCCGATGATCCCGCCCGTGACAGGAGTGCCGACACGAGTACGGGTGCACACGCCCGATGAGCGCGATACCCTGCGCTGCAATGGATACAGGCCTACGGGGTCCGAGCCGCACAGCGCTGATGGCCGCCATGGGACGCGCGGTTCATAGTGACGGTCCACCGCCTCACATCCTCGACGACTGGTTGGCGGCCGATCTCGCCGGTGTGGAGGGCCGCGCGATCCTCGACAACATGCGGGCGAACGTCACGCCCGATCGCCTGCAGGCGTTTCAAGCGTGGACAGCGGTGCGCACTAGGTTCGTCGAAGACTTCGTAGAGAGCGCCGTCGCCGCCGGCGTCCGTCAATACGTCGTGCTCGGCGCCGGCCTTGACTCCTTCGCGTACCGCCACGCGGAGCTGCTCGAGCGATTGACAATCTTCGAGGTCGATCACCCCTTCTCACAGGCCTGGAAACGGCGCCGGCTGGACGAGCTGCACATCACGCTGCCCCACAATGTGGTCTTCGCAGCAGTCGACTTTGAGACGCAGTCGCTCCTAGACGCGCTGAAAGCGTCTGGATTCGCCTTGGACCAGCGTGCCGTCCTCTCGTGGATCGGCGTGACGATGTATTTGGCACGCGAGGCGATCGACGCCACGCTCGCCAGCATCGTCAGCTGCGCACCGGGGACACGCATCGCCCTCACCTATGATCAGCCGCCGGATGTGCTCAGTGACAAGGCTCGCGCGCTCCTCGCCGATGTCAGCGGCACTGCGGCGAAGTACGGAGAGCCGTTCGTCAGCCTTTTCCGACAGGATGAGATAGAACGATTGCTCATCGAGCACGGCTTCGACAGCGTCACGCACTTCGGTGCGGACGAGGCGGTAAGCCGCTATTTTGGCGCCACGGACGTGGGCATGGCCGACGTTCAGCGATTGGTCACGGCCGTCGTCCCCAAGTCAAGCCCCGCAGCCTGAAGGACGGCCCACAAGCGTGGTCCAGTGCGGGCTCGATTCCGGCTCGCCGGAACGCTTCGCCCAGCCATGAGTGCGCCTGAGCCACGAGCGGCGTCGACGCAAGCGAGCGACCGCTGAAGAGGTCGAACTCGATCGGGACGACCAGGCCGCCTGAGCGCAGCAGGCTAGCCTGCGTCCTTAACACGGCTGCGGGATCGGGGACGTACCTCAGCACCAGGCGCCCGATGATCGCGTCGGACGGCCCGTCGAACGCTGGTTCTTGGATGTCGCCCACGAAGAACCGCACATTGCCGAGCCCTTGCCGCCTCGCCCGCAAGTTCGCTTTTCGACCGGCGCAGGCGACCGGTCAATTCCGAGGACCTGACCCCCCGATCCGACCAGCTCGGCGGCGACGAGGGCCATATCTCCCATTCCCGAGCCTAAATCGAGAACACGCATGCCTGGGCGGACGCCGGCCGCCTCGAGGATCGTCCGCTTCGCAGGAGCCAGGACCCTGCCTAGGCGGTTCAGCCGCTCGAGTTCGGCGGAGCCGCTGCCCAGCTGATAATCGGTTTCGGCGGCCCCATTCCCCTCTCACAAATTGGCGGCGCGGAGCGTCGCTGCTAGCTTATGACAGACGAAGCGACTCCGGACTGTGCCCAGGCGATGATGGAGCATGGGGTTCGAACGGCCTGGCCCCAGGAGTAGGGCTTTCGATTCCCAAGGCCCTTCTACTTGGGATTCCAGGACAATGGCGGAGGGAGAGGTGTGCGAGTTCAGCACATAGA
>QHBT01000041.1 GCA_003244185.1 Candidatus Dormiibacter spiritus | reverse complement strand
GTGAGGGCCACTGTGGCCTGCGCGGTGGCGGTGACCGTTACACCCAGGTTCGTACCGGTGACTGTGATGGTGTCTGTCTGAGAGTCTCCGGCCCTGCCGGTGAACGGTCCGGTGAACGTGCACGGGGCGCTGCTGGTCCCCGGTGCCAGGATGACGCCGACCAGCGCTCCGCAGGTGCTACCCGGCCTGGTGGCCAGGTCGCCGTAGACGTTGTCGGTGAGGCTGGTGATCGTGACCGGTTGAAGCGTGCTCGGGTTCGACACCTGCGCGGTGAAGGTGAAGGTCCCACCTGGCTCGACCTGCGTCAACGGGCTCGCCACCTTCGTGACTGCTATCTGCGGCGCCGCCGGCGTGAGGGTCACGGTGGCCCGCGCGGTGGCGGTGACGGTGGTGCCACGGTTGGAGCCCGTGACCGTGACGGTGTCGGTCTGTGTGGCCCCGGCCCTGCCGGTGAACGTTCCGGTGAAAGAGCAGGGAGCGCTGCTCGCACCCGGTGCTAGGGTGGTCCCGATCAGCGTCCCGCAGGTGCTGCCCGGCCTGGTGGCCAGGTCACCGTAGACGTTGTCGGTCAGAGTGTCGATCCTGACCGGTTCCAGCGTGCTCGGGTTGGACACCTGCACGGTGAAGGTGAAGGTTCCACCTGGCTCGACCTCGGTCAACGGGATCGCCACCTTCGTCACCGCTATCTGCGGCGGTGCCGGTGTCAGGGTTACGGTGGCCTGCGCGGTGGCGGTGGCAGTGACGCCGAGGTTCGAACCGGTGACCGTGACGGTGTCGGTCTGAGTGGCCCCGGCCGTGCCGGTGAACGTTCCGGTGAAAGAGCAGGGAGCGCTGCTCGCACCCGGTGCCAGGGTGGTCCCGATCAGCGTCCCGCAGGTGCTACCCGGCCTGGTCGCCAGGTTGCCGTAGATGTCGTCGGTCAGAGCGTCGATCCTGACCGGGGTGGTTGTGCTCGGGTTGGAGACCTGCGCCGTGAAGGTGAAGGTTCCGCCCGGTTCGACTCGGCTCAACGGGCTCGCGACCTTGCTCACCGCAATCGTGGGTGGCGGGGCGGGCGTGATGGTCACCGTGGCCTGCGCCGTGGCGGTGACAGTGAGGCCAGCGTTCGAACCCGTAACCGTGACGGTGTCCGTCTGGGAGGCGCCTGCTGTGCCGGTGAATGTTCCGGTGAACGTGCAGGGGGCGCTGGTCGCCCCCGGTGCTAATGTGACTCCGATCAGCGTCCGACAGGTGCTACCTGCTCTGCTCGCCAGGTCGCCGTAGATGTTGTCGACCAGGCTGTTGATGGTGACAGGGGTGGTTGTGCTGGGGTTGGTCACCTGCTCGGTGAAGGTGAAGGTTCCGCCCGGCTCAATCCGGCTGGTTGGGTTGGCGACCTTGGTCAGCCCGATCGTCGGCGGAGGCGCAGTGACGGTGACGGCCTCAGCCGGATCGGCACACGCTGACGCCGAGGCGGCGTAGTTCGCATCGCCGCTGTAGGTGGCGATCACCCGATAAGTTCCGGCCAGGGTCGGCGCAAACGGGTCTGAGACCGCCGTGCCGGAGCCGGTGACCGGGTTGGTCGAGGTGAACACAGGCGCCCCGCTGCATGTCCCGTTATTAGGGCCGTAGACGTCGAACGTCACCGTGCCAGTGGGCGCCGGCCCGCCAGCCGGCGGAGTCAGCGTTGCGGTGTCGCTGAAGGAGGCCGGGATGGTGATCGCGCCCGGCGCGACAGCCGTCCCGATCCCCACGTTGCTCACGATGGTGGGGATGGCCGTCCCCTGGCCGGTTCCCGGCTTAGGCGTAAGGCCGATGGTAGTGCCATTGACGAAGCCGATCTGTAAGGTCTGCGTACCGGGCGTATTAGGATCGGCGTCCAGAGTTGGCTTCTTGAGCACGTCATAGGTGAAATTGATGTCACAAGTGGACGCGGTCAGGTTGGTCGAGGGACCGAGAACTACCGAGCTGGCCGGGACGAACGTGTACTTGCCCTGAGTCGGGTCGCTCAGGATGATGGTGAACGGTATGCCCGCACACGCGGTGCCGGGGGCACCGATCCCGGTGGCACTCAGCCCAAATACGCCCGGATCGAGAGCCCCGAGCGGGCAATTGCCGGGGAAGCTCGGGTTCAGTGAGCCACAGCTCGGGACTAGCGTGATCGTGTCGAGGTGGAATAGCGCGGCCTGATCGGGGGGAGTCGATGTGTACACGATGTGGAGGTACCCTGGCTGCCCGCGGTCGCCCACGGCCAGCCCGCTGTTGAACGTCGGGACGACAAGCAGCCCGACACCCGCCAGCGCCGTCGAAGCGCCGCCGATCAGCACCCCGCCCACGGTGAGGGCAGCCACAACCAAGAGCAGCAATCGGCGCCGCGTTTTCAAGATCATCTCAGTCAATTCAAGTCCCCCTCAGCAGACGCTGGGCTTGACGCCTTTCCGCGGTTGATCGATTCGACCAGTCCCGCGTACTTTGGCTTGCGCCTTCCGGCAGATTAGTCGAATCTGACTGTATCACACACAGCGTTTAGCCGGCTCGCCTGGTGACCCTTCGAGACGGCAACGGCCGGTCAGGCATCGATCAGTGCGAGCATCGTGATCCAAATCAGGGATCGGATCGGTTCGATGCCATGCGCTTGATCTGAATAACGTCCGCCCTGGGCAGGGGTTGGTGGAAATCGGAGATAGCTTCTGAAAGCCGTGCCACCGGGACCGGCTCCCACTCCGCTGTCCCGCCCGTCTGGCGTTCCTCGACCGGCTCTGACATAGCCTGAGCTGAGGTGTCAGGCAGAGGGATCAGCCGCCAGGTTTCTTCGGGGTCGGCTTGGGGGTTGGAGTGCCGGAGCTGATCGCCCAGGCCGGCAGGGCGGGTGGTGTCATGCCCGGCTTCGTGCCGGGCATCAGGTAGATGCCGCCCTGCTGGTCCAAGCCCGGAGGCGGACCGTACCACTCGTCCTTGGGCGCGTTCAGCGTCTCCAGGCCCGCGGCCATGAAGTTGTGGAACGCCGGGGAGGCGGCGAAGATAGCGTCGAAACCCTGCTGCATGGGTGTGGAATTCGTGTTGCCGAACCAGAAGGCGCTGGCCAGGCTGGGCGAGTAGCCGACAGTCCAGGCGTCCTTGAAATCGTCTGTGGTACCGGTCTTGCCCGCGATGCGCCGATCGGGCAGCGTCAGGACTCCCCGCGGGAAGGTCGGCACCCGGTTGTTGTCGTCGGACATGATCGTGGCCATGATGAATGCCACCCGCGGATCGAGCACCTGCTTGGCTTCCTTCGCCGGGTCGACGACAAATACGTCCTTGCCCTCCGCCGTCTTTACTGTCTGGATGCCGTACGCCGGGTGATAGACACCCATGGCCGCGATGGTGGCGGCGCCGTTGGCCTGGGAGAGCACTGTCTCGGACACGCTGCCGAGCGTTGTGCTTATCGGATAGGAGTCGGCCGGCGCCTTGTAGTCATAGGTGCCGTCGGCACGCGGGTACCCCGGAGGAGCTCCCGCCCGACGCGCCACGTCGACCACCTTGTCCAGTCCCACCCCGAGTTCCACCTTCACTGCTGGAATGTTTAGCGAGTTGCCCATACAAGCCTGCAGAGCGCAGGTGCCGTGGAGGCGGTGATCGTAGTTCTCTGGCTTCCAGTCCGCCTGCCCGGGCTGCTTTACGGCTACCGCCGTGTCGGCGATTGGCGTGGTCGCACTGAACTTCTGGCTCTCGATGGCGGCTGTATAGGTCCAGATCTTCATCGAGGAGCCCGGGTTGCGCGGTATCACCGCCATGTTGTACTCATGGCCGGGACCGTTCGGGTCGGCCGCGCCGACCATCGCGATCACCGCACCCGACCGGGGATCGATGGCCGCCATCGCGCCCTGGCTCATGTTTTTGCTGCGGTCCGCGTTCACATTGTCAAGCGAGATCTTCTCCGCCTGCGCCTGCAGCGCTCGGTTGAGGGTCGTCGTCACCCGCAGCCCTCCGTCGTAGGTGGCAGCGCGGCCGTACCTCTGGATCAGCTGGCCGATCACCCAGCCGGTGAAGCCGGGCGGACCCTGCACCATTGGCGTGGGCCTGAACATGTGGTTCGGCGGCGTCAGATCCTCGTTGTAGGCCTGGTCGGCTGCATCGCGGGTGGTCAGGCTATTGCGGACCATGGCATCCAGCACCTGGCTCTGTCTGAACTTCGCCTGATCCCAGTTCCGGAAGGGGTCGTTGACGTTGGGGTTCTGGGGAATTCCCGCCAGCATCGAAGCCTGGGCTAGGTCCAGGTCCTTCGTCTCCTTGTGGAAGTACAGCTTGGCGGCCGCCGCCGCGCCCAGGGCGTTGTTGCTGTAGTGGATGGTGTTTAGGTACAGCTCCAGAATCTGCTGTTTGGAATAGCTGTGGTCGAGCTGCACCGCCAGCACTGCTTCCTTGGCCTTCCGCTCGATCGACGGCTCGTTGCCGACCAGCCTCAGCTTGACCAGCTGCTGCGTGATGGTGGACGCGCCCTGCACCACGCCGTGCTGGCGCCAGTCGATCCACGCGGCACGGGCGATGCCTGTCGGGTCGATACCCTGCTCCTTGTAGAAGTTGGCGTCCTCGATCGCGACAGTGGCACTGGGCAGGAGGCTGCCCATGGCGGGCAGCGTCTGGTAGTAGCGCTGCGCGCCCGGCTCGTGGATGTCGGCGAGCTGGGTGCCGTCGGCCGCGTAGATGATCGTGTCCTCGGGCAGCGCCTGGGTGGTGATGCCGTGAACGTCGGGCAGCGTGGAGGCGAAGTTGATGAACGTCATCGACCCGCTCATGAAGCCCACCACCGCCGCCAAGAGGACGATGGCCAGCTTGATCAGCGGCGAGGCGATCGTCTCCGTCTCAAAGGGCCGCAGCACGGGATTCGTGAGCTGATGCCAGGCGGCGACCGCCCCGCCCTGGGCCGCACTCGCCCGGAGCCTCCGGCCGCGGCTGTCAGTGAGAGGCTCCCGTCTCGGCGCCGCCCGCTGCGACTGCCGCAGCTCGTAGCCGAAGGCGTTCCCGACTCGGCGTGCGGTGGTCAGCGCGCTGGTGGCAGCAGGCGAGCCTAGAAACCGCTCGCGCAGGCGCGCTTCGTGGCGGTCGTACCACGCGCGCCAGCTCTCAGTGCCGGCGATGCTCATTTTCTATCCTTGTCAGCGGTTTCAAGTGGCGCAACCAGACGATCGAGCGGAGACAGGCCCGGCCGAAACCGTGCTGAAGTCCGCCCTTGCCGGAGTCTCAGCCCAGCGACTTTTGCTTGTTTCAGACTACGACGGAACCCTGGCCGACATCGTTTCCGATCCTGCTGAGGCTCTGCCGTGGGCCCAATCGCTCAGCGCCCTAGGCCGATTGACCCAGCGGCTGGGCCGGGTCGTGATCCTGAGCGGCCGCTCCAACGGGGACCTGAAGCGCTTCCTGCCGGTGCCGGGACTTGTCCTCCGCGGCGACTACGGACTGGCCGAGCCAAACGCGGCTGAGCTGGAGGCCCTGAGCCGCTTGGAGCAAGCTCTCCGGCCCGAACTGCCCCCAGGCTGCCGGCTTGACCGGAAGCCGGCCTCGCTGAGCGTTCATCACCGCGCGGCGCCGGCCGCAGGAGAGCACCTGCAGGACCTGGTGCACCACTTGGCAGATCCCGCGCTCCTGCGCTGGCGTCCGGGACGGCTGGTGATCGAGGTTATGCCCGCCCGCGCTGAAAAGGGACTGGCACTTCGCGAGGAGATCGACACGCACAGGCCGGAGGCGGTGATCTTCGCTGGCGACGACACGGGTGACCAGCGCTGCTTCGAGATCACCTCCGGGCTGAGCCTTCCCCACCTTGCGATCGGGATCCGCTCGGCTGAGGCCCCGCCGGAGCTCTTCCAAGCCTGCGACCTCGTGCTGGAGCGGCCGGCCGACTGGGGCCGGCTGCTCACTCGCCTGGCTCTCTGGGCGGAGGCACCAGGTCCCGGAGATCGCGCAGCTGGAGGCTGAGCCAGCGACCGATGTCGTTGGTTGCGACCTGCTCTTTGATCGCATTCCGCCGCTCCGCCCGCTCCCGCCGCGACATCTTGAGGCCGGCGTGCAGAGCCTCCGCCGTGTCGCCCACGTCGAAGGGATTGACAGTCAGCGCCCACTGCCCGAGCTCCTCATGAGCGCCGGCATTCTCGGAAAGGACCAGCGCGCCGTCGAACGCGCTCAGCACCATGCCCTCCTTGGCGACCAGGTTCATGCCGTCGTAGATGGGATTGACCAGCAGCACGTCGAAGTCCTGGTACAGCGCCAGTGCCCTGCGCATGCTCTCACCCAGCTCGAGCCGGATCGGCTGCCAGCTCTTGCGCCCGAAACGGTCATTGATCCGAGTCGCCGTCCGCCTGATCTCGCGCAGGTAATCGCGGTAGGCGTCGATGTCCTGCCGCGACGGCTGCAGGAAGGCATAGAACTGGACTCGGCCGTGCCACTCGGGGTGCCGCTCCAAGAGCAGCTCGTAGGCGAGAAAGCCGCGCACGACGTTCTTGGAGGGGTCGGTGCGATCGACGCGCACTATGAGTTTCTCGGGGCGGTCCTGGCGGATCGCTTCCCGCTCCTTGGTCACCCCCGCGGCTGCCGCCTGCCTTTCCAGCCCGGGAACGTCGATGGAGATCGGATAGGACCGCACCCAGACGACGCGGCCCGCATGGAGCACCGCCCGCTCTCGGTGGTCCACCCGCAGGCCCATCAGCTCCTCGCAGCTCATGAGAAAGTTGCGCACGTCCAGGTTGGACTGGAAGCCGATCAGGTCGTTGCCCAGAATGCCTTGGAAGATCGCGTCGCGCATGGACTTGGGCAGCACCTTCCAGTAGTTGGGCGTCGGCCAGGGGATGTGGATGAACTGCTGCAGCGCGGCCTGCGGCAGCTTCGCCCGGATCAGCTGGGGCGCTATGTAGAGCTGGTAGTCCTGGGTCAGGATCAGTGGGGGCTTCTCCACCTGTCGGGCGACCTCCACCACCTTCCTGGCGAACGCCTGGTTGACTGCCACATAGCCGTCATCCCAGGCAGACCAGGTCTCGGCGTCTATCACCGGTTCGCGGATCAGCCCCCAGAGGTAGTGCTGCAGGAACCAGAGCAGGGGATTGGCAATTACCGAGTAGTAGCGGCGGTAGGCCTCCTCGTCAGTGACCACGTAATGGATCTCGCTGCCGCCAGGCGCGTGCCCCTCGGCAGGCTCGCGGCCGGCGAGCTCTCGCTCGGCGGGACTGCGAGCAGCGGCCACCCAGGGCGCTCCAGTCGCCTCGGCCACCGTGATGAGCGCCGTGACCAAGCCGCCAGAGCCCTTCTTCATGGTGCCCTTGGGACCAGGCTCGAAGGGGGCACGGTTGCTGACCACGAGGGGCGACCAGGGCTTGAGCACCCTCGCCGTGTACTCGCGCATCGACTCTTCGGCGCTGGAGGTGCGGCTGGGCTTTTCGGCCGCACCTCTAGGCTGCGCCGGCGGCGAGCTGAGCTTCGGCAAGGCCGCTCGAATGCTACCCAGCCAGCCGTGCAAGCGGAACCTGCCCCTCCGTACCGGGCGGCCGGCTTAGCTGTCCAATCCGCGGGTACTTGAGGCGCTTTCTGGGTGGAGTGGTCCTCCCCCCGCGGCTGCGGGGGGAGGCAGGTGGGGGCCTCCGAGCCGAATGGACTCAGATAGTCGGCGATGGTCTCAATGACACCTTCGAGGTTCTCATCAATTTCCGCCACCCAGAACCTCAGCACCCGAAAGCCCATCTGGCCCAGCCAGTGATCTCGCCTCGCGTCGTAGACGAGCTGATCGCCGTGGTGGTCGCCGTCGACTTCGAGCACAAGCCTTGCGTCCAAACTGACGAAGTCGGCGAAGTAGGGGCCAAGCGGAACCTGGCGGCGAAACTTGCGTCCCGGCAGCTGCCGGCTGCGCAGGCGGGACCAGAGCCGCCATTCGGTCCTGGACATCTCCCGCCGCAGCACCTGGGCGCGCTGATGCCGAGCAGCTCGATGGAGACGAGTTTGACGATCCATGGACGCAAGCTCTCACCGTGAGCCCGGCCGCCGCAAGTCAGGCCGTTAGCGCCCCCTCCTCACCTCCCCCCGCGGCGCGGGGGGAGGACGACTCCACCTAGGAGCGCCTCAACTACTCGGGGATCGAACAGGCTGAACCGCCTCTGCTCAGTGGCTCGGCGGGCTGCCGACGAAGAAGAAGGAGATCGCCATGATCACGTAGGCGCCCAGCAGCTGCAGCCCCTCCAGCCAGTTGCTGCGGCCGTCGAGAGAGATCAGGCCGACGATGATCGTGGAGAGGCCCACAGCTGCGATCTCGAAGGGGCTGAAGACGAAGTCCATGGGGCGCGATATGACCAGGCTCACGAAGATGAGCAGAGGGGCGACGAACATGGCGATCTGCGCCGACGAGCCGAACACTATCTCCATCGTCACGTCGGCCTGGTTTTTCCAGGCAAAGCCCACCGCCGACGCGTGTTCCGCTGCGTTCCCGATGACAGCCACCACGAAGATGCCGACGAAGACCTTGGTGAAGCCGACGGCGGCGATGGTGGGCTCCAGGCTGGTAACCAGCAGCTCGGACTCCACTCCCACAACGACGCCCGACGCCACAAGGATGAGCAGCGCCTGGCGACGGCCCCACTCGGGGGCCTCATCGGCCTCGGCAGCACGGAACAGATGAGCGTGGGTGACCTGGGTGTAGATCAGCGTGGCGACATAGAGCAGGATCAGCACCCCTGCCACCACCACGCTGACGATCTCCCTCTCCGTGCCTGTTGTGCGGTCGGTGCTGACGAAGATGGCAGGCATGACCAGCGCGAGCACTGCCAGCAGCAGGCTGGCGGTCTGCAGGCCGGCGCTGCGAGCGGAAAAGCGCAGCTCCTTGTGGCGGAGCCCGCCGATGAAGAGAGAGGCGCCCAAGACGAGAACCAGGTTGCCGATGATGGAGCCGATGAGCGAGGCCTTGACCACCTCGACCTCGCCCGCGGCCACGAGCAGCACGCCGATGATCATCTCGGTCAGGTTCCCGAACGTCGCGTTCAAGAGCCCGCCCACCCTCGGTCCCGAGTGCGCGGCGATCGAACCGGTGCTGCGACCGACCAGGCCGGCCAGCGGAACGATGGCGATCGCGCAGGTGATGAAGACGAGCAGCGGCGACCCGTGGGCCAGGTCTATCGCCAGGGAGACGGGCACGAAAACCAGCAGCCAGTACAGGTTGGGGCGCAGCACTGCTCAAGAAATCTAGGCTGAGACCGATGCTGAACGTCCGCCGGCTGGCCGCCATCGACATGCAGCTCCACGGAACGCGGGTCATTCTCTGGGAGTTCGGGCTGGGCGCTGGCCTCTGTGTGGCGTTTGGGGTGCTGAGTGTGGCGCTGGGAGTCCGGCTGCTCAGGTACGGTCTCAACTGGCAGCTCTTCTTGGGCCTCGGCTTGTTGTCAGTCGGCGTTAACTACTTGCCTCTTGTGATCCACGGCCTGGACCTGGCCAGGCGCGGCACAGTGCGAGAGGAGGCAGGCCTGGACACGAGTCCTGACGCTGCCCGCAGGTATACGGTGCTGCAGCTCTGGCTGTTGGTCCCGTTTGCCCTGGTCGCTCTGGCGCTCGCCCAACGCAGCCAGCGCTGAGCAGGCGCCAGCGAGTGATCGGCCGAGGGCGCGAGGCCGGCGGGCCCAGTCCGGTCCGTTCGTACCATAGGCGGGTGTTGCCGAGGCCGGAGCTCGAGAACGTGCTGGTCGAGTTGCGCGAGCACGTCGCCACAGTGACGCTCAACCGGCCCGAGCAGCGCAACCCGCTCTCGGCGGCGATGCTGACCGACCTCCGCCAGGCCCTGGAGTGGTGCCAGAAGACGCCTGCCGTCCGGGTGATCGTCCTCACCGGCGCCGGCGACCGCGCCTTCTGCGCCGGGGCCGATCTGGCCGCGTTCCAATCCCAGGCGCCGGCCTTGCAGCAGCACCACGAGCGCCGGCTGTTCGTGGAGGTCTTTCTGCTGCTCCAGGAGTTGGGCAAGCCTGTGTTGGGCAGGATCAACGGCCACGCGCTCGCCGGCGGCTTCGGCCTCGCCTGCGGCTGCGATCTGCTGCTCGCTGTCGAACGCGCGAGCTTTGGCACGCCCGAGATCAACGTGGGCGTCTGGCCGGCGATGATCCAGGCCATCCTGCAGCGCAACCTGCCCCGCAAGACGCTGCTCGAGATGATGCTGCTGGGCGAGCGCTGGAGCGCTCGGCGCCTGCACGAGCTGGGTCTGGTGAACCGAGTGCTGCCCACGCTGGAGGAGCTGGACGCCGCCGTGAGCGAGATGGCCGGCCGCCTGGCCAGCCGTTCGCCCGAGGTGCTGCGGCTCGGCCGCGACTCCTTCTACCGCCAGCAGGACCTGGAGTTCCGAGCCGCCCTTGACTATCTGCAGTCGCAGCTGACTCTGGTCAGCCTCAGCGACGATGCGCGCGAGGGCGCAAAGGCGTTCCTCGAGAAGCGCGAACCCCGCTTCGGCAGCGTTGAGGAGAGCTGATTTGCACGGCGATCTGAAGCAGCGGCAGCAGACCCTGCGCGACCAGGCCCTGCGCGGGGGCGAGCGGTACCTGCCCAAGCTGAAAGAACAGGGCAAGCTGCCGGTTCGCGAGCGCCTCGACCTGCTGCTGGACCCGGGCTCGTTGGTGGAAGACGGTCTCTTCGCCAATGCGCTCGCCCAGGACCTGCCCGCCGACGGCGTGGTCACCGGACTGGGCCGGATCGACGGCCGGGAGGTGGCGGTCATGGCCAACGACCCCACTGTGAAGGCGGGCTCCTGGGGGGCGCGGACAGTCGAGAAGATACTTCGCATCCAGGAGCAGGCTGCCCGGCTGCGGCTGCCGCTGTTCTATCTCGTCGACTCGGCAGGCGCCCGCATCACCGACCAGGTGGACATGTTCCCCGGTCGCCGCCACGCCGGCCGCATCTTCTTTAACGAGGTCCGCCTCTCGGGCCGGGTGCCGCAGATCTGCCTTCTCTTCGGTCCCTCGGCGGCGGGCGGCGCCTACATCCCTGCCTTCTGCGACGTGGTCATCATGGTCGAGGGCAACGCCTCCATGTACCTGGGCTCTCCACGGATGGTCCAGGTCGTCGTCGGCGAGAAGGTTTCGCTGGAGGAGCTGGGCGGCGCGCGCATGCACTGCACGGAGAGTGGCTGCGGCGACTTTCTGGTCCCCGACGACGGAGCCGCCATTCAGCTGGCGCGGGACTACTTCGCCTACCTGCCCCAGAACCACACTCTGGCCCCGCCCCCGATCGAGTCGCGAGAGCCCCGCGCTGCTGCCAAACCGATAGGAGAGCTGGTCCCGCTGGAGCCGCAGCGCGGCTACGACATGCGCAAGGTGATCGAGGCCCTGGTGGATGAGGGCAGCACGCTGGAGATCAAAAAGCTCTTCGCGAAGGAGTTGATCACTGCCTTCGCGCGCTTGAACGGAAAGGTCCTCGGGATCCTCGCCAACCAGCCCATGCAGAAGGGTGGCGTGCTCTTCGGCGACAGCGCCGATAAAGCGGCCCGCTTCATCTGGCTCTGCGACGCCTTCAACCTGCCGCTGCTGTTCCTGACCGACGTGCCAGGCTTCATGATCGGCACTGACGTCGAGAAGCGGGGCATCATCCGGCACGGGGCCAAGATGATCACAGCCGTGTCCGAAGCCAGCGTGCCCAAGATTTCGGTGATCGTGCGCAAGGCCTATGGCGCCGGCCTCTACGCAATGGCAGGTCCCGCCTTCGAGAGCGACTGCGTGATCGCACTACCGTCGGCCCAGATCGCCGTCATGGGTCCCGAGCCGGCGATCAACGCAGTGTTCTTCAACAAGCTGGCGGAGCTGGAGGAGCCGGAGCGGACAGCGCGGCGGCGGCAGCTGGAGGAGGAGTACCGCCAGGACGTGGACCTCTACAAGCTGGCCTCCAACCTGGTGGTCGACGACGTGGTTGAGCCCGAGCGCCTGCGCGAGCAGCTGATCAAGCGCTTTGCCTTTTACACCTCGCGCTTCGAGCCTCCGCTTGACCGCAAGCACGGGGTACCGCCTGTCTGAGCAAGATGGCGTCTCTCCCCCGCGAAGTCGGGGGAGTACCCGGCCGTGGCCTGGGGAGGGGGTCCCGCGAAGTCGGTGAGCTCCAAAAGGATGGCATCCAGGACCTCGTCCAACCTACTCAAGACGTCATCTGCGGCGAACCGGAGCACCTGGAAGCCGTGACGCGTTAGCCAGGCGGTCCGTCTACCGTCGTACTCCACTCGAGCATCGTGAGCAGGGCCGTCGATCTCGATCAACAGCCGGGCTGGAAGCAGGCGAAATCGGCGATGTAAGGACCGATGGGCGCCTGCCGCCGGAAGCGGTGGCCGCCAAGCCGCTGACCGCGTAAGCGAGACCACAGCAGCAGTTCGACTCCAGTCATGCTGCGGCGGAGCGTTCTCGCTCTTTGACCGAAGTGCCCACCATTGGGAGGATGTACCGGGCGGGTGCGCGGGCTGAATCCCGGTGGTTAAGTACGAGAGCTTCAGGGACCCCCTCCCCCGGCTCCGCCGGGTACTCCCCCGACTTCGCGGGGGAGAGACGCCTCTTGAAAGCTTCAGCCGGTCAGCTTTCGCTTCTGCGGGTAGATGGTCTCGCCTCGGGCGAGCATGGCGACGTACTGCTCAAGGCGACGCGCCCGCGTGTCAGCGCGCTTGGCCGCATCGAGCCTGTACACAACCGCGTAGCGGTTCTGGCTGGTCAGTATCTCGAACATGGCTCGCGCGCGAGGCTCTGCTGCCAGTGCGGCGGCCAGGTCGCACGGCACCTCGGTGCTGGCCTGGCCGGCGTAGGCGGCTGCCCAGCGGCCGTCGGCTTTGGCTCGCGCCACTTCAGCCAGCCCCGCCGGACGCATCCGCCCCTCGGCCGTCAACCGGGCGACGCTGCCGACGTTGCGGCTCGACCACCCGCTGCGCGCTCGGCGAGGAGTGAAGCGCTGCAGGTAGGTTGACTCGTCACGGCGACGGACCTGACCGTCGATCCAGCCCTGGCAGAGAGCTTCCTCGAGCGCCTGGTCATAGCTGAGGCTGGTCGGCTCGATAGTGCCCTTCTTGGCCAGAACCAGCCACACTCCTGTCGGGTCGCCCTCATGGGCGGCGAGCCACCCCCGCCACGCGACTGCATCGGCGACGATCAGCTCGGCCAGCTCGCTGCTCATGGCCATCGCGCTCTAAGCCGGCTGGAGCCGGTCGGCCAGGTAACGGAGCGCCAGCGGGTAGCGATATTCGATGGCGCCGTGGCCACCGTCGAACAGCTCGAAATGAACGTCACCCACCCCCAGCGCGGCCAGCTCGCGCCGAAAGGCTTCGGCGCCCAGATCGAGGTTGAACTCATCCTTCCGGCCGGCGTCGATGTAGACGCCGCGCAGCGACCGCAGCGCCTCCGCCCGGCGCGAAGCCAGCCGAACCGGGTCCCAGGCGAGCCAGCGCTCCCACACCTCCGGCAGGAGCCGACCGGTGCTCGTGTCGAAAGGCAGCGTCACCTCGCCTGACGGCTCCGCAGAGTAACAGGCGGCCATGCAGTAGGTGTTGACCAGCTCGGCATCGTGGGGCTTGGTCATGGCGGGTCGCGAATGGAAGTCCTGCCAGAAGCGCTCGTAGGAGCCTTCGTAGTGGTCGCGCAGCGCCCGCGCCACCACTGCAAACTCCGGCTGGTAACAGACCTCGAACAGCGCGTCGCCGGCGTGGGTGGCGAGAGCGCCGAAGACGTCGGGGCGCAGCATCGGCGTCACCATGGCGCCGTAGCCGCCGCTGGACTTGCCGCTGATGCCGCGGTGCTCGGGCGCGGCCAGCGTTCGGTAGCGCGAGTCCACCCAGGCCACCACCTCCTCACAGAGGTAGGTGTGATAAAGACCGGTGCCCGGCGAGTCGAGAAACTGGCTGCCGCCGTACGAAGTCCAGGCGTCCACGAAGACGAGCAGGCAGGGCGGCACCCCGCCGCCAGCGAAAAGCTGGTCAGCCAGCTCGGGATAGCTGCGCCTGAAGGCTGTGCGGTTGGCCCACATGTCGACCTGGCCGGTCATGCCCTGGATCACGTAGATGCTGGGATAGCGACGGTCGGGCTCATCGTCGTAGCCAGGCGGCCGGTAAACCCAGACGGGGCGTGTGGCCGGGTCGGCAAGCGGATTGCCGCGCAGCGCTTGGCTCTCCAGCCAGAGCTTCTCCAGCCTTCCCTGCCAGTCGATCGACCAGGGTTCGCCCACCGTCAGCGCATGGTAGCTGTGGTCGGGCCAGCGAGTGCCGTCCGAGCGGCTGGCGCCGGTCCGCTCAGGAGGCCCGGGCCTCCGCCAGCGAGCGCGGAAACCGGGTCGGCGAAAAGCTGATTGCTCCCGCCGGCACCAGCCAGGGCAGTACGAGCACCGAGTACCTACCGGCGAGCACTGCGGGATCTCGCTCCAACGCCTCCTGCGCCTTCTGCGGCTCAAGGCGCAGGATGCTCAGGCCCCGGTTCGGCCCACCGTCCGGCGGACGCAGCGGACCGGCAGCCAGCAGGAGGCCTGCCTCATGCAGCTGGGCCAAGTGGTCCATGTGCGCGTCCTGCAGCTCGTCCTCAGCCTGCGCGTCAAGAACCGGCGCATCCGGTCTGAGCAGCAAGAGCCCGATGCTGAAACTGTCGAATTCCATGCCGGCGATGTTAGTTGCTCTCGCGGCGAAGGAAGTCGACGGATTCCTCCTCGCCATTCCAGGTCACGAAGGTTCGCGCCGGCTCCGTGCGCGCCACCTTCCGCCCGCGACGCAGCACCAGGCGCCGGCGCGGCACCAGCCGGATGGCGTCAAACTCACTCGGCGCCTCGAAGACGACAAGGTTGGCGGGCATTCCCACCTCCAGGCCATAGCTCTCCAGGCCCAGGGCGGCAGCCGGGGCGCTGGTCACCATCTCGATCAGCCGGGGGATCTCCTCGGCGCCCGACATGTGGCCGTAGTGCGCCAGCACAAAGGCCGCCTGCAGCGGGTCCCCATAGCCCAGTGGGTACCAGGGATCCATGACCGAGTCGTGGCCGATGCAGACATTCACCCCGGCGGCCTGCAGCTCCTTGACCCGGGTATGTCCGCGCCGCACCGGATAGCTGTCGAAGCGCCCCTGGAGCACCGAGTTGTCGAGCGGGTTCGTGACCATGTGCATGCCTGAGCGGGCGATGTTGTGGACCACCCGGTGGGCGTAGGCCTGGTTGTAGGAGTGCATGGCTGTCGTGTGGCTCGCGGTGACCCGGCCGGCCATGTCCAGGCGGATCGTTTCGGCGGCCATTGTCTCCACAAAGCGTGAGTGGTCGTCGTCAGTCTCGTCGCAGTGAATGTCGACGCGCAGCCCGTGCTCGGCCGCAAGCTGGAAGGCGAACTTGACAGAGTCGACGCCCAGCTCCCGGGTGAGCTCATAGTGCGGGATCCCTCCTATGACGTCGGCTCCAGCGTCGACCGCTTTGCGCATCAGCTCCTGGCCGCCGTCGAAGGAGAGGATGCCCTGCTGGGGGAAGGCGACCAGCTGCAGATCCATCTGGTCGCCGATCTCCTCTCGCACCTCGACCAGGGCGTGCAGCGCCGTCAGCTGAGGATCGCAGACGTCGACGTGGCTGCGCACGTGCTGGACACCGTTGGCCAGCTGCCAGCGCAGCACCTGGCGGACTCGGGTTTTCACGTCCTCGCTGGTCAGGGTCTTCACCCGCTCCGCCCAGATGGCTATGCCTTCGAACAGTGAGCCGCTCAGGTTCTGGCGCGGCTGCCCAACTGTGAGCACGGCGTCGAGATGGATGTGGGGCTCTACCAGCGGCGGCGTGGCGAGCAGGCCGCCCAGCTCGATGACCTCACGAGCCTCCGACTCGGGCTCCCGCCAGTGGCCGTCGCGGACGCCGAGAGTGGCCGGCTCGGCACGGCCGGGAAGTCTCGCATTGCGGAGCAGCAGATCAAGCACCCAGTGGACTCTATCTCTCGCTGGCAAGAAGAACGCCAAACAGTTACTATCCGGGCGACCGGAACGTGCCGGCGCCGTGACCATAAGCACTTAGGGAGCAGAACTGGATGGCCACCACCGAGCAGCTGGACATAAGCGGCGTCCCGATTCGAGAGGGGACGTACGGAACGAAGGTCATGGCGGTCGAGCCGGGCGGCGTCGAGTACATCGCCGACTCTGAGCGCCACGGTCGCCCCTTCGACCTCTTCACCACCTGGGTCTCGCCCAACATGGAGTTCGCCACGGTGTTCGTCGGAGTGCTTCCCGTCGCCTTCTTCGGCATGGGCTTCGCCGACGCCGCGGTGGCCATCATCCTGGGGACCGCGCTGGGCTCTCTCACCCACGCCATCCTCTCCAGCTGGGGGCCGAAGTTCGGCGTGCCTCAGATGGTGCAGGCGCGCGGCGCCTTCGGCTTCCTGGGCAACCTCCTCCCCGCCGGCCTCAACACGTTTACAGCCAACGTCGGCTGGTTCATCGTGAACAGCGTCAGCGGCGCCTTCGCCCTCAGCACGCTGTTCGGCCCCGTGCTGCACTGGTTCGACCTGCCCTTCTGGCTCTCCTTCCTGATCATCGTGCTGGCCCAGGTGGCGGTGGCTTTCCTGGGCCACAACCTCGTCCACCGCTTCGAGCGGATCGCCTTCCCGGTTCTGACCATCGTCTTCGTGGTCTCAGCCGTCCTCATCTTCAGCCAGGCGAACCTGGGCCAGGGCATCAACGGCAAGATCCAGGGACCGCTGGGCGAGACCGGAGCGTTCACGCTCACCTTCACGGCAGCCTTCGGCTACGCGGTGGGCTGGAACCCCTACGCCTCGGACTACACCCGCTACCTGCCGCGCAGCACCGA
This sequence comes from Candidatus Dormiibacter spiritus, assembly GCA_003244185.1. GTDB lineage: Bacteria > Chloroflexota > Dormibacteria > Dormibacterales > Dormibacteraceae > Dormiibacter > Dormiibacter spiritus. The sequence continues at coordinate 34,525 of QHBT01000041.1, read as the reverse complement.
CCGGTTCATGACAGGACTCTGGGCAGGGCTGGGCGTCTTCGTCTCCTGCGTCCTGCTGGAACTGGTCGGCGCCGCCCTAGTGACTGTGGCCGGGACCAAGTGGGGACCGAATGACATCCCGACCGCCCAGTTCATCAAACCGCTGCCTTTGGCGCTGCAGATCCTGGCGCTGCTTAGCATCGCACTCGGCACGGTTTCGGCCAACGTCATCAACATCTACAGCGGCTCGATGTCCTTCCTGACGCTCGGTATCAGGCTCACCCTTCACCAGCGGCGCGCCATCGTGGCGGTGGGCGCCGGCGTGATCGGCTTCGTCGTCGGCGTGGCGCTGCAGGCACAGGTCGGCCCGGGCAGCAAGTACGAGAGCTTCCTGCTGCTCATCGCCTACTGGATCGGCCCTTTCCTGGGCGTTGTGATCACCGACTACTTCCTCCGCCGCGGCCACTACGAGGAGCGGGAGTTCTTCGACACCGCCCGGCGGCCCTGGCAGGGCTTCGCGGCCATGGTCGCCGGGCTACTGGTCTCTCTGCCGTTCTGGAATGTCAGCGGCGTGTTCGTGGGACCGATCCCGAACGCCAACCCGGCGGTGGGTGACATCTCTTTCATCGTCGGAATGGTGGTGGCGGCGGCAGTGCACCTCCTGCTGAACCTGGGGTTGAGGCAGCGAACGGCGTCAGAAGCCGGCTTGTCCTAGCCTCTGCCTCCCCGCGTCGCGCTCAGCTGCTGCGCGAGGCGGGGTTCGACTTCGAAGTTGGCCTGAGCCGCGCGCGGGAGTGGCCGTACCCCGGCGGCGACCCGGCCGAGTACGCAGAGTCACTGGCGCGGGCGAAGGCGGCGGGCGCAGAGGGCGAGGTGGTGCTGGGCGCCGACACGGTGGTCGTGGTCGACGGCACAGTGCTCGGCAAGCCGACCGATCCTGACGACGGCGCAGCCATGCTGCGACGCCTCTCCGGTCGCACGCACGAGGTGATCACCGGTGTGGCTGTGCAGGACCGCGGCGCCATCCGCTGGGGTCACGCTCGCAGCCACGTTACGTTCCGGGCGCTCAGCTCAGCCGAGATCGTGGAGTATGTGACCAGCGGCGAGCCGCTGGGCAAGGCCGGCGCCTACGCGATTCAGGGCCGAGCGGCTCGGTTCGTCACCGAACTGGACGGGGAGTGGGACACGGTCGTCGGCCTGCCGCTGGGCCTGGTCCGGCGGCTGCTGCCGAAACGGGTGGGCGGCCTGATCGCCGACTGAGCCGCGTTCGTCCAGTGGCTCACGGTGACTGCCTGAGGTGCTATGGTGCGGGCTGCCGTGACACAGCCGCCCCCGCCCACCAATTGGCTGGAGCCGGGCCGCCCTGAGCCGATCCTCGTTTCCGCGGGCGACATCTCGTGCACCCAGCACCGAGTCATCACACCCAACGGCAGCTTTCCGCTCGCGGGCACCACGTGGCTCGGGTCCAACAACAGCGTCACCACGGAATCGATGCCCACCTACGCAGTGGTTCTGGCGGTGATCTTCTTCATCTTCTGCCTGCTCGGCCTGCTCTTCCTGCTCATCAAAGAAAGACGCACAACTGGTTACGTCCAGGTGACTGTTCAGGGGCCCGGTGTCTTCCACTCGACCCAGATCCCTGTCTCTTCACCCGCGCAGGTGCTGGACATCGAACAGCGGGTGAACTACATCCGAGGCTTGGTAGCCTCCTACAACTCGTAGCGCCCTCTCAGCTGTCTGCCAATTTGGTGACGGCCGTGACTGTGGCCCAGTTGCGCATCGTCATCGGCACCTTGAGCCGGTTCAAAGGTTGGCTGAGCGGCGACTGGTGCACATTTACCGTGTAGTCGAGGTAGAGCTCGCGCTCGCCCAGCGCGATCCGGTCGTCACCATGCCTGAGGCCGACTCGCTCCAGGGCGACCGGATCGGGCGCCTCGTCGAGAAAGGCCACGTGCAGGAGCTTGGTAGCGCTCACCCGAGAGGGGAAGGGATTCGCCGCAACCACTCGCTGTAGCTCCTGGGCGGTGCGCACAAAGACCCGAACGCTGAGCCCCAGCTCCCGCCTGAGTGCCTCCTCCAGCAACTCTCCAACCTGGGTCGCGTCAGCCGTCACGACGACGTTGCCACTCTGCAGGTAAGTGATCGCATCGTCGTGGCCCAGTTCCTTCACCACCCGGCGCAGGTCGGCCATCCCAAGCCGGTTGCGGGCTCCCAGGTTGATGCCCCGCAGGAGCAGCGCGCACCTCTGCCTCATAACCGCGCCGAGCATAACGACACGCGTCCGTGTCCGCGTTCGCCCGCCGACACGTAACCAGTGCCATGATCACAAAGCATCGGGCGCGCTCGGCAATGCGTCGGAGCGGCTGACCGCTGCCACATAGACCCGATCGCGATACGGCCGGTGGGGGAGCCGCGTGGTAGCGTTCGGGCGGCCATGGACTCCGATCTGATCGTCGTCGGAGGCGGTCCGGTCGGCGCGGCGCTGGGCCTCTTGCTGCCCCGGCATGGACTGCGAGCCATCGTTCTCGAGGCGACCGAGTTTCCCCGCGACAAGCCCTGCGGCGAGGGCCTGCTGCCAAGCGGTGCGCGCATCCTCCAGGACCTCGGCGTGGACCTGAGAGCCGCTGGCTTTCCACCCCTGGCGGGAGTTCGATACCGGCTCGGCGAGGCCGGCCGCGCGGGAAGCGCGCTGGGCCGATTCAGCTCCGGCTGCGGCTTCGGCGTCCGCCGCCTGCGGCTCGACGCCATCCTGGCCGAGAAGGCTGGCGTCAGGACCGGCGTGCGTGTCACTGACGTCAGGACCGATCCGCGGGGAGTTGCTGTCGAGACCTCACAGGGACAATTGCGGGCCCGAGCAGTGATCGGGGCCGACGGCCTGCGCTCGAGGGTGCGCGACTGGTTGGGCTGGACTCATCCGCCGACGGGGGCAGCTCGCTACGGCCTGGTCGGACACGTTCACGTCCCCGATCTCGACTGGGGGGAGATTCGAGTCACCCTGCTCGATGAGGTCGAGGTCTACGCAGCGCCGGCGGGCCCCTCTGAGCTGCTGGTCGCGGTGCTCGGCGCTCGCGGCTCATTGCGGCGGCCTGGCGCAAGTGTGATGGACAGCTATCGCGAGTTCTCTGCTCGGGCGCATCCAGAGCTGGCGAGCGCCGATCTGACCGGTCGAGTCTGGGGCGCCGGCCCCTTCGCCGTCCGGCCCGGCGCGGTCGCTGGCGGCCGTGTCTTCCTGGCGGGCGACGCGGCCGGTTTCCTCGATCCGCTGACGGGCGACGCCATCAGCGCCGGTCTCAACCAGGCACTCGCGCTCTCCGGCTTCCTGGCTCACGACCTTGACTCAGCGCCGTCACGCTACCGCCGCTGGTGGGCCGCGCAGTGGCGGCGGCGGCGCTTCGTCAGCCACCTCGCTCGCACTCTGACTGGCTCTTCCCACCTGGCTGGTCGAGCGATGAGGGGCGCCAACCGTCGGCCCCAAGCCCTGACCTCACTCCTGGAGGTCAACGACGGCTCGCGGCCCCTTTGGCGAATCGGCCTTCGTGATTGGGCGGCGCTGGGCGGCTTCGCTGCCAGACGCTCGTGAGCTTCTTCCTCGGCTTCGGCACCGCCCTGCCCGAGTACGCGATCGACCGCCAGGAGTCGCAGCGCGCGCTGTCCGCCTTCTGGCCACGACTGCCCGCCGCGGCTGCGGGTGAAGCTGTCAATCGCCACGCCATCGCGCCGCTGGCGGAGGTGGTGCGCGGTCGCTCGGTCGGCGAGGCGATGTGTGCCTATGCCGAGCACGCTCCGAAGCTGGCCCGGACAGCAGCCTGCCAGGCGCTGCGAGATGCCCGCGTGCACCCGGCAGACGTCGACATGGTCATCTCCGTTTCCTGCACCGGCTATCTGGTGCCGTCGCTTGACGTGCGCCTGGCCAACGAGATTGGACTGCGGCCGGACGTGCTGCGTCTCCCCATCACTGAGCTCGGTTGTGCTGGCGGCGCGGCAGCCATCGCAGCCGCCCACCGCCATCTCCTGGCCTTCCCTAACGATCGGGTGCTGGTAGTGGCGGTCGAGCTCTGTTCTCTGAACTTTCACCCGGGAGATCGCTCGATCGACAACCTGACAGCGGCGCTCGTCTTCGGCGACGGGGCCGCCGCTACCGTGATGACGGGCCGGCCGGCGGGAGCTGAGGCTGCACTCGAGGTGGTGGCGACCGGCGAATGGCTGCTGCCCCACAGCATGGCGGCGCTGGGGTTCGACCTGCGTGAATCGGGCTTCCACGTGGTGCTCGATCGCAAGCTGCCCAGGCTCATCGCCGCCGAGCTGGGACCGATTGTGAAGGCCTTTCAGGCCAGGCACCGCGTGCCGCAGCCGGACTTCTATGCGGTGCACGCTGGAGGACCCCGAATCTTCGATGCTGTCGACCAGGCGCTGGCTCTCGAGCCTCATCTTCTGGCCGCCTCGCGGGGCGTGTTCAGCAGCGTTGGCAACCTGTCCTCCGCCTCACTGCTCTTCGGCTTGGCTGCGACTCCGCCCGATACGTCTGGCGATGGGCTGGCGCTGGCTTTCGGGCCCGGCGTCACGGTGGGCATGGCGCACCTCCGCCGGTATCGAGCCACACCGTCCTGACGTACCGTCAGGGGCTGTCCTGACCTCCGGCTGGAGCCGATCAGAACAAGCCAGGGAGGAAGCGCGCTCGTCCGGCGAATGCTTCTTCGTAGCCGGGGATGCGGCGCAGCAGGCGCTCTTCGGCTCGGATTCGATCGGCCAGCAGCGCGCCGTTCAGCACTGAGAGGCCGACGGCGCTGAGCCAGGCGCCGGCGGCCAGGGGCAGGCAGAGGAACTCCAGCGCCACTGCCACGTAGTTGGGATGGCGGATCCAGCGGTAGGGACCCGCTGTGACCGGCCGGAGATCGCTTGGCACCACCGCTCGGGCGTTCCAGGCCTGACCGAGGGAGCGGATGCACCACCAACGTAGGGCCGCGGCGCCACCGACTCCCGCCCCCCAGAGCAGCGGCAGCCGGGGCCGGCGCCGCAGCGCAATCACCTCCACCGGCGGCAGGCAGAAGAGCGCAATGTGCAGCCCAACCATCAGGGGATAGCGCCCGCTCGCAGCGGCCGGCCCTGCCAGTTCGCGCTCGTGCCGGATGGAAACGGCCATCTCCCGGAGGCGCTGAGCGCCCTCGAGCCCGAGCAGGGCCACGTACCAGCGCGGCAGGCGGCGCCATCGGTTCACGGACGGCAACACTACTGTCTGCCCAGTTATCGGCGCAGTTTGTGCGACATTGGCAGCATGGCCAGACTGGCGGTGGCGGTGATGGGCCAGGACCGGCCCGGCATTGTTGCAGCGGTCACTGTCGCCCTGGAGGAGCTGGAGTGCTCGCTGGAGGATCTCTCCACTTCCATCCTGCGCGGCTACTTCGCCATGATGCTGATCTGCCACGGTCCCGGCGGAAAGGGTGATGTGGCCGCGCAGCTGGACTCTGTCGCCGGGCGGCTGGGGCTGCTCGTCGATGTGTGGGAGGTCGGCGAGGCGGCCGACAGCCAGGAACCGGATCATCGCCTGACCGTCTACGGACCTGATCGCCTTGGCATAGTTCGCCAGGTGGCATCACTGCTGGCGCGGGAGAACGTCAACATCTGCGACATGACCTGCCGGCTGGTCGAGCAGGGCTCCGCCCTGTACGTGGTCAACATGGAGATCCAGATCCCGGCCGGCGTACGGCTGGAGCCGGCCCTGCGGGCGGAACTGCCGCCGCTGGGCTTGCGCCACGCGCTGCGCGCGCTGGAGAGTGACGTTCTCTGATCCGTCAGGTCCTCACCTATCCCCATCCGATTCTGCTGGAGGAGTGTGCTGCGCCAGCTGCCGATCAGGTGGCTGGGCTGGTCGTCGACCTTCTGGACACAATGCGCTCGTTGCCGCGCTGCTGGGGACTTGCCGCGCCCCAGATCGGTGAGCCGGCTCGCGTCGCATTGGTGGACGTCTCCCGCCATCCGGCGGCGGAGGCTCACAATGGACTGCTGCTGCTCATCAACCCTGTGATCCTCGACCGAGCCGGCAAGGAAGTGGGCCGGGAAGGCTGCCAGAGTCTCCCCGGTGTGCTGGCTGACGTGCGGCGCGCCCGGCGCATCCATCTTCGCCTGGGGGCCGAGGAGAAATGGTGCTCGGGAATCGAGGCGCGAGCTGTGCAGCACGAGCTGGACCACCTGGACGGCATCCTGATCCTGGATCGCATCGCATCTGCTCACGCCCTCCACTTCCGCGGCTAGCCATCCGTCCGGCGACGCACCGCGGCTCTGCTGGCTCCGATGGAGGCGACACCGTCCTGGGCGGCGCGGTTATCCCGGCCTCCGCCAGCCTAGACGCTGACCGTCGACTCCCATTCCAAACCGAGGATCGCGCCGTCCCGCAAGCGGCGGTAGCCGCCGGGGAAGATCCTGAGGAAGGGGATGGCGCCGGTTGTTAGGGTCTCCAACGTCAGGATGGGATTGGGGCTGGTGCAGCCAAGTGTCCGCATCGCGCAGTTGACGGCGGCCACCTCGCTGACCACTTCGTTCAAGGGCTTCACGCTGTAAAGACCGGCCACCGGTGCGGCGTACTCGGCCTCCACGCAACCTTCCCTGGTCACCACCACACCGCCACCAAGCTCCTCCAAGCGGCGAGCCGCCAGCGCCATTTCGGTTGGAGCCTCGCCCACGATCAGCGCTGCATTGAGCTCCCAAGGGGAGCTGATGGCCACTGCGGCGGTCCTTAGTCCGAACCCTCGCAGGAGGCCGCGAAAGCCTCGGCCCGAACCGTCGCGGCCGAGGCACAGGCAGAGCAGATCCGAGCGGCCGTCGCTCTCCACCTCTCGCGTTACTGTCGACGTCTGCAGCTCCATCGCCCGCCAACACCCCGACGGCGGCCGCTCGAGTAGGGCAGCTGGAAGCACGCCGAGCCGGGTCGTCTGACTCAACCAGTCCGGGTAGCGCGATGGCGGCGAGGGCTCAGGCCGCCGCCCACTCACCAGCACCAGCCGCGGCTGAAAGCCGATCGACCCGCCGGCTCGGGGCAGCACGACCACGTCGGCCAGCATGCCTGCTCCCAAGCCGCCCAGCCAGCGGCCGAGGCCGAAGTGCTCGGCCACGTTGCGGCTCGCCAGCCGCAGGGCGGAGACCGGCGGCAGCCCCAGCTCCACCGCCTTCGCCACCACGATGTTGAGTGAACGCCCCTCGGCCAGATCGGACGGCTCCACGCCGTCGGTGACGAGGCCCAGCCGGCTCAGGTCGATCGCGCCCCGCTGCCACAGGTGAGCGATGGCCGGGAGGTCCTGGCGTGTGGCGCCGTGCCGGGCCAGCGCATGCAGGCCGACGCGCAGCCGCTGCAGCAGATCGTCGGCGTCGATGCCCTCGTGGTCCGAACCGACGCCCGACGCGGCCATCGCATTGATTCCAGCCGGCCGAGCCCCCGCGCCGTGGCCGCTGACCGCCAGGCCACGGGCGAGCGCTGCTTCGATCAGACGCTCCGAGCGCTCATGACCGCGGAGCAGGTCGGCCCAGTAGATCTCGCCCACTCCGACCACCCCCGGAGAATCGAGGAGCTGGATCCAATCGTCTGCGTTGAGGCGAGAGCTCTGCTCGGGGTCGATCATGATCAGCCCGGAAATCGTGTACAGCAGGCGGCCCGCAGTCTGGGCAGCTTCAGCCAGGAACAAGCGCAGGCTCTCAGGCCCAAGGATGGCTGCGTACTCCATCGACTCAACGACTGTCGTCGTCACTCCCGCACAGACTTGCGCGTCGGCGAAATCCGAAACCCGGACTCGCGTCAGATGCGTGTGGCCTTCGATCAGGCCCGGCGCCACCACGTCACCCGCCAAGTCCACCCGGCCGTTCCCTTCTCCCACCCGGGCGTGGACCTCGGCATCGGGACCGACGAATGCCACTCGGCCGGCGGCCACCGCCAGGCCCCAGCCTTCCTGCAGTTCCCCCGTGAAGACGTTGGCCAGGGCTCCGCCGCTGATGACGAGGTCGGCAGGAGCCGCACCCCTGGCGACGTCCCGCAGCCGCCGCAGGGTATTCCGGTCCGGTGCCAGGTGATAAGTCACGTCCGCCAACGCTAAGGCCAATCCGAGCCCAGTGCCTCCGGGCTAGGCTGAGGCCTCCTCCTCCAGCCCGCGCACGAGGCAGACAGCGGTACCTGACCGCTCTCGGGCTCCCTGCCACCGGATGCGGGCATCGGAACCGGCCCCAAGAAATTAGGGGGGCTGCAGATGCGAGGGTTTCGTGGGCGGCCTACCGTCGAGGCATTCCCATCTCACGCAAGGAGGCAACCATGTCAGTAGAAACAGCGGCGATCGATGAGGCGAAGGTCCACGCTTTCGTAGGGCAGCTGATCGGCGAGCTCGGCGCCACGGTGAACGCTGGGCTGGTCGTGATCGGCGACCGGCTCGGCCTGTACAAGGCGATGGCCGGGGCGGGTCCGATCTCGACGGCTGAGCTGGCCGAGCGAACGGGCACCACAGAGCGCTACGTGCGCGAGTGGCTGAACGCCCAGGCCGCCGGCGGCTACGTCGAGTACGACCCCAGCACCCAGCGCTACACCCTGCCTGCCGAGCACGCATTGGCGCTAGCCAACGAGGCCAGCCCGGCCTTCGCGTGCGGTTGGTTCCAGCTGGCGACGTCGACCCTTCGCTCCGAGCCCGAGATCCGGGAGGCCTTCCGCAGCGGAGCCGGCTTTGGCTGGCACGAGCACGACCCGGGCGTGCACGAGGGCTGCGCGCGATTCTTCGGGCCGACCTACGACGCCAGCATCGTGAGCAGCTGGCTGCCCGCGCTCGACGGGGTCGTCGACAAGCTGGAGGCCGGCGCCGAGGTCGCCGACGTCGGCTGTGGGCTCGGCCGCAGCACCCTCCTGATGGCGAAGGCCTATCCACGATCGCGGTTCACCGGCTTCGACTACCATCCGGACTCACTGGCGCTCGCCAGGAGGCAGGCGGAGGCGGCGGGCATGGGTGATCGCGTGAAGTTTGAGGTCGCACCGGCCAAAGGTTTTCCCGGCCCCGCGGCCTATGACCTGGTCACAACGTTCGACTCCCTCCACGACATGGGCGACCCCGTCGGCGCGGCACGCCACGTCCGCGAGACCCTCAAGCCGGACGGAACCTGGATGGTGGTCGAACCCCTCGCGGGGGACAAAGTGGAGGACAACCTGAACCCGATCGGACGCGCCTATTACAGCTTCTCGAACTTCCTCTGCACGCCCAGCTCCCTGGCGCAGGAGGTCGGCCTGGCGCTCGGCGCCCAGGCGGGCGAGCCTCGCATCCGAGACGTAGCCACCGCGGCTGGATTCACCCGCTTCCGCCGCGCCACAGAGGGCATGATCCATCTGGTCTACGAGGTGCGTCCCTAACCCCCGCCGGGACCCCACTCGACGAAAATGACGCCCGCTTGAGTGCGGCCGGCAGGACCCCTCCCCCAGCGCGCAAGCCCGACGGTTCGGGCTTGTCGTGCGCGGGGGGTCCGCGTGCCGTCGCAGGTTTCTGGCCCCCGAGGTCAGCCGGCCCTACCGCCACCATTGCCGGCCGGCCCCTCCCGGCGGCGCCGCTCGGGCAGCGGATTTGATGACCGAGCTCCTGTGAAAGCGCGTCAGACGACGATCACAGGATCGGTCGGTGGCAGAGTGCAGCCAATGAGAGCGCGGGAACCCGCCGTCTCTGACTTCGTAGAGGGCGGGGGCGTCCGGGTCGGGTACGAGGTCTTCGGTGAAGGTGAGCCGGCCATCCTACTGCTGCCGGGCTGGTCGATCATGACCTCCCGGCAGTGGAAAGGACAGGTGCCCCACCTGGCCCGACGGTTCCGAGTGGTGACCTTCGACGCCCGCGGCAGCGGGCGTTCCGACCGCCCGGCGCACCCCGCCGCCTACCTGGACCGCGAGCTCGCCGCGGACGCGTTGGCGGTGCTCGACGCCGCTCAAGTCGACGCTGCTCTGGTGGTCGGGCTCTCCCGGGGCGCGCGCCACGGGCTCCAGCTGGCTGCGCTCGCCCAGCCCAGGGTGGCGGGTCTCGTGCTCGTGAGTCCCGCCATGCGAGGGTTGGGCGCACCCCACCCGACCCGCACAGTGCACTCGTTCGCGGACGAGCTCGCCACCGAGGAGGGCTGGGCCAAGTACAACCTGCCCTACTGGCGGCGTGACTTCCGTGGCTTCCTCGAGTTCTTCTTCGGCGAGGCACTCCCGGAACCCCACTCCACCAAGCAGCTGGAAGACGCAGTCGGCTGGGGGCTCGAGACCACGCCCGAAGTGGTCGCGATGTGCGATGCCGGCAACGAGATCGCCGATACTGCGGCCGCCGAGGATCTAACTCGGGCGGTGCGCTGCCCGGTGCTGGTCGTCAACGGAAGCGACGACCGGATCACGCCACCAGCGTGGGGCGCTCGGCTGGCCGAGCTGACCGGTGGCTCGTGGGTGGTTCTGGAGGGCTCGGGTCACTTTCCGACCGCCCGCCACCCGGTGCGGCTGAACCTGCTGATTCGCGATTTTGCGACCCGCCTAATGCCGTCGGCACCCGCTCCCAGCGCCTGGACCCGGGCCGCCGTCCGCCGGCGCCGGGCTCTGTTCATCTCCTCCCCGATCGGGCTCGGCCACGTCCGTCGCGATCTGGCCATCGCCGCCGAGCTGCGCCGGCTGCACCCCGACCTGGAGATCGACTGGCTGGCCCAGCCGCCAGTGACCGGGGTGCTCGAGGCCGCTGGCGAGCGTGTGCATCCGGCCAGCTCCGAGCTGGCCAGCGAGGTCGCCCACATCGACGCCCAGGCGGCCGAGCACGAGCTCGCCGTCTTCGACGCCTTCCGGCGCATGGACGAGATCCTGCTCGCCAACTTCATGCTCTTCTTGGACGTGGTCCGGGAGACCGCCTACGACCTCTGGATTGGCGACGAGGCCTGGGAGGTGGACCACTTCCTGCACGAGAATCCGGAGCTGAAGACCGCCGCCTACGCCTGGCTGACCGACTTCGTGGGCTGGCTGCCGCTGCCCGAGGGCGGCGAGCGGGAGGCTGAGCTGACCGCCGACTACAACGCCGAGATGCTCGAGCAGATCGAGCGATTCCCGCGCGTGCGCGACCGCGCCATCTTCCTGGGCGGGCTGGCGGACATCCCCGACCGCGACTTCGGCCCCGGCCTGCCTGGGATCCGGGAGTGGGTCGGCCGCCACTACCAGCTGGTCCCCTTCGTGCCCGGCTACGACCCGGCCGGGCTGGATCGGGAGCAGGTCCGCCAGGAGCTGGGCTGGGGCTCCGGTGAGCCCGTCTGCGTGGTCGCGGTCGGCGGCTCGGGGACCGGTGAGCACCTGCTACGACGGGCTATCGCGGCCTACCCAGAGGCGTGCCGGCGGATACCGGGCCTGCGCCTGGTCTGCGTCTGCGGGCCCCGGATCGACCCCGCCCGGCTGGCGGCTCCGGCCGGGGTCGAGTTGCTGGCCTACGTCGACCAGCTCTACCGCTGGCTTGCGGCCAGCGACGTGGCCCTGGTCCAGGGCGGCCTGGGCACGACCATGGAGCTCGCCGCGGCGGGGCGGCCGTTCGTTTACGTACCCCTCCGTCACCACTTCGAGCAGCAGGTCAACGTCCACCACCGGCTGCGCCGGCACCGCGCCGGGCGCCGGCTCGACTATGAGCAGGCCACCCCCACCCGGCTGGCCGGAGCGCTGGCGGCCGAGCTCGGCCGCCCCCACCACCCCCGGCCGATCCCTCCCGGCGGCGCCGCCCGGGCAGCCGAACTCATCGCCCAGCTGATCTGACAGCGGCGGCAGGCCCGGATCAGGCGAGGTGGAGACGGACCAACTCGTCTTGCAGCTGCTCGCGAGACCGGACCCGCAGCTTGCCGTACACGTTGCGGAGGTGGTACTCGACTGTCTTGGGGCTCAAGAACAGCTTCGCCGCAGTCTCCCGTGTGGTGCGGCCCGCACCGAGGGCAAGTGCGATCTGCAGCTCCTGTGGGGTGAGCAGATCCCGACTGCTGTCGTCCCGTGTGCGTGCAGTCTCACCGGTCGCGCGGAGCTCGACGCGTGCTCGCTCGGCCCAGGGGCCCGCGCCCAGCCGCTCGAAGGTCGCCAGAGCAGAGCGCAGGTGATCGCGGGCGATAGTCCGGCGCCGGGCGCGCCGAAGCCGCTCGCCGTAGTAGAGCTCGGTCCTCGCCCGCTCGAAGGTATCCGGCGTTCGGGCATGGTGATCCAGGGCCGCGTCGAAGGCGGATTCGAACCCGGTCTCGTCCGCGATCATTCCCCGACACCGAAAGGCTCGCGCCAGCGACCAAGGTTGGCCCTTGTCCGCGGCCAGTAGGACATAGCCGGCTGCGGCGGTGCGCGCCTCCTCGGACCTTCCCAGCCGCATGTAGGCGTCGACGATCTCGGGTGCCGGGTCCAGGTCGGCGTCCCCGATCTGGAGCTCGTCGAGCAAGGTCCGGCAGGCCAGCAGGTGCTCCCGGGCCGCGTCCACCGCCCCCCGGCCGAGCTCCAAGTCGGCCAGCGCCAGAAATGTCCAGGACCTGTAGAAGCCGAGACCCAGCCGCGTCGTCAGCTCGATCGACTCGCTCGCGTGAAGCGCGCACGCCTCCTCGCGTCCCTCCCGAGCATCGAGCCACGCGAGCCCCGCGAGCCCGGCGCCGACGACCACCGTCTCGCCGGTCTCCCGAGCGAGCCGAATCGCCTCTTCGTACTGCGCTCGAGCCAGCGGCCAGCGGTCGGTCGTCGCCGCATCGCGGCCGAGAAAATGCAGGATCTGAGGCAGGGCAGCTGCTGGAGCCCGGGTTCGGGCCTCGTCGACGGCCCGCTCGATGAGGTCGCGACCGGACTCGGCCTCGCGGAGGAACAAAGCTGCAATCGCCGCCCAGACCAACACGAGCGGCTCTTCCCCGGCCGCCTCCCAGCCGGGGAAGACCTGGAGCGCGCGGCGGAGTACCGCCACCCCCTCCGCGCCACGACCGGCCAGCACGGCCGCTGCGCCGAATGCGGCTCGGGCCACGAAGCTGGCGGGCCCGGCGGCATCGCCGGCGAGGCGCATGGCCTGCTCGGAGGCGGCCATGAACTCCTCGGGCCGGCCGGCGTAGTGGCTGCCGAGCGCCGCCTCGCCGAGCGTCAGGGCAGCCCCGCCGGCATCCGCCTCGGCCTGTACCTCGGCCACCCGCCGCAGCAGCTGGTACCCCTCCGCAATGTGACCTCGCCTAAGTGCGATACGCCCTTGGAGACGCTCGAGATCGAGCCAGCGGGCGGTTGGCAGCAGGTCCGGGCGCCCGTCCTGGAGAAGGTCGGCGGCTCGGTCCACCCGTCCGGCGAGCCACGCCGCCTCGGCCGCCTGAAGCAGCCGCGTGGCCTGCAGCTCGGGGACCTGGGTGAGCCGGCCCGAGCGCTCGAAGGCACTGGCGGCCGAAGCGAACGCACCGCGTTCGCGCGCTCGGCGACCGGCCGCGTCCAGGGCCTCGCTCGCATCCTCGTCGGGGCCGGCTGCAGCCTCCGCCAGGTGCCATGCTCGGTGATCCTCGTGCTTGGGACCAATCAGGACGTCCGCCAGCGCGCGGTGGGCCGCGCGCCGCTGCGAAGGCCGGGCGGCGTTGTAGACCGCCGCTCTCGCCAGAGGATGGCGGAACTCGATCAGGCCGCCGCGTCGAGCCACCAGGCCCCACGCGAGCTCCGCCTCCTCGACGGCATCCAGCCCGACCCCACATCGAAGCGCCGCCCGTCGGATGGTGTCGATCTCCGCCGGCTCTGCGGCCGCGGCGACCACCAGCGCCAGGCGAGCGCTCTCGGAGACATCGTCCGCGCGCCGCAGGAACTCGCGTTCGAGAGTGGTTGTCACCGGCAGCGGCACGCTGTTAGGCACATCTTCGAGCTGCTCCCGCTGGCCGGCGAGCTCTCTCAGAGCCAGTGGATTGCCGGCTGTCGTGCGAAACACCCGGTCAGCCAGCTCCGACGTGAGCGGAGCGCGCGCCGCGCTCTGCAGAAGGGCCACTCCGGCGGCCTGATCGAGCCCGGCGAGCTGAAGCTCCGGCAGTCCAGCCTCCAGCAGCGGCGAGCCTTGCTCCTCCCTCAACGCGATCAACACCGCTACCGGGTCGGCGAGCAGGCGGCGGGCGGCAAAGGCCAAAGCCTCGGCTGAGGAGCGGTCCAGCCAATGGGCGTCGTCGACCAGCACGAGGACAGCCGCGTCATCGGCGTGCGCACAGAGCAGACTCAGCGTCGCCGCTCCGATCAGGAGCCGATCCACCTCGCCGCGCTCACCGAGCGCGAGCGCAGCACGTAGCACGGCAGCGTGGTTGGCGGGGAGTCGCTGGAGCGTGCCGAAGGCCGGACGCAGCAGGGCGTGGAGACCTGCGAACGCGACGTCCGCCTCGAACTGTACCCCACGCGAGGTGAGCACCTGCATTCCTCGCGCGTTGGCCTGGGCATGATCGAGCAGCGCGGTCTTCCCGATCCCTGCCTCCCCTCGCACCACCAGGCAGCCGCTCGCACCCACCCGGGCATCCGCCAGCAGCCGATCGATCTTCGCCATCTCCCGCTCGCGCCCGAGAAGGCGGCGCACGTCCGTTCGCGCTCCATCCATTGCAAATGCAGTCTGGCCCTAATGCAAGCCCCCCCAGTCCTCAGAGGCGAAGACCGATCGGAGCTCGGCCATGTGATCAGTCACTCTTGGCAACGCTAAGGCCAACCCGATACAGCGCCTCACCGCCCAGTCTTCAATCGATGATTAGGCTCTGACCGTGCCGATCGCCATAGTTGATTACGACCCCGAGTGGCCTCGTCGATACGAAGCTGAGGCTAAACGCCTTCGCGCCAAGCTGGGACCGGTAGCACTTCGGCTGGAGCACGTTGGCTCTACCGCTGTGCCTGGCCTCAGGGCGAAGGATATCGTCGACATCCAGCTCTCCGTGGCGGCGCTCGAACCGATGCAGCCCTATCGCGCGCCGCTCGAGCGGCTGGCCTACGAGTACGTCGTGACCGAGCCCGAAGATCACCGGTTTTTCCGGCTGGAGCGAGCCGGCCGGCGGCTCTTCCACCTCCACGTCTGTCAGGCGGAGGGTGAGTGGGAGCGGCGCCACATCGTGTTCCGCGACCACCTGCGCAGCCATCCCGAAGCGGCAGCCGCCTACGAGCGGCACAAGCTGGAGCTGGCGCCCCATTTCGACATCGCGAATGACTACGCCGAAGCCAAGGACCCCTTCATCCGGCGCCTGGAACGGGAGATCGGCGGATCGCAGATGGTCGAGTAAGAACTGGTTAGTTAGCTCACTCCGCGTACCAATCCGACAGTGAGGCTGCACCGCGTGGATAGGCGGTGGATTGGAAGACGACGAGCCAGTCGAAGTCCGCGAAGCTTTCGGCGGTGAGTTGAGAGCAGGCAGCTAGAGCCGCTGGAACGCCTCCACGTTCAATACGAAGATCGTGGCCCCGCCAACCTGCACCTCGACCGGATAGGGCATGAACATCTCTCCCGCCTCGACCATGGGCGGACTCGGCGTGAGATAGCGATTGCGCTCGCGGCAGTTCTCCCTGATGACCTGCAGGACCTGGTCGAGGCGCGACTCGTCGACGCCTGTCAGCAGCGTTACGTTGCCCTGCTGCAGGAACCCCCCGGTCGACTGCAGGCGCGTCACCGAGATCCCACTTGAGGACAGAGCGCGGACGCAGGCGGCAGCGTCCTCCCCCTGCACGATGGCGCAGACGAGCTTCACCGAGCGCTGACCGAGAGTTCCCTGACGGCAGCCAGAACCGCGGAGTGAATCACGTCTTGAGGCAGCGTCGCGTCCAGCCGCCGAAAGCGCTCCGGCTCGCGGCGGGCGAGATCCTCGTAAGCGCCGACCACACGGGCGTGGAAGGCAGCATCCTCGCTCTCCAGCCGGTCGGGCTTCCGACCGTGGCCGAGCGCGCGCTGCAAGCCAAGCTCAGGCGGGAGCTGAAGCAGGAAGGTCAGATCGGGGCGGGGGAAGCTCTCTGGCCACCACGTCGCGCAGCCCCGGCCGCCCCCCTGGTAGGCGAGCGTGGAGTCGTGATAGCGGTCCGCGATGACTGTTCGCCCGGCTGCCAGCGCCGGCCTGACCACCTTCTCCAACAGCTCTGCCCGGGCGGCCATGAAGAGCAGCATCTCCGCCTCGGCGGCCATGGGCGCAGAGTGCAGCAAGAGCCGCCTGATCTCCTCCCCCAGTGGAGTCCCGCCCGGCTCCCTGGCGAGAAGGCTCGCATCTTGACCCAGGGCGTCGCGAAGCAGCGCAGCCTGCGTGGACTTACCGGCTCCCTCAGAGCCTTCGAACGTCACCAACGCCGCCACTACTCCGCGTCCGGCGCCGGGAGTATACGCAGCCGCCGCTGAGGCTCCTTGCCAGTGCTGCGGGCTGTCAGGTCGTTCTCGCTCACCATCTGGTGCTGGAGACGCCGGACGTACGCGTTCTGAGGCGTCAGCTCGATGGCCCTTAGGTTGGCGCGCACATTGCGGATGGCCTGCGACGTCTCATCCAACGCCTTCTGCACGCCACCATCCTGCGCTTCAGCCGCATAGATGCGGGTCAGCACATCCTTGACCTGGGTCACAGAATTGCTGCGCAGGATGTGCACAGGCACCCCTGAGCCCTCGGCCTGACGCAGTATGTCCGGCCGCCGGCGGTAGTAGTTCTTGAGCGTCAGGACGAGATCGGCGCCGTCCAGGTTGCCCAGCACTCGCACAGGCAGCTCCAGATCGCGGATCGACTGCTCCAGGTAGAGGCGCGAGACCCCGTAGGGGAAGATCGCGCGGGGTTTGCGCGCCGCTTGGCCGTTCCCGTTCTTGGCCGCAGCTGGCTGGACGGGCTCCGCCTCCACGCTGGAGATGACGCGGCCTTCCCGCGTCCGCATCCTGATCCGGGGCGCCGCCATGACCCCCCGCAGGGCGGCGTCCACCACGTCAGCCAGCGGCTGGTGAACCGCCACCCGCTCGCGATCCTGGATCTCGATCAGGACGTCGAAAGTGGGCCGCGCCTTGCGCTCCAACACTGTCTTCTGGGTGCCACGGCGGCGCGCCTCCTCGTCGGAGAGCGTGACGCTCTGGATGCCACCGAGCAGGTCGTTCAGCGTCGGGTTGACGAGCAGGTTCTCCAGCGTCTGGCCGTGCGCTGTCGCGATCAGCTGGACACCTCGCTCGGCGATCGTGCGCGCGGCAGCAGCCTCCAGCTCGGTGCCGATCTCGTCGATGACTATGACCTCCGGCATGTGATTCTCCACCGCCTCGATCATCACGGCGTGCTGCTGGAGCGGTGTGCGGACCTGCATCCGGCGGGCCCGGCCGATGCCGGGATGCGGGATGTCGCCATCGCCGCCTATCTCGTTGGAGGTGTCGACGATGACCACCCTCTTGCGCTGCTCGTCAGCGACCAGGCGGGCGGATTCCCGCAGCATCGTCGTCTTGCCGATGCCAGGCCGGCCGAGCAGCAGGACGCTCTGGCCGGACTCGACCAGGTCGCGGAAGATGGCTGCGGTGCCCGTTACTGCCCGACCGGCCCGGCAGGTGACGCCGACTATGCGACCCGAGCGGTTGCGGATGGCGGAGACCCTGTGCAGAGTGCGCTCGATGCCTGCCCGGTTGTCTGCGCCGAACTGGCCCACATGGGCGGCGATGTAGTCGAGGTCGGCGGCCGTGACCGGCTGCTGGGAGAGCAGGATCTCGCGGCCGGGCACCCTTGCCTCTGGCTCCCGGCCCAGGTCCAGGACGATCTCCAGCAGCTGGGTCGGGTCGGTGCGCTCATGCAGCGCCTCGTACAGGTGTGGGGGCAGGGACTGGGCGAGGAGTTCGATCTCCTCCGGCCAGCTGCCCGGGTTGTCGTGCAGTTGAGTCTCAGGACGCAGGTTCTTCAGACTTCCTCCACTAGCCGTAGGCGGGATTGAGGGCGGGGGCCAGCTGCCTCTGCTCGGCCGGGACGGTCAATGTCACCTCTCGCACGAGCAGCGCCTGGCTCAGCAAGAGGCTGAAGCCGCGCCCGCGGAGGGCGTCGATCATGTCCGAATCATAGTGACGGAGGCTGGACCAGGCCGGCTCTCCGCTGGCGGTAGTGATGGCGTGATCGGCAAGCTCGTCGGCCAGACCTGCCTCGGGCAGCGCCATGAACGAGAGGGTGTGGGGCCGGCCCTGGGAGCTCTTCTGGACCCGGTACCAGCCAACTATCTCCATTCGTTCCAGCACCTCCTGCTGGCCGGGGTCGCTGCGGAGCGACTTCCAGTCCTTGTAGGAAGGCGCTTCCAGGTGAGCGACGCCCATTGGCGTCACTTTGCGGTAGAGGTGGTAGAGCGCGCGCGAGTCGCGACCCCTGACCGAGCGCAGCCCTGGCGGCACTTCGGCCGAACGAGCTTGGGGGCGCTCCGCATAGAGGACCGACTCGGTGGCGTACTGGCGAAAGCCCTGGCCGCGGAAGATCGGCAGCAGCATGTCATCCAGCGGAACTCGGACAAACAGGCGGTGAGCGCCGAACTTGCCGGCCTGCTGGCAGAGGTACTCGATCAACCCCCTCGCCACCAGGCCCTCGTCCGCCGACTCGGCCACGCAGAGGTTCAAGACCTGCAGCGAGCCGACTTTGGCGGGCAGGACAAGTGTCGCCGGCCGCCCCGACGCCTGCACGAAACCGGCCACCTTGCCGTCGACCTCAGCCACGTAGATGACAGTCTCCTGCGAGAGGGGCAGGAAAGCTGAGAAGGTCTGGCTCACCAGCGCCCAGAGGCGGGCTGGCGGCGGCACCGAGGAGAACCGGGCTTCAGCCTCGCGGTGAATCTGCTCGATGCGGTTCAGGTCTGGCAACTTCGCCTGCCTGAGCTTCATGACTTTCCACCTCCCTGCACCAGCTTCAGGAACTCACGATGCAGGCGCAGATCGCCCGACAGCTCAGGGTGGAAGCTGAGCGCCATGATCCGTCCCTGGCGCACCGCCACCGGCCTGCCCTCGTGTTCAGCCAGGACATCGGCCGAGCCCGCCTCCAAGACCAGGGGGGCTCGGATGAAGACGCCCGGAAACCGGCTGTCCAGGCCCTCCACTTGCAGCTCCGCCTCGAAGCTGTCGACCTGGCGGCCGTAGCCGTTGCGCTGGACGACGATGTCCAGCGCTGCCAGCCCGCGCTGGTCGGCGCGACCGTCTGTGACGTCGCGCGCCAGGAGGATCATGCCGGCGCAGGTGCCGAGAGTCGGCAGCCCGCGCCCGACGGCGTCCCGGAGAGCATCCATCAGGCCCACCCGCTCCAAGAGGATCTGCATGGTGGTGCTCTCGCCACCGGGAATCACGAGGCCGTCGAGCCCGGCCAGGTCGGCTGGGGCGCGCACGGCGCGAACCTCGGCACCGCAGCTCGCGAGCGCCCGCAGGTGCTCTCGGAACGCGCCCTGCAAGGCCAGCACCCCGATCAGCGGCGGGGCCGGCATCGGGTCGGGGCTGAGGCTCACCAACCGCGGCCGGCGAGCAGCTCCTCCCGCGGAATCGAGGCCATCTCGAGACCCCGCATGGGCTCGCCCAATCCGGCCGAGATATCGGCCAGCTTCTCAGGGTCGTCGTGGTACGTGGTGGCCGTCACTATCGCCTTGGCGGTGCGGGCAGGATCCTCGGCTTTGAAGATGCCCGAGCCGACGAAGACGCCGTCAGCGCCCAGCTCCATCATCCAGGCCGCGTCAGCAGGCGTGGCGATGCCGCCCGCGACAAAGGTGACGACCGGCAGCCGGCCCAGCTCCTGCACCTGACGCAGCAGGTCGACGGGAGCGCCGATCAGCTTCGCCTCATGCACCATCTCGGCTGGGTTGAGGCCTGCCAGGTGCCGGATCTGGGCGGCCACGGCGCTCAGATGCCGCTTGGCTTCGACTATGTTGCCGGTGCCCGCCTCGCCCTTGGTGCGGATCATCGCCGCACCCTCGGCGATGCGCCGAAGCGCCTCACCCAGGTCGCGGCAGCCGCATACGAAGGGGACTGTGAAGGCGTGCTTGTCGATGTGGTTCTCGTCATCGGCGGGCGTCAGAACCTCTGACTCATCGATGTAGTCCACGCCCAGCGCCTGCAGGACCTGGGCTTCGACGGTGTGGCCGATCCGGCACTTGGCCATGACCGGGATGGTGACCGCCGCCATGATCGAGCGGATAAGTGCGGGATCCGACATGCGCGCGACGCCGCCGTCGCGGCGGATGTCGGCGGGAACGCGCTCGAGCGCCATCACCGCGCACGCACCCGCGTCCTCGGCGATCCGAGCGTGCTCGGCGTTGACCACGTCCATGATCACGCCGCCCTTCAACATCTCGGCATGGCCTGCCTTGACCTTGAACCCGCCCTTCAGCACATTGGACCTTCCGTTGCTCGCCGCCATCAGAATTGAATTCTACTAGTGGGATGTCCGGGAATTAGCTCGACAAGGCGCGGAGGCCGCCGAGGGCAAGCGGGGTCCCCGCGAAGTCGGAGACTTCGTGGGGTGGAAGTAAGGAGTGGCGCCGAGGAGGATCGCATTGGGAGATGCGTGACGACGAGCGCCGGGCCCCCTGACGCCGCCATCGGTGGGAATGGGCCGATGGATTGTCGAGCGGCTTCCCGGTCATCCCACTGGGTGACTAGACGGGCCTCCCAACTCCTCGCGCTGGTGTTGTTCGTGGCCGCCTGCTCACAGGGGGAAACGCCGGCGCCGGCCGCGGCAGTCGACCGCTACCATGCTCAACCGGCCTATCAGAAGGGTGGCACCGCGCTGCTGGCGGACTACGAGTACCCGGCCACCCTGAATCCGATGACTGCGCGGACTGATGTGGAACTGCGGCTGGCCCAGCTCTCCTTTGCCAGGCTCTGGGGCCTGGACGACCAGCTGCGACCCTATCCCGATCTCGCCCGTCGAGTACCTACCGAGCAGAACGGCGGCGTCCAGCTGGGCGGAAGCGGTGCCATGACAGTCACTATCGAGCTCGTGCCGGGGCTGCGTTGGAGCGATGGCCAGCCGATTGGCGCTGACGACGTGCTGCTGGGCTGGCAGGCACTTCAGAAGCAGGCGGGGAGGCAGCTGCCGGACGGCGCCGCGCTGAGCAAGCAGTCGGACTCGAAGCTGACGTGGAGTTTCAGTGAGGTCTACGCGCCCTACCTGGCCCTGGGTGCGGAGCTCTTCCCGCTGCCGGCTCACCGGCTGCCGGGCACATCGGGGGATGCGTTCTTCGCGCGGCCCGACGTCACCTCAGGGCCCTTCGCCCCGGCTGCGGCCGTGCCCGGCCAGCGCCTCGACTGGCTGCGAAATCCTCATTACGCCGACGGGCGCTCAGAGCGAGGCGCGTATCCGGCAGGAGATGGCCCTTTCACGCATCAGGCTTGGCTGGACGGTGTGAGCTTTAGGACGGTGCCAAGCCGCCAGGCCCTGCTCGACCAGGCCCAGGCCGGCGGCGCCGATCTCATCTCGCACCTGACCGCTCCAGACTTGGCGGCCCTGCGCCTGGTGCCGGGCCAGGCGATAGCGGCCAGCGCGGCTGAGCGCATGGAGTTCCTGCGACCGCTGGGGACACTTCGCGACGACCGGCAGCTGCTCGATGCGCTTTCACTGGCGCTGGACCGGGAGCAGCTGGTGCACGACTCGCAGGCCGGCTACGGCAAGCCGGCCAGCGGTCCCTTTCCCTCCGCCCTGACAGCCGCCGGTGCCATCGGTGGCTCGCGCCCCGACCCAGCCGCGGCGCGGCGGGCGCTGGCCGGCCGGACGGTCACTGTCACTGTGCTGGCGCTTTGTGAGGACGCCAGTGGCGGCTTGACGCAGGGCTCGCTCGCTCGGCAGTGGGCGCCGATGGGAGTGACCGTCAGGGCCACCTGCCGACCTCGTGATCAGTTCCTGGCCGCGCTCCAGGGAACCGAGCCATTGCTGGCTCTCTACTCGGACGATCCCGGCTCCGACCCGTCAGACTGGGCCCCCCTCGCCTGCCCCGACCGTGCGCTGCAGGAAAGCCTCACGGTCGGTCGCACGTCGCTCGATCCAGCCGCCCGCCGGCGAGCGTTCCAGGCTGCGGCCCAGCGCTGGGTGGGCATCCGCTGCACCCTGCCGCTCTACGAGCCAGAGCGCCTGAGCCAGGTCTCAGCCCGGCTGCACAACTTCGCACCCAGCCCGGGCAGCGGGCTGGGGACGTGGAACGCCGCGGATTGGTGGCTGCAGGCCGGATAGGAGCAGCTTGACTCAAACCGGCCGGTTGACGAAGACCGTTTCTCCACCCGCGCCGCCCAACCGCTCCCGGATAACCTCGATGGCCTCGGGATTGCTGTCGACGAGCACGAAGTGGCGGCCAAGCTGTGCGGCGACCGCACCGAGAGTGCCGCTGCCCGCGAAGAGGTCGAGCGTCCAGTCTCCCGGCTCCGTGCTGGCCTGCACCATGCGGCGGACGATCGCCTCCGGCTTCTGCGTGGCATACCCGGTCTTCTCGCGACCGGTGGGCGAGACTATCGTGTGCCACCAAACGTCGGTGGGCAGCTTGCCCCGAGCGGCCTTGTCGGGAGTCACGAGTCCCGGCGCCATGTACTGCTCGCGCTCCACCGCCTCAGCGTTGAAGAAGTAGCGGCTGGGATCTTTGACGTAGACCAGGATGGTGTCGTGCTTGGGCGGCCATCTCTTGGTCGGACGGGCGCCGTAGTCGTAGGCCCAGATGATCTCATTCAGGAAGCAATCGGAGCCGAAGAGAGCGTCCAGCAGGACCTTGGCGTAGTGAACCTCGCGGTAGTCGAGATGCAGGTAGAGAGTGCCGTCCTCAGCCAGCAGCCGCCGCGCCTCTTGCAGCCTCGGCTCCAGGAATCCCCAGTAGTCGGCGAAGGAGTCGCTGTAGGCGAAGATAGCGCCCTTCACAGTCTCGTAGGTCTGGCCCTTGAAGCCGATCCGGCGGCCGCTGACAGACCGCGTGGTGCTCAGCCCCTGTCGGCGCTGCACGCGCCCGGTGTTGAAGGGCGGATCGAGATAGATCAGCCGAAAGGCTCCTCCCGGCAAGCGCACCGAGACGGCTAGGTTGTCACCTTCGACGACCAAATTGGGGCCGTCCGGTCGCCAGTCAAGCACTCAGGCGGTGGCCACCGCCTCGTGGTTGGTTGGGAAGGGGGTGCCGGCGAAGTGGCAGGCGGCCAGGTGCCCGCTCTCATGCTCCGCCAGCGGCGGCTCCTGCTCGGCACAGATCTCCTGTGCCAGCGGGCAGCGAGTCCGGAAGCGGCAGCCGGAAGGAGGATTGATGGGGCTGGGCACGTCGCCATGGAGGACTATCCGCTGTCGCTTCTGGCCGGGGATGGGGACCGGGATCGCTGAGAGCAACGCGACCGTGTAGGGGTGCAGCGGCCGGCGGTAGAGATCTGCGGCCTGCGCCAGCTCCACCACCTTGCCCAGGTACATCACGGCTATCCGATCCGAGATGTAGCCGACGACCGCCAGATTGTGGGCGACGAAGAGATAGGTGAGGTTGAACTCGCGTTTCAACTCCACCAGCAGGTTCAGCACCTGCGACTGGATGGAGACGTCCAGCGCCGAGACCGGCTCGTCCGCCACCACCAGCTTTGGCCTCAGCACCAGAGCGCGCGCGATGCCTATGCGCTGGCGCTGCCCGCCGGAGAATTCGTGAGGATGGCGCCCCGCGGCCTCCGGCCGCAGGCCCACCCGCTCCAGCACCTCCTGGACGCGGTCCTCGCGCTGGCGCCCGCGGTCGATGCCATGAGCTTGAAGTCCCTCGCCGATGATCTGCCGCACTGTCATCCGGGGATCGAGAGAGCCGACAGGATCCTGAAAGATGAGCTGCATGTCTCGGCGCTTCGCCTTGAGCGCCCCGCCCCGCAGCTTCATCAGATCCTGCCCCTCGAACTGAATCGAACCGGCGGTCGGCTCGACCAGCCTCAGCAGGCTCCGGCCGAGGGTCGACTTGCCGCAGCCCGACTCACCCACCAACCCGAGCGTTTCGCCCGGCATGATGCTGAGATCGACCCCGTCGACCGCGTGGACCTGGCCGACGACCGACTGCAGGATGCCGCGCCGGACCGGGAAGTGGGTTTTCAGCTCCCGCGCCTCCAGCAGCGGCCCGGTCGAGCCTGGCGCGCCAGCCGAAGTGGGAGAAGTGCTCATGCGTGAACGCCGACGGCAGGCCGCTGTCCGCTCTCGCAGAGCCAGCAGGCCGACTGCTGCTCGCCGGCGGCGAGGAGTGGCGGATCCTCCTCCAAACAGCGGTCGAAGGTGTAGTCGCAGCGGGAAGCGAAGCGACAGCCTCGCGGCCAGTTGAGCGGGCTCGGAACCATCCCCCGGATCACCCTGAGAGGCTCGGCCTGGGTCATGCCGAGGATGGGGATTGAGTGCAGGAGCGCCTCTGTGTAGGGATGCTGCGGTGACTCGAAGACTTCCTTCACAGGCCCTCGCTCCACCACCCTCCCGGCGTACATGACGGCGACCTCGTCGGCCATCTCCGCCACCACGCCCAGGTCGTGGGTGATCAGCAGGATGGCCATGTCGAGCCGCTGGCGAAGCTCCTTCATCAGCTCCAGGATCTGCGCCTGGATGGTCACATCCAGAGCCGTCGTCGGCTCGTCGGCGATCAGCAGCTTGGGCTCACAGGCGAGGGCCATCGCGATCATCACGCGCTGGCGCATGCCGCCCGAGAGCTGGTGCGGATAGTCCCCCAACCGCCGCTCGGGGGCTGGAATGCCGACCAGCTGCAGCATCTCGATTATCCGCTCCCTGACCTGCCTGTCGCTCATCTGGTGCCGGTGCAGCTTCAGCGTTTCGCCGATCTGGTCGCCGATCCTGTAGACCGGGTTGAGCGAGGTCATCGGCTCCTGAAAGATCATCGAGATCTCGTTGCCGCGGATGCTCTGCAGGGTGCCCTCGCCGGCGGTCAGCAGGTTAAGTCCCTGGAAGGCTATGCGGCTGCCCTTCAAGATCTCGCCGCGACCGTCGATGAGGCCCATGATCGAGAGTGAGGTCACGCTCTTGCCGGAGCCCGACTCGCCCACCAAACAGAGGGTCTGCCCGGCGTCCAGGCTGAGATCCACACCGTCCACAGCCCGCATCAGGCCCGAACGCGTGTGGAAATACGTCCGCAGGTTCTCGACCCGGAGCAGCTCGGCGCCGGCGGTGCTCATGGCGAGAGATTAGCAGCCCAACAGGTGTCCAACCGCCCTCCGACCCGCCTGTTGAAGCAGCCGCTCGGCCTGCGCCAGAGCCTCGGCCAGCGGCATCTCGTCTGGGGTGCTCTTCTCCACCCAGGTGACCCCTTCCTGGCGGACCGCCTCCCAGCCCTCGCCCAGTTGACCGGCCACCAGCGCAACCGGCACTCCCGCCTTCCTGGCTCGCCGGGCGACTTCCACTGGGCCTTTTCCGTTGACGCTCTGACCGTCGACGCGGCCCTCACCCGTCAGGACTGCCGCCGCTCCGGCGAGACCGGCGTCGAGTCCGGCCGCTTCGATAATGAGAGGGGCGCCAGGTGTCAGCCTGGCAGCCAGGAAGTGTCGCAGCCCGGCTCCGGTGCCGCCGGCTGCACCAGCGCCTGGCAGCTCGGCCACCTCCTGGCCGATGATCTCAGCGAAACGGCCCAGCGCTCTGTCAAGCTCTCTCACCATCTGCGGCGTGGCGCCCTTCTGGGGACCGTAGACGGCACTGGCTCCGCGCGGGCCGCAGAGCGGATTGCTGACGTCCACCGCCACCATCACTTCGACGCTGCGCCAGCGGGGATCGACGCCTGACGCGTCGATCCGCTCCAGCCGGGCAAGGGCAGCGCCGCCCCGAGGCAGGTCCCGGCCTGCACTGTCAAATAGACGAAAACCCAGAGCCTGGGCCATGCCGGCGCCACCATCGTTGGTGGCCGAGCCGCCGATGCCGGCGATGATGCGCTTCACGCCCCGCTCCCGCGCGGCCTCCAGCAGCTGGCCGAAGCCATACGTGGAAGCGTGGAGCGGATCCAGCCGGTCGCTGGCCAGAAGGGGCAGCCCGCTGGCCGCGGCCAGCTCGAGCACGGCTGTTCGACCATCCTCGATGAGCCCGTAAACGGCTGTCACCGGATCGCCCAGCGGGCCCTCCACGGTGGCGCTGGCCAGAGTGCCGCCGCGGGCGGAGACCAGCGCTTCCACAGTGCCCTCGCCGCCGTCAGCGACGGGGATCTGGACCACCTCCGCATCCGCGAGCGCGGCTCGCACGCCGGCGGCCAGGGCGCGGGCCGCGGCCGGGGCTCCCAGGGAGCCCTTGAAGGGGTTGGGCGCGACGACGACCTTCATCGCCGTCCAGCGCAGGTGTCTGTCTTAGTAGACCGGGATTGTCCAGTCCCGGTATTTGCTGGTCTCGCCTCGCACCGCGTCGAAGTACAGTGCCTGAATCTCCTGGCTGAACTCGCCCACCTTGCCGTTGCCAACTCGGCGGTGATCAACCTCTATCACCGGCGAGATCTGGGCTCCGGTCCCGCAGAGCAGCAGCTCCTCGCAGGTGTAGAGCTCGGTCCGGTCGATGCTGCGCTCGACAACGGGGACGCCCAGCTCATCGCGAATCATGTTGATCACGAGTCGCCGGGTGATGCCCTCCAGGATGTCGTCGGTTACGGGTGGGGTCACCCAGACACCATCCTTGTACAGAAAGAGGTTTTCAGCCGAGCCCTCCGAGACATGGCCGTCGGCGGTGAGCACGATGGCCTCGTCGAAGCCGGCTTCCAGAGCTTCGGACTTGGCCAGCGCGGAGTTCACGTAGCCGCCGCTCGCTTTGGCTCGGGCCGGTAGAGCCGAGTCGCTGATGCGGCGCCAGCTGGAAACCATACAGCGGATTCCCGATTCGATCTCGACGTAGTTGCCCATCTCGGCCGTGTAGATGAGGAAGCCGTCGGCCAGGCCGTGAAGCTGCACGCCTATCTGCTCGACAGATTTGTAGAGCAGCGGCCGGATGTAAGCGTCGGTCCTGTAATCGTTGCGTCGGAGCAGGTCGAGTGTGATGTCGATCAGCTCTTCGGTCGAATACGGCAGCTCCATGCGCAGGATCTTGCCTGAGTTGCGGAGCCGGTCGTAATGGGCGGGGCCGTGGAGTAGGAACAGCTGCTCCTGCGTCTCATTCCAGTAGGCCCGGATGCCCTCGAAGCAAGCGGTGCCGTAGTGGAGGGCATGGGTGGCGATGCCTATGTGTGCGTCGTGATAACGCACCACCTCACCGTCATAGAAGACCCAGCTGTTGGGGTGTTCGGGACGGCTGGCAACTCGGCTCTTCAGTTCGATTTCCACAGTCATGCTGAAGCCGGATTGTAGGCCGCCCCAGGCCGATTTGACGGCCGCCGACGCCGAAGGACTGTCGGCCGCGGGTCGGATCGGCTATAACTCCATTTGGAACGCATGGCCACTCTCTATGAGATCATCGCCGAGCTGCGCCAGGCGCATCGCGGCCCGGCGGGCACGAGAACTCTCGACCTCGCGATGTCAGCCCTGGGCGATTCGAACGACAACCTGCGGCTGGCCTTGAGCCGGATCGACACCAACTCACTGCCCACAGGTGGTGGGGCGATCCTGCAGGAGCTCGCCCAGCGCGCCGATGCCGAGGGGGTGGCGGATCAGCTGGCGCCGATTTCGCTGGACGAGGAGCGCCGCAGCCGAGAAGGCGTCGACGGCTCGATGCTCGGGATCGCAGCGCTCCTCGGGCTGAGCGCGCTGATTCCTCTCCTATTGGTGGCGGTGGTGATAGTGCACGCCATCCGAGGCTAGGCGGGCAATGGCACAGGAGTTCTCCTTCGACGTGGTTTCCGATTACGACAAGCAGGAGTTGACCAACGCCCTGGATCAGGCGCGGCGGGAGCTGGCAACACGATTCGACTTCAAAGGCACCGACGCCCAGATCGAGCACAAAGGCGCCACGCTGGTGGTGGAGGCCTCCACGGAGGACCGGGCCCGGGCTGCCTTCCAGGTGCTGGTGGAGAAGGCGGTCCGGCGCAAGCTGTCGGCCAAGCTGTTCAAGGCCGGAGAGCCGAAGACTGTCGGCAAGGGCCGCGGCCAGATCGAGGTCACTCTCAACGCGGGGATCAGTGACGAGCTGGCCAAGTCACTGGCCAAGAAAGCGCGCGAGGTGGCACCGAAGGCGCAGGTCCGCATCCAGGGCGACCAGGTCCGGGTCACCTCCAAGGAAAAGAACTCGCTCCAAGCGGTGATCGCCAAGCTCCGGGACGACGAGTCGATCCCCGTCCCCCTCCAGTTCACCAACTACCGCTAGACGGGCAAGGGGAGGCGGGCCTCCCCTTCCGGATCCCCACCAGGTTTGTACGAAACCGCCGCCGCGCGGAGCCGCGGGCTTCAGGTGGGTAACCATTCGATTAAGGCCTTGCCGGCATCGGTTTCCGGCCGGGATGAACCCGGCCTATCGACCTTACGAGTAGCCGAATTGCGCGCCGGATCTCGATGGCATTCGGGCTCCGCTTTGGATTGACCGAGACTAACTGTGAGCAGCCCGTACAATTCTTCATCGATGTGACGCTCCTCTCGACCTGACGCGCCTGCCGTTCTGAGCGGCCCGTCCCGAATGAGCGCGTCCTTCTTCCACCCTTCAGGAGCTCACCGATGATCACCGTCAAAGACCTTGCCCTGCGCGCCGGCGCCAGGACCCTCTTGCAAGGCGCTTCGTTTCTCATCTCACCCGGCGACCGCATAGGTCTGGTCGGCCGCAATGGCGCCGGCAAGACCACGCTCGCCCGGGTCCTGGCCGGTCAGGCTCTGCCTGAGGCAGGGTCTGTCGCCAGCACCGGCACGGTCGGCTATCTGCCGCAGGGCCCGGGCGAGGCCGATCAGACAGCGGCCGCACGGGACCGCATCCTCTCCGGCCGCGGGCTGGACGGCGTGGTCCGCGACCTGCAGACGGCGCAACTGGCCATGGCCGGCAGCGGTGGCAGAGACCACCTTCCGTTGCTGGAGCGCTACTCCAACTTCGAGGACCGCTTCCAAGCGCTGGGCGGCTACGCCGCAGAAGCGGAGGCCGCAACCATCGCCGCCAGTCTGGCTCTTCCCGAACGGGTACTCAATCTCCCGCTGGCGGCTCTCTCTGGCGGCCAGAGGCGCCGGATCGAGCTGGCGCGCATCCTCTTCAGCGGCGCTGAGACCCTGCTCCTGGACGAACCCACCAACCACCTCGACGCCGATTCCATCGCTTGGCTGCGAGATTTCCTGAAGGGCAGCAAAGGAGGGTGGGTGGTGATCAGCCACGACGTCTCCCTGTTGGAGGCGACAGTCAACCGCGTCTTCCATCTGGACGCTACCCGGACGCATTTGGACATCTACAATTTCGGCTGGCGAGCCTACACTGAGCAGCGCGTGGCTGACGACCGCCGCCGAGTCCGCGAGCGCCAGAACGCGGAAAAGAAGGCCAGCGCGCTCCACGCCCAGGCCGATCGCATGCGCTACAAGGCGACCAAGGCGAGGGCGGCCCAGAACATGGACAGGCGCGCCGACCGCCTGCTCTCGGGCCTGGCGGAGGTGCGGCGCAGCGACCGGGTCGCCAAGCTCCGCTTTCCGGAGCCGGCGCCGTGCGGACGGACGCCGCTCACGGCTCACGGTCTGAGCAAGCGCTTCGGCGACCTTCAGGTGCTGCGCGACATCGAGCTGGAGGTGGAGCGCGCCTCCCGCACTGTGATCCTCGGTCTCAACGGCGCCGGCAAGACCACCCTGCTGCGGCTGCTGGCCGGCTTGGAGAAGCCGGACCTGGGAGAGGTCAAGGCAGGCCACGGCCTGAAGCTGGGCTACTACGCCCAGGAGCATGAAACGCTTGATCCCCGGCGCAGCGTGCTCGCCAACATGCGGGCGGCCGCGCCGGACCGGGAGCTGCCCCAGCTTCGCGGCATCCTCGGCTCGTTCCTGTTCTCGAACGAGGCGGTGGAGCAGGAGGTGGGCACGCTGTCCGGCGGCGAGAAGACACGGCTGGCTCTGGCGACCCTGGTCTCCTCGGGCGCCAACGTCCTCCTGCTGGACGAGCCGACCAATAACCTGGACCCCGCCAGCCGGGCGGAGATCCTCAAGGCGCTGGCGAGCTATCGGGGGGCTGTGCTGCTGGTGACGCACGACGAGGGAGCTGTTGAAGCGCTCCAGCCAGAGCGCGTGCTGATGCTGCCCGAAGGCAGTCTTGACTATTGGGATTCCAGCTTCAGCGAGCTGGTCGCCCTGGCCTAGGGCCCAAATGCTTGTCATCCCCGCGCTCGATCTCCGCGCCGGCAGGGTGGTGCGCCTCATCAAAGGGGACTTCGCGCGGGAGACCGGCTACGCGACGGACGCTCTGGTTCAGGCGCAGCGGTATGCGGAGGCGGGCGCCCGCCGCCTGCACGTGGTGGACCTGGATGGCGCGCGCGGCTCGGGCGACAACCGGAAGCTGATCGAGCGACTCATCCGAGAGCTGGACTTGGAGGTTCAGGTGGCCGGCGGCATCCGCTCCCTGGAAGGCGCCACCAGGTGGCTGGAGGCCGGGGCTGCCGCGGTGGTGCTGGGAACAGTGGCGGTCAAGGAGCCTGAGCGGCTGAATGAAGTCGCCGCCCAGCTGCCCGGCCGAGTCCTGGCCGCCCTGGATGCGCGGGCGGGCCGCCCGGCCGTGACCGGGTGGTCGGAGCTGACTCATCTCAGCCTGGCCGAGGTGCTGGCGGGCTGGGCGGGGGCGCCGCTGGCCGGCGTCGTAGTCACCAGCATCGATCGCGACGGCACCCTGGCCGGTCCGGACCTCGATCTGCTCGCTGCAGCGCGGAGCAGCGGCAGCCACCCGATCACCTATTCCGGTGGGATTTCCTCGCTGGACGATGTCGCGGCGGTCGCTGCGGCCGGAGCGGCCGGGGTCATTCTGGGCAAGTCGCTGCTTGAAGGCCACGTCGACCTCCGGGAGGCTTTGAGCAGCCCCAGATAGGCTGGCGCGCTCAGCCCGATTCGGGTATTGGCGCAGCGGTCGGTTCGAAGTAATCTGTTGCTGTGCTGGAGGTGGTCGTCGGCCTGCTGGCCGCGCTGCTCATCTTGACAGGAGTCCTGGTGATGGCTGGGCCCAACCTCAGGCGTGGCCTGCAGCTCCGGCGGCACCTGCCGCGCCCGGGCCCGCTGCGGGCCAAGAAGCCGAGTGAGCCGGGGACGGAACTGCACCCGACCATGGCGAAAGCCCTGAAAGCGGCGGATCGAGCAGCGACGCTGCTCGCCGACAACCGGCAGGAGCGCCAGGCCGCGGCATTGAGACAGGCTGCGCAGCGAGCGCTCGTGCGCGAAGCTGACGGGATCTATGCGCTGCAAGCCGTGCTGCGGCGGATCCGCTCAGTACAGCTCACTGATAGCGATGACCAGCGCCTGTTCGCCGGTCTGGTTCGTCAGGCCACGGCCCACCTGAACGACCGCGCTGAGCAGTTGGAGCTGCTGCCCCGCCGCTAGAAGGCCCCGGGCTCGCTCATCTCAGCCGCCGTCGTCGATCGTCGCCAGGCTCCGGCGCCAGCCGCCCGACCCCTGAACGAAGGGCTGCGCCAGAGCCCGTTCGGCCTGCATGGTGTGGTTCAGGTCGTGGGCGGCAAACTCGTGCAGGAGGTTGCCGAGCGTGACCGGGCCGTACTCCTCGTGCTGTGCTCGGCGGCCCAGATCCTCCTCGCGGACCTGGCCCAGCAGCCTCAGGTTCTCTCGCCGCAGCTCGGCAAACTGCTCGGCCATCTGGCCGACATCGCTCACCGACGCCATGTCGACGGCGGCGTCGGGGTCAATGCGCTTCAAATGTGTCTCTCCGGCAAGAAAGCCGTGGATTCGACCGGAGTAACCTGACTCCGCCTGGACCAAGTGCTGAAGACAGTCCGCAGCGGACCACTCGCTGGGCTGCGGTCGTCGCTGCAGCAGCTCGGCAGGCAGCGATTGGCACAGCGCGCGCCAGCGTTCAGGCGTGGCCTGGAGCACGGCTTCGACCTGGCTGATCAGGCTGTCCATCGACTCGCTGCTGTCACGTCCCTTCCTCCAAACCAGCCGCCCGGCCGCGTTCGACCATCACCTGCGCCAGCTTGCGCGATGCTTCGTCGATCATCTCGTCGCCCAGCATCACGGCGCCCCTGCTCTCGGCGTCAGTCGCCTGTCGATAGGCCTCGACGATCTCCAGCGCGCGTCGGAAGTCGGCCGGGCTCGGCGCGTAGACCTCGTTCAGGACCTCGATCTGGGCGGGGTTGAGCGCCCACTTGCCGTCGTAGCCGAGGGCGGCGGAGCGAGCGGCGAACCGGCGCAGGCCGGCCAGGTCGCGAACCTGTACGTAAGGCCCGTCGATCGCCTGCAGGCCGTGCGCGCGGGCGGCGACCAGCACCGTGGCATGGAAATGGTGCCAGAAATCGCCCGGATAATCGTCCCTCAGGTCGCCCGATCGCAGAGAGGGCAGGCGAAGGTCCGCGGCCAGGTCCACCGGCCCGAAGATCAGCGTCTCAGTGCGGTCGCTGGCGGCCGCCATCCGGCTGGCGTTCTCCAGACCGCGCGCCGTCTCGAGCTGGAGTTCCAGGCCGATCCGCCGGCTGAGCCCGAGCTTCGCCTCCAGCTGATTCAGCAGGTGGTGGACGAAGTGGACGTGGTCCTGGTCCTCGACCTTGGGGACGACCAGGCAGTCCAGCCGCTCTCCCGCACCCTCCACGACCTCGCGGACGTCGTCGCCGCACCACCGGGTGGTGACGTCGTTGATACGAACGCCCCGCACCTTTGATTCGAACGCGTACTGGTTCAGAGCCGAGACCACCAGCTCGCGGGCTTCTTCCTTGGCGCTGGGCGCGACAGCGTCCTCCAGGTCCAGGAAGATCATGTCCGCCGCCGACTGATCGGCCTTGGCGTGAAAGCGCGGGTTGCTGCCAGGCACCGCCAGGCAGGAGCGGCGGGGGCGGCGCTGGCTAGCGGGCGGCAGCTGTGCGCCTCTCGATGTAGCTCTTGAGTGAGCTGAGCGCCTCTCGCAGGTTGGTCTCCAGCTGCGACTTGAAGACACCGCCGGCGAAGCGAAGCAGTCCTGAGAGCTGGGCATCCATCTCAAAGCGCAGCAGAGTGCCCGCACCGCTCTTGGCGTAGCTGTAGGCGAAGCTGCCCTTGACGGGTCCTTCCACGATGGGGCCCGCGCACAGCTCCGGCGGCTGCCAGGTCTGGTTCTGCAGCACCAGTGCCTGCTGGCTCCCGCCCACGGTCAGCTCAAAGCGGATCAGCGAGCCGGGGCCGGCGGGCTTTCCGTCCATGGTGGCCGCGCTCATGCGTCCCTGCGACCATTCTTTCGTGGCGGCCAAATCCTCCTGCACGACGTGCCACACCTTGTCGGGAGTAGCGCGGATCTCGATCTCCTCACTCACGCGCGGCATGGCGTGATTATCCAGCAACGCGCCGAGTCAGGCAGCCGGCCGGGTCGAGCTCCCACTAGATCGGCGGGGCGACGCCGCTCCAGTGCCGGCCGCCGTCAACGGTTCTGAACAGCCGGACGCCCAATGGGTAGTGTGCCGCGCACCAAGCGGTGCTGGCGATGACCGGGGTCACATCCGCACATTCGGCGCCAGCCGGCATGGCCTTGCGGTTCCACGTGCGGCCGGAATCTGCGGTAGTGTACATGATTTGGCCGACCACGAGCCAGCCATTGCGGGCGTCGCTGAAGTGGGGCGGTTGCCAG
Source organism: Candidatus Dormiibacter spiritus (assembly GCA_003244185.1). Taxonomy (GTDB): domain Bacteria; phylum Chloroflexota; class Dormibacteria; order Dormibacterales; family Dormibacteraceae; genus Dormiibacter; species Dormiibacter spiritus. The sequence goes on along the minus strand of QHBT01000041.1, from coordinate 1,027 downwards.
TCCGGGCCCGCGCCCGCGTTCGGGCTCGGTGTCTCCGGAGTGTGGACCAATGGCTGCCACGTCCTTCCGCCGTCGCTCGAGGCAGCCACCCACATCTCTACCCCACGCGGCACCTGACCGCTGGAACCTTCAAAGGTCAGCGTCACCAAGCCGCCCGGCGAGACAATTGCCTGTCCCAGGGACACACTGCCGGCGGGCGGAAGCTCCAGACTCTCCGGCTGCCAGGAGTCGCCGCCGTCATGGCTGGCGTAGAGCTGGCTCCCAACCTGCACCCAGCCGTCCTGAGCGCTGGCAAACAGCGGTGATCCCGAAGCCGGTTGCGGCAGCCCGTTCAGCGCTCCGTTCGGGAATTTCTGCCAGTTTTGGCCACCGTCGGCAGTGCGATAGAGATCGACGGTCGGCACACTGGCCGGGGAGGCCTGTGTCACCCAGGCCACCCAGGCATGCTCCGGGTCGCTGAACTCGACGTTCACGTAGTAACCGCCAAGAGAGGGCAGATGAAGCGGCTGCCAGGAGCGGCCGCCATCTTTGGTCGCCAGCGCACGTGCTCCCAGGGCGTCTCCCCAGATTCGAAGGACACCTCTGCGGGCGTCGAAGAACTTGAGCCCAACGGCGTTGGCGTTCCCCAGTGGAGCAGTGAAGTTGTTCTGCCAATGCCGCCCGGCATCGCGAGTGTGGAAGAGGGCGCTGTGGTTGGGACCCTCGCTGAAGACGAGCCAACCCTCGTCGGCCGAGAACCACTGCATGTCGCTGGGGACGACGAAGTGGCCGGCCAGGGTGGTGGCTGCGGGCGCCGGCGCGGCCGGCTGGGCGAAGGGCCGCAGGTAGACGATGCCGCCGACCAGCACCAGCGCAAGCCCGATGGCGATCAGGCCCGCAGCTCGGCGCCCGCGTCCCTGGCTGACGCCCTCGACGTCGTCCACCGCACTCACGATGCTAAGCGCGCCGCTCTGGTTCAGCACACGATGCGCTGGGTTGCCGGCTCTGGGCAGCCCGCTCTAGATTGAACAGCTTCCGAGATAACGCG
>QHBT01000026.1 GCA_003244185.1 Candidatus Dormiibacter spiritus | reverse complement strand
GTGCTGGTCGTCGAGCACAAGCCGGAGGCGATCGCGATCGCCGACCACGTCGTCGATCTCGGCCCCGGCGCAGGCACCGCCGGTGGCGAGGTGGTGTTCGAGGGCACCGTCGACGGGCTGCGGGCCGGCGGCACGCTGACCGGACGGCACCTGGACGACCGGGCCTCCTTGAAGCCGGCGGTGCGGACGCCGTCGGGCGTGCTGGAGGTGCGTGGCGCCAGCACCCACAACCTGCAGGATGTCGACGTGGACATACCGCGCGGCGTGCTGGTGGTGGTCACCGGCGTGGCCGGGTCTGGAAAAAGCTCGCTGATCCACGGCTCAGTGTCGGGTCGGGACGGGGTGGTGTCGGTCGACCAGGCAGCGATCAAGGGCTCGCGGCGCAGCAACCCGGCGACCTACACCGGACTGCTCGACCCGATCCGCAACGCGTTCGCGAAAGCCAACGGCGTGAAGCCGGCGCTGTTCAGCGCCAACTCCGAGGGCGCCTGCCCCAACTGCAATGGTGCCGGCGTCATCTACACCGACCTGGCGATGATGGCCGGCGTCGCCACCACCTGCGAGGAGTGTGAGGGGAAGCGGTTCCAGGCGTCCGTGCTGGAATACCACCTCGGCGGCCGCGACATCAGCCAGGTGCTCGCGATCTCGGTGACCGAGGCCGAGGAGTTCTTCGGCGCCGGCCGGGGGCGCACGCCGGCCGCGCACGCCATCCTCGACCGGCTGGCCGATGTCGGGCTCGGCTATCTCAGCCTCGGCCAGCCGCTCACCACGCTGTCCGGGGGCGAGCGGCAGCGGCTCAAGCTGGCCACCCAAATGGCCGAGAAGGGCAGCGTCTACGTCCTCGACGAGCCGACCACCGGCCTCCACCTCGCCGACGTCGAGCACCTGCTCGGCCTGCTCGACCGGCTCGTCGACTCGGGGAAGTCGGTCATCGTCATCGCGCACCACCAGGCGGTCATGGCGCACGCCGACTGGATCATCGACCTCGGCCCCGGCGCCGGCCACGACGGCGGCCGGATCGTCTTCGAGGGCATCCCCGCCGACCTCGTCGCCGCCCGCTCTACCCTGACCGGCGAGCACCTCGCGGCCTACGTCGGCACCTGACCGAGGCCCTGCGGACACGTGAGACGAGTTGTCTCATCTGTTTTGACTCGTCCCGACCGGTAGAGGCGAGTTCAACAGGGTCGAGGGCATTCATCCTGCTCTACATGCAGTCGTATGTGGCACGATCACGCAGGTGACCAGCAGACTCGCCGCGGCGCAGCATCTGCGCGACCTCGCGCGGCTGCGTCGCGTCCGCGACCGGATCGACCGGGAGTACGCGCAGCCGCTGGACGTCGAGGCGCTCGCCCGCGGCGCACACATGTCGGCCGGGCACTTGAGCCGCGAGTTCCGGCTCGCATACGGCGAGTCGCCCTACGGCTACCTGATGACGCGGCGGATCGAGCGCGCGATGGCGCTGCTGCGTCGTGGCGACCTCAGCGTCACGGAGGTCTGTTTCGCGGTCGGCTGCTCGTCGCTGGGCACCTTCAGCACTCGCTTCACCGAACTGGTCGGTATGTCTCCCAGCACCTACCGCCGGCACGCGGCGCACGCAACGGCGGGGATGCCGTCGTGCGTGGCGAAAGAGGTCACCAGACCGATCAGGAATCGAGAAGCGCGGGTCACGGAGCCGCAGCTAGTGTGACCGCCATGGACATCACCATTCACACGACCTTCCTCCCCCATGACGACCCGGACGCATCCCTGGCCTTCTATCGCGACACCCTCGGCTTCGAGGTCCGCAACGACGTCAAATACGGCGGGATGCGCTGGATCAGTGTCGGCCCCGCCGGCCAGCCCGGCACGTCCATCGTCCTGGAGCCGCCGGGCGGTGGGCACGGCCTCACCGACGACGAGCGGCGCACCATCGTCGAGATGATGGCCAAGGGCACCTACGCCCACATAATCTTTGCCACCGCCGACCTCGACGGCACCTTCGGGCGACTGCAGGCCAGCGGCGCGGACGTCGTCCAGGAGCCGGCCGAGCAGCCGTACGGGGTTCGCGACTGCGCCTTCCGCGATCCCGCGGGCAACCTCCTCCGAATCCAGGAGCTGCGCTGAGCCGTCCGGCTTATCGCACCCATACGTGGCCCAGCGAAAAGGAGGCGCGTCCTAGCCCGCTGCCTCGTCTCCGGGCTTGGCGCCGTTCAGTTCCTTCTTGGCCCAGCTGTCGACAGTCCGGAGCACAGGGCGCAGGCTCTGGCCCAAGTCGGTCAGCCGGTAGCTGACCCTCACCGGCGGCCCCGGGTCGACCAGCCTCTCCACCAGTCCCTCGCTCTCCAGCTCGCGCAGGCGCTCGGTCAGCACCCGGTCGCTGATACCAGGGATGCCGGCCAGAAGATGGTTGAAGCGACAGGTGCCGGCCATCAGGGCTCGGATCACGGCTCCCGACCAGCGCTTCCCGATCAGCTCGATAGCATGCTGGAAGGGCGCGCTGTAGTCGAGCGCCGGGGCGGCCATGGCGGGTAATTCTAGTCCCCGTAAGGCTTCAACGCCAGTGGTTCTTGACTTCGTCCCGAGCAGGTCCGCTCAGCGGTGGCGGAGCCCCAGTCAGTCGGCTTCGGCCGCTATCGGGTTGCGCAGCTCGCCCAGGCCCTCGATGGCGCTGACCAGCAGCTGGCCGGGGCGCAGAAACTCCGGCGGCTTGCGACCCAGGCCCACCCCACCAGGCGTTCCCGTCGCTATCACATCGCCGGCTTCGAGCGTGGTGAAGAGGCTCAGGAACGCGATGATCTCGGGCAGCCGGTGGACCATCAGCGATGTGTTCGAGCGCTGGACCACCCGCTCGCTGCCGTCCGGTTCCACGATCTTGCAGGTGATCGCCAGGTCGAAGGGGTGCGCGACCTCGTCGGCAGTGACCCAACCGGTCAGTGCCTAGCCTCGCCGCAGCTCCAGTCGAGTCTCGATGCCTAGAAACCGGCCGACGTCACTAGCCTCTGCTTCCAGAGCCTCCTCATCGCCCGGCACCCCAAAGGAGAGCTGCACCCGGATGGTGACGGCGCTCGCCCCGTACTGGCGGCGCAGCCGCCAGCTGCCGACCAGGCGCCCGTCATGGACGACGGCGGGATGGATCCAGCCACCGGCGTAGACCGCTTGCGAGGTGGCTGCATCGCGCAGCAGAGTGCGATCCCGGTAGCCGACCAGGTAAGTGTCGAACTTAGGCAGAAGCCGCCAGCCAGCACCCTCCTCACCCACTCCCGCCAGGAGAAGCCGGCGGCCGTCACAATCCACAGTGACCAAGCCGAGCGGCGAGCATGCGGCCCGGGCGGCGGGTAGCCCAAAGCCCGACCAGGCGGCAAAGTCCTCGACGGCGGCGGGGCCGAAGCCGGCGAAGTAGCGACGCGCCAGCTCAACCTCTGGCTCCAGCGGTCTCCGCTCTTTTACGCGGGCCAGCCACTCCTTCAGCAGGACATACGTCGGCTCTCCCTCAACCTCTCGGTCAGGGCCTCGGCAGATCACCCCTGCGGCGGCGGCAAAGACCATCGCGTGAGCTGCCGCCTGGCCGGCGGGGTCGAAGCGGACACCCGCCTGGGCGAGATCCGCCACCACCTCTCGCCGGCTCAGCGACCGTCCCGCCAGCACTCCGGGCAGCTTCTGGAGGAGACGCTCGCAGAGCGCGGGGTCCAAGCCCAGCTGCGCCCGGCGGCGCTGGAAGCGGGCGGCAATGGTGGGCCCGAGCAGCCGCACCAGCCAGCGCACGTCGGCGGCCGCGACCATGTGCAGAGTGCCCCGCATGAGCCAGGTCCTGACCACGCTCCGTTCCTGGTCGCAAGCCCTTGCGACTTGAGCCTCTGTCATGTGCCGCATGCGCGCTCGCACCGCCAACCGCGACGAGAGCAGATCCTGCGCCTGAATGCCGGCGCAGCCCGTCACTGCGGCCGCCACATCCCCAGCTCCGCGAGCGCCCAAACCCTGGGCCGCCATCCGCATGCGAAGCACCTGCTGCCCGCTCAGGCTGACCATCGCGCCCAGGCTAAAGTCTCAGGACGCGCTCTCGCCGGGGCGAATCCTATGCCTGCCCGGCCACCTCTTTGGCGGCGGCGATGACTGCGTCGTAGTCGGGTAGGGATTGCTCCTGGCTGCGTAGCCACGTCCAGCCGATCACGCCCTCACTGTCGACTATGAAGATCGAGCGGTTGGGCATGCCCTTGAAACCCTCGACGTCGTCGCGGCGCACTCCATAGGCCTCGACCATCGTCCGCTCGAAGTCAGCCAGCAGTGGAAAGGGCAGGCCGCCCAGCTCTCGGTCGAAAGCCTGATGGCAGAAGACGCTGTCCACGCTGATGCCGAAGATGGCGATGCCGGCGTCAGCCAGCTCCGCCTGCCGTGACCGGAACTCGGTCAGCTCGGTCTTTCAACCAGGCGTGAAATCGAGAACGTAGAACGCCAGGATGGTCGCTCGGTTGGCGCGGAAGGCCTCGCTCAAGGTCACGGGTCCGTCGGCGGTTCCAGGCAGCGTGAAGTCCGGTGCGGGCCGGCCGGCCTGCAGCATGCCCGGCGTCAAGCGCTGAGCGGGCCGGTTTCGACACCCGCCTCCGTGATTGCTTCCCGGATGCGTTTGGCGGTGGCTGCAGCGCCCGGCGAATCGCCGTGCAGGCAGATGCTGTCGTACTTGCCGGAGCGGATCTCGCGCAACGCCTGCTCGGCGGCCGCGTCCGGCTCCAGCACCGAGCCCGGCTGGGAGCGCGGCGCGAGCAGCCCGTTGGGCAGGTAGGCGCGATCCGCGAAGCCCTCGCGATAGCCCTTGACGCCCAACTTTTCGCAGGCGGCCAGGATGCCGTAACCAGGCTGGCCCATGACGCCCAGCCCAAACTCAGCCGAGACGCGCACCAGCACCTCAGCGCTCTCAGCGTCGGCCTGGCAGACGTGATAGAGAGCGCCGTGCGCCTTCACGTAGCCCAGCTTGCTAAGAGCGGCGAGGGCGCCGATCTGGAAGCGGAGCAAACCCTTCAGCTCCGGCAGGGGCAGGCGGTACTCGACCCGGCCGAAGTTCTCACGATCCTCAAAACCGGGGTGGGCGGCCACCTCCACGCCGAGCTCGTGGCAGCGGCGCGCTGTCGCAACAGATTCGTTGATGGAACCGGCGTGAGCCGCGCAGCAAACGTTGGCGCTGTCGATGTTGGGCAGGATCTCCTCGTCCTGGCCCACCGCCTCACCCAGATCGGAGTTGATGTTCATGAGTGCCGATTCTCTCCCTTCAGGACGCCCAGGGCGTGGTCGAGCACTGGCAGCACGGCTTCGAGCGACTCCCGAGCTCCAGCTTCGCTCCCCGGCAGCGCCAGCACCAGCGTGGAGCCCAGCACGCCCGCCAGCGAGCGCGAGAGCGAAGACATGGGAGTCTGGGCCAACCCGCGCTGCCGCATCACCTCGCCCAGTCCCGGGATGTCGTAGTCAAGTACCTCTTGAAGCGCCTGCGGCGTCACATCCCGCGGCGCCAGCCCGGTGCCACCGGTGGTGACCAGGAGGTCACGGTTTCCGGCGGTCCGGCGCAGCCAGCCGGCGATCTGATCCCGCTCGTCAGGCACCGTCTCCACCTCGCCCACTTCGTAGCCCTGGCGCAGCAGCAGCTCCCGCAGCGCCGGACCGCTCGAGTCCCGCATCTGACCGGCGCTTACGCGATCCGAGACTGTCAGCACGGCAGCTCTCATCCGGCTGGGCGGGTCCACTCGCCGGAGCGACCGCCCGTCTTCTTCAGCAGCCGCACCGACTGCAGCTCAACTCCTTTCTCCAGCGACTTCACCATGTCGATGAGGGCCAGGCCAGCCACCGCGGCGGCCGTCAGAGCCTCCATCTCGACCCCTGTCTGGCCGGTCACCCGGGCGGTCGCCTCGATCCGGACCGCCGCCTCCTCCAACTCGAGCCTCACCTCGACGCTGGAGAGTGGCAGGGGGTGGCAGAGTGGAATCAGCTCGCTGGTCCGCTTTGCCCCCATGATGCCCGCCAGACGGGCCACCGCCAGCGCGTCGCCCTTGCTCAGCTCGGAGTTCGCGATGGCCACGACGGTGCCGGGCGACAGCCGAACCCGGCACTCCGCCACGGCCTCCCGCTGGGTGGCGGGCTTGGCGCCGACGTCCACCATCCGAGCGGCGCCGCGCTCATCAAGGTGAGTGAAACGTGTGCCCGCGTCCACCTGGTCAGCCTAGCTTTTCGCCGAAGAGATCGAGTCGCCACTCGTTGCAGCGCATGAAGCTGCCCGGCGGGTACTCGACGACACACTCCTCCAAGAGGGTGAAGCCGAGCTTCCGACAGACCGCGTTGGAGGGTGGGTTGTCGACGGACGGGAACGCGTGGAGGCAGCGAAGCTTCCGCTCTGAGGTGGCGCTGGCGACGGCCTCCGCGGTGGCTGTGCTGGCGATACCTCGGCCCTGGAACGCCGGAAACACCGACCAGCCGGTCTCGTAGACCTGCTGGTCGCGCCACGTCCGCTCCCAGTAGCCGACAGATCCGACTGCCTGACCGGACACAGTGTCCTCGATCTTGAACATCCTGCCCTGGCCGGAGTCTGCTAGCCGCTCATAGCGTGACTGGCGATCGGCGATCTTAGCGTCGCTCTCGGGACCCCCGAGGTGGTGGGTCATTGCCGGGTCGCCCATCAACTTCTGGAGAAGGCCCAGGTCATCCTAGCCCCACGGAACTATGCGTACGGCGCTCCGCTGGGAGATCCGAGACTGCTGCATCCCTGCTTCCACCTCCCCCAATCTAGAGTCCGAGCGGCCGCACCTGCCTGTCAGCCAAGAGCTGAGATCCCGCCAAAAGCCTGCCCTATCACTAGGATGCGGTCTTATTCGCTGCGACCCTGACCTTCAGAGCCCCGATGTATAGCCCACGCCACGCCTCGTCGACATGAGCCTGGGCGATCGGATGGGCCCCGTCGCGGCCGTCCTCTTTGACTACGGGCAGACGTTGGTGTCCTTCGACTATCCCCGTGCGCGCCTGCTCCAGGTGCTGAAGGAGGTTGCGCAATGGCTGGGGCCGGACGCCCCGCCACCGGAGTGGCTGCTGAACAATGTCCTGGAGCCGCTGGAGGTGGGTCTGGCTGATGTCGATGAGAGCGAGGTCGATTACTTCAGCTATTACCTGGCCGGCTGGCGTCGCGCCGGTCTGGAAGTGCCCACCGAGATTCTGTGGCGGATCATGGAGCGGGAGCAGGCGTGCTGGGCCAGAGCTGTGCGCCCGGCGCCCACAGCCTTCGCGACCCTGCGCACGCTGCGGCAGCGCGGCTACCGGCTGGGCATCGCCTCCAACGCTCCCTTTCCGCCCGAGCTCCTGCACCGTCAGCTGGCGCTGAACGGATTCAGTGACGTGGTCGACGCAGCCGTCTTCTCCTCTGAGATCGGCAAGCGCAAGCCGGCCAAAGAGTTGTATCTGGCGGCTCTGGCGAAGCTCGAGGTCGAGCCAGGGCGCGCGCTCTACATCGGCGACAAGCCGCGCGAGGACTACCACGGCCCCTGTCGGGCAGGACTCGATGCGCTCATCTGCACTGAGCTGACTGACGCCGAACCGCCGCCCCCGATCCCGTTCATCCGCAAGCTGAGCGAGCTCTTGGAGCGTCTGCCCTGAGCCGGCCGGAACGCCCCTCTCGACGCAAGCCGGGCCGACTCTGGCTGTTCTTCTACGGCCGAAAGCGGAGCGGCTTTCCCGGGCTACTGGTCGGTCTGCTGGGGCTGGTCTTCCTGCTCGCGCTGCTCTACTCGCTGCCCGGCGGGGCGGATCTGAGCCGCTACTGGATAGTGATCACGGTTGCGGCACTGCTCTTTCTGGTGATCGCGGCGCTGGTGGTGGTGGTGATTGCCGCCTTTCGACCGCCTCGGCGCCGCGGCGGGCCGCGCGGGCGGCGATGAGGACAGCAGCAGCGCCCGCGCCCACGCCGTTGTCAAGGTTGACGGTCACGAGACCCGTGCTGCAGGACTGGAGCATCGTGAGCAGAGCTGCTTCGCCGCCACCGCCCAGCCCGTAGCCTGTCGAGACAGGCACGCCGATCACCGGCCTGTCGGTCAGACCGCCCACCACGCCCGGCAGGACACCGTCCATCCCGGCGGCCACTACCAACACATCAGGGTCCCATTCGAGAAGCCGCGAAAGCGGCGCCACCAGGCGATGGAGACCCGCCACGCCCACATCCGCCACCAGGCGGCACTCGATTCCCCCGGCCAAAGCCAGCATGCGGACCTCCTCCGCGACCGCCAGGTCCGAAGTGCCCGCCGTGATCACCGCTATGCGGGCGTCCAATGTGGCTGGCGAAAAGCCGGGCCGCACAACGCGCGCTGCGTTGACATGGCGGTGCATTTCCAGACCCGCGGTGCCGACCTCCGCCTCCAGCTCCGACCAGTGCTCGGCGGACAGCCGGCTGACGAGACCCTGCCCCTGTTCCTGGGCCAGCGTGACCGTCAGCCGGGCTGCGTCGCCGGGCGTCTTGCCGGCCGCGAGCACCACCTCAGGCAGCCCCCGCCGGGCCTGGCGCCCCAAGTCCAACTGGGCCTGTCCCGCCAGTTCCTCCAGTTGGGTGCGGCGCAGCAGCTGCTCGGCCTGGGTTTCGCTCAGCTCTCCAGCTCGGTAGCGGCGCAGAATCGAAAGCATCAGCTGACTACCACCCAGACCTCTCGCGGCCGCGGGCCATCGAATTCGCAGAGAAAGACCGCCTGCCAGCAGCCCAGCTGAAGCTCGCCACCGCTGACCGGCAGGCTGGCGCTGTTGCCCAGCGCCATCGCCTTCAGGTGTGAGTCCGAGTTGCCCTCCTGGTGACTGAATCCGGCGTGCTGCGGGATGAGCTGGCGCAGATGCTGGAGAGCGTCAGCCTGGACGTGCGGGTCCCAGCCCTCGTTGACAGTCACCGCGCAGGTTGTGTGCGGCGTGGCCACCAGGCAGATGCCCTCGTCCACGGCGGCCTGGCGGACCGCAGCGCTGACCTGGTCGGTCACGTCAAGCATCTGCTCTCGACGGTCGCTGTGAACTTGGATCCTGGTCACCGCGCCGATTGTAGGATCGCCCCGTGACCTTGGAGATCCGGCACTGATGGGCTCGCTGAGTGAGCTCAGAGCGAAGCTGGAAAGGGAGGCGGAGGGCTGCTACAGCTGGTCCAACGGCCCCGACAACGTTTACGCCGAGCACAAGCATCCCTACACCAAGATCCTCTACTGCGTTGAAGGCGCCATTGATTTCGTCCTGCCCGAGCGGGTGCTGCACCTCGCGGCGGGAGATCGGATGGAGCTGCCGGCGGGTACTTCCCACTCCGCCCGGGTCGGCCGAGATGGCTGCGTTTGCGTGGAGGGTCGGCGCCGTACGATGGATCCTGAGTGATGTTCCTGGACTTCATCCGGGATCGGGCCCGCTACTACAACTGTCCGGTCTGCGGTCAGAACCTGACCGACTGCGACCTGCGCCTGCTGCGCCACGTGGAGAACCGCTACACCATCCAGGTGGGCTGCGCAGCTTGCAAGGCGGAGTTTGTGGTGCTGCTTGTGATCCAGGGGGAGACCGCCGCCGGCAGCGAAGAGGAGTATGCCGGCCTCGTGCCCCTGCAAGAGGAGGCCACCGAAGGGCCTCCCGCCCGCGACCCGATCCAGGCCGACGAGGTGCTGGACCTTCATCTCTGGCTGAAGGACTGGAACGGCAGTCTGACCGAGCTGGCCCGGGCGCCTTCCGAGAAGTCCTGAACCGGATCTACCTCGACGACGCCGGCGCAGCGCCGGTCTTGCCCGAAGCAGCTGCCGCGCGGAAGGGCTCCCCTTGGGCGAACCCGTCCAGCCCCCACCAGTTCGGCCAGGCAGCCCGCACTGCTCTCGATTCGGCGCGCGATCGCGTCGCCGTCGCGCTGGGAGTCGGTTCGGCAGAGCTGGCCTTCTGCGCCTCCGGCACTGAAGCTGTCAACCTGGCGTTGCTGGGCGCCGGCCGCCGGTTGCCCGAGGGCCGAGCGCTGGTCACCTGGGCGGGCGAGCACCAGGCGGTGCTGGGCGCGGCGCGGGAACTGCAGCTCGAGGGCGTGCCGGTGGTGATCCTGCCCACCGACCGCTTTGGGTTGGCCGACCTTTCGCTGGTGCCGGCTGAGGCTGGACTGATCTCCCTCGGCCTGGCCAACAACGAGCTGGGCACTGTGCAGCCGGTGGCCGAGGTCGCGGCGCTGGCGCAGGAGCGGGGAGCGCTTCTTCACCTGGACTGCTGCCAGGGGCCCCGCTGGCTGCGACCGCCGCTGGAGCTCGTCGACCTGGCCTCCTTCTCGGGGGCCAAGCTCGGGGCCGGCCCCGGCGGTCTTCTCTACGGCCGGCAGGAGGTGCGGCTCCAGCCGCTGGTCTACGGCGGTCCGCAGGAGTGGGGCCGCCGGGCCGGCCGGGAGGACGTGGGCTCCGCGCTGGCGATGGCTGCGGCGCTCGGCGTCTGCGCGGCGCACCGGGAAGAGGAGGCGGAGCGCGTCGCGCTTCTCTCCGACCGGCTGCTGGTTGCCCTAAACGACGCAGGCGGCGAGCTGACTGGCGGTGAGCCGCGGCTTCCGAACTATGCCACGGCTGTCTTCAGCCAGCGCCGGGGCGAGGATCTCCTGCTCGCGCTCGACGCGGCAGGGATAGCGGCTTCCAGCGGCTCGGCCTGCGCCTCCGGTTCGCTCGATCCTTCGCACGTGCTGCTGGCGGCGGGCTACACGCTGGAAGCGGCCCTCGGCAGCCTGCGCCTCACCGCCGGCTACGACACAACTGCGGCGGAGGTGGAGTGCGCGGTGGAGACGCTTCGCCGAGTCCTCCGCCGCCAGTCGATTCGGCCGTTGGCCCAGACAGTACTGAGTCAGCCCCGCTCGAGCAATTGAACGAGCGCGTCGGCCACGGCGCCCGGATTGGTCAGAAGGTGCAGGTGGTGACCGGGCAGGTGTGCCACCGGCCAGCCACGGGCTTGCGCTTCGGAAGCCGCTGAGGCGTACGGTTCGCTGAACCACAGGTAGCCGCAAGGCGCGTCCGGCCACCAGGTTGCCGCGGGCACCGCCTCCTCGAAGTAGGCCAGCGGCAGAGACGGCAGCTCAGCCGTGACCCGAGCGCGCAGGGCGTCGTCAGGGAGCAGTGAACGCATGGCGTCTTCGCCCCACCACTGAGACCAGGGCGGCAGCCGGTCGCCGGTCGCCAGTGCCCGCAGCTGGGCCAGGAACTCCGGTGGCGCGATGGGCGTCGGCTCGGTCGGATGCGGCAGGCCGGCGTCGACGAAGACATAGCCGCGATTCCTGGGTCGCAGCAAAGCCCCTATCTGTGGCAGCAACGGCCCGGCTCCGCTGTGACCGACCAGCACCACCTCGGCGGGCGGTCCGGTCGCGGCCGCCGCCGCGCTTTGGACAAAGTGTCGCCAGAGGGGAGGTGGCCCGTCCCTGGCTGCCAGCAGCGACGGGATGACCACCGGCCAGCCTCGCTCCCGCAGAACGCTCCCCACCTCGCTCCAGGTCGCTGGGCCCACGAGCGGGCTGTGACAGAGGATCAGCGTCGGCCTGGCCGCTGGCTCGGTCCCTCTAGAGGTGCGGCCGGGAACCCGGCCGAGAGATTGGTTGGTCAGGTGGGTCAGATCCAAGGAGCCGACGAGCACCGCAGTGAGCGTATTCCGAATACGCGCAGCGAGGAGCGCATGAGGCGACGCCGGAGATGGCCCGCATGGGCGCCCAAGATCCGGACGGGCTTTTCGGCCGCACCTCTAGAGAATCTCGGCCGCCAGCAGATCGTCGTAGGTCTCGCGACGGCGGATGAGGCGATCCCGGCCGCCGGAGACGATGACCACCGCGGGGCGGGGCAGGCCGTTGTACTGGCTCGCCATGGCGAGGCAGTAGGCACCGGCGGCCGGAATGACCAGGATGTCGCCGGTGCGAACAGATGGCAGGCGGGCGTCGCTGACCAGGATGTCGGTCGACTCGCAGTACTTGCCGGCGATGCTGACGGTCTCGGTGGCGGCTCCCTCAGGATCGTGCGCCAGCAGCGGCTGGTAGAGCGCGTCGTAGAGCTTGGGCCGGATGTTGTCGCCCATCCCGCCGTCGACCGCCACGTAGCGCCTGACGCCGGGGATGTCCTTGATCGAGCCGACCGTGTACAGCGCAACCCCAGCCGGGCCCGCAATCGCGCGGCCCGGCTCCACAACCAGCGCCGGCTGCGGCAGCGAGCGAGCGGAGGCGCCGCCGGCTAGCGCCGCGAGCAGCGTCCCGACAAACTCGGCTGGCGTCGGGGGATCATCCTGCTCCGTGTAGGCGATGCCTAGACCGCCCCCGGCGCCGAGCTTGCGGGGTTCGTAGCCGAGCTCGCCCTTCAGTTGGGCGAGCAGGTCGAGCATGATCTCCAGCGCCTGTAGGTGGCCACCAAGGTCGTAGATCTGGGAGCCGATGTGGGAGTGGAGCCCCTCGAGCTGGATCGAGTCCAGCGCCAGCGCCTGCTCCACCGCTGCCCGGGCGGCACCTGACTCGATCGAGAAACCGAACTTTGAGTCCAGCTGGCCGGTGGCGATGAAGGTGTGGGTCTGGGCGTCGACACCCGGCGATACGCGCACCAGACACCGCTGGCGGTGTCCAGCCGGAACCACCCGACGCAGCAGCTCGATGTCATGGAAGCCGTCAAGGACGAGTGTGGCGCCCGCAGCAATAGCCGCGGCTACGTCTTCCTCGCTCTTGTTGTTGCCCAGAAAGTAGATCCGATCGGTCGGGTAACCAGCCCGCAGCGCTATGTGCAGCTCGCCGGCGGAGACGACGTCGAGTCCCAGACCCTCGCTGGCGACGATGCGTAGAAAGCCTGGGGAGGCAAACGCCTTCGCCGAGTAGAGCACCTCGCCCCTGTCGCCCATCGCGGCCATGAATTCCTGACAACGGGAGCGCACGGTGGCTTCGTCGTAGACGTAGAGCGGCGTGCCGTGACGCTGGGCCAGCTCGATCAAATCACAGCCGCCGATCTCCAGATGGCCACGTTCGTTCACCCGGTGGCTCACCGGGAGCAGCATCAGCGGGCTAGAGGTGCGGCCGCGAGCCCGGCCGAGAGATTGGATGGCCAGGTGGGTGAGATCCAAGGAGCCGACGAGCACCGCAGTGAGCGTATTCCGAATACGCGCAGCGAGGAGCGCGCGAGGCGACGCCGGAGATGGCCCGCATGGGCGCCCAAGATCCGGTCGGGCATTGCGGCCGCACCTCTGGGGCTAAGTCGGCGTCAGTGACCGCAGCCGCAGGCGCCACCGCAGCAGCCACCGCCGGCCTGCGGAGCCATCGGCAGGCTGCGTGATTCGCTGGCGCCGCCGACCGCTGCAAAGCTCGAGACCTGGACTGAGGTGCGCAGCGACTCGCAGCTCGGACAGACCTGAGAGCGGCCGCGCTCAGAGAAGGAGATCAGACGCTCGAAACTGCCCTGGCAATCCTGACAGCGATACTCGTAGATCGGCACGCCTTGGATTCTAAGCTCACCGCGTACCTCCGCCTGCTCGCTGCCTGGCCGGGCCTGGCCAGCAGGCCGGATCGGGCGCTGGTTGAAGACAGCCTCGTGCTGCTGCCGCACCTGGACGGCGTGGGCAGCCTGATCGACGTCGGCTCGGGCGGTGGCATGCCTGGCCTGCCGCTCGCTCTGGCCCGGCCGGATCTGGCTGTGACGCTATTGGAAGCCGAGCACAACAAGACAGCTTTCCTGATCCACTGCGTCGCCACGCTGGAGGTGGTCAACGTGCGGGTGGTCTCCCAACGGGCGGAGACGGCCGCCCACACGAGCTTGCGCGAGAGCTTTGACGTGGCCACCTGTCGGGCGCTCGCCGCGCTGCCGGTGCTGGCCGAGCTGTGTTTGCCCTTCGTCAGCGTGGGAGGCCGGCTGCTGGCCCTGAAGTCGGGGCCCGAGCCGGACGGCGGGGCGGTCGGCCTGCTGGGCGGAGGCCCGGTGACAGTGCTGCCGGCGGCGAGCGCCGCCAGGACCGGCGGAGTCATCCTGGCGGCGAGCAAGGTGAGGCCGACACCTGACAGCTTTCCACGCCGGCCGGGCCTGCCGAATCGGCGCCCACTGCACGCCCGAGGAGGCGGTGAGGACGGCGCGTAGAGTTGAAAGCGTGGCCATCGCGGTTGAAACGGATTCGCTAGTCATCGCCGGAGTCGAGCTCCGCTCGCGGCTGTTCTTGGGCACCGGCAAATACAGCTCCGACCGGGAAATGGTCGCCGCCCTGGAGGCGTCGGGGGCTGAGCTGATCACCGTGGCACTCCGCCGCCTCGACGTTGATGACCCCAACCGGAAGACGATCCTCGACGCGATCGACTGGCAGCGTTACCGGATCCTTCCCAACACCGCAGGCTGCCAGACCGCCGAAGAGGCGATCCGGATTGCTCGTCTGGCGCGTTCGATGGGTCTCTCGGACTGGGTCAAGCTGGAGGTCATCCCAGATCCACGCTACCTGCTGCCCGATCCCATCGAGACGCTGCTGGCGGCTGAGGCGCTGGTCAAAGAGGGGTTCACGGTTCTGCCCTACATCAACGCCGACCCGATCCTGGCGCGGCGCCTGGAGGCGGTTGGCTGCGCGACCGTGATGCCGCTCGGCTCG
Organism: Candidatus Dormiibacter spiritus; assembly: GCA_003244185.1. Lineage (GTDB taxonomy): Bacteria > Chloroflexota > Dormibacteria > Dormibacterales > Dormibacteraceae > Dormiibacter > Dormiibacter spiritus. The sequence continues at coordinate 26,244 of QHBT01000026.1, read as the reverse complement.
CCCATCGGCTCTGGCCAGGGATTGGTCAGCCAGCGCCAGATCGAGCTGATCATCGAAGCTGCCGGCGTCCCGGTCGTCGTCGATGCCGGCATCGGCTCGGCCAGCGATGCCGCGCTCGCGATGGAGCTCGGCGCTGACGCGGTCCTGGTCAACACGGCGGTGGCGAGGGCGGAGAAGCCGGTTCTGATGGCGGAAGCAATCGCGCAGGGAGTGGTGGCGGGCCGCAAGAGCTACCTTGCGGGGCGGATTCCGCGCCGCTTGGAGGCTGCCGCCAGCTCGCCCATCAGCGGGGTATCGGAGCGCTCGTAACCCCTGTTGCGCTGGCCCTCGTCAGCGATGCGGAGAGTGGACTCCAGGCGGTTAGGAGAGGCGCCACCATGCTCCTCCTGCGGGCGCCTGAGCTCAGCACGCGGCAGGAGGAAGTGGAGCTGAGACGCCTTGTGGACGCTTCGCCGGTGCCCGTGCTTGCCCGTTCTCGCTGCGATGTGGCGCTCGCGGTGGGCGCCGCCGGGGTGCACCTGCCCGAGGTGGACATTCCAACAGTCGATGCTCGCGCACTGCTTGGTCCGGAGCGGCTGCTGGGCCGATCAGTGCACAGCCTGGAGGCGGCCAAGCAGGCGGAGGCTGAGGGAGCCGACTACGTGCTCTTCGGCCCCGTGTTTCCGACCGCTTCACATCCCGGTCAACCGCCCGTAGGACTTGGGGCTCTGCGGGAAGTCTGCCTGGGCGTGCGCATCCCCGTGCTGGCGATCGGTGGCGTCGACGACGACCGCAGCCAGGAATGTCTGGTGGCTGGGGCTCAGGGCTTCGCAGCCATCGGCTACTTTCAACGGCGATGAACCTTCGCGTCAACGGGAAGGACGTCGAACTGCCCGGCCCGATCTCCCTCCTTGATTACATCGCGCGCTTGGGCGTGGACCCGCTGGCAGTGGCGGTGGAGCTGAACGGCGAGATTGTCGCCCGCGAGAGCTACACCGAGCGCACGCTCAACGAGGGTGACCGGCTCGAGATAGTGCGCATGGTGGGCGGCGGCCGGCGATGAAGCTGACTTGGAATCGCGTCTTTGCGTGACGGATGCGTCGCCACTTCCTCGACCGTCCGATAGCTATCGTCAGTAGCCGAGTTCCCGCAGGGCCGCCTCCGCTGCCGCCCTGTCGCTCCAGGGCAGGGTTCCCTCAGCCGTGATCATCGTCTGCTCGTGTCCCTTGCCGGCCAGCAGCACAGCGTCGCCGGCGCGAGCCAGACTGAGCGCGCGGCGGATGGCCGCCTCCCGGTCGGGCTCGACTTCGTAGTCGCTGCCCCGGCGGCGGCCGCTGACACCGCTTTCCACCTGCCGCGCGATCTCGGCAGGATCCTCCTGCACCGGGTCGTCAGTGGTTATCACGAACCAGTCGGCGCCCTCCGCGGCGGCCCTGCCCATCCCCGGCCGGTCGTGGTCGGAGCGGCCGGTGCTGCCGAATACCAGCAGAATGCGGCCGCGCGTGATTTGGCGGAGCTCGGCCAGCACCTGGCTCAGGGACCCCGCTGCATGGGCGTAGTCGACGTAGACAGCAAACGGCCGGCCCAACCTCACCTGCTCCAGCCTGCCGGGGACGCCCGGAAAGCTTGCCAGCCCCGCTGTCAGCGTCTCCGCGTCGGCCCCTGTCAACGCCCGGCAGAGCGCAGCCGCCGTCAGCGCATTGGCCACGTTGAACCGCCCCACCATCGGCAGTCGCGCCCCTGCCCGCCGATCACCGACTGAGAGCCAGAAGGTGGTCCCGTTCGGCGCCGCTCGGAGATCATGGGCGCTCACATCGGCGACGGCATCGATGGCGCAGGTCACCTGCCGCTCAATCGGGAGGCCGCGGAGGTATGGCAGCGAGTCGCTGTCAGCCAGGTTGAGCACTGCCGTCTTGGCGACTCCCTTCCGATAGGCGGAAGCGCACAGCTCGATCAGCCGACCCTTCGCCCGCAAGTAGTCGGCCCATGTCCTGTGGTACTCGAGATGGTCGCGGCCCACATTCGTCACCGCCACCGCATCGAAGTCGCAGGCGGAGACCCGTCCCTGGACCAAAGCGTGAGAACTGGCCTCCAGCACCGCCGCGCCTTTCCCCGCGGCCAGCATCGTCTGGAGCGCGTCCTGCACCTGCGGCGCCTCCAGCGTCGTCTTGCCCGACGCGTTGGCTGACTCAGCGCCATCCCCCGCCTGCCCGACAGTGGAGAGATAGCCGGCCGCCAGACCACAGGCGTTGAGCAGGTGCGCAGTCAGATGGGTCACCGTGGTCTTGCCGTCAGTGCCGGTGACACCTGCCACCCTCAGCCGGCGCGCCGGCCGGCCGAGCAACTCCGCGGCCAGCTCGCCCAGCGCCCAGCGGGTTTCCGGCAGCAGCAGCTGTGGCACTGTCCCGGGCAGGGCCAGCACCTTCTCTCCGGCCACCGCTGCACCCTTCTCGGCCGCCGCCCCCGCGAAGTCGTGGCCGTCCACCCGCAGGCCTTTCAGCGCTACGAAAAGCGCCCCCGGCCGCGCCTGGCGCGAGTCCTGGATCACAGCGTCGATCAAAGTGGCGCCGCCGCTGAGCACCCGAGCGCCGGGCACCGCGGCGGCCAGTTGGGAGAGCAGCATCGGTCTATAAGTGAACGCTATGAGCCCGGAACGAGTGCTGGTCATGGGCATCGTCAACGTGACCCCAGACTCCTTCAGCGGCGACGGCATCATGGCGGCCGAGGCTGCCGTGGCCCGCGGACTGGCGCTGGCGCGCGAGGGAGCCGACATCCTCGACGTTGGTGGTGAATCCACCCGGCCCGGCCACCAACCGGTCACCGACGAGGAGGAGATGCGGCGCGTACTCCCCGTCGTCGAGGCTCTTGCCGGCCGCAACCTCAAGGTTTCCATCGACACCACCAAGCGGGCGGTCGCCGCGGCGGCGCTGCAGGTAGGCGCCCGCATGGTCAACGACGTCTGGGGCCTCCAGCGTTCGCCGGAGCTGGCGGCGCTCGCGGCTCAGCACCGTGCCGAACTTGTTGTCATGCACAACCAGGAGGGGACGCACTACGGGCAAGACCTGATGGCCGAGATCAAGCGCAGCCTGCGGCAATCACTTGCTCTGGCGCTGGCGGCGGGCCAGCCGCGCGAGCGCACCTGGGTCGATCCCGGGATCGGCTTCGGCAAGCTGGCTCTTCACAACGTCGAGGTGCTGCGCCGCTTGGCGGAGCTTCACGAGCTGGGGCAGCCGATCCTGCTCGGCACCTCCCGCAAGTCCTTCTTGGAGCGCGTCTTCGGCCAACCACTGCCGATGCGAGCGTGGGGCACAGCTGCCACCGTCGCCGCCGGCGTGCTGCGCGGCGTGGGCATGGTCCGCGTCCATGACGTGAAGGAGATGGTGGCAGTCGTCCGGGTGGCTGAGGCGCTCCGCCAGCCTTGACTGTCGCCTATCTTGGCCTTGGCTCCAACCTGGGCAACCGGGCAGAAAACCTGGCCGAGGCTCGGCGGCTGCTCGGCGAAGGCGGCGCTCTGATCCTGCGGGCCAGCAGCGTTATCCAGACGGAGCCTTGGGGTGTGCGGGAGCAGCCAACCTTCTTGAACCAGGTGTTGGAGGTGGAGTGGCGGACTGACGCGCGCAGCCTGCTCGTTCTGGCCCAGGCAGTTGAGGCACAGCTCGGACGAAGTCGAACCTACCCTTGGGGACCTCGCGAGATCGACGTGGACATCCTTCTCTTCGGCAGCGAGCAGATCGCCGAGGCTGACCTGCAGATCCCCCATCCCCGACTGCGGGAACGAGAGTTCATCCTGCGCTCTCTGCGAGAGCTTGGCGTTCCGGCACCGGCCGGCTGAACGACGCCAGCACATACTGTCACAAGTGAGCGAGCACCAGAAGGTTGGGGGGGTTGAGGCGCTCGATCAGGGGCTGACGGCGGCGTGAGAATCGCCTGGCTCGGCCACCGCTCCAGTACTGGCGCCGACGGCCTGATCACCTACTCGCGGCAGATCACCAGCGCGCTGGAGCAGAGCGGCGTCGAGGTTCTCTTCCTTCACCACGAGCGGGAGCTGGTCGACGGCGCCTCGATCGCGCTGGAGTCGCTCAGGCTTTCCCATCGGCTGGTGATCGCTCCGCCTGGCTCGCGGCGAAGACTGGCCGAGCTGCTCACCCGGCACGAGGTGGACCTGGTCCACGTCTCCCTCTCCTTTTCCAGCCTCGATTTCAACCTGCCCCGCCTCTGCCACCGACTGGGCATTCCGATAGTGGCGACGTTCCACGCGCCCTTTGACACGCGGCTCTCCGTCTGGCGCGGCATCTCCTCCGCGGTCTACCGCCTCTATTCGCCGGCTCTGGCGGAATGCGACGCGGTGATCATTTTCAGCCAGGCTCAGAAGGAGATCCTGAGCGGTCTCGGCGTGCCGCCCAGGGTCATCCACGTCCTGCCCAATGGCGTCGACATCGATCGCTACTCACCGGGTCCCAGCCAGGCGCTGGAGACCTTTGGCTGCCGGCGCCTCTACAGCTACGTCGGCCGCCTCGATCCGGAAAAGAATGTCGACGTGCTGCTCTCCTCCTTTCTGGACGCGGAGCCGCCACCTGACCACCGGCTGGTGGTGGTGGGCGGCGGCGTCGAGCGGAGAAAGCTGGAACGGCGCTTCCGGGACCCGCGCGTCAGATTCCTGGGCGTGGTTACCGACGAGCGGGCGCGGATCGACATCCTGCGCGGCTCGGACGCATTCTTTCTTCCCTCCAGCGTGGAGGGACTTTCCCTTGCCATGCTGGAAGCGATGGCCTGCGGCGTCACCACTGTGGCCACTGATGTGGGCAGCGACGGCGAGGCCCTGCGGGGCGCCGGCATTGTGCTCGACCCGAACAGCCTCGAGGCCGAGCTCGGCGGGGTCATCAGGATGCTGATCGAGCTTCCCCACCTGACCGAACAGCTGGGGCAGCTGGCGCGAGAGCGTGCTGTCCAGCGCTATTCCCTGGCCGCCAACCTGAAAGGCCTGCTCCAACTCTACGCCGCGCTGCCCGAGCCGTCGCCGGCGCCGCTCACGACGGGATCCCCCCGCAAGCGATAGCCGATCCCAGGCACTGACAGCACCAGGTCCGGCAGGGCTGGCTCCACCTCGATCTTCTTGCGCAGGTTGCGAACGTGGACATCCACCAGCCGCGACTCGGAGTCGAAGCCCGCCGCAGCCCCCAGGTGTTCGAGGATCCGCTCCCGGCTGACCGGTCGCCCTGCCGCGCCCAGCAGGCAGAGCAGCAGCGCTAATTCCGCTGACGTGAGATGCAGCGGGCGGCCGCCTCGAGCCACGTGCTGCCGGCGGGCATCGATGACCAGGTCGCCGCAGCAGAGGTCCTTCGCAGGCTGGCTGAGAAGCCGCGGGCGCTGCCTCTCCAGGCTCAGCTCGAGCCCCGCCACCACCTGCGCGGTGGCGGTCGATGGGAAGGTCTGCTCAGCACCGACTGCGAGCGCCGCCAGCGCAGCCTCAGGGCTTGCGCACAGGGCCAGCAGGATCAGCCAGGGCGCCGCTGCGTGGAGAGCCTGGATCCTGCCCGGCGGTCCGCTCACCACTGCCGCCCTCGCTGCAGTGACTTCCCGCAGCGTCGCTCGGCCGTTGGCGGTTGCGATCGGCCTGTGACCCCGAGCCGCCAAGCGAAACTGGAGATCGCGTTCGGCCCGGGAATCGAGGCCGGTGAGGAGAATCACTGCTGGAGCCATGCCGGCAGCCTAGGCGCCGGCAGGCGCGGTCTACAACGCCTGGCGTGTAAAGATTCGGCGTGCTCTTCCGGCGAGTTGGCCGGGGATACCGGCGACTCTGGTTCGCCATCTGGACAGCTCCAGATCCCAGGCCCCGCAGTATTCCGTCGGCCGGCCGCCGAAGCCTGTCTTGAACTGCCAGAGGCCGAACCACGGGTGGCCTGGATCCGGCTCCGGCGGGATGCCCCAGAGGTCGTAGTCGCGACAGCCGGCCACGCGAGCGGCGCGCATGGCCGCCCACTGCAAGGCGTAGGTCGCTTGCAGTTCGCGCTGTTCCCCCGAGGAGCCGCCGAAGAGGTAGTAGGCCCGGCCCCCGAAGTGCGCGACCAGAATGGCCGCCAGCGGCCGGCCCTGGTGGCGCGCCACGTAGGTGCGGCACCAGGCCAGCTGGGCCAACCGCGCCCGGTACTGGGCGGTGGAGAGAAGCGTTATGCCCTGCCTGACAGCGGTCGCCTGAGATTGCCTGTGGAGTTCCTCCACCTCCTCGCCCTCTTCCACGCACACTCCCCGCTTCAGGGCGAGCCGGATGTTGTAGCGATGCTTGGGCTTCATGGCGGCGAGCATGATCTCGTCCGAGGCCAGCGGCACGATGAGCGTGTGCTTCGGCTGGATCGCCTGGCTGGGCTGGAAATCCAGCCGGCGAAGAACTGGACCGAGCTCTTTGGGCGCCTCCGGCTCCACGCGGAGCCGTGCCAAGCCGGAATTGCGAGCCCAGGTCACGAGTGCGCCCAACGCCGCCTCGCTGGTCGGCACCGGACCCCGCGGCACGTAGGCGCGGGCGAAGGGCCACCGGCCCTGGAGCAGCACTGAAGCGTGGCCTTGGGGCAGGTTGAGGCGTTTCACCCGCCAGCCCTCTTTAGCCTGCACCTCACCGTGGCCCCAGGACTGGAGCAGCGGCGGCGGCTGGACCAGGTCCGCCAGGCCGGCGTCCCAGGCGACCTGGTGCTGCCGCGCCGCGTTCATCTCAGGTGGCAGACGTCGTTGACGCCGGCCACCGTCACCCGGCCTGCGCGATAGTCAAGCCGGGTCAGAGAGGCGTTGCCAATGCGGAAGTGGAACCAGCCGTGCAGGCTCTGACCCAGCACCCGCCGCAGGAGCGCCTGAATGACGCCGCCGTGAGTCACACAGGCAATGAGCTGGCCAGGGTGAGCGCCGGTCACGGCTTCGAACGCCCTGCCGGTCCGAGCGCCGAAAGCCTCAGCGGCCTCGCCGCCTGGCGCCAGATCCCAATCGGGCTCTTGCTGCCAGCGCCGCCAGAGCTCGGGATACTCCCGAGCCAGCTCTGCGCTCGTCCTGCCCTCCCACTCGCCCAGTGCTATCTCGCGCAGGTCCTGACAGAACCGGATCTCGCAGCCGAGCGCCGCGGCCAGGGGGCGGGCGGTCTCCGCGGCTCGGGTCAGGTCGCTCGCATAGAGAGCCGCGATGGGCTCCCGCGCCAGCCGGGCGGCCAGCTTCGTTGACTGCTCTCGTCCCAGCGGCGAGAGGGGCGGATCGAGCTGCCCCTGCACGCGATGGTCGGCGTTCCAGGTGGACTCACCGTGGCGGAGTAGAAGCACTCGCGTCGCGGCGTCATCCGCACCGCCGCGGAGGCGGCCGAGCGGCTGGCTCAGGGCCGCAGATCACCGGCCGGCGCTGATCGATAGGCGCGGACCGGCTCAAAGAACATGTGAGGGACTTATACTAACGTGTCGCTTGGGGCTGGATTCGTTTCCGCATTAGTGATGAGCGATAAGCCCATTGAACTTAAAGGCGTCGTTTTAGCGACGCGATGGAGAACGCCTTGGAGGCCAGAGGCTCACTTACCGAAACCCGGCTGAGAAGATTGTTGGAAGCGGCGCAGAACGAGCGCGCCACGGGCACCCTCACGCTGCGCCAGGATGGCCAGCAAGCCACCTCGCTCTACTTCCTCTTCGGTCATCTATTCCATGCTGTGGGGGGCGGTGGGGCCGGTGATGACGCAGTCGTTCAGGCCCTGGCGTGGTCGTCGGGCGAGTTTGATTTCGACGCAAAAGCAAAGCTGCCCCCGGACGAATCGGTCCGCGCCTCCATCCCTGATCTGATCGCCCGGGCCAACTCGGAGAGCCAGGGGCAGGCGCCGGCCGGACCGAATGGCGGCCGCCCGCAGGCCTGGAGTCCGCCCGGCGCTCAACCGCAGGAGTCACAGCCCGCGCAAGCCGCTCAGGGCCCCCAGCCTCAGCAGCAGTACGACCGGCGCTCCGAGCAGCCCTACCAGCGGCCTGCCCAGTCCCACGAGCAGCAGCGATCGCGGGGACCGGAAGCCGAGCCAGAAGCGCCGCCCGAGATCCGTCGGGGCTTGAAGTTCCGGCCCGTTCCCAAGCACGGCCGCGAGCCCATCCCGGTGCCCAACGGCGATCTCATGTATGACTCGCTGAAAACCTCTTTTGTCGACTTTCCTCGCTTGCTCACCACCCTCGAGCGGGAGGGTTACACAGGCTACGTCCGCCTGCTGGCCGACAACGCCACGGGCCTCATCTACTTCCGCGAAGGCACGGCTCTCGAAGCTGTCTACGACGGGGGCCAGGACAGCGCTGAGCTGGGCACCGAGGCCCTGGGCCATTTCGCCCAGGAGGTCGGCCGCGGTCAGGGAGTGCTCGACGTCGTGGCGCTCGCGCCCGATCTCGTGGACGGCCTCTACCACGTCACTGTGGCGCAGTCGGTCTACACCCAGCTCTATGCCGGCTGGGTTGATATGCACGCCTTTCTCCGCTTCCTGGAGGAGCGCCAGCTGACCGGCAGCCTGATGGTTCGCTCCCCGGCCGCCACAGGTGTCATCATCCTCGATGAGGGTCGCCTCGCGGGTGCCTACACCAGCACCGCTCGGCAGGTGGCCAACAGCACCGATGGCGTACTCGCGCTTTGTGAGGACCCCAACGCCATGATCGAGGTCAAGGCAGCCGCTGACGAACGCAGGCCGCCGCTGGACCTCTCCCAAGTGGTGGGCCAGCGGCAGGGCGGCCAGAACTTTGGCCAGCCTTCGGGGGCGGCGCCTCAGCCGCCGCCGGCGACTTCCGGTGGCCGGTCCCGGCAGTACCCGCCGGCGAGCCCCGCCCAGCGCGCGCCGGAGCCCCAGCCGGTGGCCGCCTACTCGGCGCCGCGCCAGCCGGAACCCGCGCCGCAGGAGGCGCCGAGCCACCAGCAGCCCGCCTATGCCCAACCAGCTGCCGCCCAATCCACTGCGTGGCCCCGACACGAGCAGGGCCAAACGGCCACCGGCGGCACTTCCTACGAGGAAGTGACGGGCGATTTGATTCAGATGACCGAGGAAGCACTGGGAAACCGCTCGCGCAAGATCAAGGATCTGTTGGCGAACGCCGAGAAATCGCGCTCAGGCTTGGAAACGGCGATCGATGAGATTCCTCAGGTGTCGATCCTCTTTGTGGACACCGCGCGGCTGGAGAGCCTCGCCAACGAGCTGCGGGCCAAACTCCAGAGCTATCCCGCTTGAGGGCAAGGGGAGGCGGGCCTCCCCTTCCAGAAACGGGCAAGGGGAGGCAGGCCTCCCCTTCCGGAACCCCTCCCGGTGAGTGCGGGACGCACGGCGCTCTCGGGGCCGGACGGCCACAGTGAACCCGGCGTCCGGCGTGGACACAGTCGTCGTGTACCGGCCGGGATAAACCCGGCCTGTCGAGCCGACGTCCAACTAGGACTCCGCTGAGTGTCTACGCCGTATTGGGCCGGACAGCCCCCGCCTGGAAACAAGAGCTGGCCCTAAGTGCTTAGAGGACCGCTGTTCGGGCGAGGATCCGTCGGGCTCGTGGTGCTGATCCTGGGCGTGATTGGGGGTGTAGGGTGCTCGGCGCCGCCGCAGGTCGTCGGCGTGACCCCACAGTCGAAGGCCACCGGCTTCGCCACCAACGGTCCGCTCTCAGTCCAGTTCGACAGGCCGATGGACAGCGCTTCGGTCGCCGCGCACTTTCGGCTCGAGCCGCAGGTTCACGGCACTTTCAGCTGGCCCAGCGACCACGAGGTCGTCTTCAGCCACGAGACGCTCCGGCCGTCCACTCGTTACCGGGTTGTGCTGGACCCCGGCTACCGGGATCGACAGGGTAGCGCAGCCCCGCTCCGACATAGTTGGTACTTCGACACCGAGGAGCCGCCTCGGCTGAGCGGTGCCAGCCCCGGCGCCAACGACACCGGGGTAGACCCGGCGGCCTACCTCAGCCTCACGTTCAGTCGACCGATGGATGTGGCCTCACTGAGTGGCTCGGTGAGCCTCTCCCCCAGCCTCGCCTTTCAGCTTCGCCAGGATCCGGCCGATCCCCGGCGCTTGGAGCTCGCCCCAGCCCAGCTGCTGGCCCCCGATCAGGACTACTCGATCAGCGTCGCGCCCACTGCCCGGGACGTTCACGGCAACGTGCTGGCGACCGGCTCGGCCATCACCTTTCGGACAGGGCAGGTGAAGAGCCTCCAGCATTGGGTGGGCTTCATCGCAACGCCAGTTCCGAGCGGCGCTGGCGAGGGCATCTGGCTGGTGAACGAGAGCGGTTTTCCCCGCCCCCTGGTGGCCGCCTCAGTTGCCAGCTTCCAATGGGCGCCAAGCGGCGACCGGTTGCTGCTTCACAGTGCCTCCGGAACCTGGTCGGAGAGCGTCCTCGACGGCAGCAGCAACCCCCTTCCCTTCGCCGGCCGCTGGGCCGCGTACCTGGACTCGACCGGCAGCTTTGCGCTGCTGGATGGAGATCGCCTCCGAATCTGGTCTCGCGAGAGCGGTTACACGGAGGTGGCTCAAAAGGTGCTCGAAGCAGCCGTCGCCCCGGGCGGCCGCCAGATCGCCTACACGACGCCCGCTGAGTCAGGTACGGCGATCCGGCTCTACGACGCCGGCCTGAAGACCGAGTCACTGCTGGAATCCGAGAACGCTGCGGTGGACGGTCTCGCCTGGGCGCCCGATCTCAGTGCTCTCGCCTACCGGTCCCCCGCCACAGATCCGACTCAGACCCGCCTGCGGGTGCGGACTCTGCGCGGCGGGTCCAGCCAGCCGTTCACTGTCGTCACGGGCCAGATCAGCCCGCCAATCTGGCAGTCAGACTCCCGTCACCTGCTCCTCACTGCGCCCGTCGCAACCAAGGTCGGGCTGGTGGCCAAAGCCTTCCGGCTCAGCTCCACCCAGGGCCAGAACCAGACGCTCAGCACCGCCGACGGCCTGCCCGCGGAGCCGCAGACCTCAGTCGAGCAGCTGAGCCCTTCGCCCGACGGGCATCAGATCGCTTTCATCTCCAGCACGGCAGGCGTGCCTCAGGTCTGGCTAATGAACGCTGACGGCAGTCGGCTGACGCAGCTGACCCGGTACGGGGTGGACGGCTACGCCTATGGCGCCGGCCAGCTCGGCTGGACTCGAGCCTAAGCCGGCGCCCGCGGCGGTGGCCTTAGAGACGGGTTCGCTGAGCAGAGCATGGACCCGTTCGGTGGTTCGGTCCCAGCTGAAGCCGCGTGCCCTTCGCGCGGCCCGCGAGCCCATCGCCTCCACCAACCTGGGGCTTTCCAGAAGCTGTCGCATCCGATCGACATAGTCACGCGGGTCGTGCCCGTTGACCAGAAAGCCTGTGCGCCCGTCGCTGACCACGAGGGCCAGCCCCGGCACATTGCTGGCAATCACAGGTGTCCCGGAAGCCTGCGCCTCGAGGGCTACCAGGCCGAAGGACTCGTTGTAGGAGGGGAGCAGGACCGCCTCCGCCGCCGCGTAATAGCCGGCCAGCCGCTCCTGTGGCAGCGGTCCTGTGAAACTCACCTGCCCGGTCAGGCCCAGCCGCTCGGCCAGAGTGGCCAGCCGCTGCCGCTCGCTCTCACCACTGGAGTGGCTGTCGCCTCCGATGATCAAGAGGCGCAGTTCGGGCCTGGCGCCGTCAGCCGTCAACTCGGCCAGGGCCCGGATGAGCACATCGACCCCCTTCAGGCGTTCCAACCGGCCGGCGAAGACGAAGAGGCGCTGCTCGGGGTAGCCAAGTGCTTCTCGGGCGACCTGCCGCGGGCGGGGCTCGAACGCTCCAAGATCGCAGCCCGGCGCCACCACCGCCAGACGTTCCTGCCGCACCCCGTAAGCGCGCAGCAACTCCAACGCCTCGGCCTGGGTGTTGACTATCAGCAGGTCGGCGCAGCGCGCGACCTCGCCTTCCAGATCCACCCGCACCTCCGGCTCCGGTCGGTCGCCGGGGGCGAGCAGCCGGTTCTTCACGATGGCCAGCGTGTGCGCCGTGTGCGCCCAGGGCACTCGCAGCGAGCCGCGCAGGGCGCAGGCCACCATGCCTGAGAGCCAGTAGTGGGAGTACATGGCGTCGTAGTGGAGCCCGCCCTCCGCCATGAAAGCGCGGACGCCCTCGGTGAAGATTGGGACCTGCTCGAGCAGGCGGTATTTGTCAAGTTCTTGCGGCCCGGCAGGGAGGTTGATCACGCGACTGAGCGGCGCGAGCTGCTCAACTCTCTTGTCGCCAGCCAGAGACCGCGTGAAGATGTCGGTCGCCACTCCAAGCTGGGAGAGGCCCACGCAGAGCTGGCGGATGTAGACGTTCATGCCGCCGTTGGCCGAGTGGCCGAGAGAGGCGGTCGGTGAGGTGTGCAGCGAGAAGACGGCGACCCGGCTCAGGCCGGCCCGCGAAGACGGCTCGGGGAGGGCGCGGGCTTCAGCCACGGTAGCTGGACCTGGAGTCGAGCCAGCGGCGCGAGCTGCAGGCGCAGCCCGAGGCGGAAACCGAGGACGTGGTGGGCATGTCAACGGAATTCTCGCCGGGCGGCATCTTATTCCCGCCTGGCGCTGGGCGCCCCTTGGGTTCGACTTAGGCTCAGGTCAGGCGCAGTGCCTGATCCCGCTTTGGGCAGGCGCCTGCTTGCCTAACCGCGTCTCCGGCCGGCTCCGCCCGGACGGTCGTGTCCTCCCGTCTGACCCAAGCCCGTCCAGGATGCCAGCTGCGACCGCGGCTGGCGCTCACGCCGAGCCGCCCAGAGGGTGCTCAAAAAGCTCGTCACCAGCAGGAGTGCGAGCAGCCAGAGCAGTGCCGTCACGTCGCCGCGCGAGCGCGCCGGCGGCAGGAGAACCGTGTAGCTGAACGAGCTCCAGTAGAGAAACTGGTCCTGGCCATAGGCCGACACCCAGAGAAGAAAGCCAAGGACTCCGCCCGCGCCCAACCAGGCCAGGCCCGCCGCCCGCCGGCCCAGGCGCACGAGTCCCAAACCGGGCAGGAGGGCCCAGACCACCAGTTCTGAAAGTCGAGGCGCACCGGTGTCTTCAGCGCTGCGCCGAGCCGCCTCACCTTCGGCTGCCACGAGGAAGGTGATGGCGGCCAGGTACCAACCGACAGCAAGCAGATCGACTACCTGGAAGGGAAAGCTGAGTCGAGTGACCTCGGGCGTCAGAAGTAGGTGGCCGAGCCAGGCCACCCAGGCGGCGAGCGCTGTTGCTGCCACCGTGAGAGCGAAGCCCCGGACTAGTGGGCGGCGGACCAGCGCGGCGGCGATCAGGGCGGCGATGCAGAACCAGGCAGCTGGCGTCTGCCAGCCGAAGAGGCGGTCCAGGTGGGCAGGCGGGATCTGGGTCTGCCAGGGGACCGCCAGCGCCGTCAGCGAGCCCGCGATAACCAGCAGGCTGCGGCCTTCGCCGAGCTCCGACAGGCCCAGGCGGGGACCGATATTGTGGCTGGCTGCCAGCAGTCCAACACCGGCACAGGCGGCTCCTACCAGCACCAACAAGCCTGAGTTGGGATTGCTCGCCCACACGCGACTCGCCGCGCCCAGCAGGGCCGCCAGAACAAACGCCGCTGCTGTCAGCCGCCCGCTGCCCACTTCACCGGCAATACTAGTTCGCCGTTCCCAGCCATTAGGACCTTGTCTCGGGGCTCTGGGGCCGATCGGCCATTGCACGTAATTCGGACTCAGCCTGGTGACCGACCGGTGACAACGCCAGCGGCTCTGTTATGTTTGGCCCGATGCGCCTACTCGGCTCGCGCCGCTGGTCGTGGCCGGCCGCCTTCGCCATCCTGATCCCCGCGCTGCTGCTGGGCTGGACGCTGACGGCGGTTTCCGCCGCCCCCACTCCGTCGCCGAGCGGAGCAGCTCCCAGCGCAGCCGCCAGCTCCGGCGCCGCCCCCGCGCCCGGTGCGGCCCCGGCCGGGGACGTGCAGAAGGGCGCGCAACTCTACAGCGCGCAGGGCTGCACCTCCTGCCACGGCGCCAACTTGGAGGGCGGTGTGGGGCCCAAGCTCAACCCCATCGTCAAGCTGCCAGGAGTGCCGGACCCCAAGTCCCCGGCCTACATAGCTGAAACCATCAAGAACGGCCGCAAGGGAGACTCCGGCTACTCCGCCGCCATGCCGGCGTTCGGAGACAAGCTCAAGGACCAGGATTTGGCCGATCTCGCCGCCTTCATCATCGACTCCAACAAGAAGGGCGCTGCCGGGCTCTCGCCGTCCGAGCTGGCCAAGAGCAACGTGTTCTGGATCACCACTGTCGTCTTTCTCATGGTGCTGCTGACCTGGCTGCTCTCCCGTTACAACATGCGCTGGATCGCCCGGCGCGCCGCCGAGCGGCGGTCTGGCGCGGGACACTAGCACTGGCTGTCGAGGTTAGCTGACGGCCGGCCCGGCTGAGACGGCCCGGGCGCCCTCCACCGAGGCTTCTGCTTCCGGGCTCGCTCGGCCGGCCCGGGTCCTGGTGCTCTATTCCGACACAGGCGGCGGCCACCGTGCGGCTGCCCGGGCGCTCACCTTCGCTCTGATGGCGCAGTCGACCCCCTGCAGCACTGGCATGTGCGACCCCCTGATCGGCCAGGGCCGGCCGCTCGTCCGCCGCCTGACTTCCCTCTACCCCACGATCATCAAGCGAGCACGGCCGGCGTGGGCTGCCATCTATCACGGGAGCAACAGCCGCCCCGCCTTCGCGGCGCTTCGGGCCAGCTTTGGCCCGCAGGTCCGCGGCGTGCTGCTCCAGACCATCGCCGAAGCGGACCCGGATGTGGTGCTCTCGGTGCACCCTCTGCTCAACCATGTCGCCTGGACCGCCATGCAGAGGAGCGGGCGGCCCCGCGGCCTGATGACTGTGGTCACAGATCTGGTTCAGCTGCACCGCGGCTGGGCGTTTCCGCCCGCCGACGTCGTGGTAGTGCCGACCGAGGAAGCCCAGCGATATGTGACACGGGCCCGTGTGGCCGCCCGCAAGGTGCGCTTGCTGGGCTTCCCGGTGGACATGCGCTTTCGGCCGCCTCACCCGGGCGAGCAGGCGGCGATGCGCAAAGAGCTGGGCTTGGACCCGGGACGGCCGACGGTGGTGGTCATGGGCGGCGGCGAGGGCTCCGGGCGGATGTCCGAGCAGATCGGGGCGCTGGCTCGACGCGACCGTCCCTGGCAAGTCATAGCCGTCTGCGGCCGAAATGAGCGGCTGCGGCGCCGGCTGACGGCTCGCTCCTTTCCCACTCCAGTGCTCGTTTTGGGGTTTGTCGACACCATGCCGAATCTGCTTCGGGCGACGGATCTGGTGGTTACGAAGGCCGGGCCAGGGGCCATTGCGGAGTCTCTTGCCACCGGCCTGCCGGTCATCCTGACCGGCTACCTGCCTGGCCAGGAGACGCCCAACGTGGATTACGTAACGCAGCATGGGGTCGGCCTCTACGCCCCGCACGCCGGGCAGCTCCTGAGGGCCGTCCAGGAGCTGCTGGGGGGCGATCAGGCCCAACTTCAGGAGATGGCGCGGCGGGCCCGAGAGATAACGCGCCCGCACGCAGCCCTTGACATTGCCGGCGAATGCCTACGGCTCGCGGGGTCCTACATGACAGCGCCGCCCGCCAGCCAGTGAGGCGGCGAACCTAGAGTATCCGGTCCCCGAGATCTTGAGCAGCGAGCAGGCATTTTGCGTCCTCCCCCGCCGCCCTCTGGTGAGACCTTGCGTCCAAGGTCCGTCAAACCCCTCTCAAGCGCCCAGGAGCTGCGGCGAGATGCTCAGGACCGAAATGGCGGCTCTGGTCCAGCCTGCAAATCCAAGGCCCCCCACCTGCCTCCCCCCGGGGCGGGGGAGGACGACCTCAACCAGGAGCGTCTCAGCTACTCGGGACTGGGCAATCTAGAGCGCGGCGTCGCAGGCCAGCCGGTAGGCGCAGAGGGCGCAGCGCCGGCGCTGGGGGCGCGGCTCGAAGCGGCCGAGGCGAATGGCTGCCGCCACCTCCGCGCCGGTGCGGCTCGCCTCCGCGAGGAGCTCCGGGGTCGCCTTGAACGGCTCTCGTTGGGCCTCTTTGCGGAGATAGACGATCTCCAACTCCGGCGGCTCCCCGTCGAGCTCGGCCGCCAGGCTGGGAATGCTGCCCGCGCCGAGCGCATACAGCGCGAGCTGAAGTGCGCTGCCGCGCTCCGGCCGGCCGGACTTGTAATCGACTATGCGGATGCCTTCAGGTCCTCGCTCGACTCGGTCGATCACTCCCTGCAGCTGCCACCCAGGCAGCCGCAGATTGAACTGCTCCTCGACCAGCAATGGCGCCCGCTCAAGACCGCCGGCGCGGTGGAGTGTTTCGAGCAGGCGCCAGCCCAGAGCCTCCAGGACCGGCCGCCGCCGTGGTTCGCTCAGCGCGATTCGGTCCCAGGCGTCCTCGTGGATCGAATAAAGGAGCTCCAGGCTCAGCTCCCGCCCCTGCCGGCGGTGGCTGCCCGCCCGCTTCAGAACCTGGTGCAGGACTGTGCCGAACTGCGCTTCGACGCTGGGCTGAGCGCTCAGCCGCAGCTGGTAGCGGAACCAGTGCCTGCGGGGACACTCCTGATAGGCCGAGATCGAGCTGAAGGACAGGACCGGGCAGTCAGCCTCCGGCAGGGCGGGTGATTCGCTCTCAACCTCGACCGGCTGAGTGAGCTCCGCCGTCTCGCGCAGGTCGCGCTTCTCGATACCCTGGCCCAGCTCACGAAGGAAGCGGGACTGCCGCCAGAGCCGGGAACCCTCGTAGCGGTCGGCGTAGGTCAGGACCAGCCGGCACCGGGCTCGGGTCATGGCGACATAGAACAGCCTGCGCTCCTCCGCCACCTGGTCCTCCTTACCCCTGACCGCCGGCTCGACCAGCTGGGCGGGAAGCTCCAGCAGGTCAGGCCGCTGCCGGTGCGGGACGCGCGATTCCACCAGCGAGGGAAGGAAGACGGTGTCGAACTCGAGACCCTTGGCCCTGTGCATTGTCAACAGCTGGATTGCACCGTGGGGGGCGTCGGTCAGCTCCGCCACCGGCGCATCTTCGCCCGAGAGCAGGACCAGATCCAGGTGCTCTACGAACAGGCTCAGCGAATGATCCCGGCGGCGCTCGCAGTACTCCTCCACCCGCTCCATGAACAGGCCCACATTGCCGCTGACGCGCTGCGCTTCAAGGCCGTCAGGCGGCAGCGCCGTCTGCAGATAGCGGGTTCTCTCCAACACCTCGAAGAGCAGATCGTCCACGCCGAGAGTGGACTTCAGCTGAACCAGTCCCTGCAGCTCGAGCGCCCAGTCGCTGGTCGGCTGCCAACCGGAGAGCGCCACGAGGGGCGGTTGACCGGTCTCCGCCCCCGACCGTATCCGCTCCAGCGCCGGTACCAGGTCCAGGTTGAGAGGCGGCCGGCTCAGCAGCCTGACCAGGGCGAGCAGGTCGGTTGAGTCATGGATGAGTCGCAGGTAGGCGATCAGGTCCAGCACCTCGGGCCGGCGGAAAAGACCCTGGCCGCTCTGTTCGTAGGGCAGGCCGGCCAGACTCAGCTCTTCGGCCACCGCCTGCAGGCTGGCGTGTGTGCGGCCAAGCACGGCGATCCGCTCCAGGGCGGCGCCCTCTTCCGCCAGCCGCTGAATCTCAGCCGCTATCAACCTGGCTTCGGCTTTGCGACTCGCCAAGCGCCAGACCTGCACAGCTCCTGCCTCGCCGTTGAGGGAGTGGGCCCGCAGCTCCTTTTCGCTCCGGTCCGGATTGTGCTCGATGAGCGCCGCCGCAGCCTCGACAACCCGGGGGGCGCTTCGCCGGTTCTCAGCCAGAGTTCGAGTGGCGGCCGAAGGAAAGACCGCCAGGAAGCGCTCCAGGCTGGCCCGGGATGCCCCCCGGAAGCGATAGATGCTCTGATCGTCGTCACCGACCACGCAGACGTTGCCAGCAGGCGCCCCCAAAAGCTCGACCACCCGCTCCTGGGCCAGGTTCGTGTCCTGGTATTCGTCGACCAGGATCCAGCGCCAGCGCTGCCTGTAACGCTCGCGGATCTCCGGCTTGGTCGCCAGCAGCTGCACGGCTCTGACTATGAGATCGTTGAAGTCAAGCTGGTTCTCCCGCCGCTTCCGAGCCGCGAACGCCTCCAGCAGCCGGGCCCCTGCGCCCAGCAGCGCCCCCCGATCCAAGTCCTGGGCGTGGCGCGCCCAGGCCTGCAGGCGCTGCACCTGGACCAGCTCCTGCTTCAACTTCTCGTCCAGCTGGAGCAGAGGCGAAACCAGGTCGTCGGGCCGCTCCTGGCCGACCAGCACAGGATCTGCCGCTTCCCACATCAGCTCCCGGAGGGCCAGCCAGAGGTCGGCGCCGACCAGGAGCCTGAAGCCGGCACCGACGCCGATCTCGCGGCCGTCCTCCCGCAGCCAGCCGAGGGCCTGGGAGTGGAAGGTGCCGATGGCGCTCGGATCTGCCTGGGGACAGCGCGACAGGACGCGCTCCCGCATCTCACTCGCCGCCTTGTCGGTGAAGGTCAGCACCAGGATCCGGCTCGGATCCCCGCCCCTGGCTACTATGCGGCTGTAGCGCTCGGCTATGACAGCTGTCTTCCCTGTCCCAGCGCCGGCGATGATCCTGACCGGGCCTTGCAGCGGTCGGCAGGCGGCCCGCTGCTTGGCGCTGAGCTCGATCATCGCGGCGGCCGGCCCACCCTCACCTTGATCTCTCGCACCCGCTGAGGCAGCCGCGATTCCGCGTTCAACCTGCGCATCAACTCGATCGAGTCGAGACGCAGCTGATGGGCGAGTGCCGGGTTGGCTGTGGTGACGGAGACGACGCCACGCTCAACCTCGATCGAATCGCAGGCATCCGCGAGTACGTCGCCCACCACCTGTTTGAAAGTCAGCCGCAGGCGCGCCTCCACCAGGGGGCTCTGACTCCCCTGCTTTGCCACAAGCCCGGCAAGGACGTTCCCCACCTTATGCACAGTGAAGCAGCCGGCCCCTGTCGATGCAGAGCACCCGGGCCAGGGCCACCATCGCCGGCGGAAACGGCTCAGCCTCGACCGAGGTGACTATCACCTGGCCCGGCTCGAGCAGCCGACGAAGCAGCTCGCGCCGGCGCTCGGCGTCGAGCTCGGAAAGCACGTCGTCAAGGAGAAGCACAGGGGCCTCGCCGGTCAGCTCAGCTATCACCTGAGCCTCTGCCAGCTTGACACTCACGACGGCGCTTCGCTGCTGTCCTTGAGAGGCATAGGCCCGCGCCTCTCGGCCCTCCAAGACGACGAGAACGTCGTCGCGATGGGGTCCCACTGTGCTGACCCCGCGCCGAAGGTCTTCGCGCCGCGCCACCGCCAGAGCCTGGGCCAGTCCCTGCTCGGTTCCGGCATAGCTGATCTCCAGAAGTTCCCCGCCAGAGATGGCCGAGTGGGCCGCGGAGGCCAGCGGCGCCAGGCTCGCCACCGCCTCCGCCCGCGCGGTGCGCAACTCCTCGCCCAGCGCCACCAGCTGGAGGTCCCACACGTCCAGCGCTTCCTCCGGCTGCTCGCCGAGCGCAATCTGTTTGAGCAGCCGGTTCCGCTGCTCCAAAGTCCTGGCGTACCGGGCCAACGTTCGTGCGTAGCCCGGCCGCACCTGGACCAGCAGCTGGTTCAGCAGTCGCCGTCGATGCTCAGGGCCTGCCTTGATCAGATCCAGGTCGTCGGGCCAGAAAAGCGTGACCCGGAAGATGCCGGGCAGGTCGAGGGCGCGGCGAGGCTGGCCGTCGACTTGGATCCGACGCCGGGTCCGGTTGCCCTCCAGCACGAAGTCGATCCGGATCTCCAGCAGCCGGCCGCCGCTCTCAACCTGGGCCTGAACCCGGGCTTCGCTCGCCAGCTCCCCGATCAGCTCAGCGTCACGCCCGGCGCGAGGCGAGGCGCTGAGAGCGAGCAGGGCGACGGCTTCCAGCAGGTTGGTCTTGCCCTGGCCGTTTGCGCCCAGGAAGAGGTTGAGGCCCGGACCGGGGTCCAACTCCATGCGCGCGTAATTGCGGTAATTGCGAAGTTCCAGATGCTTCAGGAGCACGGGCCGGAAAGAAACCTGTGCCCTTACATCGCCACCCGGACAGGCATGATCACGTACAGGTAGTCGTCGTGGTCGGGGATCCGGATCAGGCCCGGGCTCAAAGGGCCATCGAAGCGAAGCTCCACCTGCTCAGCGGTTACCGCGGCCAGCGCATCGAGAACGTAGCGGGCGTTGAATGCGATCTGGATCTCGTTGCCCTCGACTTCAGCGGTGAGATCCGCCCGGCTGTCACCCACCTCGTTGGTTGTGGCCGAGAGCGCGAGGCCGTCGGCCTGCGCCTTGATCCGGAGGACGTTGGCCGAGTCGCGAGCGAATAGAGACACCGCCCGCACTGTCTGATTCAGCTCGCCGGTGTCCACCCTGACCACTGTCGAGCTCTTGTTGGGTATCACCTGCGCGTAGTTGGGATAGGTGCCGTCGATAAGCCGGGAGGTGACCTCCGAGGATCCCGCCGAGCCGGTTCGGAAAAAGATCTGGTTGCGGGCTTGGGACACGGTGATCTGAGCCTCGCCGGAGTCGCCGCGAAACGCCCGAGGCAGTTCGCCGAGGGCCCTGGCGGGGACTATCAACCTTGCCTCCAAACCATCACCGCTCGTGACCTGCAACCTCCGCTCGGCCAGGCGATGGCCGTCAGTGGCCACTATCGTGAGCCGGCCGCCTTCGATCTGCAACAGCTCGCCGGTGAGCACCGGGCGAGCCTCGTCGGTGGAGGCTGCCATCTGGGTCTGCTCGATCCCTGCCAACAGCTCAGCCAGGGGCAGTTTGATGGTGTCGCCTTCATCTGAGCGAGGTGTCGGCGGGAACTCATCGGCCTCGATGCACTTGATGTGGGTGTCGAAGCGGCCGCAGCGCAGCGACAGCGTCTGGCTGGCGACGTCGAGTGAGAGCTCCAGCTGCTGCTGGGGCAGCGTGCCGACGAAATCGGTCAGGAGCCGGGCGGGAACGGTTGTGCTGCCCTCGTCGCTGATCTCCGCCTCGACGAGCTTTTTGATCCCGATCTCCAGATTAGTCCCCGTCAGCGCCAGGCCGGAGGAGGTCGTTTCCAGCAGCACATTGTTCAGGATGGGCAGGGTGGTTCTGGTCGAGATGGCCCGCGACACTGTTTGCAGCGCTTGGCTGAGGGTGGCTGGTTGGCACGTGAGTCTCAAGGCAGGCTCCTTATCCCCATGACTTAACTGTCTCTGTTAGGTAATAGCTTCGCCGTACAGAGCCGTAGGAGCTGTGCAGACTGTGCGCTAACAGTTCAGCCCCAGTTCGGCGGAGACGGGGAAAAAGCATAGTGAAAGCGGGGCTCAACCCTGCCCGGCCTGGGTCTCGATTGGGTACGGCTGGAGCCGGCAAGGCGCTTCCCCGGTTGCTCCCCACCGACTGCACAGCGGGCTGTGCAAAGCCTCGTTGCCTGTAGCGGCCGGTGCGGTCTGTTTGGCTGTTACAGGTAACTGGTTCTCTCATCGGTGATCGTCCAGCCGATCCCGGATCGCCTGGACGTCGTAGCGGAGGCGGGCGTCTTCCTTGATCTCGTTGGCTATCTTGTCGATCGAGTGCAGGGCTGTCGTGTGATCACGGCCGCCGAAAGCCTGGCCGATTTGAGGCAGCGAGGAGGGCGTCTCCTCCCGCACGAGGTACATGGCCACCTGGCGGGGCAGCACTATGTGCTTGTCGCGGCGCTTGCCTTTCATGTCCTCCACCGACAGCTCGTAGTAGCCCGCCACGACGTGCTGGATGCGGTCGATGCTCAGGGGCCGTCGCAGCCCGGCCGGGATGATGTCAGCCAGCAGTTCGGCCGCCTCAGCCTCGCCGATCCGCTTCTGGTGGATCGCCGAGTAGGCGAGCAGCCGGGTAAGCGCTCCCTCCAGCTCCCTGATGTTCTTCTGCACCTTGTGGGCGATGAAGGTCAGCACCTCCTCTGACAGCAGCTTGTCGTTGTCACCGACCTTGGCTCTCAGAATTGCGACCCGGGTTTCGAAGTCGGGCGGCTGGATATCGGCCATCAAGCCTTGCTCAAAGCGTGAGCGGAGCCGGTCTTCCAGCGTCGGAATGTCCTTCGGCGCTCGGTCGGAGGAGATCACCACCTGCTTGCCGATCTCGTGGAGAGCGTTGAAGGTGTGGAAGAACTCCTCTTTGGTGGTCGCCTTGTTGCCGGCCAGGAACTGGATATCGTCGATGAGCAGCACATCAACCGTCCGGTAGCGAGTGCGGAACTCTTCCATCAGGTTGGCCTGGATTGACGTGATCATCTCGTTCATGAAGTGCTCTGAGGTCAGGTAGACGACCCGCTTTTGCGGCCATCTGGCCTGAACCTGGTGACCTATCGCGTGCATCAGGTGGGTCTTGCCCAGCCCCACGCCGCCGTAGAGGAAGAGAGGGTTGTAGCTGAGACCTGGCGCTTCGGCAACAGCCTGGGCAGCGGCGTGGGCGAAGCGCGAGTTGTTGCCGACCACGAAGGTGGCGAACCTGAACTTGGCGCTGAGAGCAGTGGTGGCCGTGGCGGGCTGCTCCTGGCTGACCGGCGGCGGAAAGTAAGTTGGTTCGGGCGCCGCTTGGAGGGCGTGCCCGTTCCTGCTGACGACGAAGTCCAGTTGGACCTCAGAGCCGACCACTTCCTGCAGCGTCTCCCGGATCATGCCGGCGAACCTGTCCTCCAGCCAGCTCTTGTGTAGCCGGCTGGGCACACCAATCTGGAAGATGCTGTCGGCCGAGGAGAGAAGCACCGTGTTCCTGACCCAGGTCTCGTAGGTTGACTTGGGGATCTGGAAGCGCAGGTCGTCCTGCACCACCGACCAGATTTGCTCTTCGTTCACTGGGGGCAGGACTCCTTGGGGGAAGGCGCTCCGGCGCCTGTTCGGTTGTGGATAACTCGGGCGGCGCTCGGCCGCACGCTTCTCTGTGATGGCTGGGCGCCGGAGCTCAAGAGGCGAATGCTCTGGGTAAAACCCCTACGAATTGGGGGACAACCCGAGCGGTCTGGTGAAGATCCTGTGGAGAACTTTGGTTGGGTTCCACTCCCTGCGGTGATTCCTGATCCGGGCGGGTTTTTGGCCGCTCGGGAATCAGCCTTGGGAGTGCTGCCCAAACGTTCTATTCTCCTGTGTCTAGATTGTGGAAAACTCTCACGAGCGGCTCGAACCGGAGGTCCGGAATCGCCCTGGTCCTTCCGAGAAAGGCCGCCTTAGAGCTAGGAGTGTGCTGAGAAGTGGTGCTGGGTAACTGCTGGATCAAGGCCTCACGGGCCGCTCCTCCGTTGGTTGGCTCAGGTTAACAAAGCCGGCAAGGATCCGCAATACCGGCCGCAAGGTGAACTACTGATAGCCCCGCTGCCCACTTGTCCCGGACCTCAGCGCAGAGCTGGCCGGGAGGCTTGCGATCGCCTATACTTGTGCGTTCTGTCGGGCTCGCTCCTGACCAGCGGCACCTCAAGAGGACTGATAAGAGATCAAGCGAACATTTCAACCCAAGAAGCGCTACCGGCTGCGCACGCATGGCTTCCGCTCCCGCATGGCCACCCGGGCGGGTCGCCGCATCGTCATGAATCGCCGCCGCAAGGGCCGCGCTCAGCTCGCTTCTGCCTGAGATTGACCGCCAGGCTGCGGCCGTGAGCGTCCTCAACCTCCTCGCGTCGTGAAAAAGCGCCGTCGGCTGCTTCAACAGCGGGAGTTCCAGCGTGTACTGAGCCGGCCGCGCTTGCTCACCTGTCGAGCCTTCCTGGCTTTCGCCCAACCCACTGCGAGCGAAGGTCGAGTCGGCATTGCCGTGAGCCGAAGCCTGAAGAGCGCAGTCAGGCGCAATCGGGTCCGCCGTCGTCTCCGTGAGGCCGTGCGGCTGGAGCTGCTCCAGCCTTCGGCTGGTGGTTCGCCAGCTCAGCGCTTGGGAATAGCTCTGGACGTGGTCCTGATTGCCCGCCCCAGCGCGGAGACGCTGCAGTTCACACAGCTGACAGACGATGTCGCCCGGCTGCGGCGCCGGCTGCTGGCGGAAGCAGCCGGCCCCAGAAGTACTGCAGCTCTCGGCTCGGCGCCAGTCGCGCCCAGCACTTGAGGCTCCTCATGAAGTACCTGAGCCTTCGCCTGATCACCTTCTACCAGGCGGCGCTCTCGCCGCTGCTGGGAAGTACTTGCCGATTCACCCCCAGCTGCTCCCAGTACACTTATGAGGCCATCGACCGGTACGGGTGGTTCAAGGGCGCCTGGATGGGCATTCGGCGGATCAGCCGCTGCCATCCCTTCAGCAAGGGCGGCTATGACCCGGTCTAAGCTCAGGAGACTCCTCCCATAAACGAACTGCGCAAGGTTTTCGACGTCTTCCTGCCGATCCACACAGCGTGGTGGGCCGTTTTCGGCAGGACTCTGGACGCCGCCCTGGCCTTCATCTACCACGCGCTGGCGGGGGTGCCGCTACTGTCCGCCATCGGCGCCTACGGCTTGGCGATCATCGCCCTCACCATCGTCATCAAGACCTTGCTCTCGCCGCTCCTTCAGCTCCAGCTGCTCTCCTCCAAGCGATCGCAGGATCAGCAGCGCAAGCTGGCGCCGCAGATGGCGGAGGTGCGGAAGAAGTTCAAGGGCGACAGGATGAAGCAGCAGCAGGCGATCCTGGAGCTGCAGAAAGAGCATGGTGTCAATCCTCTGACGCCCATGCTGGGCTGTCTGCCGTCACTGCTGCAGCTACCGATTCTCAGCGCGCTCTACTTCGTTTTCTACGGCAACGCCCGCTCCAACACGTTCGCCGACCACTTCCTTTTCATCCCTCACCTGAATCTGACCCCGCAGCAGAACCCGCTGTTGCACGGCGTGCCGATCCCCGCGCTCGCCTACCTTGTGATCCCGCTCCTCGCTGCCGCAACCACCTTCGTGCAGTCGCGCATGATGCAGCAGCCGGTCAACCCGGCGGCGAGCGACCAGGAGAAGCAGCAGCAGCAGATGACGCGCCAGATGCAGGTGCTGATGCCTCTGATGATCGGCTACTTCGCGATCGTGACCCCCGCCGGCCTGGGGCTCTACTGGACTGTCTCGAACCTGTTCTCGATCGGCCAGCAGTACCTCGTCAATGGTTGGGGCGGCCTGCTTCGTCGGCCGGCGCCTGCGCCCGGCGGTTCCCAGCTCCGGCGACGAAACGAGGGCAGCGCTTCGAACGGCACAGCGCCCCGCCTGCCGGCGAAAACCCAGCCGCTCAAGGGTGGCGCCGCCGCCAAGCCGGCAGCGTCGAAAGCCAACGGCGCCAAAGCCATAGCCCCTAAATCAACATCAGCAAGGAAGCCGAAGACATGAAAACTGCCGAAGGAAGGGGACCGACTCTTGAGGACGCGGTCGATGCTGCGCTGATCCAGCTGGGCGAGAGCCGCCGCAACGTCGACGTCAAGGTGGTGAGCGAGAGTGACACCGAGACTGTGGTTGAGGTCGTGGTGCTCGCGGCCAGGTCTGCGGCCTCCACCGCTGGCACCGAGGCGGTAGCGGCGGCCTCCGGAGGGGCCGCGGTCGTGGGTGTTTCAACCGAATCCGCTGTCGTCGCGTCTACCGCCGAAGCAAGGGACGCCGATACCGAGATCGCCCGAGACATGGTCGCTGAGCTGCTGACGCGCATGGGTATCCGCTGTCAGGTGACAGCGCGCAGGGGTCCTGAAGCGATAGTGGTGGATATCAGCGGGCGGGACCTGGGAGTCTTGATCGGCTGGCGCGGCGAGACGCTGCGTGCTCTCCAGACGATCACTAATCTGATCACGAGCCGGCGCTTGGCGGAGGACCAGCGAGTGGTGGTTGACGTGGAGCGGTATCGCCAGCGCCGAGAACACACTGTGCGCGAGATCGCCTACCGGGCGGCTCGACAGGTCAAGGTGACCGGGGATCCCATCACTCTGGATGCGATGCAGCCGTTTGAGCGTCGAGCCATCCACCTGGCCCTGGACGACGACCCTGAGGTGACCACCGTCAGCACTGGCGCCGAACCGGATCGGCGCGTGGTGGTGACCCCCGCCGCGAAAGCTGACTAGCATCCCCAGCGCGGTCGAACGCGCGGAGATGTGATGCCTTGAGCCAAGCGGGGGCAAAGTTCATCCGCGAAGCAATTCGTCTCGCCAACACGGCTGCAGACGGGCCGGGTGAGGAGGAGCTGACGCCTTCGGAGCTGGCCGAGCCGATTCGGGACGCTCTGGAGAGCCCCGACTTGGTGCGCGACAGCCAGCTCACCAAGTATCTGCATGAAGCGCTCGACTCGGTCTCTGACGGGATGCCGCCCGACTACACCGCGATGTTGCTCTACTCGGCGCTGGGTCGGCTGCAGGAGGGCTGAGCAGCACCGATCGCGACTACTAGTTTGAACGGCTCACAAGATCTGTAG
>QHBT01000036.1 GCA_003244185.1 Candidatus Dormiibacter spiritus | reverse complement strand
CTACAGATCTTGTGAGCCGTTCACTCTAGACGCTACACCAGAGCGCGGCCGAAGTTCCCCGACAAGCAGATGAATTCCTGGCCGAGCAGGCCGGCTGCCCGGTTGGTCATTTCTCCGTCTGGACAGGCGTCCACGTCTGGACGGGCGCACTTGCCGATTTAGGCCAGGCGGGAGGATCGCTCGCCGGAAAGGATTCCTGCGATGCTCCATCCACCCAGTCGATAACCGGCTCGACCGCGCGCTCTGGAGTCATGCTAAGACTGGCCCTGGATGAAGCCGCGCGTCAACGTCCGGGAGCCCGAGATGCCGAGTGCATCAATGACTCCGCCCAATACGCCGTCAGTCATGTCCACCCACAGATTCACCATACGGCACGGTCACCCAACGTAGGTACGAGTATTGAGTACGATGACCGTCCGCACGCCCACGTCACCACAATTGCAGCAAGCGAGCCGCCGGCCGCTAAGCGGGCCGGCTCTCAGTGCCATGGATCACCATTCCCCAGATCGTTCGACAGCGGAGTACGTCCATTCTGCGGATCTTGGGCGGCGCGGAGCTTCGGCGAGTTCGTCGATGCCGCCGCGCGGCTTGCCAGCCTCGATACCAAGGCCGGGTCCGGGGTGGTCTTCACCCAGCTGCGGGGCCACTCGGCAGAGGTCGCTCGGATCACGTCGGTCTGCCTGACGCCACGCCTCTGAGTGGCGGGCGTGAACAGTCCCCAGATAGACGGGGACGCTGTAGGCCTGCAGTATTGCGTCGAGCGCTTCGACAAATGTCGATTAGGGGTGCGGTCAGCTGCTCGGCAGGGCGGATGCCCGACCCATTTTCCTGCAAGTTGCCACTTTGGTCGTCCATCGCTTCCAGACCCCCTTGCTGTTTACCGTTCGCCTTCTTTCAACTTCCGCCCTAGATCGGCCAGCCTGAACACCAGGGGCCTCGTTGCCCTCGGGTTGGGCCGCAAGGCGATGGCCTCGGTCGGATCTCGCCAAGGCAGCGCCACCAGGACGATGCCGTGCCCGGCGCGCTCCTCCGCATCTGCCATCGCTCGAAGCAGTGCCGCGACCTCGTCGGGGCCGAGGGTCCCGCAGAGCGCCCGGCAGCACATGGACTTCTCCTCCTGTAAATGGCGGCCGAGAAGGCCGTGCAGAGCATCCAGGTTGCGGCGCAGCCTGCCCGCCTCTCCTCTGGACAGCCGTTCGTGATGTGAGTTGTTGCCTACGGTTCCCAATACCTCGACTAGGCGCCTGATCTGGACATGCTCCGCCCGCAAGGCTGCCGTGGCCTCCGGTTGCTGCAAGGCGTTTGCGACCGCCGGAAAGAGGACGGCCTCCTCGGCATCGAGACGGGGAAGGACCTGTTCGATGAGGAGGTCCAGAACTCGATCAACGGCAGCTCCGGAGCCGGACCCGGCCGCGAGCTGCCCAGTGAGGGCCTCGATCTGCAGGAGGGCAGCGTGCGCATCCTTCTCCAGGTCCCCCAGCCAGCCGATGGCTGCCGCCTTGGACGACTGCTTGCTGGCCATCAGCGGGAAGTCCTAGGCACGCCGGAATGCGCAACCACCGCAACTAAAGTGCAGTTGACGGTGCGGCCCGCAGGCGATCGAGGCGGCGTGCGGACCGGTGAATACGTTGGCTTCATCAGGCTCGTTACCCCCACCGCGGTGATGGTTTCGACCTGTTTGGGCCGGCCACCGGTGGTTCCGTGGCTGCGGCCTCTCACCTCACGCGCTCACTGCGACGAGGAGGAGAGCCGCGCTGAGCATAAGGTTCACGCATGACAGGGCCGCAGAGGCGCGCCGAAGTCCGCCTCGACGAGAGGCGAGCGAGAGGGCGGCCCCAGCCTCTGTCCCGCCTTCCGCCACCGCCAGGGCTTCGAGGCGACGGCCGAAGAGGAGCCCGTGCATGGCGGCGAGCAGAATCACCAGCAGAAGCAGCGTCAGCTCGACCAGCAGCAGACGACTGCTACGCAGCAGAGCCTCCGCAATCAAGGACCCCAGCAGGAGCAACAGGATAGGGTTGGCGACCAGCATGAATTGGCGTCCCAGTGCCGAGCGCACCTGCACCCGCTCCGCGTCCGACCAGGGCATTCGCCTGAAGGCGGGCGAAACTACAAAGGTGGTGAAGACCAGGCAGCCGAGCCAGATGCCGGCCAGCATCAGGTTCAGCAGGTGAACCGCCGTAGGTATCAGCGCCTAGCTCCTTGCCGGCCCCAGCTGGGGGCCATTGTGGGCGAGGGGCAACACCTACAAGTCCTCAACACACAACAATATTTACACCATGCAGCGTGAGAATGTGCCAAGCGGGACTAAGGGCGGCCAGCTGGCATATCGGGCCCTGGCGGAGGTCAGCCGGGTGCGGATCCTCGAGGAGCTGCGCGCCGCCGGCCCAGCGCTGGACGCCACGCAATTGGCGGGACGTCTGGGCCTGCACTCGAACACCGTCAGGGCCCATCTGGACGTGCTCCGCAGGGCCGGGCTGGTACGCGCGGATCGTGAGAAGCGCAGCATGCCTGGGCGGCCGCGCATCGTTTACGAGCCGGTACCTGGAGCCATGCCGAGCGACCAACTCGCCGGATATCGCCTGCTCGCCCACATCCTTTCCAGCTATCTGGCGGGATCGAGTCCGGATCCGAGTGCAGCGGCTGTGGAGGCTGGTCAGGTCTGGGGTCGCTATCTAGTAGAAGGCCCGGCGCCGTTCAGGAAGATCTCCGCTGAGGAGGCACGACGGCGGGTCATCAAACTGCTCGCCGACCTCGGCTTCGCGCCCGAGCTGGTCCAGGAAGCAGAGGAAGACCAGATCCTCCTCCACCACTGTCCCTTCGGCGACCTGGCCACCAGCCATCCGGAGATCACCTGCTCCGTGCATCTGGGGCTGATGCGGGGTGCCCTTGCCGAGCTTGGCGCCCCTCTGGAGCCCCGGAATCTGCAGCCCTTTGTGAAGCCCTCGCTCTGCGTCGCCACGCTGACCAGCAGCGCGAGATAGGACTGCCAAGGACTACGAGAAGGCCTGAGACGAGAGGCTGGATTGAATGGAAGAGGGAGGCGGAACCGACCCTGAGGTCTGGCCCCGCCCGACCTGTCGAGGATCGTTCTTACCTCGGCTTCATGGCTGCCGCCCTGGTTCTGGGTCTGGGCGCCGGGTTCGTCCTAACGATACTGATCCCCTTGGCGGCGGCGACGCCGAGCTGGGGAAGCCGCCTGCCGCGCTTCATCCAGGCCCACGGCTGGATCCAGCTCCAAGGCTTCGTGGGCCTCTTCGTTGCCGGCATGGCCTTCGTCTGATCCCTCGCCTCTGCGGTCGGAGGCCGCTCCCGGCTGCTCTGGTTCTCACGCTGCTCGTCCTCCTGGCCTCGGGAGCCGTCCTGCGCCTGTTCGGGCAGGTGATCCTGCAAGGGCGGCCTGGGAACCTGGCCCTGCTCCTCGCCGGGGCTCTGGCGGCTGCCGGCATGCTGGGGACTGCGGCGTCCCTGGCCCTCGCCCTGGCCCGCAGCTCTCGTCGCGGGCAGGGCTGGCGAGCGTCCGCTTGGGCTGCGGTTGCCTGGTGGATGGTCTGGGCAGCGCTGACCGTCGCCACGGCCGTGCGGGCCTCCGGGCAGAACGGTCTGGTGCCGGCGAACCTAGATCGCTCCCCGACCTGGGTCGTCCTCCTGGGTGCGATTGACAACCTGGTCTGACGGTCCAAGTCCGCAGCGTTCCGGTCTTCTACGGGCGCGGCCCGCCGGTCGGGCCTCGGCTGCTGGTTCCCATCCTGCTCTTCAACCTGGGGTTGTTCATCGTACTGGCCTCCCCCGCTGCAGCGATCGCGGAGGTCCTGCTGGTGCGCCGATCCGGGCTGGCTCCACTCTGCGGGGCGGTCCGCGGCTCCGCGCACCGTCTCCATGCAGCCTCCCAACCGGCGGCGGGCTTCCTGGTCATGGCCAACCGCTGGGCAATGCTCGCGGGCTGCCTGCTGCTGGCCGCGGCCGCAATCACAGTGTCGTCCTCCGGGCTGGAGATCGCCGACGGTCTGGAGGACGCGGCACAGCATGCGATCGGCCTGGGCCTGGTCACCACCCTGATCGTGGGCATGGCGCGGCTCCTGACGCCCGTCTTTGCCATCGGCCGGACACAAGCATCCCCAAGCGTCCTGCTGATCAGGCTGATCTGGCTGGGGCTGTCGGTAGCGACGGCGCTCCGGGTGCTGGCGGCCGTGATCAGGACAATGCTGCCGCTGGCTGGGGGGATCTGCTGCTCGCGGTCGCCGGCCTATTGGCCTTGGCCCGCGCTCGCTCTCTTTACCACCAGCTTCATCCTGGCCTGGCGGCGGCAGGGGAAGGTGACGAGAGAGCTGCGAAGCTCGGCGCTGGCCAGGCGACGGTAGCAGCTTTCCCGATTTTCTCTAACATGGATTGGAGTTAATGCGGCGGAGTGCTCAAACAGGAAAAGGAGTAGGGCAGTTAGCCAAGCTTGGATTCTGGGCGGCCAGGATGGACGGTGGCGACCAGGCGTTCTGCCCATGCTTTCGGCGCTTGGCGCCACCATGGCCATGGATCACCGGCGGATCGCGGCCTTGATAGATGAGCTGGAGCAGGAGGTGAGCGGTCCACTCAACTCTGATTGGCGGGAACTGGTGCGCCGCCTGCTCTACGGCCTGCATTCGCTGCTCGAGCTTCATTGCAGAGAGAGGACATGCCGCTGTGGGCGCTGCTCTCGCCGGCCGAGCGGCAGTCACTCCACGCGCATCTCACGGGCCTGAGAAGAAAGCCGAAGAGGAGTCTTAGCCATTGGCCTACGTGATCACCCAGCCCTGCATCGGCGTCAAGGACGCCTCCTGCGTCGAGGTCTGCCCTGTCGACTGCATCCACAGCGACGAGGAGTCGGACATGTACTTCATCGACCCTCAGGAGTGCATCGACTGCGGTGCCTGCGTCGACCCCTGTCCGGTCGACGCCATCTTTCCCGAGGACGAGGTGCCAGCCGAGTGGCAGTCCTTCATTCAAATCAACGGCGACTACTTCAAGAGGTGAACGAGATGAGCAAGCAGATGCTGGAGACGACAGAGTTGCGCTTCACTTCGAGGAGCTTGCTGCTCAACGCCAGGCTGCCTTACCAAGGGCTGCAAGTACAGTCGCAGGCTGTCGTCAGCGACTTCCCAGGGCGCAGCTCGAGGATCTCGCGCCTTCAGGTCACTCCGACGATCGTGGGTGCGGAGGACTCGCGGCGCGATGAGTACCTGAGCACCGCCAGCCGGCCCAGGCAACACTGCTTCATTGGCCGGCACCTCAGCCCCGAGGTGAGCCACGAGGTCGGCGAGATCTCACTGGACCAGGACTAGTAAGGCCGTGGCGGGTGAATTCTCCTCCTGGGCGGGCTCAGGTCCACTGGCCTCTACTCGCGGAAAGCGGTGCTCTCTCTGATGCGTGGGCGTCTCTGGTTTCGCCGCGCGTTCGCCACCTTGCCCGTCCTGGTTGTGCTCGTGCTCTTCTGTTCCGGCACCGCGCTGGCCGCGGAGGGCAGTGGGAGCGGGCTCGACCCGATCGTGCCCAACGGCAAGTCGCCGAACGGCCACCATATCTGGCAGCTCTATCTCCTCGTCTCGATCCCGGCCCTCTTCATCTTCCTGCTCGTGGAAGGGTTGCTCATCACCGTACTGATCAAGTTCCGGCGCAAGAAATTGCCCAAGGGCTACAAGCCACCGCAGTGGCATGGGCACCGGGGTCTTGAGGTCCTCTGGACCGTCATCCCCGCCCTGATCCTTATCGTGATCGGGTCGGCCTCGTTCATCACGCTGCAGAACGACTACACCGCTCAAGCCTCCAACAACCCGGACATCGATATCGCGGTGACGGGTCACCAGTACGGCTGGAAGTTCAAGTACCCCGAGGGCTTCACCGTCGACTCCGAAGGCCTGACGCCGACCCCGATGGTCATCCCGACCAGCAAGCTGGTCCGGCTCAAGCTCAACTCGACCGACGTAATCCACGGCTTTTGGGTGCCGGACCTGACCGGGAAGACCGATTTGGTCCCCGGTTATGAGAACGTCACCTGGGTCAAGGTCAGCCAGCCGGGCGAGTGGCGGGGCGAGTGCACCGAGCTTTGTGGAACCGGCCACTACACCATGCAGCTGCGCGTGAAGGCCGTCTCCCAAAGCGACTACGCCGCCTTCGTCCAGAAGAGCCTGGCCGACCAGGCCAAGTCCAAGAGCTCGCCGTCCCCCAGAGCGCCCGGAGCCGCTCCGGCGGCGCCCGCAGGCTCCCCACCGGCCAGCCCCTCGGCGGGACCCACAACGAGATAAAAAGGGAGAGAAGCATGGCCAATGTTCTCGCGCCACCCCGACCGAAAAGCTACGACGACACTTTCTTCAAGCCAGTCAGCCTCTGGCTGACGACCACCGACCACAAGCTCATCGGAATCATGTACATGACCACTGGCATGCTGGCCTTCGTCCTGGGCGGCATCCTGGCGCTCGTCATGCGCATCCAGCTGGCGCAGCCGAACCTCAAAGTGATAGACGCAGAGACCTACAACCAGCTGCTCAGCGCGCACGGCACGACGATGATCTTCTTCTTCGTGACCATCTTCATGACCGGAATCGCCAACTACTTCGTGCCGCTGATGATCGGAGCGCGCGACATGGCCTTTCCGCGTGTCAACCTGTTCGGCTTCTGGCTGATACCGATCTCGATCGCGATCTACTACACCGGGTTCTTCACCGGCGGCGCGCTGGACGCCGGCTGGACGGGCTATCCTCCGCTCACGACCAAGCAGTTCAACCCCGGCTTGGGCGTCGACCTCTGGGCCGCCAGCATCATCCTCTGGTGCGTCAGCGGCATAATGGCCTCGGTCAACTTCCTGACCACCATCGTGGCGCTGCGCGCCCCGGGTATGGGCTTCTCCCGACTACCGCTCTTCGTCTGGGCGCAAATCTGCACCTCGCTGCTGCTACTGGCTGTCGGCGCCCCTCTTGCGGCCGCCCTGTTCCTGCTCGAGCTGGACCGCCAGGCTGGCACCAGCTTCTTCGTGAGCAACGGTGGTCGCCCGGTGCTGTTCCAGCACCTGTTCTGGTTTTTCGGCCACCCCGAGGTGTACGTCCTCATACTGCCCGGGTTCGGCATGGTCTCGGAAATCATCCCGGTCTTCGCGCGAAAGCCGATCTTCGGCTACACCTCGATGGTGGGCGCGCTGTTCAGCATCGTATTCCTCTCCATGGCCGTGTGGGGGCACCACATGTTGACCGTAGGCATGAACATCTACGTCGAGACCTGGTTCATGGTCATGACAATGCTGATCGCGATTCCCACAGGCATCAAGTTCTTCAACTG
The DNA here is from genome assembly GCA_003244185.1 of Candidatus Dormiibacter spiritus. Taxonomy (GTDB): domain Bacteria; phylum Chloroflexota; class Dormibacteria; order Dormibacterales; family Dormibacteraceae; genus Dormiibacter; species Dormiibacter spiritus. Next base: position 36,050 of record QHBT01000036.1, on the reverse strand, counting down.
GATCGCGACCGCCTGGGGCGGCTCCATCGACTTCCAGATTCCCATGAAGTACGTGTTCGGCTTCTTGGCCACGTTCCTGATCGGCGGCATCACCGGCGTTTATCTGAGTTCGGTCCCGGTCAATACGCAGGTCCACCAGTCCTACTACGTGGTGGCCCACTTCCACTACGTCATGGTCGGCGGCAGTGTGTTCACCCTTCTGGCTGGCACGCAGTACTGGTTTCCCAAGATCACTGGTCGCATGCTGAACAAGACACTTGGCGAGTGGAGCTTCTGGCTCTTCTTCATCGGGTTCAACGGCACCTTCTTGGTCATGCACACGCTGGGCTTGGAGGGCATGCCGCGGCGCATCTACAGCTACCCCGGCGGCTTTGGCGAGGAGGGCTGGGGTGCGACGAACATGTTCATCACCGTCTTCTCGTTCGTGATCGCGGCATCGGTGCTTGTCTTCATCTACAATCTGGTCGTAAGCTGGAAGTACGGCGAGCCGGCGGGCGATGACCCCTGGGGCGGCAACACACTGGAGTGGGCGACGACCTCCCCACCGCCGCCCTACAACTTTGAGAAGGTGCCCGTGGTGCGCTCGTTCATGCCGCTGCGCGACATGCGCGAGGACGGCTTGCGGCCCTCGCTGGCGAGCCCTGAGTGAGGCAGCCGCCACACCGATTGTCGGGTGCCGTCTCGGCGGGGATTGCCCACAGCTGCGGGTCGGTCGATGCCCTGCTCGACGAGTGCAGCCACAAACAGATCGCGCTCTCCGCCGGGGACCGTACCGGACCCCCGGCCACCCAATCGGTACCTGTCTACCCGCAGTCCGGGTCACCGACGGCGGCATCGAGTTCGTTTTATTGGTACGGATGGGGCGCTGCCGCACATGACTGACACCGCCGACCAGCCCACCCCCCCGAATCTGCCCGGCCCCGCACCGTCGAGCGTCTCACTGGAGGCGGTGCAGAGCTATCGGGCGCAGCTGACCACGGGCGAGGATGTCGTTGATCCGGCTACATGGGCGGGCTCGGTACCGCAAGCGCACGGTATCGCTCCACGTGTGCGCGTCGGCCGCAGCAAGTGGTTCAACCTGCTCTGGTTATTGCCAATCGGCTTCGTGGTTCTGATCGTCGCGGTGGCGGCCGCGCAGGGCCTGCGCGGCACCCCAGCGGTACAGCGGTTCATCGAGCACTACCCCGGCACCGTCCAGGCAGCCAGTTCCGATCGCAACGCAGGCCTGCCCATCTGGGCGGGAGCGCAGCACTTCCTCAATCTGTTCTTGATGATCTTCATCATCCGGTCGGGAGTGCAGATCCTCAGCGACCACCCTCGGCTGTACTGGACCCGGCACAGCACGCCGGGCAAGGACTGGTTCCGCGTCCAGAAGCCGGTTCCAGCCGACCCGCTGTGGACCGCGAAGAAAGATTCCATCAGCCTGCCGGGACAGGTCGGTCTACCGGGAATTCGGCACTCCATCGGGCTTGCCCGCTGGTGGCATCTGGGCACCGACACCCTGTGGTTGCTCAACGGCCTGGTGTTCTACGTCTTGCTGTTCGCGACCCCGCACTGGCGGCGTTTGGTACCAACCAGCTGGGATGTCTTTCCCAACGCCGTGTCGGTGCTGATCCAGTACCTGTCGCTGGATTGGCCAACCGAAAACGGATGGGTGGCCTACAACAGCCTGCAGCTGATCGCCTACTTCATCACGGTCTTCGTCGCCGCCCCACTCGCGCTTATCACAGGCCTCGGCATGTCACCTGCACTGTCTACCCGCTTCAAGCGGATCAGCAAGGTGCTCAGCATCCAGACGGCACGCTCACTGCACTTCCTCGTGCTGGTCTGGTTCTTGCTCTTCATCGTGATCCACACCACCCTGGTATTCACCACCGGTCTGCTGCGCAACCTCAACCACATCTACGCCGGTCGAAATGACGACAGCTGGGTTGGCTTTTGGGTCTTCGCTGCCTCGATGGTCTTGGTCATCGTCGGCTGGGTTGCTGCCACCCCGTTCACCCTGCGTCACCCCCGGGTGGTGCAGCGTGTCGGCTTCGCGCTGATCGGCCCGGTACAGCGCCTGTTCGAGCACGTGGACGCCACCCCAGGCGAGTACACCGAGAAGGACATCTCTCCCTACTTCTGGCACAACGGCCAGTACCCCGACTCGGAGGAGTACAAGGCGCTGTTCGCGGGCAACTTCGCGGACTACCGGTTGCGGATCAACGGTCTGGTCGACAACCCGGTCGACCTTGACCTAGCACAGCTGCGGGCGCTGCAACACCAAGAGCAAATCACCCAGCACTTCTGCATCCAGGGGTGGTCCGGCATAGCCAAGTGGGGTGGAGTGTCGATGCAGACGATCATGGACCTCGTCAAGCCGCAGCCCGAGGCGAAGTGGGTCGTCTTCTACTCCCTCGGTGACGGCCCGGACAAGGGCATCTACTACGACGCGCACCCGATCGAGCAGATGAGCTACCACCTGACGATGCTGGCCTACGACATGAACGGTGAGCGGCTGTCCTTCGGCCACGGCGCCCCGCTCCGGCTGCGTAACGAGACCCAGCTCGGCTTCAAGCAGGTCAAGTGGATCAAGGGCATCGAGTTCGTTGCGCATTACTCGGAGATCGGTGGCGGCTACGGCGGCTACAACCAGGACCACGAGTTCTTCGGCTACCGACAGTCCATCTAGCGCACTGCCCAGCAAAATGGCTAGAAGTTTTAGATGGTTTGCCGAGGACCTGAGAAATGGCGGCATGTCGTCTGCCGCACCTGCGCACTACGTCTCACCCGGTCTCTACATGCCCTCGACCGTAGCCAGCCTCTGCGCCGATGAGGCCGCACTAGGTCGAGCGACATACCCACGACTACAAGCGCAGCGGCATCACCAGTTTGTTTGCGGCCCTGGAGGTCACCGCCGGCGGGATTACCGGCGCCTGCTACCAGCGCCACCGCCATGCAGAATTCCTGGCCTTTCTCAAACTGCTCGTCCGCACCATAACCGCGCAAGCAACTCCACCTGATCGTCGACAACGCCTCCTCGAATCAGACCGAGGAGGTCCACCTCTGGTTGACCAAGCACAAGCGCGTCCACCTCCACTTCACGCTCACCGGCTCCAGCTGAGGTTCTCTGGCCGCCTCCGGGCTGATCGCGTGCGCGGTCGCTACCGCGTCCAGACCGAGGGCCCGTGCGACGCCGGCGGCAGCGGCATACGCCCCCTGAGTGACATGGTCGAATCCGTGGGCCCGGACGGGAGCAACGTCGGAGAGCCGACACTGGACCTGGTAGGCGACGGAAAGAGCGGTCAAGAGGTCTCTGCCGTTGGCAGCTGCGTACTCGCCCGCCGCAAGCACAGGAGCGAGGTTGTCGCTCGGGTGGCAGGTCTCGCTTGGGGCCAGGTAGGAATCATTGAAGTCGAGATAGCGGACGGCTGCACCGTTGAAGAATGCAGCTCGGTCGGGAGCCGTACGTCCACCGCCGACCAGCGTGCACAGCGGCCTCCCTCCCATTTCCCTGACCTCGTTGCGGACTGATTTCAAGAGCTGAGAGCCCAGAGCTCCGATTGCGCAACCGACCGCATCGAGGATGCGGAGCTTTAAGGTCTCTCGGGCGGTTTCGGAGAGGAACCCAAAGTCGGCGGCGGCCGCGGAAGCGCCCAACTTCCGCACCATCGTCTGCCCCGATGCTGGCCCTGCTTGCCGGGTGAGGGAGGGATCGGCAATGCGTTCCCTCACGCCAGCCGACTGACGGTTGACGACGGACTGGCCAACATGAGGCGGGCTGGCGGGCTGACCGGACAGGGTCCCGGCTGCGTTCTCTCAGCTAACGCTGAGTCGGGGGGAACGCCGGGCAATCTGGTTCCGTGCCGCAGCTTGGGCAATCGCAGATGCGTCCCCACTCGTTCCAAAAGGTCACCAACTGCAGCCGGTCGATCTCGTTCCCGCAGTGCGGGCAAGGGAAGTATCGCTCAGCCTTTTCGGTCGCTACAGCCATGCCTTCGCTCGCGCTCAAACCGCCGCTCCCGTGCACCGGTGGGTCCGTAGCGACCTCGCCGCCGGGAAAATCTGGCATCTTCACTTTCGGTCCCTGCGGTACACATCACCCATCTTCAACCTATTCTACGAGTCTCTTTGCGGACGGCAAGTGTGGAAAGTGGTGCGAACGGCGCCGGAAAAGAGGCGCGGATTGATGCCGACGAAGAGCCGCCTCGAGCTGAGTGCGATCAATTCCGCGACGCCCCGGTTCCAGGCGTGGGCGATACGCCGGAAGGCTCTGTCGTCGAATACAGGTCCATCTCAGCAATCCTCTCGAAACCCAGACCCTGCGGCCGGTGCTGAAGCAGGCCGAGACGATCGGGATGAGGGTGCAGACGGTCTTGGCCGACCACGGCTTCGGCAACGAGCTGACCGATCAAGTGCTCAGTTCTGAAGGCATCGCCGACAAGGTGCCGCGCGTGGGTCGGCCGGCTCCCAAAAGGAGGCAACCGGGAACTGGCGCCGCCGCTACCGGTGGCGAGCCGGCGACGGGTGCATCAGCCACCTCAAACGACGCTTCGCCTTAATCGAACGCCACTGAAGGGCTACTCCGGCGCCCGGACCTGGAAGGGCTACGGGATCCCGGCCAGCACCTGGGTCGAATGGCGGTGCTGGCTGGATCGCCAGCCCCAAACCGACTGTGGCTGCCCCCCGCTCGGTCCCCGTGGTCCGCCCATCGAGCGCATCACGAGGCCCCATGGGCACCGAGACGATTTTCACGGGCAAGTAGCTAGAGTTCCATTCCATGAACGAGAAATCGATCAAACAGATCATGGTCGGCCTCGACGGCTCGGAGGGCTCGGCTGCCGCCCTGCGCTGGACGATCGACCTAGCTAAGACCATAGATGCTGAGGTGATTGCCCTGCACGCTTTCGAGTTGCCCTACCGCGCGTTCGCTCCTCCGGCAGGGGGTGCGGCTTTCGGCGTGTCCACGGAGGTGGGATCGTCGAGCAGTCGATGCGAGACGGCGCGAAGGAGGCTTGTCGGACTCAGTGGTGCGCCCCGCTGCAAGAGGCTGGTGTCCGCTATCGCGAGGTCTTCGGGGAGGGCCGAGCCGGTGCAGTTTTGATCGAGGCCGCCGAGCGCGATGAGGTCGACCTGATCGTGACGGGTCGGCGCGGATGGAGTTCTGTTGCCGAGCTCCTCGCCGGCAGCGTCAGCCAGTACCTGGTACACCGCGCCAAGAGGCCGGTGGTGGTCATCCCGTCCCCTCCCCACCAACCCTGAGGCCGGAGCTGACAGAGACCACCTCCACACCGCTCGTCCGGGAGCCCCTCCTTGATCAGGAAACGGTGCCTGCCTGCTCACGTGTCGGCGCCCAGCAACGTGGTCCTTCTGCAAGAGCGCGCACGTCGCTGTTCACCGCTCCACCTGTGGCTCACCCCCGGACGAGACCGCCTCGAATCTCGATCTGCAGGGTGGCCGGCTCTATCCAGATCGCGTGCAGGAGGACCTCGCTGATTAAAAAATGAACGCAGGTCACGCGGCCGGGAGCTCACGGGCGCGGATCAAAGGTCGACCGCTAGGAGGCGCGGATCAGGACTCTGCGCCTTCTTCGAGAAGTGCGCGCAGGACCACGGCCTGGTTGCGTTCCTCGTCACGAGCGCCGTAGAGCAGCGTGAGCGGGCCGTGCTGCGCCAGCTCGGCGAGCTGACTCAGCAGTTCGCGCCGGAAGGGTTGCTCGAGCTCCTCGCGGTAGCGACGCTGAAACTCCGGCCAGCGCTCGGCGCGGTGCCCGAACCACTTTCGCAACTCGTTGGACGGCCCGAGATCGCGCAGCCAGAGGTCGAGCCGCAGCGCATCCTTTTTCACCCCTCGTGGCCATACCCTGTCAACAAGAACGCGTTTCCCGGGTCCGGGCGCCGATTCTGTGTAGACCCGCTGGAGCCTTACGGCCATGGAAGCCATCGTAGCCCCCGGCCACGGCGCGGTGGCCGACTGCCTGGCACTGCCGCCCCTACGGAAGAGCTTCGTGCAACCGGACCAAGACGTCGACGAGACGAGGAGGTGACGGTAGGCTGACGGTGAGCGGCTCAGGCCCGGCCAGGCGAGCAGAGAGCACCGGTTTCCGCGTGAAAGGATCATTAGGATGACACGCCTGAGCTGACCTGATCCGGCGATGCCTCAGCATCCTGGTCACGCGCTCCACCATGTCGACGGAAAAAGCAGGAGGAGATCAATGCACCGCTCATTCGACCTAATCGTGATCGGTACCGGCGAAGCAGGCTCGGCGGTGGCTACAGGCTGCCGCGCGGCTGGTCGCGAGGTGGCGATAGTCGATTCCAGACCCTTCGGGGGCACATGCGGGTTGCGGGGCTGCGATCCCAAGAAAGTGCTGGTGGGTGCGGCCGAGGTGGTCGATCGCAAGATCCGAATGCAAGACAAGGGCGTCACCGGTGACGCCCGCATTGACTGGCCGGCTCTCATCCGCTTCAAGCGCACGTTCACGGATCCCTTCACCAAGGCTCGAGAAGATGGTTTCGTCAAGGCGGGGACCGCGATCTTCCACGGGCCGGCACGCTTCATTGGCAGGACTTCGGTCCAAGTCGGTGACGATGTCCTTGAAGGCAACCACGTGGTCGTGGCCACGGGACTTGGCCTGCCGCACTTACCATTCCGGGCGAGGAACACCTCACGCGCAGCGATCAGTTCCTCGAGCTAGAAGAACTGCCGAGGCGGCTCGTCTTTGTAGGTGGCGGCTACATCGCGTTCGAGTTCTCACACATTGCCGCCCGCGCCGGGGCGCAGGTCACCATCCTGCATCGAGGCGAGCGCCCGTTGGAGCACTTCGATCCCGACCTGGTCGCCAGGCTGGTGGAACGCACGCGTGCGCTGGGCATCGACCTTCGCACAAACACGCGGGTGATCGCCGTGGAGGGAAGCCCCGGACAATTCAGGGTTGTGGCATCGGTCTATTCCAAGTCGGAGGCCTTTGACGCCGACATGGTGGTGCACGCGGCAGGTCGGTCACCCGAGCTTGCCGATCTCGACCTGCCTGCCGCTGGCGTAGAGTTCGACCGCCGGGGGGTGGCGGTCAATGAATACCTCCAGAGCGTCTCGAACCCGTCCGTGTTTTCAGCCGGTGATGCTGCTAACAGCGGAGGGTTGCCGGAGACGCCGCTGGCGCAATATGAGGGCAGCCTGGTAGCTCGCAATCTCCTGGAGGAGAATAAGCTCAGGGCGGATTACCGTGGCATGGCCAGCGTGGTCTACAGCATTCCGCCGTTGGCGGCTGTGGGGTTGACCGAAGATGAGGCCCAACGGCAGGGACTGAAGTTCACCGTTAGCCAGGCCGAAACGTCGAGTTGGTACTCGGCACGCCGTGTGGCAGAGCCCGCGTCAATGTACAAAGTCTTGGTCGAGAAAGACAGTGGCAAAATCCTAGGCGCTCACCTGCTAGGCCCCGAAGCCGATGAATTGGCGAATGTTTTTGCTCTGGCCGTCCGGGCAGGTATGCACGCCGACGTGCTGAAGGAGACCCTGTTCGTATATCCGACGCAGGCCTCAAATGTGGCGTCGATGCTTTGAATGTAGCGGTGCTATTTCTCGCGTGACAGACGCTGGTCGATCCTGACCGAAGACACATTAACCACGCCGAAGGGGCCAACGACGGCTCTTCACAGGCCGAAACCGCTGCGGCTCCGGCCAGCCGGCAACCCAGCTGCCGTCCAGACCGGAAAGAGCGAGCCAGCTGCCTGCGGAGACCTGGATCGGGAAAGAGGCGACGCGCTCAACAGGTGGAGGCCGACTGGGCTCACCCTGACGCAGTGCGGAAAGAGCATGGGAATCACGACGCGTGGTCCAGCATCCGATGGTCAGCAGGAAGCCACTCTCCTCGATGCCCATAGTGCTGGGAGGCAGGCCCTCGTCGACGGCGAGCCGGCGACCCGGGGTCAGCTCCAGGCTCCCGCCAGCTTCGAGTTGGAGGCGCCTTAGGATACTGGACGGTGATCGGCGGGTTCGCATGATGCTCGTGTGCATCTGACCAGCAGCCTTGCGGGCGGCCACGGTGCCTGGTTGCACGCCCCTCTTGAACCTGCGCTACGCTGGGTTTGAGCTCCGTGTCCAGCGAACCCTCACCTGAACGTTCTGCTGCGCTGGTGGTGATCGCCGGCGGTGGGGTCGCAGGGTTGGAGACGTTGTTGGCGCTGCGCGAGCTTGGGGGGATCGCGTCGAGGTCACGATCGTGGCGCCGGAGCTGAAGTTCATCAACCTGTCGATGGCTGTCGACCAGCCGTTTAAGCCCCAACGCGTGCGTGGCCTCGGGCTGGAGACCACGGCGGCCGAGCTCGGCGCTCACTGGCACTGCGGAGCGCTGGACCGCGTTGAGCCCGAGCGCCATCTGGCGGTCACCAAGGATGGCGACGAGCTTCCCTACGACTTGCTCGTGCTCGCGCTTGGCGCCCACCCTGAGTGGGAATGGGAGTCAGAGGGAGTGCTGACCTATCACGGCGGTCGCGATAGTGCCAGCTACCGGTTGCTACTACACCAGCTTCGCGAGGGCCGGATCAGCAGGGTGGCGTTCGTCAAGCCCGCGCGGACGAGCTGGCCGCTGCCGCTGTATGACCTGGCGCTGACGACCGCGGCGGACTGCGCCGCGCACGACCGCTCCGAGGTCGAGCTGAGTCTGATCACCCCTGAACAGGAGCCACTCGGGATCTTCGGCAAACCCGCCAGCGTCGCGATCCGCCGGCTCCTCGAGGACAGCGGCGTGACCCTGTATACCAGCAGCTACGGCGAGCCCACTCGTCCGGGATGGCTCGATATCTCCCCGGGTGAGCGCGGTCTGCGGGTGGACCGTGTCGTCACCGAGCCGCGCCTGGTCGGTCCGCGCCTGCGCGGCATTGCCTGCGACCAAGACGGGTTCATCCCCACGGATGCCCATGGTCGGCTTGCTGGCCTGGACGGAGTGTTCGCCGCGGGTGACGCGACGAGCTTTCCGATCAAGCAGGGTGGCCTGGCGGCCCAGCAGGCCGACGCTGTCGCCGAGGCGATCGCGGCGTCCGTTGGCGCCGACATCGATCCTCAGCCTTTCCGGCCCGTCCTGCGCGGCGTACTGCTAACTGGCGGAGCGCCGCGATACCTGCGCGCCGACATCAGCGGCGGTGCGGTCGAGCCAACCATATCCGGCGAGGCCCTCTGGTGGCCGCCGGATAAGATTAGCGGCCGCTACCTCGCTCCCCTACCTCTCAAGCCAGGCTGGCGACGCCGCAGACGTGATGCCCCAGGACGAGCAGGCCCTCCCCGTGCAGACAACGCTCGACCCCCTGGCGCTCAGCAGCGAGCGCACCTTCGGCGAGCTCACCGATCTATCGAGCAACTGACGATCAGCACGGCTCCTGCCAGCGGCAGCTATTGGGCTTGTCGCAGCACCGCGCAGTTCACAGTGGGGAGATATACGGCATCAGTCCTCGGAGCATTGCCGCTTGCCGCTTCCATCGCTCATGACCCTCTGAACCATAAGTCTTGCCTTCTTTCACTCCGCGCTAGATCGGCCAAGGTGAACACCAGGGGTTGCGTAGCGCTGGGGTTGGGGCGCAAGGCGACAGCCTTGGTCGGCTCTCGCCAACTATGAACAAACACTCGACATTCCTGGCGGTCGCGTTTGACGTCGATGAGACGATGGTCAGCACCGGCGGCGCCGGGGCCAGGTCCTGGATGCGTGGTTTCGACAAGCTCTGGGGCGTCGAGGCCGACATCAGCAAGTACACCCAGGGTGGGATGACCGATCCCGAGGTCGGACGGATCACGTTCAAGGGCGTCATGGGACGCGAGCCGGAGCCCCAGGAGCTGGCCAAGATCATGCACGCCTACCTTGGGTACCTGCCTCAGGAGGTCGCGGAGTCGCCCGGTTATCGAGTCCTGCCAGGGGTTGAAGGCCTATTGCTGCGGCTGATCGAAGCCGGTGTCCTGGTCGGGATCACCTCCGGCGCGGTCGAGGCGGCAACACACATCAAGCTGGCGCGGGCCCGCCTCAACCAGTACTTCTCGTTCGGCGGCTTCGGCTCGGACTCCAAGGATCGAGGTGAGCTGACCCGTACGGCGATCGGCCGGGCCAGCATCGTGCTGGGTGCGCCACTCGACCCCGCCCACGTCCGCATAGTGGGCGACACACCGATGGACATCGCCGCCGCCCACGCGGCTGGGGCCATTGGTATCGGTGTGGCGACCGGCAAGTACCGGATCGACGAGCTCCAGCAGGCGGGCGCGGATCACGTGCTCAGCAGCCTGACCGAGCCCTTCCCAGGGCTCGTCGCGCCCAGGCCGTCGTGAAGCCCGAGCCTGGCCATCGCGTCCTCGTCGTCGGTGGCGGCTCTGCCAGACTCCTGGCCGCGCGGCGGCTGAAGCATGCACCCGTCCACATGACCATGGGCGTCACACCGCCAACCATGTCTTCCAGCCGCTGCTCTCTACCAGCGGTCCAGCCGCCCGACCAACGGAGCAGGGCAGCGATTCTGGGAATCCACACTGTGAGCGTGCCCCGATTACACTCCCATCCACCCATAGGAGGCGCGGAGGCGACACGCACAAGTGTGTGTCTGCGCGGTACACGATGCTCGATGCGGAGATTCGCTCGCTCGAGACGAAGCCTGATGCCCTGACGCCCCGAATGGTTCCCTATCCCCGCGAACGATTCGGTGTGGGCCCTGACTGGGCAGGCACTCTTCATCATCGCTGCTAGCGATAAGGGTGGACGGCTTGGCCCCTGGGCGCGAGCGGCGCAGCATGAAAGAGCTCGCACCCCGCCCGCGATGTCCGCCAACCTTCTGCATGCCTTGTTCCGCGTAGAGCACTACAACCGACCTTCGAGCACTGACGGTCGCCGCCGCCAATCAAGCTGGGCTTAAAGGCGCCGGTTGAAGCTAAGCCGAGGATTCAAGCGTCTTTCGCATCATGATTCCGGGCACGGCGTCCATGCTTACCTCCGATGATCAGGAGGACAGCGCACTCGTCGAGCGCCTCGAGATCGTGCGGGAGATCAGCATCCATCGCCACCAGGCCTCCAGGAGCTAGTTCGAGCGTGCGTTTGTCAATGCCCAGACGCAGGTGTCCCTCGAGGACGTGGAGGACAACAGGGGCGTGAGCCCGATGCTCCTGAAGTCGTCCATGGGGCCGCAAAGCGATAAGGACGACGCGGAGCTCCGTCTCATTAACGAGCGTCTTCGCGGCGTGGTCGGCGCCGCGGTAAGCATCGCCACTCCGGATCTCTCCAAGCTCATGGGGCAAGTCCAGTTCGATAATCGGAGCTGAAAACTTTGCCGCGAACCGCTCCACCGTCTTCTCTCCGGGTTGCTCAGTTGGTGCCATAAGGACCATTCTCTACTGAAAGGCGCCCAGCTTAACCCCAACGAGCGGTGGCAGCTTCATGATCGCCAGGATGATGTTGGCCGCGGAACTCTTGCCTTGACCAGGTAGGCGGCCCCCCGCCACCATCATCTGATTGACATTGGAGCGTCGCGGAAGGGCCAAAGAGCGCCATGATCGCATTACCGGCGAGCACAGATCCGTCGCGCCGCCTCCGGGCAACACCCGGCATCCTGATGTCGAGACGGCAACGTCGGGCTGGCCGTGGCTAGCCAGGCACTCGACCTCGCCCGTATCCGCGCAATACCCATCAACTCGAACAGGGGCTGGCGACGGATGAGATCTCCAAACGGGCGCCTCCTCGATCCGGTGCCAGTCTGCCAGCTACACCTCACCATGAACCTTGGAGGCCATCGCCAACCCGATCCGGCACCAGGAGTTCCTGAGCTTCCTGCGTCGGCTCGATCGCGAGTACCCCAAGGATCTCGAGCTCCACCTGATCCTCGACAACTACGGCACCCACGGGCATCCCAAAGTCAAGGCCTGGCTGTCTCAGCGGCCTCGCTTCCACCTCCACTTCGTGCCCACCAGCTCTTCCTGGCTCAACCTGATTGAGGTCTGGTTCAGTCAGCTCACCAATCGGGCCATCCGCCGGGGATCCTTCGGCGCCGTCGGCCAGCTGGTAACCGCGATTCACCGTTACATGGAAGCCCACAATGCCGACCCCAAGCCCTTCGTCTGGACCGCGTCAGTCGAGTCGATTCTTGAGAAGGTCAATCGTTGTCGAGCCATTTCCCGGATGGAGCACTAGTTCCGTAAACCTTCCACGTGTCCACCGCCCGGGCAGCCGCGCTGGTGTGGTTCATTCCGACGCTCCAGTTCGCTCGTCACACGCCTTCAATCACAAACTTCTCCTACGCCCCTGGCCACCTGCCTCATTACGGCAGCGTAGATAGCGTTCTCGAGCCGTTCTCAGCCCAGGTGCGGTCAAGCTCGGCCTCCCGCAGTCCAGCAGCACAGGCGTCTGGCAAGCTTGACAGACCGGTAAAGTAAGTCATGATGACACCGGTAAGGGCCCGTGACCGGCTGCTCATCGCAGCGGGTGAGCTTTTCTATCACGAAGGGTTAACGGCTACCGGCGTCGATCGGGTCGTGCGAGCAGCAGGAGTGTCGAAGCCGACCCTCTACGCCCACTTCCGCTCCAAGGGTGACCTCGTCGCAGCAGTGCTCGACCAGCGCCACGCCCGGCGTGTCTAGGAACTGCAAGCATGGGTGAACCGCACCGAGGACGTCGGGAAGGGGCCCCTGGCGGTGTTCACCCGATTGGCCGACTGGTACGAGCGGGACGGGGCACGTGGCTGCGCCTTCCTTAACGCGGCCGCCGAGATGGTCGATCCTGAGGATCCGGCCCGTTTGGTCGTGAGCCGGGAGAAGCGCTGGCTGGCCGACTTCCTGGCCCGTCTGGCCCGCGACGCAGGTCTGCGCAGGCCCGAACAGCTGGCGTCGCAACTGCTCTTGCTCATCGACGGTGTCAGCGCACGAGTGCTCGTCCAGGGCATCCGGGCAGCTCCCCAGGTCGTCGCCGAAGCCACGCAGGTGGCTGTGATGCTGATCGCCGCGGCAGGCACGGACAGCCCCAGCTGAGCGCCTCCAGCTTCCTGCTGGTTGGGCCGTGGGACCGACCGGTCAGTCGCGCCACCCGCTTGCTGGCCGGCCTTGTGGTGTTCGGCCTGGCGCTGGCAGTGTTGGTCAAGGCGAACCTGGGGCTGGACCCTTGGAACGTGTTTCAACCAGGGTGTCTCGCGCCGATTCGGCTGGACCCTTGGTGAGATCACAGTCGTCACCTCCATCCTGCTGTTGCTGGCTTGGCTCCCTCTCCACCAGCGCCCCGGCATCGGCACCGTGGCGAACGCCCTAGTTGTCGGTCCAGTCCTGGACCTGGGACTGAAACTGATCCCGCCACCCCATCAGCCGGCAGCTCAGGCGGTTTTTTGGTGGTGGCGATCCTGGCCACTGCTCTCGCCACCGGCCTGTACGTTGGTGCCGGCTGGGGCCCCGGCCCCCGCGATGGAATCATGACCGGCCTGGCTGCCCGCGGAATCCCCGTGTTAGTTGCCAGGGCGGCCATCGAACTGACGGTGCTGGCCATCGGCTGGGCTCTAGGTGGCAGCGTCGGCCTCGCCACGGTGCTGTTCGCTGTAAGCATCGGCCCGTTGGTCTCCCGCTCCCTGCCCATTCTGGCGCTGCCCCCGGCGCCGGTCAGGCCAACGGAGGAACCTGGGCCCGATCAGCTTTGAAGCCAGACATAGGCGACACGCCCATCGCTCGCGACCCGGCGCCCGCAGCCGTCCGGAGCAGTGGTGCCAGGTGCGCGCCACCGCCTGTACTCGACGCGGCGGGCCGCGCCGCCGGCGACCAGGCTCGTCACTAGTTGTACTTCCTGGATACGTTGCTGACAAGCGCGGCCATTGGAGTCTGGTCTTTGAGCTCGGTGTGGGTGCGGTGATGGTTGTAGTAGGCGAGCCAGAGCGGCAGGGCCTGTACTCGCTCCTGGTTGGAGAGGTAGAGCTGAGCGTAGGCCCACTCTCGGAGCGAGGTCTTGATGAAGGCTTCGGCCTTGCCGTTTGTTTGCGGGCGCCTGGGCGAGGTCAGCTTGTGCTTGGCGCCGATCTCGCTCAGGGCGCTCTTGAAGAGGGGCGCCGGGTTGCACCACCTCCCGCCAGGGATTCGAGCCCTCGCCGGCTGCCTCGGCGTTCGAAGGGTATCTCCCGCTCCTGCCGTTCGTGCGCGGCCCGGCCTCGGAGATGGTCGATGGAGCGGTTGCGGACGGCGGTGTTCTCGCGCGCCATCGGCGACGAGACGCGGATCTATCAATCCCAGAGCCAGGGCGAGCGTTACAGCAGGCGCACTGAGCAGCGCACCGGGCGACCGCTGACCTCCATCGACGAACTCCGCCGGCGGCGCTCACCTGTCCTGCTCTACGCGAACGCGCCGCCGGCCCAGCTCCAGATGCGCCGCTGGGATCAGGTCCCGGCCTGGCGGCAGCAGGTCCTGAACCGCCCTTAGTTCCGTCGTCGCGGCGCCAACCGGTGTCGCACCACCCGTCAGCCCAGCCCAGGTGGCTGGTGAAGGAGGTTGTCCATGCGTGCTCTGCTCGCCGATGTCTCAGTTACACCGGACTTCTCTGGACTCCCGCCCAACGTGCTCCACGGCCTCCAGCATCTGACCAACAACGCGGCTGCAGTCCTCATGCTCATCTCCGGCCTGGGCATCGTGGTCTCGCTGATCATGCTGGTCTTGGCTAGCTGGACCAGCAACCCGCAGCTCAGCGATCGCGCCAAGGGTGGACTTGTGGTCTCCATCGGAGCCATGGCGCTGCTCTACATAGGCGTCGCCGTCGCCAACTACTCCGGACACCTCTTCCAGTAGATGGCGCCTCAGTACCCGACCGGCACCGACTACGTGCAGGAGTTCGTCGTGGCCCTGGCCACCTGGGCCTCAGCCAGCGCCCGCGCCGGCCTGGCTTCGCTGCTCCAGTCCTTTGGCGAGAGCACCGAGCCTGACTACCTTGCGATCGTTCCCGTCTACAACCGAATGCTCGCGATCGCCCTTCTGGTCGTCGGCGCCGTGATCGCCATCGGCCTCGTCGAACACATCCTGGGCGGCCAGCTGGGGCTGAGCTGGAATCTCGTTCCCCGGGTGCTGGTTGCCGTCTTCTTCGCCTTCGGCGGCCTGAGCCTGGTCCAGTACCTCTCTACCTACGCGGCGCTGCTGGCAACCGCCTGGTCGCCCGATTTGGGCCAGTACGCCCAGAGCCTGACCGACCCCGCTTCGGTCGATCACCTGAGCCGCAATGCCAGTGCCGGCACGCTGGGAGCGCTGATCTTCACCGCCCTGCTGACGGTCCTGATGGCGGTCATCGTCCACCTGGAACTCCTCGTCAGGGCGGCGCTGATGCTGACGGTGACTGCCTTCATTCCCTTTGTCTGCGTGCTGGCCATCTGGCCCAGGATGACGGCCGCCGCCATTCAGCTGGCCGAGTTCCTGGTCGGGCTGATGCTGTCCAAGTTCGTCGTCGCGACGGTCATCTACATCGGCTTCGGGCTGGTCATCCCGGCCATGCGTGGCGCTCAGTCGGCCGATGGCAAGGCTGGCTGGCTGAGCACGGGTCTGGCCATCCTGCTCATCGCCACCTTCTCGCCGGCGATCCTCTTTCAGGCGCTCCGCTTTGCGCACGGCAGCGCTGGGGGCATGGTGCGCGGCTGGGGCGCCGGCGCCATGTCGATGATCGCGATGGGCTCGATGGTCCGCCTGGGTAGCGGACTCGGCAGAAGCGCGGTCACACGCTTCAGGCGCGGGATCTCTAAGACACAGTCGCGCAACTCCAATGAGTCGGCTTCGGGTCTCGACGCCTAATCCCTATCTATCTGTAACGGCGCGGAGGGGTCTGGGGAACCGGCGCCGCTTCCGGTTCCCCTGCTCCTGCGATCACTCGGCAACCTCAGTGAAAGGAGCATCGCACGTGTTTCAGGACGTCAACGCCCACGCAGAGTCCGAGTCCTCCGAGAGTAGATGGACAGCCCTTTGGAATCATTCACCGCTGCAAGAGCCGCCGTTTTGGCCAGCGCCGCCCGCCTTGATGCCTTTGACTTATTCAGTACCTGAAGTAGCGTCGATGCTACGAATCAACCGAAACACGGCCTATGAACTGGTCGCCCGTGGTGAAATCCCGTCGATCCGGCTTGGGAGACGAGTTCTGATTATCCGAGCCGCGTTCGAAAGGTGGTTGGCGGCTCCGAATCACTGACAAGGACTGCTTTGAAATCTCAAAGAGGTCGGCGCGCTGGTGGCGAGTAGGACCCTGCCATTCTTTGAGCCGCTTATCCACCGCCTTCAGGTACGTGGTTTCCAGATTCCAGCCTAACGAGCCTAAGAACGGAAAGCCGGGAGGCGCTGGGCAATCTAGTTCGGCCACTGCAAAAGCAGCAGGCGGTCGCTGGCGCAGATATGCCTCGTATCATCAGGATCCAGCGCCCGGGGGCCTTTCCCGGGCCTGCAATACTCTGGCCCCGTCGTCTGGAGGTATCGCGAGCAATGGGTGAGTTCTCGGGTCGCCGCAGCGGCGAGTCGATCGAAGAGCGTCTGGCCCGCATAGAGGACGTAGAGGCGATCAAAAACCTGAAGGCCCGCTACGCCTACTTCTGCGACCGGGGGTACGACGCCGACGGGATGGCCGGCCTCTTCGTGGAGGACTCGCTCTGGACCAGCAACGCCTTTGGCACCTACCGGGGACGGGCCGCTATCCACGAGTTCCAGTCCACGATCAGCTCTGAGATCTTGTGGGCACTCCACTTCATGATCTGCCCGGTGGTAGAGATCAGCGAGGACGGGCAAACTGCCAGCGGGAGCTGGTACCTTATCGAGTTCGCGACCATGACCCGCTCGCCGCAGGACGACCTCAAGGACGCGGTGGTGATGAGCGCCGTCTATAACGACACCTTCGTGCGCGAGCACGGCGAGTGGCGTTTTAAGACCGTTAGCGTCGAATTCCACCAGGTGTCCGATCTGGATAAGGGCTGGGTGCTCCAGAAGTTCAGAGACCAGAACTGAAAGAGCATGAGCGAAGAAGGAGCCGGCCCGGTGTCAATCCACGACGTCATCAGCCGGACCCAGCTGAACTGGTCGAACGAGCGGGAGCCGATCGTGACGGTGCAGTCCGGCGCCGAGCTCACCTTAGCAGTCCCTGATGCCTCGGCAGGGCAGATCGGGGCAGGGGCTGGGATCGAGGCGGTCACCAATATCGATTTCGACAAGGTGAATCCGACCTGCGGACCCATCCACATCGAGGGCGCGCGGCCAGGTGACGTACTGGCGATCGAGATTCTTCGCATGGACATGAGCGCTCACGGTTGGACCGCAATCTTTCCCGGCTTTGGACTTCTCGCCGACCAGTTCGCAAGTCCTTGGCTGAAGCTCTGGGAGATCGGTGGCGACGGGCGCGCCGCCTTCGGCGACGGGATCAGCGTTCCCCTTCAGCCATTTTGCGGCGTGATCGGGCTGGCCCCGGCCGAGCCCGGTGTGCACAGCGTCGTGCCTCCGCGGCGTGTCGGCGGAAACATGGACGTGAAGCAGCTCGGTGTGGGCGCGACCCTCTATCTGCCCGTCGAGGTGGAGGGGGGCCTCCTCGGCATCGGCGACACCCACGCCGCTCAGGGTGATGGCGAGGTTTGCGGCACCGCGATCGAATCGCCGGCGATGGTGACCGTCCGGCTCAGCCTCCGACCAGACATGGACGTGGATGCTCCGGAGTTCGATGTGACCCGTCCTCTTGAGCGGCCGGAGGCAGGGATGAGCGGATACCATGCCACCACCGGTGTCGCGCCCGACCTAATGGCCGCGACCCGGC
Source organism: Candidatus Dormiibacter spiritus (assembly GCA_003244185.1). Classification (GTDB taxonomy): domain Bacteria; phylum Chloroflexota; class Dormibacteria; order Dormibacterales; family Dormibacteraceae; genus Dormiibacter; species Dormiibacter spiritus. The sequence goes on along the minus strand of QHBT01000036.1, from coordinate 18,322 downwards.
AGGCGATCGAGCGCATGATCGTGCACCTTACTCGGAGGTTCCGGCTAGAACCGGAGGAGGCGTACGCCCTGTGCTCGGTGGCGGTCGATCTAAGGATCAGCGAGGTCGTAGACGCGCCCAACTGGGTCGTCTCGGCTTTCCTGCCCAACGACCTCGTGCGCTAAGCAGATGATTCCCCGGGCACAGGGGTCGCGGGCCTGCCCCTTTCATCAGGCCGACATCGGGCCAGGCAGGAGTGCTGCACGGCAGCATCAGGCGCTCAGGTACTTCCGGTTTACCACTGCGCCGTCGAGCGCCGGAAGACGCTGTCCAGCGAGCGCCGAACCACGGACTCGGCGCTCTGAAGGGGATCGTCCGCACAGTGCGCTCCTGTACTACGCTGTCTCCTTTTCTTTGACCCACCGTTCGGCGGGATACTGGTCGATGAACATCTGAGCGATGTCGATGCGGCGTGTGATCCAGACGTCGCCCGCCTTCTGGCAGTAATCGATGAAGCGGGCCAGCGCGTCGGCCCGGGCCGCCTGTCCGCTAAAGCGTGGATGGAGCCCGACCGACATCATGCGGTTCAGACCGTCGCTCTCGCGGCGCAGAAAGTCGACGTTCGCCTTCGCGTACTCGAGAAAGTGTTCGGGGCTTCCATAACCCTGGGAGAGGACGTAGCGCGCATCGTTCACCACCAGGCCATAGGGCACGACTAGGTGAGGCCGACCATGCACCTTCGTCCAATAGGGAAGATCGTCGTTGTAGCAGTCCGAGTCGTACACGAAGCCACCCTCTTCCACAAGCAGCTCCCTGGTATTGACACTCATCTCTCTGCAGTACCAGCCGACCGGCCGCGTGCCCGTCGTCCGGGCGATCGACGCGACCGCGCGGCGCATCGCTTCGCGCTCCTCGTCCCGCGTCATTTCATAGGCGTTCGTCCAGCGGTACCCGTGACCGGCGACCTCGTCGCCCCGCTGAGCCAGTCGCTGCGCCACCTCCGGATTCCGCTCGAAGGCCGCAGCGACGCCGAAGAAGGTGACCGGTATGCCAGCGCCGTCGAAAACCCGGAACAGCCGCCAAATCCCCGCTCGGGAACCGTACTCATAGCAAGACTCAAAAGCGAGGTCCCGCGCGCCTGGAAGATCGACCTGCAGCTCCCACAGGCCGTCGTTCTGGCCGTCACCCATCGCAAAGGACTTCTCAGTGCCCTCCTCATAGTTGACGACGATCTGGACGGCGACGCGGTGCCCTTCGGGCCACTTGATCGTTGGCGGGCGCGACCCGTAGCCGACCAGGTCCCGAGGTGGCCCCTCAGTAGGGATGTCGTCATTGGCGAAAAACTGTCGGTTCAGCTGTGTCGGCATCTCGGCTCCCTCTTCGCGAGCTGGTCGCTGACGGTTTCGTCGAAAGGATATCCAGCCAGCACGTGCCCGGTTGTGGGCTAGGAAGGAAACGGCGCCTCCAGGCTCAGGTCGCAGGTGGACGCGCTAATCAGCCAACGGCCGCCGACCCTTCGAAAGCGGTGGCGGTAGGTCCCGGCGAGGACAATCCGCTCCCGCCCTGAGGACCCGCCTCGAGCACCGGCAGGCCGCCGATCGAGGATGGCGTACAGGTAGCAGTGACCGGCTGCCACATCGCGGTCGGGTCCGATCTCCACCCGCGGCGAAAGCAGGTAGTGGAGGGTCATCGGCCCGAGGCCGTCGGAAACGCCGGCGAAGAAGCTCCGGATCGCGTCGCGTCCTTGATAACGGCCGAAGTCAACCGAGCCGTCCTTGGTCCGCGATGACCACGCCGCATCATCGGTGAACAGGGCGGCCAGGCCATCCGGGTCGTAGGCCGCGTCACAGAGTTCTGCATAGCGGTATAGGAGGGCATGGATCTCCCGCTCCGACTCGAGGCGATCGACCCGCTCCTCAAGGGATGGCACTGGCATTCCTGGTCAAAGATACTGGGAGGATCCGGCCGTTCACCCCTTCGATGGGGAGGATGTCCGAGCGCCGGCTGGCGTCATGGTCCGCAGGGGAACTCGTCCGCTCCTTGATCAGCATCCGCTCCGCTGCCCCAATTGGTGTGATCTCTCGGGAGGAGCATCGGGCCGCATTGAGGGACCTTCCGGCCAATTTGACAGATGATTCCCACATGAACTATGCTTACCTGGTTAATTCGTCACTCGGATTACTCAGGGGAGCAAATGGCTGAAATATCGACTGACGTCAGTGGCTCACGCCTGCAGAAAAATATACTCAGCCTCCCAAACTGCATTGCATTGTCGGCAGCGGTCATGGGCCCCGTTCTCGCGGTTGTCCTGAATGCCCCCGCCGCTGGACCCTCGACCGGTGCCGCGCTCCCTCTCGCCTTCCTCATAGCGCTGATCGTGATCCTCTTCGTCGGAAACACCGTGATCCAGTTTGCGCGGGTCCTACCCTCGGCAGGCTCCTTTTACACCTACGCATCACAGGGTCTCGGCGGCGGAGCCGGCTTCTTCACCGGATGGATCTTTTTCGGCGCTTACACGCTGCTCGGCCCCGGTCTGTTTGGGGCGGTCGCGGCCTTCGCCCAGGACTACGTCAAGAGCACATTCCACGCCGACCTGCCGTGGTGGATCTTCGCGTTCATCTTCATGGCCGCGGTGCTGCTGCTCTCGGTTCGCAGCGTTAAGGCCTCAGTCCAGCTCGACCTCACGCTGCTGACTGTCGAGGTCCTGGTCTTCCTCCTGCTCGCCACGATCGCCATCGCCAAGGCCGGTGACGGTAATACGCTTTCCGCCTTCTCGCCCGCCGCCGCCGCCGGGGGCGTCTCGGGCGTCGGTCTCGGCGTCGTCTTCGGCATTCTCTCCTTCATCGGGTTCGACGCTGCGGCGGTTCTTGGCGAAGAGTCGCGCAACCCGCGTCGGCTGATTCCCCTTGCTGTCGGCGGCTCAATCGTGGTTGTCGGCATCTTCTACGTCTACGTGATGTACGGCCTCACCGCCGGCTACCACCTGAACGACGCACAGTCGCTCGCGGCTTTCAACAAGGACGCGACTCCGTTCGTAACCTTGGCTCGTCGCGATGCTCCCTGGCTCGAGCAGCTGGTCGACCTCTGCGCCATCGCCGGGCTGTTCTCTGCGTTCCTCGCGCTCCAGAACACGACAGTCCGGGTCCTCTTCTCAATGGGCCGTGAGGGTGCGCTCCCGGCCGCGCTGGGCAAGGTTCACCCCAAGTTCCACTCACCCTACATCGCTATCTATGTGCTGACCGCGGTGACCGTGATCGGCGGACTGGCCGGTGGCGCCTGGCTCGGCCCCGGTCCGACCGGCTTATACGGTTTCACCGGTGCGGTGGGGACGGTTGGTGTCATCCTCGTTTACATCTTGTGCAACGTCGCCCTCATCCGCTACTTTGGTAACCGGCCCAACCGGAACCTCTTCCTTCACGTGATCGCCCCCATCCTCGGCAGTCTGGGGCTTATCTACCCACTGTGGTCCACCGTCGCCCCCGGTCAGGCTTATCCGTACAACCTGGTGCCGTACATCGTCGGACTGTACTTGGTGGTGGGGATCGGCGCCTACTTCTACCTGCGCCAGCGCGCGCCGGAGAAGCTGGGGGCCTTCGGTTCGGTGGTTGCCGACGAGCCGATCACCAAAGCTGAGGAGGGCGGCATGTTCGACGACCGGTCCGCGCATACTCACACCACCTAAGCGATGGTGGAGGTCGACGGGAAGCAGGTCTTCTCGACCCTGGACGAGCTCGTGGATCCAGCGCACACAGCGCTGGTGGTCGTCGATATGCAGCGGGACTTCTGCAGCGCGGGATTCAGCTTCGCGCAGCAGGGGATCGATATCTCGATGTACCCCCCGATGGTGCCGAGGCTGGTACGCCTGGTCGATGGGGCCAGGTCGGCCGGAATTCCGGTGATCTACATCATGATGACCCGATTGCCGGACTCCAAGATCGAATCTCCGGCGCAGCTTCGCTTCACGATGCGCCTACACTTCGCCACTCGCGGACCGCTCAAGCCGCTCCAGTACACCATGGAGGGAAGTGAAGGCCAGCAGATCATCCCGGAGCTGAGCCCCAAGCCGGGCGACGTGGTCGTCCGCAAATTCCGCTCGAGCGGGTTCTGGGGCACCAACCTGGATATGCTGCTTCGCAGCAACGCGATCAAGAGCATAGTCGTCACTGGGGTGACGACGGAGGGCTGTGTCGAGTCCACCGCACGCGACGGGCTCTTCAACGACTACTACGTCATAGTTCCCGAGGACTGCGTCGCCAGCGACGATCCGGCTCAGCACGACGCCTCGCTCCTGCTGATGCGTCACCGTTTTGATGTTGTCCCGTCAGAGGAAATCCTCGACCGATGGGCGCCAGCCGTCACAGGCCCCCCCGGAACCGCTGACCGCAGCACCGCCAGCCCCGCCGACTGAGAGGCACGCGCCCGCGACTCCCCTGACCGCCGGATTGAAGAGCAGGACAGCACGCGCATGGAAAGACTCGTGAACAAGACCGCGATCATCACGGGCGCCGCTCGCGGGATCGGCCGGGCGATTGCCGAAGCCTTCGTAAAGGAGGGCGCGGACGTGGCGGTCGCGGACCTCGCGCCGGAGGATGCGGTGGGGGAGCTGCTCGGAACCCTCCGCTCCGGAGGACGCCGCGTTTTGTATGTCAGGACCGACGTCTCCCAAGAGGCGGATGTTAAGGCGATGGTGGAGCGCGTGGTGGGCGAGTTGGGTCGGGTGGACATCCTGGTTAACGACGCCGGGATCTTCTCGCAGGTATTTCTCCATGAGATGACCGCTGAGCAGTGGGACAAGGTCATTAGTGTGAATCTCCGGAGCGTCTTTCTCTGCACTCGATACGTACTCCCCCAGATGCTCGAGCGCGGCAGCGGGAAGATCATCAACGTCGGTTCGCAGCTGGGCCAGATCGGCGGCCCAGAGATGGTCCACTACAGCGCCAGCAAGGGGGGCGTGATCGCGTTCACCAAGGCCCTGGCGCGCGAGGTCTCGGCCAAGGGGGTGCACGTCAACGCCATCGCGCCGGGTCCAATCCTCACGGACATGATGGCCGAGGAGACCGACGAGTGGAAGGACAAGAAGCTTTCCGAGCTGCCCATCGGTCGCTTCGGACAGGCCTTCGAGGTGGCGCCTACCGCCGTCTTCCTAGCCTCCGACGACTCCAGCTACTACGTCGGCCAGACATTGGGACCGAACGGTGGAGATGTGATGCTATGAGCGGCGCCGGGGGACTCGGAGCCGGGTCTGCCGCTCACGCCCCACTCTGAAAAGGAGGCTCCGCATGTGTGATCTCACCGGCCGGGTAGCCATGATCAGCGGCGCTGCCTCGGGTATCGGCGCAGCCACCGCCCGTACGTTCGCGCGAGCCGGAGCGGACGTGGTCCTAGGCTGGTTTCCGGGGGACCCTCACGACGTGGAGCAGGTACGTGCGAGCGTGGCAGCGGCTGGGCGCCAGGTGCTCGTCCGTGAGCTGGACGTGTCATCGACCGGCTCGGTCGACGCCTTCGCGCGGAGCGCGATCGAAAGCTTTGGACGCATCGACGTGGTGGTTGCGAACGCCGGCATCGCGCGCACGGTGCCCTCGCTCGAGCTCACCGATCAGGCCTGGAACCAGGTGGTCGAAGTGAACTTGCTCGGCGTGTGGCGCTGCTTTCGCGCCGCCCTGCCCTACATGCAGGAGGCGGGCTACGGGCGACTCTTGGCAACCTCCTCGGTCGCAGGCACCGTGCAGTGCTGGACTGAGCACGCCCATTACACCGCAGCCAAAGCCGGGATCGTCGGCTTGGTGAGAAGCCTCGCGATCGAGTTTGGGAAGCATGGGATCACTGTTAATGCGGTCGCCCCGGGGGTCATTGAATCGCCCCAGTCCCTTGATCCGATCAATTCGCTGGGCGCGGAGGGCGTAGCGGCGGCGGGAAGGGGTAGTCCCGTGGGCAGAGTGGGGAGACCGGAGGACATCGCGTCGCTCTACCTCTACCTGGCCAGCGAGGCGGCGAGTTTCATGAACGGCCAGCTCCTGGTAATGGACGGAGGACGCTCGCTCGTGGTCTCGGACTGAAGGTGCCATCCACGCTGAGTGAGAGGGCGCGCCTCTTGCGTCCATCGGCGACAATCGCTACAGATGCCCGAGCGAAGGCGCTCGCGGCCTCAGGGGTGGACGTGGTCAACCTTACCGCGGGTGAACCGGACTTCGACACCATGCCGGCTGCCCGGAGCGGCGGACTTGAGGCGATCGAGGCCGGCTTCACCAGGTACACGCCCGTTGCGGGAATCCCAGAGCTCAGGACTGCCATCGCTGAGAAGCTGTTGCGCGACAACGGCATCTCCTGTCAGCCCGAACAGATAGTGGTCTCCAACGGGGCCAAACAGTCCATCTACAACGCCTTGATGGTCCTGGTCGACCCTGGTGACGAGGTCATCATGCCCTCACCCTGCTGGGTGAGCTACCCAGAGATCGTGAGCCTGGCGGGCGGTGTTCCCGTCCTGGTCGACACCAGTTCCAATGGGTACCGACTAAGCGCCGAGGCGGTCGCGGCGGCGGTCACCTCCCGCACTAAGGTCGTGATGCTCAACAGCCCCAGCAACCCGGTAGGTACCGTTGCTACCGACGCAGAACTGCGCGAGTTGGCGGCGCTCTGCGTGGCGCGGGACCTGTACGTGATCAGCGATGAGATCTACGAGAAGCTGGTCTACGGCAGCGCCGAGTTCGTGAGCATCGCCTCGCTCGGCGAGGAGATCCAGCGTCTGACGATCACCGTCAACGGCTTTTCCAAGGCCTACGCAATGACCGGTTGGCGCATGGGCTATGCGGCGGCCGAGCCTCAAATCGTGGCGGCAATGACGAACCTGCAAAGTCAGTGCACCTCCGGGGCCTCCTCCATCAGTCAGCGTGCGGCTCTGGCCGCATTGAACGGAGACCAGGCGCCGTTGGAGTCCATGCGCCAGCAGTTCGACCGCCGACGCCAGCTCGTACTGCAGCGGCTTTCCGCCATGCCCGGGGTTGTGATCGAAGCGGTTCCAGAGGGCGCCTTCTACATATTCCCTCGTGTGAGCGACCTTTACGAACGGATGGCAAGTGGCAATCGGTCAAGCGGCTCGGTAGGCTTTGCCGACCTCCTCTTGGAGGCCGCCCGAGTCGCCGTCGTGCCCGGTCTGCCCTTCGGCTCCGACGATCACGTCCGAGTCTCGTATGCCAGCTCGCTGGAGCGGTTGGCCGAGGGCATGAACCGGATCGAGTCGGTTGTCCGCTCCCTCTGACTTGCCAACAGAGGGGCGAAAGTCTCCGCCCTCTCGCATGCATCAGCCGCGCATCGTCCTCGGTCGACTCAGAGAGCAGAATGGCGGTACCACCGGTGCTCTGCCGACTTCAGACGCCGACGAGATCTCGATCGCGATGACCGTTCGCGTTACGGCACTCGAGTCGAATCAATGAATCCCCGCTACGGTCGGTTCAGTCCAGCGCAGCGTACCAAGCACCTTTTGGAGGAGAGTTGAGGCCATGTGTGGACCAAGCCTTTTGAATGAAGATCAGCGGCAGAAGATCGCCGCCTATCACGCCACGCTGAATCAGGTCTCGAAGAGCCCCTTCGGCCCCGAGGATGAAATCGGGATGCTTAATCTCATGGACGAGAGCTCGCGTCGGCAGGCGATGCGCGAAGCCGACGCTGGCAAGCCCTTCGACCTGGCCGTGGACTTCTTCGTGGGCATGCCGCTGTGGGACGATTTCAACGATCCCGGCTTTCAGATCTGGCTGACACATACTCCGGCGGGCACCGTGGTCGATAACCCGACGTCCCTGTCCGCAGAGCTGAACGAAAGGGTGAGCTACACGGGTGACGCGATCTCGATGTACACGCACTGCGGGACTCACGTAGACACGCTCACTCACTTCGGTTATCACGGCAGCATCTTCAACGGTTTCAACACCAGAGAGCATCTGGGCAGCCGCCATTGGCACCGCGCAGGCGCCGACAAGCAGCCCCCGGTGATAGCACGAGGGGTCATGATCGACGCGGCGGCGGCAGCCGGAATCGAGATGCTGCCAGAGAGCCATGCGATCGGTGAGAAGGACCTGCTTGCTGCACTCAAGCGGCAGAAGACCGAGCTTCGGCCGGGAGATGTGGTCCTGATCCGGACCGGACGGATGAGCGTCTGGCCGGATCAGCGCCGGTTCGTGCCCAGGTCTCCGGGTATCAATCGAGAGGGGGCCGAGTTCCTGGCCAGGGCGGGAGCCATGTACGTCGGGGCCGACAACGGTGGCGTGGAGCACACTCCTTCGGCCGATCCGGAGAACTGGTTGCCGGTCCACACCTATCTGCTGGCGGAAGCCGGAATTCCTCTGCTCGAGATGGCTTACCTCGAGGATCTGTCCCACGAGGGAATCTACGAGTTCGCCTTCATGGGCGCCTGCCTCAAGATCCGAGGTGCCACCGGCAGCCCGATGCGGCCGATCGCAATGCCGCTGAAGTCCTAAGAGCTGCGACCGGGTTGGTAACCCGTCTGCAGGGAATGCGGATTTGCCCAATGCCGAGAACTGCGGCCGGTGTCCAATCGGCGACAGCCTGCCTGGTAGAGGGCGGGTGGGGAACCTACCGGCAGTTTCACCCCACCTTCGCCTTCTATGCACAGCAGCCGAATTGCCATCCCATGGTCGCGGAAGATGAAACGGGGCGAGTGCTTGGGACCGCTGTAAGCACAAGCTGGGGCAGCAGCGGCTGGCTCGGCCATGTCTTCGTGAGCCCGGAACTGCGGGGTCGCGGCCTGGGCAAGGAGCTGACCGAACACGCTATCCAGCTGCTGCGGGGAGAGGGATGCGGCACGATCCAGCTCATTGCGACGGCGTTGGGCCGGCCTGTCTACGACCGCCTCGGATTCGAGGTGGAGACGCACTATCACGAATACCGCGGGACGACCCTCCCGCGCGCGGTCCCGATGGCGCCCCTTCGTCCGCTGCTGCCGGTGGATCTTGATGGCGTGCTGTCGATGGATGCCCGCGTGGCGGGTGAGGATCGGTCCGGCGCGCTGCGCCCTCTGTTTATGTCGGGCTGGGTGCTTCCCGGCCGTTCTCGTCCGGCTGGCATCGTGGTGCCGACACCCTGGGGAGGTTGCCTGGCCACTCAGCTTCCGGAGACCGTCGACGCGGAGGCGCAGGCGGTGCTGCGGGCGCTCCGTTCGCTGTCCGCTCTGGGCGACGAAGTCTGGGTTTACCCGACCACGGAGAACGCGATAGCCCGCGAGTTGTTGTCGAGTCAGGGTTTCGAGGAAGTCCGCATGATTCCCCGCCTAGTCCTCGGACCGCGGGTCGCATGGATGCCCCAGGCGGTCTGGAGTCCGTTGGGGCTGGGCCTCGGCTGAACCGAGCATTCAGCTGGGGACCTGGTCCCTCCAGCGGTGGCGCTGCTCGAAGCCCAGGATATCGCGCAGCTTCTGGTTGCTAACCAAAGATTCATGGTCGCCAAGGTGACCTCGGATAGGAACCTTGGGGTAAAACTGGGCCGCCAATTCGGTGATGGGCCGCTCGTGGGCGCTCTCCCCAGCGAAGACGTTGAACACCTGAAAGCCAAGTTGGTCTCGCTCGAGCCCAAGGCAGACCGCCTGGGCCACGTCCCGGACGTCGACGTAGGCCCACAGCTCTCGTTTACGCGCCTCCGCATTGGTCGTCCAGACAGGGAATTTCGCGTAGTCGGCCGGCGCCATTACGTCCCCAATCCGGAGCGCGTAGAAGTCACCTCCCGTTCGAGCATGAAACGCTGCGGCTGTCTGCTCATTGACCAGTTTGGACAGCCCGTAGGCGTCCATGGGCAACGTCGGATGGTCCTCGTCCACAGGAAAGTAGCGCGGATCGAGGTGTTCCTCAGCGAACACAACGCCGTACGTACCCTCACTTGAGGCGAAGATAACCTTCCGGATGCCAAGCCGGCTCGCCGCCTCGAACACGTGATAAGTGCTTAGAACGTTGATTCTGAAAACCTCACTGTCGGGCACCAGCAGGATGCGCGGAATCGCCGCGAAGTGGACTACCGCATCCACGGGCTGGGGCCTCAGCGAGGGCTGAAGCTCATCGATACCGGTGTAGGAGCAGAGAGCGGCGTAGGCTTGCCCAGCGTCGGTTAGGTCGGTGACGAGGGTACGGCAGCGCTGCTCCTGCGCCGGCCTGAGGTCGACGTTGAGGACCCCGTAGCCGCGATCGCACAGCTCCTTGAGGATCCAGCCGCCTATCTTCCCGCTGCCTCCGGTAACTATGAGTCGCTTCACCCTTCCTTACTGTCCGGTCCGCGATCCTACCAAAAAGTCGAGTGCTGAAGGAGCTGCCGATATCGACGAAGAGGGGGAGCGGATCGCGGAACATGCCTCCGCCGTATGCCCTAGATCCTAGATTGCGTCCCAAGGCCACCGTGACGGGATTGCTCTCGCCAATCACGAAAGCCGACCGCCGTAAAGGATAAACCTACCAAAGCTCTAAAGGTGGTGCTTGGCGTATGAGGCAGCCGAATGGGCGGCTGTGATCCTCGAGCGCGACCCGGGCGAAATTGCGAAAACCGTTGACAACCTGATAGCTGAGACTCACTGCTAACAGGGTTCGCACCGCACTTTGGCGCAGCACTGGTTGCTGCACTAGACGTCGCCGAGAACGTGCCAGATTGATTTTGTGATCGCTCTGCTCAGGACGGCGGCCGATTGATGGACGCCAGCACACGATTTCGCCGTCATCTTGCAGTCGATTCCCCCGCGGTTCCATGCTGCGGGGCGTGCTGGCGGAGTCATGGAGGCCGGCTAGCCCCTCCCTAGGTCCGCACCACCTTCTAAGTACTCTCGGGTTAACCAAGACAAGGGATACACGGACGCTGCTCCCCGTCGGCTCTTTCTCCTCAGCATCTAAAGTTCAATAGCTGCGCCAGATCTGCTCGAGTGCAGCTGCAACCGCACTCAACTCGATGTCGCGGCCAAGATGGCCGATAACCTGAATCCCAACGGGGAGTCCATCGACCGGAGCAGGTAGAGTGAACACCGGTTGACCGGTCAGATTGAATGGCCGCCCGAAGCGGACCAGCGGCGCTGTGTCGACACTGTCACTGATAAGCGGGGCCACCGAAGCGCAGGTTGGCAGAAGGATTGCGTCAAGTCCGCGCATCGCCCGCGCGACCTCAGCTTGCATGCGGCGGCGGTTGGTGAGGGCGTCGATATAGTCTGCTCCCGATACACCGAATGCAGTGTGGAGACGGCTCAGTACGTCCGCGGAGTAGTCCTGAGGCCGGGTGCGTATCCATTCTCGGTGAAATGCGGCGGCTTCCGGATACATGATATCCAGGCAGGCCTTCTGCATAGCGTGCAGTACCGGGAACTCGATCTGGGGGAGCCCGTGAGAAATCACGTCCCAGGCTCGCTGCGTCCCTGTATCCAGATCCTGCACCCAGAGTCCCGGCACCGCCAAGCGTAAGCGCGCTTGTGTCAATGCCGGTACAGCGCCCCAGTCGTCTGTTCCGGCCATCATGGCGACCGCACGACTAGCTGTCGCTACGTCGTTGGCGAGGGAGCCAACGGTATCAAGTGAGTGGCTGAGGGGTACCACTCCGCTGGTGTCCACAGTTCCATAGGTCGGCTTGAATCCGACCACCCCGCAGAGACCGGCAGGAATACGCACCGATCCGCCAGTGTCAGTGCCAACCGCCCAATCACAGACCCCGGCGGCGACTGCGGCGGCGGAGCCGCCCGAAGAGCCACCCGCGATGCGGACCGGATCCCTGGGATTGCGCACAGTCCCAAAGCGGTGGTTGATATTGGTTGAACCGAATGCCCATTCGTGAAGATTCGTCTTTCCGATCACAACGCACCCATGCCTGCGGAGGTTCGCAATCAATGGTGCGTCATCCTCCTTTGGTTGACTAGGGAGAAGTCCGCCACCACCGAGGGTCGGTGTTCCACGCACGTCGACCAGATCCTTGACCGCCACCACCTCGCCGTCCCCATCCTCGTCCGTCATCGAGATGAAGATGTTCAAGTCCCGCATGGCTTCCGCCCTGCCGCGCGCCTGCCTAATGTGCATCGACTGAAGCTTAGCAGGGTGATGTAATGACAGCCTCGCAGCAATTGTGTCTATGTTCCGTCAGGCATTGGCCGAGCAGAATGGCGGTGCCCTCGTTGCCGCGTACGCCTCGCAAGGCGGTCGGCGCTTGAGCCAGTGAAGCATGCAAAGATAAAGTACTTAGCTGCCAAACCATTGCCCAGGCGTGGAATCTAGAGCGCGGCTTTTCCCCTACCTTGCAACTGGATCACGTGAGCGGCCGCGTTCACGTGGTGCACATTCCTCAAACAAGACGCATGTGCGAGAGTGGCGATCACTCGGTTGTGCTAATTGCCCAATAGGGCGGTCCCGGCAAGATAGCCGGCCAGCATTGCCATAGCGACGTGGCGCACGGCATCATCATCCGGAAGAAACATAGGACTGTGTAGAGGATGGCTGCCGTTCTCGCGCCCGCAGCCCACAAACATCATCATTGCCGGCGCCACCGCACTGAAGAAAGCAAAGTCATCTGAGCCGCATGACCTCAGCGCTGGAGCCAATCGCAGACCCAAGGTCTCAAGACGCGATCGAGTTGCCCGAACGAGTCTGGGGTGATTCTCCAGTACCGGCTCACCGTGAACGATCTTCAAATCTACTCCACATCCATGAGTGAGCGCGGTTCCCTCCGCGACAGCGCGTAGTCGCTGATGCAACATCCTCCGCTGATCCTCTGACATCGACCGGATAATGCCTCGAGCAACGGCGTTGGGGGGAGTGGCATTCGATGCCTCGCCTGAGTGAATGGCGCCGACGGTCACGACGGCCGGAATCATTGGATCCACATTGCGACTCACCAGCTGCTGCACGCTCAGCGTGAACTGCGCGATGGCCAAAACGGGGTCAGGCGTGAGATTCGGATATGCGGCGTGCCCCCCAGCGCCGTGCATCTCTATCTGAAACTCGTCCGAAGCGGCGTTAATTGGTCCTTCGCTGCAGGCGACCTCTCCTTCTTTGACGAGCGGGTGCACATGTGCACCCACGATCGCGGCGACTTGGTGGCCTGTCAGCACGCCGGCGTCAACGATCTCCTCGGCGCCCGATGGGTAGGTCTCCTCACGAGGCTGGAGGATTGCGAGAAGCGGGGCGGCCGCGGCAACGCGGTTGACGGCTCGAGCCAGGGCGACAAGGCTTGCCAGATGAACGTCATGGCCGCAAGCGTGCATCGCCCCATTCGTGGACGCCCAGTCGACGCCGGTTCGCTCCTGGACAGGGAGTGCGTCGAGTTCGGCCCGGACTGCCACAGACGGCCCCCCATGACCGATGCGAACCACCGCGCCCGTCTCACCGACTCGTTGCCGGGAAGCGCCGGGCGGCAAGTGTTCGAGCACGGTCACTAGCGTCGTCTCCTCACAACTCGAGAGACGGGGATCGTGATGGAGGCGTCGCCGCAGGGCAGTCATGGAGGCCACTTCAGCACCCACCTCAGCTTGAAGCTGAGCAAGCATTCTCCCGTTCATGTCGGTCATTGGGCGTTGTCAGCTGAGCTCGTAAACCCGTCGCGCATTTTCTGCCCCAATCATCCCAGCGATGCGAGAAGCCTCCGACTGGCTCCATTCACCTGCGTCCACCCATTTCTGAAGCACTCGGTAGATTCCCCGTCGCCACAGCAACGCGCCGAGATAGTGCAGCTCCGCCGGGCCCCACGCGTCAGTAGAAAAGAGCAGCTTGCCGAAGGGCGCCAGTTCTAGGGATTCAGCTAGAACAGCTATGGCGGCAGCGCCGAGGTAATTGATGGCGAGCCCGACGTCGAAATAGACGTTGGGAAAGACTTGTGCCAGGTATCCCGCGTGCCGGTGATAAGGATAGCAGTGCAGGAGCATTATAGGGACGCCGTAGGGCGCGACCTGCTTTATGAATTTGGTCATTAGGAGTGGGTCACACCGATGGAGTTCCACGTCAGGGTCCCCGTACCCAACGTGGAACTGTAATGGCAGCCCCCTGTCCACACCAGTCCAAATCAAATAACGCAGCAACACAGGGTCCTTGACACGGGCCAGTCCGGTCACCTCGATGTCGCGGAGCCAGCGTCCAGCGGCAGACTCAACCTCCTCTTGGCTTGGCCGGTCGGCGTTGAAGTCAAGCCCATACCGGTAGGCGACGATGCTCTTCAGGCCCACGGCGTCTTTACTGCGCGCCCACAACACCTCTTTGAATCGTTCGGCAAACGAGGCAGCTTCTACGCCAGACTGAGCGACTGCGTCGGCAACAGCCTCAAGCCTGACCACCTCGTCCGTCGGATGGCCCGAAGCCGACGCCATGGCCTCAAGATCAAGGACGAGCTCGCTCTGATACCCTGTCTCGACCAGGAAACGGCCGATTCCGGCACCGCGCAGGAATCTACGATTGACCTCCTCAGCGCCTAGCTCGGTGCGGCGAGCGAGGTAGCCCTCCGGTGAATCATGCGGCTCTAGACCGAGTATCGGAGCACACCAGCGCCGAATTGCTAAGCCGACTTGAGAGTCGAATTGGGTCATCCAGTCGGGCAGTGGACGGTCCGACCCGGTAATCAATTGCTCGAAGTCCTCGCGCCGCACGTCCGCCGCCAAGGCGCCGTGGACATGATGATCCACCAACTGCAAATTGTTGATGACTGTTTCTAGGTCCGAGACAACTGAAGCTTCAGTAGACATCGGCGATCGCATGACAGCGCCCCGCTTCATCCAAATGCGCAACAGTCGCTAGCTCGCTTCGCTTGACGGACAGGTGCGTTGCCAGAAGATCCGGGTGGAACCACGAGCGCACCGTTGCGTCGGCTTCTAACGCCGCCAGCGCCTCTTCGAGCGATTTCGGCAGAGCTGGGACGCTAGCGAGATCCACATCCGTCGCCGCCTCAGAGAATACGACGGGTTCGGTGTAATCGTGGCGAATGCCCTCGAGAGCCGCTCGAACGAGAATCCCGAGCACGAGCCACGGGTTGGCGGTCGCGTCGCACCCACGGTACTCAAGTCGAAGTTGGCCAGCTGGATCCCGCCCTCCAAGGGAGACTAACGGACAGATCCGCAGCAAGGCCTCTCGGTTGCGATCGGCGAGGAAAATACCCCCTGCGCTCCATCGATGTGGTACAAGTCGCAGGAACGAGGCGACGCTGGGAGCAGTTACAGCGGTAAGCGCGGCAGCATGTTGAAGAATGCCGGCGGCGAAGCGGGCACCAAGCCTTGACAAGCGCCCCGGGCGACCCGGATCCCAGAAAGCCGGGCCTCCCTCCGCATCCCGCAAGAAAAGGTGCACATGGACTCCATTTCCCACGCCACCAGGCTCAAGAAGCGGCGCGAACGTCACACGGAGTCCGCGGCGACGGGCAAGGTCACGGACCAGCTCCCGCAACAGAATCGCCCGGTCAGCGGCGATGAGTCCGTTGGCCGCACCTAGGGTCACTTCGTACTGACCGGCGCCGTACTCGGGAAGCCAGCTGTCGGGATTCAATCCGGTGCCGTCAAGCAATTGGACAAAATCGGTACCAAATGGCTCGCCAGACCGGAATCGAGCAAACGAGAATGGGGCTGTCAATGGCGAATCACGCACCATGAACTCATGCTCGAACGAAGCCGCGAGTTGGAGACCGGTCTGTTCCCGCAGGTCCCTCAGGGCCTGGCGGAGGAATGTTCTGGGGCAGCAGTTCCATGGTGAGCCGTCTGGCAGAACCTGGTCCGCCAGATAAACGCGGACGCCAGGAATCGCCGAGTCGGAAGGGATGTCGACCACGGAATTCCGATCCGGGAGCAAGCGAAGATCCCCAACCGACCCAAATATATTATCAGGTGAGATGAGTCCGAAAGCATTGATCGCGAGGTCCGCCGGTACCCAGCCCGTCCCCACCTGCAGCACGTGCTCCTGATCTGACATGGGCACGCTGCGGCCACGGGTTTGCGCAGACATGTCACACGTTGCGATAAATACCGTCGAGGCCTTTGTAGTGGGCACTTCTGTAGTCACCTAGGTTGGGTCCACGCCACCATGCTATGGCACCGCAGGAACGGCTGGCGTGGTGGTTGACCAATGAGAGAACGGGTGCCTCAATGAAGGACACGTATGACCTGTGGACCATAATGGAGCAGCCGTGCCGGAGTTGACCATGGTGGAGGCGCTCCGATCGGCGCTGGCGGCCGAGATGTTGCGCGATGAGCGCATCGTCTTGCTCGGCTTGGACATAGGCCGTCTGGGGGGCGTCTTCCGGGTGACTGACGGGCTGCTGGACCGATTTGGGCCTGACCGAGTGATCGACATGCCGCTCGCCGAGGGGTCCATCATTGGGTCTTCTATTGGCTTGGCGATCGGCGGACTGGTGCCGGTTCCGGAGATTCAGTTTCTTGGCTTCACCCACCAGGCGATGCACCAGATCGGACCTCAACTGGGCCGCTACCGCTACCGCAGCCGGGGCCGATTCAGCTGTCCGGTAACTATCCGCGCCCCATTTGGCGGCGGCGTGCGCACGCCCGAGTTCCATCCTGACGCCATCGAGGCCCAGTTCGCTCAACAGCCCGGCATCAAGATCGTGTGCCCCGCCAACCCCTACGACGCTAAGGGTCTCCTCCTGAAGGCGATCCGGGACCCCGATCCGGTGCTCTTTCTCGAGCCGCAGCGGCTTTACCGCTCCGAGAAGATGGAGGTACCGGAGGACGACTACGACATTCCCTTTGGGCGATCGCGACTTGTGCGAGAGGGAACCGATGTTGTACTGGTCGCCTGGAGCGCGGCGGTCGAGCTCAGTCTCCGCGCCGCCGAGCAGCTCCAGGCGGAAGGGATTAGCGCCGCGGTGCTCGACCTCCGCACCCTAGTTCCACTTGACGTCGAGGGCCTTGTGAGCGCCGTCTCCAAGGTCGGCCGCGCGGTGGTAGTGCACGAGGCGCCGATCACCGCCGGCTTCGGCGCCGAAATTGTGGCGACCCTCCAGCAGGAGGCCTTCCAGTTGCTCGACGCCCCGGTGCACAGAGTGGCCGCCTGGGACACCCCTTACCCGCCGGGTGCCCTGGAGAGCCATTTCCTCCCCTCCGTGGCACGGGTCATGGACGGTGTGCGCCTAACGATCGCCTTCTAGGTATCTACGCACGATGCTAGGATTGGCCCCGCTCGACCGAATCGAGGAGCGCCTGACGCTGTTCTCGAACACGACCTGGCGGATCGGCGTAGACGTGCTCGAACAGTTCCTCCGGCCGAGGAGCAGGGTAGGTCCGAGCCTGCTCGATCGCCGTCCGAATCTCCCTATCGAGCTCCTCCGACCATTTCCGCTGCACGTCGGGGTCCCACTTGCCCAGCGTGGTCAGGTAGCGCTGCACCCGAAGGATCGGGTCGGCGGTTGCAGCGGCGGCCACGTCAGCCGAATTGCGATAGGCCGCCGGGTTGTCGGTTGTGTTGTGGAACCCCATGCGGTAGGTGCGGCTCTCGATCAACGTCGGTCCCTCGCCGCCACGGGCTCGACGGACTGCGTCACGCGCCGTCGCATAGACGGCGAAGAGGTCGTTGCCATCAACGAGACAGCCCGGAAACCCGTAGCCGGTGGCCCGGGCCCAGAGCACTCCGGCCGTCTGGCGCGAACTCGGGGTGGAGATCGCCCAGCCATTGTTCTGGACGACCATCACGATCGGCGCCCCCACGACGCCGGCGAGATTGCAGGACTCGTGGAAGTCGCCCTCGGACGAAGCCCCCTCACCGATGAATGCCATGACAGCGGCTCCCGTTCTGCGGAGCCTCTGGGCCCAGGCCAACCCGACGGCGTGGGGAAGCTGAGCGCAGACTGACTGGTTGCGGGGAAGCATGAGCACGTCGTCCGGGATCCGTGCCGCGGCGAGCTTCCCCATGTACCCGGCGAGCAACTTGTCGAGCGACAGCCCATGGTGCAGCATCGCCGGCTGTTCCCGGTAGGCGGGGGCGAGCCAGTCGAGCGCCGGTTCTAGGGCCCAGCTAGACCCAACCACGGACGCCTCTTGTCCGTTAACGGGCCCGTAGGTGCCCAGCCTCCCCATGCGCTGGAGTCGTATCGCCCAGTGGTCGAGCGCCCGGGAGAGCATCATCAGGTGCAGAGCCGAGAGCGTCTCCCGCTCCGTCAGGGGAGGGTCCCAGCCCGGCGTGAGGGTTCCGTCCGGTCGGAGGATGGAGAGCGCCTCCGGCGGTAGTGCTAGCGGCGCCGGCAGTTCAGGCGAGCAATCCTGGATGTTCTTCAACGGCAAATCCATTACGAGCCTACGTCGGGCCGCCTCAACCCGCTACCTTGTCGGACTCGTCCCCTTGCTAGCGCGTCACCGGGCGCGCAACATCCTTGCTAGCCTGAACGGCTCACAAGATCTGTA